>NZ_JBVVQW010000006.1:121161-368024 GCF_055811655.1 Mesorhizobium sp. WSM4809
TCACCTACGGGGCCCCGCCCCGCCACTGCTGAGGCCGGCCCCCCACGGGGGGGCGGTTTTTCAAAAACCGCCCTCCACCCAAACAACGCCGCCCGGCCCTCAAACCCACGGCCCGCGGGTAAACCGGGGGCCCCTTCTTGCGTTTCCTGGATGCCCTACCCATCTGCGCCCGGCGCATCAGGCCTTTTCCTGCCGGGAAAAACCGATTAGACAGCGCCCAAACAAGATGCGGACAGATTCCGCCCGCAACCGAAGGAAAAGCCCTTGTCCACCACGTTCGACAAAGTCGCCAAGATCATTGCCGACACCAGCGAGATCGATATCGACACCATCACGCCCGAGAGCCATACGATCGACGACCTCGGCATCGACAGCCTCGATTTCCTCGACATCGTCTTCGCCATCGACAAGGAATTCGGCATCAAGGTGCCGCTGGAAAAGTGGACCCAGGAGGTCAATGACGGCAAGGCTTCGACCGACGATTACTTCGTCATGAAGAACCTGTGCGCCAAGATCGACGCGCTGGTTGCCGCCAAAACCGCCTGACATCGGTTGAGCGCGCGATCTTGACGCGCTCTGCCGCCTGACCCACAAAGCCGCCCATGAGCAGCCCCCGCGACGTCGTCATCACTGGTATCGGCCTTGTCTCCTCGCTGGGGGAAGGTCCGGACGCCCATTGGCAGAAGCTCGCGCAGCCGGGCCTGGAACCGGTGCTCGAAGCGGCGCGCTTTGCACCCTATACCGTTCATCCATTGCCGGAGATCGACTGGAACCTGCAGATCGCCAAACGTGGCGATCAGCGCCAGATGGAAACCTGGCAGAGGCTCGGCACCTATGCCGCAGGCCTGGCGCTGGACGACGCCGGCATCAAGGGCAATGACGAACTCTGCACGACCATGGACATGGTCGTGGCCGCGGGCGGCGGCGAACGCGACGAGGCGGTCGATGCCGCCATTCTCGCCGCTTCGCAAAGCCGCAACGACCGCGATGTGCTGATCAACGAGAAATTGACCACCGAATTGCGGCCGACACTGTTCCTGGCGCAGCTTTCCAATCTGCTCGCCGGCAACATCTCCATCGTCCACAAGGTGACCGGTTCATCCAGAACCTTCATGGGCGAGGAAGGTGCCGGCGTCGCCGCCGTCGAGACAGCAGCCGCGCGCATCCGCTCCGGCCAGTCGACGCACATCCTGGTCGGCGGCGCCTTCCAGACCGAACATTCCGACATGCTGCTCGGCTATGAACTCGCCGGCTATCTGCATCGCGGCCCGTGGAGGCCGGTCTGGCAAAGACAGGGCGCTGAGGGCGGCGGCGTCGTGACTGGATCCGGCGGTGCCTTCCTGGTGCTGGAGCAGCGCGAACACGCGATGAGCCGCGGCCGCAAGATCTATGCCGAGCTTGGGCCGGTCGTCTCCGGCCGCGCCAGGCGCCCACGGGGAGAACTCGACGCCCAGATCGCCGCCCTGCTCAAGCAGGCTGCAATGCCGAACGGCAAATTGCTGGCCATGTCGGGCGCGTCGGGCGCCCATAGGGCAACCATCGCCGAGAAAGCCGCGCTCGATGCCAATCCGGCGATTGCCGCGCGCGGTTTCTCGACGCTGACCGGACACATGAAGGAAGCACAGTTTCCCTTCGCTGTGGCACTGGCGGCGCTGGCCGTCGATCGCAAGGCCGCCTACCCTGTTTTTGATGCCGCAGCCGAGAAGCCGTTCGAAGGGGTTCCCGCAACCGTCCTTGCAACGGCGATCGGCTATCACCAATTCGAGGGCATGGCGCTCGTCAACGCCGCCTGAGGCGGTGGTCCACGATCCATGCCGCAACGATAAACGATCGAGGGCTACCGCATGGCCAATCTGAACGATCATATGGGCAGGCCGATCGTTGCCGTCACCGGCATCGGCGTGGTGACCTCGCTTGGCGTCGGCAAGGCCGATAATTGGGCGGCGCTGACCTCGGGCAAGTCGGGCATCCACCCGATTACCCGTTTTCCGGTCGATCATCTCAACACCCGCATCTCCGGCATGGTCGACTTCCTGCCGTCGAGCTCGAAGGGCTCCAGCCATCTCACCTATGAACTGGCGGAAACCGCCGCGCGTGAGGCCGTGGCCGAGTCCGGCCTCGATTCCGGTGATTTTGGTGGTCCTCTCTTCCTCGCTTCACCGCCGGTCGAACTCGACTGGCACGACCGCTTCGCGCTCTACAATTCCAATGATTTGGACTCCGGCGGCGAACGGCTGCTGCGGGTGGCGCGCGGATTGAAAGAACTCGACTTTTTCGAGACCACGCAGTTCGGCTCGATCGCCGGCCGGCTTGCCGACCGTTTCGGCACCCGCGGGCTGCCGATCACGCTGTCGACCGCCTGCGCTTCCGGCGCCACCGCCATCCAGCTCGGCGTCGAGGCGATCCGCCGCGGCGAATGCGACCGCGCGCTGTCGATCGGCGCCGACGGTTCGGCGACCGCCGAGGCGCTGATCCGCTTTTCGCTGCTGTCAGCGCTGTCGACCCACAACGACATTCCCGAAAAGGCGTCAAAACCTTTCTCCAAGGACCGCGACGGCTTTGTCCTCGCCGAGGGTTCGGGCGCGCTGGTGCTGGAATCACTGGAAACCGCACTCGCGCGCGGCGCCACGATTCTTGGCATCCTGCGCGGCTGCGGCGAAAAGGCGGACGATTTCCACCGCACCCGCTCGAAGCCGGACGCTTCGCCGGCGATCGCGGCGGTTCGTGCTGTGCTAGCCGATGCCGGCTTGAGCCAGGACGAGATCGACTACGTTAACGCCCACGGCACCTCGACGCCGGAAAACGACAAGATGGAGCATCTGTCGCTGTCGACGGTGTTCGGCGAGCGGATCGGCTCGATGCCGGTCTCGTCGAACAAATCGATGATCGGCCACACGCTGTCGGCGGCGGGCGCCGTCGAGGCGGCGTTCTCACTGATGACGATGCGCGAAAGCGTCATTCCACCGACCATCAACTATGACAATCCCGACCCCGCGATCGTGCTCGACGTGGTGCCGAACAAGAAGCGCAATGCCGAGGTCCGCACCGTGCTGTCGAACTCCTTCGGCTTCGGCGGCCAGAACACTTGCCTTGTCATGGCGCGGGAACCGGTCTAAGCGACCTTTTTCAGCCAGACCGAAACCGACAGGCCCAATGCGCGCATTGCAACTTATCGAGGACCGCCGTCTTGAAACGGTGGACCTGCCGCCTCCCCCACCGCCGGCACTTGGCGAAGTCACGCTGCGCATCAAGGCGGTGGCGCTGAACCATATCGACGTCTGGGGCTGGCGCGGCATGGCCTTCGCCAAGCGCAAGCTGCCGCTGGTCGTCGGCGCCGAAGCCTCGGGCGAGGTCGAGGCGGTAGGCTCCGGCGTTTCCAGCCTGCTGCCCGGACAATTGGTATCGATCTACGGCGCGCGCACCTGCGGCCTCTGCCGAGCCTGCCGCGAAGGCCACGACAACCTCTGTGAACATGTTTCGGGTGTGCACGGTTTCCATCTCGACGGTTTCGCGCAAGAGAAGATCAACCTGCCGGCTCGCCTGCTGGTCCCTGCCCCGCCCGGCGTGACCGACATCGGCGCGGCGGTCGCGCCCGTCACCTTCGGCACGGTCGAGCACATGCTGTTCGACAACGCCAGGCTACAGCCCGGCGAGACGATCCTTATCCATGCCGGCGGATCCGGCATCGGCTCGGCAGCCATCCAGCTGGCCAAACGGATGGGCTGCACCATCATCACCACGGTCGGCTCCAACGACAAGATCGACAAAGCCAAGGCGCTCGGCGCCGACCATGTCATCAACTACCGCGACGACCGTTTCGAGGGCGTCGTGCGCAAGCTGACCAAGAAGAAGGGCGTCGATGTCGTCTTCGAACATGTCGGCGCCGACACTTTTGCCGCCTCGATGCTGTGCCTGAAGCGTGGCGGCCGCCTGGTGACCTGCGGTTCGACTTCCGGCGTGTCGACGCAGATCAACCTCATGCAGCTGTTCCAGCAGCAATTGAAACTGCTTGGCTCGTTTGGCTGCCGCATGGAAAACATGGCCAACGCCATGCAGAAAATGGCGGCGGGACAGGTCGCACCCGTCATCGACACCGAAGTCGGCTTCGACGGTATCGACGCCGCGCTGAAGCGCATGGAAGGCCGCGACGTTTTCGGCAAGATCATCCTGCGCGTCGGCTAGAGCCTTGACCTCTGTGTTCAAGAAGTTCCGCCGGGATCTAAAATTTCGCTACGGCAGGCAACTGCGCCAGCTCAATTACTGGCTGGTGGCGCGCGCCGCAATGATGATCATCTCGGTCCTGCGCCTGCTGCCGGCCGACAGTGCGTTGAATTTCGCCGACCGCGCCGCACGCATGGTCGGCCCCCGGGTGGGACGCCATCAGGTCGCCGTCGACAATCTGCGCAAGGCCTATCCGGAAAAGGGCGAAGCCGAGATCCAGGCGATCGCCTCCGACATGTGGGGCAACATGGCCCGTCTTGCCGCGGAATACATCTTTCTCGACGCCCTCTTCGACTATGACCCTACAGCGATCAAGCCCGGCCGCATCGAGGTCAAAGGAGCGGACCACTTCCTCGAAATCGCCAGCGAAGTGAAGCCGCACATCGTCTTTACCGGCCATCTCGGCAATTTCGAACTTCTGCCGGTGGCGGCGGCGACCTTCGGCATGAACATCACGGCGCTGTTTCGCCCACCCAACAATCCTTATCTTGCCGACTACATCCTCTCGACGCGCCGCTCGACCATGGGCTCGTTGCTGCCATCGATGGCCGGTGCCTCATTCGCCTTGGCCGGGGTCCTGGAGAACGGCGGCAACATCGGCATCCTTGTCGACCAGAAATTCTCCAACGGACTGGAGACGACATTCTTCGGCCGTCCGTGCCAGAGCAATCGGGTGCTGGCCACCCTTGCCCGTCACTATGACTGCGACGTCTATCCGGCTCGCTGCATCAGGCTGCCAGGCAACCGCTTCCGGCTCGAAATCGAGGACAAGCTGACATTGCCGCGCACGGCTGACGGCAGCGTCGATGTCCACGCCACCACCCAGCGTCTCAACGATGTCGTCGAACGCTGGGTGCGAGAAGATCCCGGCCAGTGGATGTGGTTCCACAAAAGGTGGGAGATCAGCGGCGGGCGTCGAAAGCGGCCCTCGCAGGCAAAAGCGGTCCCGAACGCTTAAACAGAACTGCTGGCGAGGGTGTTAGCCCTGCGCCAGCCGACAACAGCGAACCTGAATCTCTTCAGTTGGTGACGACAATGCGCGTATTGCCGAAACCGGCTTGCCGAACCATCGCATAGAAGGCGGCGGCATTGGTCGGGTGCAAGCGCACACAGCCATGCGATGCCGGGCGCCCGAGCTGCCTCACCGCGCCGGTGCCGTGAATGGCATAGCCGCCGCGGAAGAACACCGAATGAGGCATTGGCGACATGTCGTATTTGCGCGAATACCACATCCGCGCCGTCCGTTGCGGCCGATAGCTGCCGCGCGGCGTAATGTAACCTTTGCGCGCGGTGGAGACGCTCCACCGGTAAACCGACGCGCCATATCTGACGGTCATCGTCTGCGAAGACACGTCAATATTTGCAACGAGGCTGGCTGCCCAGCCCTGCCCCGAAGCACCGAACAGCATCGCAACAAACACGGCTGCCATGAGAACTGTCTTTTTCATGCGATCAAACCCCTTTGATTGCCCCTAACCTGCCTGCCCTCAAATTGTCTCTCATCTTTTTAATGGCAGATGAACGGGCTAACACACACACCTTGACCAATTCGCCAATCCAAAGCAGCGAATTTGAACGATTTCCCGCAATAGTTGCCGCAACGACACGCCGCACAGGCTCGATCACCAACGGGCTTGCAAAACCGCCGAGATCGCTGCTCAACTCTGGGCATGAACGAGCGACTCCTCCGGGCAATCGATGACAGGCGCGACGATGTCGTCGCGCTGACCACTGAGCTGATCCGTTTTCCGACCATCAATCCACCCGGCGAGGCCTATCGGCCATGCGCCGAATATCTCGGCGCGCGGCTGAAGAAGAGTGGTTTCGAGACCGAATTCATCCGCGCCGAAGGCACGCCCGGCGACACCGACCGCTACCCGCGCGTCAATGTCGTTGCCCGTTTCGACGGAAGATCGTCAGGCGCCTGCGTCCACTTCAACTCGCATATCGACGTGGTCGAAGCCGGCGACGGCTGGACCGTCGATCCTTTTGCCGGCGTCGTCAAAGACGGCAAGGTCTATGGTCGCGGCGCCTGCGACATGAAGGGCGGACTGGCCGCCTCGATCATCGCAGCCGAAGCCTTCCTGGAAGTCTTCCCCGACTTTCCCGGCGTCATCGAAATATCCGGCACCGTCGACGAGGAGTCCGGCGGCTTCGGCGGCGTCGCCCATCTGGCCAGACTCGGCTATTTCTCAAAACCCAGGGTCGACCACGTCATCATTCCCGAGCCGCTCAACAAGGACCGCATCTGCCTCGGGCATCGCGGCGTCTGGTGGGCGGAGATCGAGACCAAGGGCGAGATCGCGCACGGCTCGATGCCGTTTCTCGGCGACAATGCGGTGCGCCACATGGGCGCCGTGCTGAGGGCTTTCGAGGACGAGCTGTTCCCTGCGCTTGACCGTAAGATGACGCGCATGCCGGTCGTGCCCGAAGGGGCAAAACGCTCGACCATGAACATCAATTCGATCCATGGCGGCCAGACCGAGGACTTCCGGCCCGGCCTGCCGTCGCCCAACGTGCCCGACTCCTGCCGGCTGACCATCGACCGTCGTTTCCTGCTGGAGGAAGATCTCGACACCGTCAAAGGCGAAGTGACCGGTATTCTCGACCGGCTAAAGCGCGAGCGGACAAAATTCGACTACGAAATCCGCGACCTGATGGAAGTGCTGCCGCTGATGACCGAGCGCGACGCCCCGGTGGTCAAAGCGGTTGCGCAAGGCATCATGGCGATCTTCGACCGCGAACCCGACTACGTCATCTCGCCCGGCACCTACGACCAGAAGCACATTGCGCGCATCGGCCATATCTATGATTGCATCGCCTATGGGCCGGGCATTCTCGACCTCGCCCACCGGCCGGACGAATGGGTCGGGATATCGGACATGGTAGAATCGGCCAAGGTGATGGCGATAGGGCTCAACGTGCTGCTGCGCGGCACAGCCGCGGGGTAAGGCGCACCGCGACAAGCTTCGACCTGCCGATGCGGTGGCCAGGACAAAACATTCCCGGCCACGCCAACGGGCAGAACGAAACGCAATTTACTCCGCGGCGAAATCACGCTTCTATCGCCCGGGTTCGAGCACGTGTCTGAAACGCATGGGGAGTCGCACGATGAAACTGTGGAAAACCATCCTGGCGGCCGCGGTGCTGTCGCTGGCCGCCGGCGCTTCCGCGTTTGCCGCGCGGACCGACCTGGTCATCGGCATTCCGCTCGAACCCCCGCATCTCGATCCGACCGCAGGTGCCGCCGCGGCAATCGACGAGGTTCTATATGCCAATGTGTTCGAGGGCCTGACACGCATCGGGCCCAATGGCGAGGTGCTGCCGGATCTGGCCGAAAGCTGGACCATTTCCGATGATGGAAAGGTCTACACCTTCAAGCTGCACACCGGCGTGAAATTCCATGACGGCACCGACTTCGATGCCGGCGACGTGAAATTCTCGCTCGATCGAGCCCGCGCCGAAAATTCGGTCAACGCGCAAAAGGGCCTATTCGCGGCCATCGATACGATAGACGTCGTCGATCCGGCGACCGTCAAAGTGACGCTGAAGAACCCGCAGGGATCCTTCCTCTACAATATGGGCTGGGGTGACGCGGTGATCGTGGCGCCGGAATCGGCAGAGACCAACAAGGAGAAACCGATCGGCACCGGCCCGTTCAAGTTCCAGAGCTGGGCCAAGGGATCGTCGATCACGCTGGTCAAATCGGACAATTACTGGGGCACGCCGGCGTCCCTCGACAAGGCCGAATTCCGCATCGTGCCCGATGCCGCGGCCTATGTGCCGGCCCTGCTTTCCGGCGACATCCAGGCTTTCCCGTTCTTCGATGCCGACAGCCTCGCGCAGGTCAAGGACGATCCGCGCTTCAAGGTGGTGATCGGCTCGACCGAGGGTGAGACCATCCTGTCGATCAACAACAAGAAGCCTCCTTTCGACAAGTTGCAGGTGAGGCAGGCGATCTCCTACGCGCTCGATCGCAAGGCGATCATCGACGGCGCCTCGGCCGGCCTCGGCCAGCCGATCGGCTCGCACATGTCGCCGGCCAGCAAGGATTATGTCGACCTCACCGGCCGCTACCAGCATGATGTCGCCAAGGCCAAGGAATTGCTGAAAGAGGCAGGCCTCGAAAACGGCTTCAAGGCGACGCTGAAACTGCCGCCGCCCGCCTATGCCCGCCTCGGTGGCGAAATCATAGCCTCACAACTTCGCGACGTCGGCATCGATCTGGAGATCATCCCGGTCGAATGGGCGCAGTGGCTGGATCAGGTGTTCACCAAGAAGGATTACGACCTGACCATCGTCTCCCACACCGAGCCCAACGACATCGATATCTATTCGCGCAAGGACTATTACTTCAACTACGACAACCCGGCCTTCGACAAGGTGATTGCCGATCTCGGCGTCACCTCCGACGAAGCCAAGCGCAAGGAATTGCTGGGGCAGGCACAGAAGATCCTGGCGGACGATGCCGTGGTCGGCTTCCTCTACGAACTGCCCAAGGTCGGCGTCTGGGACGCCAAGCTGCAAGGCCTGTGGGAAAACGCCCCGATCCAGGCCAATGATTTGACCAAGGTGAAGTGGAGCGAGTGATCCCCCACCTTCCATGACCGCCTACCTCCTAAAACGCTTCGCCGTCGCGCTCGCCACGCTGGTGCTGGCTTCCATGGTGGTGTTCGCCGTCCTGGAGATCCTGCCCGGCGATCCGGCGCGGCTAATGCTGGGCCTGAACGCCAGTGCCGATCAGGTCGAGCTGCTGCGCAACCAGATGGGCCTCAACGCCCCGCTGGCCTTGCGCTACCTGCAATGGGCCGGCGGCCTGCTCAGCCTCGATTTCGGCCGCTCCTACACCTATTCGGTGCCGGTCATCGACCTGGTGCGCGAGCGGCTTGCCGTCTCGCTGCCGCTGGCGCTGATTGCGCTTGCGCTCTCCACCATCATCGCGATTCCCGTTGGCCTGTTTTCCGCCAGCCGGCGTGGACGCGCCGGTGACACGATTTCGATGGGCGCCGCACAGCTTGGCGTCGCCGTGCCCAATTTCTGGTTCGCACTGATGCTGATCTATGTCTTCGCCGTCTGGCTGCGGCTGGTCCCGGCCGGTGGCTTTCCCGGCTGGAGTGCCGGCATCTGGCCAGCCTTGAAATCGCTGCTGCTGCCGGCGGTCGCACTTGCCTTGCCGCAAGCCGCGATCCTGGCGCGCGTTACCCGCTCGGCGCTGATCGAGGTCCTCAACGAGGACTATATCCGCACCGCCCGCGCCAAGGGCCTGCCCTATCGCGCAGTCTTGTGGCGGCATGCACTGCGCAACGCCATGATCCCGGTGTTGACCATTCTGGGCCTGCAATTCGCCTTCCTGCTTGCCGGCACCATCATCATCGAGAATGTGTTTTATCTGCCCGGCCTCGGCCGGCTGGTGTTCCAGGCCATCACGCAGCGCGATCTGATCGTGGTCGAAAGCGTCGTCATGCTGCTGGTCGCGGCCGTCATCGCCGTCAACCTCCTCGTCGACCTTTCCTATGCGGTGGTCGATCCGCGCCTGAGAAGCCGGCAATGACACTGCACATCGACATCCCAGAGGAGACGTTCGGCAGCATCCTGGGCAAGGCATTCAGGAATACCGCCTTCGTGGCCGGTTTCGTCATTACCCTCATGATCCTGGCAATGGCTGTAGTCTCATATGCCTGGACGCCCTACGACGTCACCAAACTGGTGATATCGGACAAGACGCAGGCACCCTCGCTGGCGCACTGGTTCGGCACCGACCATTTCGGCCGCGACATTCTGTCGATGGTCATGGTCGGCGCCCGCAATTCGATTGCCGTGGCGCTGGTCGCGGTCGGCATCGGCATGGGGGTCGGCGTGCCGCTCGGCGCCTTTGCGGCGGCACGCGGCGGCCTCGTCGACGAGGCACTGATGCGGCTGAACGACCTCGTCTTCGCCTTCCCGGCTTTGCTGTCGGCGATCATGATCACCGCCATCTTCGGGCCGGGCGCGATCAACGCCATCATCGCCATCGGCATCTTCAACATCCCGGTCTTTGCCCGTGTCGCCCGGGCCGGCGCGCTGGCGATCTGGCCGCGCGAGTTCATTCTCGCCGCACGCGCCGCCGGCAAGAGCAGCGCGCAAATCACAATCGAACATGTGCTGCCCAACATCGCCACGCTGCTCCTGGTGCAAGGCACCATCCAGTTCGCGCTGGGCATCCTGGCCGAGGCCGGGCTTTCCTATCTGGGCCTGGGCACGCAACCGCCAATGCCGAGCTGGGGCCGCATGCTGTTCGACGCGCAGACCCGCATGGTGGTGGCGCCATGGATGGCGATCTTTCCGGGCATGGCCATCGTTGTCGCCGTGCTGGGGCTGAACCTCCTGGGCGACGGCATCGCCGACATCCTCGATCCGAAATCGCGGCGGCAGCGATGAGCCTGCTCGACATCGAGAACCTGTCGCTGACCATCGGTGACACGCAGATCCTTAAAAGTATGGAGCTTTCCGTCGCGCCCGGCGAGGTGATGGGCCTGGTCGGCGAATCCGGTTCGGGCAAGTCGATGACTGCGCTGACGGTGATGCAGCTTCTGCCCCATGCCGCGCGGGCCACCGGACGCGTCACATTCGACGGCATCGACATCCTCACGGCGAGCGAGGATCAAATGTGCGCGCTGCGCGGCGACGACATCGGCATGGTCTTCCAGGAGCCGATGACGGCGCTCAATCCGGTCAAGACCATCGGCGAACAGGTTGCCGAAGGCATACGCTGGCACACCAAGGCCAGCCGCGCCGAGGCCGAAGACCGGGCGCGAAAAATGCTCGACCGCGTCGGCTTGCCCTCGGCGAAATTCCCTATGTCGCGCTATCCTCATGAACTGTCCGGCGGCCAGCGCCAGCGCGTCGTCATCGCCATCGCCTGCGCGCTGAAGCCGAAGCTGCTGGTCGCCGACGAGCCGACGACGGCGCTCGACGTGGTGCTGCAGGCGCAGATCCTCGACCTCTTGCGCGACCTCGTCGCCGAGAGCCGCATGGGCCTGCTCCTGATCTCGCACGACCTCGCCGTGGTGACCGAGATGGCGGACCGCATCACTATCCTGCGCCGCGGCGAGGTTATGGAAGCCGGCGACACTGCGCGCACGCTGTCCGAACAGCTCCATCCCTACACGCGCCAGCTGGCGCAGGCCTCGATGCATGTGCCGGCGCGCGCCAGGCTGCATGACATCGAGACGAGCCGACCTTTGCTTCAGGTCGAAAGCGTGACACGCGACTATCCCGGACGGCGCACCTCATTGTTCAAACGCGCGCCTGGCATCCGCGCCGTCGACGATGTCTCGCTGTCGATGGCGCCGGGTCAGTCAGTGGCGCTGGTCGGCAGATCCGGCTGCGGCAAGTCAACCCTCGCCCGCATGATCCTGGCGCTGGATCGGCCAAGCTCGGGTACGATCCGGTTTCGCGGCGAGACCGTCACCGGCAAGAGCGAAGCCGAGCTGAAGCCGGCTCGCCGTGACATGCAGGTCGTTTTCCAGGATCCCTACGGATCCTTCGACCCGCGTCAGAAGGTCGAAAAACTGGTCGCCGAACCCCTGCATGTGCTGGAGAAGAAGCCGACGCGCACCGAGCGCCGCGAAATGGTGGCGCATGCGCTGCACGAAGTCGGCCTCGGCATCAGCGACATGGACAAATACCCGCATGAATTTTCCGGCGGCCAGCGCCAGCGCCTGTCGATCGCCCGCGCCATCATCACCCGCCCCAAGCTGGTCGTCGCCGACGAGCCGGTCTCGGCGCTCGACGTCTCGATCCGCGCCCAGATCCTTGATTTGTTCGCCGAGCTCAACCAGAAGCTCGGCATCGCCTATCTCTTCATCACCCATGACCTGACCGTCGCCCGCGCCATTACGGACGAGGTGCTGGTCATGCATGACGGCAAGATCGTCGAGCGCGGCAAGACGAACGCGGTGCTCGACCACCCGCAATCCGAGGCGGCCAAGGCGCTTGTCACCGCCGCCCCTGATTTGCACCGGGCGATCGCGACGCGGCTGCGAGAGCAAGGCTGATCAGGAGAGAAGGCGTCCAATCACTCCTGCGGCTTCACCACATCGACCGGGCTGATGTCGAGCAGGTCGAGCGTGCGGCGCAGAAGGCGCATCTCGCTCTCGGCAAGTTGCGAATCCGCCTTGGCGATCTCCGCCATATGTTTGGCCAATTGCCGGCGCCGCTCGACATCGAGGTCGCGGAACAGTGCAATCGCCTGCGAGCCGTTGGTCTCGTAGCCGAACTCGTTGAGATATTCGATGACGCTGTCGATACTGCTTTCCGCAATGCCGAAGGCGTCCTTGCAGATGCGCCGGAAGACAACCATCTCGCTCTCGCTGACAGACCCGTCGGCCAGGATCATGCGAAACAACATCAGCAGTTCCGCCGACAGGACCGGATCGTCCGCCACCTTGCGCACACCCGGGTCGCCGTCGAATATCTGACGTATCTGGTCCAGCAATGCGAATGCCATCAGGAGCCTCTTTCCGGGTTAACCACACAAATATAAATCCAAGCGCGATGCGCTTGGATAGAGGTAGCGCGGAATCGACCTTGCGCAAACAGGGCGGCCGTGGTCGAACGCCCGATATTTCAGCCGGCCGGACACCGCCATACATCAGATGATCGACCTTAGCATCCAGACCGTCGCCATGCTCGCCTTCGCCGCCTTTGCCGCGGGCTTTGTCGATTCGATCGCCGGCGGCGGCGGGCTGATCACCGTGCCGGCGCTGCTGCTTGCCGGCTTCACGCCGGTCCAGGCGCTCGCCACCAACAAACTGCAAGGCATGTTCGGCTCGGGCTCGGCGACCATCCACTACGCATCGAAGGGTCATGTGGACCTCCGCCGGCAATTGCCGTCGGCGCTTCTGGCCCTTGTCGGAAGCGCCATCGGCGCCTTGCTGGCGACGATCGTGCCGGGTGACATTCTGCGGGCTGCCCTGCCCATCGTGCTGATCGCCATCGCGCTCTACTTCGCGTTCAAGCCCAACATGAACGACATCGATCGCGCCGAGCGGCTGTCGCCCTTCCTATTCGGACTGATCCTGGTACCCGCGATCGGCTTCTACGATGGCCTGTTTGGACCGGGCGCAGGCTCCTTCTACATGCTGGCCTTCGTGGCGCTTGCCGGCTATGGCGTGCTCAAGGCGACGGCGCATACCAAGCTGCTCAACTTCGCCTCCAACATCGGCGGCTTCATCGTCTTCGCGGCCTTCGGCGTCGTCTACTGGAAGATCGGCCTGATGATGGGCGTTGCCCAGTTCATCGGCGCCCGCGTCGGCGCCAGCCTGGCCATGCGCATCGGCGCGAAACTGATCAAGCCGCTGCTGGTGATCGTGTGCCTGGCGCTTGCTGTGAAGCTGCTGGCCGACCCGGCGAACCCGCTGCGCGCCCTGATTGGTGTGTGATCACGCGCCCTGATAGAATGCCGCTGTTCGAATCATGTAGGAGGAGCCACACATGAATCTTAGCGCACCTACGCAGATCGTTTTTATCATTTCCGTTGTTATCGCCATCATCGGCGCACTCGCCGCGCTTGGCGTTCTTGCGTTCATTCCACTCGCATCGGTGTGGATTGTTCTTATTGCTTTCATCGTGCTTGCCGGCGGCTGCTTGATGCGCGGCGCCTGACCATTTCCCTTGAAGGGGGGACGAGGAGCGCCGGGCAAAACGCGGGGCGCTTTTGATTCCGGCCCCGGGTCTGCTAGATTTGACGTGGCGCAAGGATGGCCGATGCCAGTCGAGATGCAACCCCAGCAAGAGCAGGACCGGTCCGTCGCCGGGCGGTTCGAGATGCGCCGGCGCCTGCCCGATCCTCGACTTCAGGGCATTGTGTCGGACATTTGCGGCTATCGCGAAATGACGCCCGGCCATATGCGCAACGTCGAATACGCGTCCCTCACCGTGCCGCTGGTCATCAACTTCGCTGAACCCTTCGCTATCGGCCTCGGCAAGGCGCCCGGCGACAATGACCGCTTCGCCAGTTTCGCCGCCGGCCTCTTTGCCGGACCGGTGGTGATCGAATCCTTCGGCGGCGCCTGCTGCGTCCAGGTCAACTTCACGCCGCTTGGCGCACGCCGTTTCTTCCGCCTGCCGATGAGCGAACTGGCCGACAGCATGGTCGTCCTCGACGACGTGCTTGGCGCGCAAGGCTTGGCGCTGCGTGAAAAGCTTGGCAACGCGCCGGACTGGACGACGCGTTTCGACATGGCCGAAGCCTTCGTCACCGCCCGTCTCGAGAATGCCGCCGAGACGCCGCTTGAAATCGCCTGGGCCTATGACCGCATCATCGCATCCGGCGGCCGGACCCGCATTGGATCGATCGCCGAAAGGCTGGGCTGGAGCCGCAAGCATCTCGCCGGCAGTTTTTCCAACGCCATCGGCATCGGCCCCAAGACGCTGTCGCGCATCGTCCGCTTCAACCGGGCGCTCGGCCTGTCGAGACAACCGACCGTCGACTGGGCCGGCATCGCCGCCGATTGCGGCTATGCCGACCAGGCGCATCTGGTGCGCGAGTTTCGCGACCTCGCCGGCGAAACGCCGACCGCGCTCTCTGTCAGGTAACATTTCTTCAAGACCCTGGAACGGCCTTCGAGCAGGGTGGCTTATCGAGCAACCCAAGCGAAGGAGGTTCCCATGCCAACCACCACTGAAGCGCCCCGCATCTACCCCGCTTTGCGCTACAAGAACGCGGCAAGAATGATCGACTGGCTGGGCGAGGCTTTCGGCTTCAGCGTCCGTGCCCGCTATGGCGAAGGCGATGTCGTACACCATGCCGAACTGGTCTTCGGCTCCTCGCTGATCATGCTGGGCTCGGTGCGCGACGACGACTACGGCAAGATGGTCGGCGAACCCGGCTCAGGCGGCGGCAAGTCGATCTACATTGCCGTCGACGATGCCGATGCCGCCTATGCCAAGGCCAGGAACGCCGGCGCCACGATCATCCAGGAATTGACCAACCGCGACTATGGCAGCCGCGAGTTCATCTGCCGCGACCCGGAAGGCAACGTCTGGTCCTTCGGCACCTACTGGCCGAAGGCGGGCGAAAAGGCCTGAGCCAACCTCGGGCGCTCTGCGAATTACCGAGCCAGCGCAAAGATCGCGTCGCAGTCGAGATGGGTCTCCAGCTCGGCTGCGACCTCGTCCAGCGCCCGCTCGACCTCGGCCCGGTAGTCGATGCCGCCGCCTTTGATGCCGAGGCTTTCGAGGAATCTCCCGCGAAAGCCGTCGGCGCCAAACAGGCCGTGCATATAGGTGCCGATCACCTTGCCGTCGGCCGACACCGCCCCGTCCTCGACACCATTGATGACAGCGGAAGGCCGCAGCGTATCCGGTCCGATGGTGCGGCCGAGGTGGATTTCGTAGCCTTCGAGCGGCAAGTCGAACGGCACCGAACGGGCGCTGACGTTGCGCACCGTCTTTTCCGGTTCCATCACCGTTTCGACGTCGAGCAGGCCGAGCCCTTCGGCTTCGATGACGCTGCCTTCGATGCCGTCAGGGTCGCGCACTGTGCGGCCGAGCATCTGGAAGCCGCCGCAGATACCAACGACATGGCCGCCGCGCTTGCGATGGGCCAGCAAGTCGCGATCCCAGCCGTTCTCGCGGAATTTCAGCAGATCGCCGATTGTCGACTTGGAGCCCGGAAGGACCACCAGCCCGGCATCGGCCGGCAGAGGCTTTCCCGGCGGCACGAACACCACCTCGACCTGCGGTTCGGCCTTGAGCGGGTCGAGATCGTCGAAATTGGCGATGCGGCCAAGCATCGGCACCGCCACCTTCAGCGCGCGTGCCTCGCCGGACGCCAACCGCTCCAGCACCACCGAATCCTCCGAAGGCAGGCGCGCCGCCGCCTTCAGCCACGGCACCACGCCGAAACATCGCCAACCCGTGAATGTCTCGATCGACTTCAGCCCATCGTCGAACAGCGAAATGTCGCCGCGGAACTTGTTGATGAGATAGCCGACGATCATGCGCCGGTCCTCCTCCGGCAGGATCAGATGCGTGCCGGCGACCGAAGCGATGACGCCGCCGCGATCGATGTCGCCGACCAGCACCACCGGCACGTCGGCGCGCGTGGCAAAGCCCATATTGGCGATGTCGCGGCTGCGCAGGTTGATCTCGGCCGGCGAACCCGCGCCCTCGACGATGACGAGATCGGCGCCCTCGCCGACCTTGCCCCAGGAGTCCAGAACGGCGTCCATCAACTGGCCCTTCATCGCCTGGTAATCACGCGCCCGCGCTTCTCCGAACATTTTGCCCTGCACGATGACCTGTGCGCCGACATCGGTCTGCGGCTTCAGCAGCACCGGGTTCATGTGGACCGAGGGTGCCACGCCGCAAGCGATCGCCTGCAGCCATTGCGCGCGGCCGATCTCGCCGCCGCCAGCTTTGTCGTCGGGAATATCGGCAACGGCGGCGTTGTTCGACATGTTCTGCGGCTTGAACGGCCGCACCTTCAACCCACGCTTCTTTGCCGCGCGGCAGAGGCCGGCGACCAGCACCGTCTTGCCGACGTCGGAACCCGTGCCTTGCAGCATGATCGCTCTGGCCATCAGTCCCTGCCCTGCGCCAAGGTTCCGGTGATATCGGATTTCTGCGCCAGCGGCCCGCCGCGCCAGATGTACAGCGCCAGCAATGGGTCTTGGCCGGTGCGCATGGCGTGATTGACGTTGGACGCGTGGTGGACGACCTCGCCGGCCGTGCGCATGCAAAAGCCGCTCTCGCCCATGCGCCATTCGGTACCGCCGGTCAGCGGAATGTAGATTTCCTCGGCAATGTGATGGTGGTCGGGATAGACGATATCAGGCCCAAGGATCAGCACGCCGGCGGCGACAGCGTCATTGACGAAGTGGCCTCGGGTGCCGAACACTTCCAGCCAGCCGTATTTATCGATGAACTCTTTTCCGAAATCCGCCTCGCTGTAGGTCTGCCCCCAGCGGAGATCGTTGCGCCGTTCAGCAAGCAGTTGCACCAGCGGCTTGGCATCCGACGGCGCCAACTCTGCGGCGCGATCAAGATGACGCAGGCAGTTGAGCGGATGCGGCTCCAGCGTGCGAGCCGGCATGTCCCAGCCAATGCGCGCCACGGCATCGCGCACCAAGGCGTGATCCACGGAGGAAAGGTATGCGCGGAACCGGCCCAGCAGTTCATCGAATTTTGTCGTCACATCTTGCTCCGGGCATGCATTGGTGCACAGCCGCTCCGCAGAGCGTCGGGTTGCGCGGCGGCATCATTGGTCTAGATTGGTGCGCGCGCAAAGCCAAAAACGACAGGCCAACAGGTCGAAGATTAGGGAGCACGCCATGGACGCCGCGGTCGATGCGAGCACCAGCCAGTTCGAACTTAACGAGGAGCAGCGCGCCATCCAGGAGATGGCGCAGGCCTTCGCCGCAGACCGTGTCGCGCCAAATGCGCTCGACTGGGACCGTAACAAGCATTTCCCGGCCGATGTGATCCGCGAGACCGGCCCGCTCGGCCTTGGCGGCATCTATATCAGGGACGATGTCGGTGGCTCGGCACTTGGCCGGCTCGACGCCGTGCTGATTTTCGAGGCGCTGTCGCACGCAGATCCGGCTTTTTCGTCGTTCATCTCCATCCACAATATGGTGGCGTCGATGATCGACCGTTTCGGCAATGACGAGCAGCGCCAGCGCTTCCTGCCGAAGCTCACCTCGATGGAATGGCTGGCCAGCTACTGCCTGACCGAGCCAGGCTCCGGCTCCGATGCCGCGGCGCTGAAAACGCGCGCGGTCAAGAGCGGCGGCGACTATGTCCTCAACGGCACCAAACAGTTCATCTCCGGCGCCGGCGACAGCGATGTCTATGCCGTCATGGTGCGCACCGGCGCGGACGGCCCGAAAGGCATTTCCACCATCGTCGTGCCCAGAGATGCGCCAGGCCTTTCCTTCGGCGCCAACGAGCACAAGATGGGCTGGCATATGCAGTCGACCCGCCAGGTCATCTTCGAGGATTGCAAGGTGCCGGCGGAGAACCTTTTGTCCGGCGAAGGTGCGGGTTTCGGCATCGCCATGGCCGGGCTCGACGGCGGCCGTCTGAACATCGCCGCTTGTTCGCTGGGCGGCGCGCAGTCGGCGCTCGACAAGGCGCTTTCCTACACCGCCGAGCGCAAGGCCTTCGGCTCGAAGATCAACCAGTTCCAGGCGCTGCAGTTCAGGCTGGCCGACATGGAGACCGAACTGCAGGCGGCGCGTATTTTCCTCTATGCCGCCGCCGCGAAGCTCGACCGCAAGGCGCCGGACGCCGGCAAATGGTCGGCGATGGCCAAGCGCCTCGTCACCGATACCGGCTTCAATGTCGCCAACGACGCACTGCAGCTGCTCGGCGGCTATGGCTACCTGCACGACTACGGCATCGAGAAGCTGGTGCGGGACCTGCGCGTGCACCAGATCCTCGAAGGCACCAACGAGATCATGCGCGTCATCATCGCGCGAGCATTAATTGGAAGGCAGTAGGCAGTAGGCAGTAGGCAGTGAGATGACCGGCAAGATCAATTCCTACAAGGATCTTATCGTGTGGCAGCAGGGGATGGATCTGGCTGTCGCCACCTATTCTTTGACCAAGGCATGGCCAAAAGAGGAATTGTATGGGTTGACCAGCCAAATCCGCCGTTCAGCAACCTCTATTCCTGCAAACATCGCCGAAGGTTATGGCCGAGACAACAGAGGTTCCTATCAGCAATTTCTGAGGATTGCCCAAGGCTCGCTGAAGGAATTCGAGACACACCTCCAGATCGCTGAACGCATTGGCCTTGCCACGCATGATCAAGCTAGTCAGTTGCTGACATCCACGGAGGGCATCGGCAAAATGCTTCGCCAGCTTATTTTCAAACTTGCACCCGAATAGACCCCTACTGCCTACTGCCTACTGCCTACTGCCTACTGCCTACTGCCTACTGCCTACTGCCTACTGCCTACTGTTAGCCCAAATCACGGAGCACCACTATGACGATCGCCTTCATCGGCCTAGGGAACATGGGCAATCCGATGGCCGCCAACCTGGTCAAGGCGGGGCATGCGGTGAATGGTTTCGACCTTGTGCCGGAGAACCTCAACGTCGCCAAAGAACAAGGCGTGACGATCATGGCGAATGCCTTGGCCGCGGTGAAGGATGCCGACGTGGTGATCACCATGTTGCCTGCGGGCAAGCATGTGCTGTCGGTCTATGAGGACATAGCGCCCAAGGCGAAAAAGGGCGCACTATTCATCGATTCCTCGACCATCGACGTCGAGTCAGCCCGCAAGGCCCATGCCGTCGCCAGGAAGCACGGGCTGTCGTCGATCGATGCACCGGTCTCGGGCGGCACTGGCGGTGCCGCGGCCGGCACGCTGACCTTCATGGCCGGAGGCTCCGATGACGCCTTTGCAACTGCCGAGCCGATCCTGAAGCCGATGGCCGGTCGCATCGTCCATTGCGGCGGCGATGGCGCCGGCCAGGCGGCAAAGATCTGCAACAACATGATCCTCGGCATTTCGATGATCGGTGTCGCCGAAGCCTTCGTGCTGGCGGAAAAGCTCGGCCTGTCACACCAGGCGCTGTTCGACGTCGCCTCGACCTCGTCCGGCCAGTGCTGGTCCTTGACCACCTACTGCCCGGTGCCCGGGCCGGTGCCGACTTCGCCCGCAAACAGGGACTACAACCCAGGATTTGCAGCGGCGCTGATGCTGAAAGACCTGAAATTGTCCCAGGAAGCCGCACAAGGTGCGGGTGCTGTAACGCCGCTTGGCGCCGAAGCAGCCCAGCTCTATGCCTTGTTCAACGCCCAGGGACATGGCGGGGTCGATTTCTCCGGCATAATTAATTTTCTCAGGGGTAACCCAGCGTAACCCCCGGATTTGCCGGATTTTTCCGGTTTCCTTGGGTAAAAAAGTGCAAATTTAGATTTGCTTAAGCTCTCGATAACTCCGCGGTAACGATGTCCCTATAAAACGGACTGCGAGGCGGACATATCTCATCCGCCCGGTGCTCCGGATCAGGTCTCGCGTACCGGAGCCCGTAAGTTTCGACAAGTGCCATAAGTTTCGCAAAGTGTTTGCGTAGCGAAGCGCCATGCGTATCTGGCAAAGCCGCGTTCCTGATGGAGCGCGGTTTTTGCATTTTGCCCTGCAGCACGTTTTGAGACATCGATAACCCGGAACTGTACTCCGGGATGCCTCACATGCGCCCGCGGGCGCCTTCCGGATCATAGGGCGAGTCGGCGATCACCTTGGCCGCGCGGCGCTCGCCGAGGATGGACACCTCGAGTTCGGTGCCGGGCGACACAAGTGCCAGGGGCAACAGCGCAAGTGCGATGTCGTGACCGAAAGTGTAGGAGTAGCCCGCCGAGGTGATGTGGCCGACGAGCTCGCCTTCGCGGTAGACGCCCTCGAAGGCGAACGCGCTCGCACCTTCGGTATCGATCGACAGCGTGGCGATCCGGCGTGTCACCTGCTTCTGTTTTGCGACCAGTGCGGCGCGGCCGATGAAGTCCCCTTTGTCGAGGCTGATGAATCGGTCGAGGCCGCTTTCCCAGGCTGACAATTCGGGGTTCATGTCGCGATACATGGCGCGGTAGGATTTATCGAGACGAAGCGATTCCAGCGCTTGAAGTCCGGCCAGCCTCAGCCCGTGTGCCTCTCCCGATGCCAGGAGCGCATCCAGCAAATGCCGCTGATAGCAGAGAGGATGATAGAGTTCCCATCCCAGTTCGCCCGAATAGTTGACGCGCAGGAGCCGTACGTCGCTGGCCATGCCGACGGTGCCGGACTGCACGCTGAACCATGGAAAGGCTTCATTGGAGAGGTCGATCTCCGTCAGCGGCTGCAATATGTCGCGCGCCTTCGGCCCAACCACCGTGAAGCTGCCGCGATCCTCCGTGACGTTGCGCAGATGCACGCTGCCGTCTTTCGGCAACAGCCGGCTGAGATCGTCAAGGTTCCAGCGCTCTGCGCGCGGCGTCGATATGAGATAGAACAGGTCGCTGTGCAGCCGCGCCACCACATACTCGGCCTGCACGCCGCCGGCTGGCGTCAGGTGATGGGCAAGACCGACACGACCGGAACGCGGCAGTCTGTTGGCCAGGATTCCGTCGAGCCAGTCCTTGGCGCCCGGCCCGCCGACCTCGAACTTGGTCATGGGAGTCATCTCGACCAGCCCAGCGGCCTGGCGGACAGCCTGAACCTCCGCGGCGACGTGGTTCCCTTTGGGGGTCCAGCGCCAGCTGTAGACATTGCGCGCTTCGACACCGGCAGGCGCAAACCAGCTCGGCATCTCCCAGCCGTTCAACACATCCCACACCGCGCCGAGCTGGCTTAGGTGATCATAGGACGGGGCCGTTTTCTGCGGTCGCGCCGCCGGCATGTCCTGGCCAGGATAGTGCTGTGCGGCGTGGGTGCCCCAGGCTTCCCGGACCTTTGCCCGGGTCCAGTTTTTGTTTGCATAGTGGCCGAACCGACGGGGATCCAGCTCCGCCGTGTCGATGCTGTTGCCACCCTCCACGATCCGTTCGGAGAGGTAATAGCCAATCGCACCACCCCAAAGGATGCCTCCCGGCACCCCTTCGGCGAGCCAGACATTCTCCAGGCCCCACGCCTGCCCCATCAGCGGCAGTTCATCGGCCGTCATCTGGAAAGGTCCTCGCACATTCCGCTTGATGCCGGCGCGTCCGAGCGCGGGGACCAGTTCGGTCGCGCGTTCCCAGTTCCAGGACACGGCATCGAAATCCTCATCGAGCAGATCGGCGCCGAACCATTCCGGGACGCCGTTTTCAGCGAACAGCTTGAGCTGCTCGGTGCGCTCATAGGGACCGAACATCAGCCCGTCGCCTTCTTCGCGCAGATAGCCCTCGTAACCCTCGTCCCTGAGGATCGGCATTTCCGGAAGACCAAGCCGCTTGCGTTCCACAATTTCGGGAACCGCCTCGGTGATCCAGTACTGATGCAGGATCGGGATCGCGGGAATGTCCAGGCCAAGCATGGCGCCGGTCTGGCGGGCGTAATTGCCTGTTGCAAGGATGACATGTTCACAGACGATCTCGCCGCGTGAGGTCTTGACCCTCCACTCGCCGCTCGGCATGCGTTCGAAGCCCACAACCTCGGTATCGAGATGGATCTTCGCGCCAAGGTCGCGTGCACCCTTGGCCATGGCCTGGGTGACATCGGCGGGTGCGATGTGGCCGTCATCGGGATGATAAAGGGCACCCAGCATGCTGTTGTTGTCGAGCAGCGGCCAGATTTCTCGCGCTTCCGTGGGCGATACGATCCGGGCCCGCACACCCTGGACCTCGGCGACGTCCATGTAGCTTCTGTACTCGTCCAGCCTGTCGCGCGTGTTGGCAATGCGCAGCTGGCCGCATTTGTGCCAGCCGACGTTCTGGCCCGTCTCCGCCTCCAGCCCCTCATAGATTTCGATCGACCTGGCGATCATGCGGCCGACATTGCGGCTGCGCGCGTAAGAAGGGATGAGCCCCGCGGCATGCCATGTCGACCCGGCCGTAAGCTGCGTTCGCTCCAGCAATGCCACATCGGTCCAGCCGCGCTTTGCCAGGCCGTAGAGAATGCCGGCACCCACACAGCCGCCACCAACCACGACCGCACGAAAGGAACTCACCATATGCGCGTGCCCTTGTATGAAATTGCCACCGGTCCACATGAACGCATGCGCATACTGTCAGACAGCATCCGGCTTTTCAGCATATTTCCTTGTCTGGAACGCAGCAGTGGTCACCCGCTTGTTGGGCCACAAAGCCGGCCGAACTGTCAGCCTTCGCGCCCGCGTTTAGGCTGCTTTTTTGCGTTTTGCCCCGCTATATTCCGATTGCAGCATTCGGGATCGGGACATGATCTTCGTTGATCAGCACGATCGGCGCATCGGTTCCCTCGACCCTGACCACCAGCAGGCGCAGGCTCCATGTGCCGGCTGTCCGGACAGCGGTCGAATAGGCCGTGCCCTTGCCGTTGGCGCCGTGGACCGGAATGCCGAACTGGGCATCGCCGGCCCCATTTGCATTGACGTTGAGATGGCCGCCGACCCAGAAACTGTCGGTCAAATCATCACCCAACGCCGCCTTGACGCGGTCGTCGGCGCGAAGCCTGTCCATCGTCATGTGGTAGGCATCGCTGCCTTTCAGGACGTAGGGAATGCTGCCGACCACCGTCGCGCAGCCGCCAATCCCGACCACCCAGACGGCAAGGCCGGCGATTGCCCAGTTGCGTTGCGTCTTGCGAAACTGTTCCGCGTCGCGCCAGGCGCGGTTCTGCCAGGCCCAGCGGCTGCCGCGTGCGCCCAGCACGATGATCATGATGATGTTGACGACAGGGATCAGCGCCAGTAACGCGATGAAAGTGCTGTTGCCGATGCCCCAGATCCAGTTGAGGAAGAAAGCGCCCCAGTTCCAGCGGTCGAGTTCGGCTGGAATTTCAGCCGGCTGGTTGAGCGGTTGTCCGGCCATCGTGTCCCCCATCGGTGACGTACCGACTGATTCTAGCGCATGAGCCCGTCAATGCGCAAAATCAAAGTTCTGCAACTTCTGTCAGGTCTTGTTGGACAGCCGGCGAAAATTCGCTTTCACGGCACGGCTTGCCGGCTTCAGCGCGGCGCTGATCGAGCGCTCCGTCGCGACCCCGTTGAACAGCGACGGCGTGCGGCCGGAAAAGATTTCCGGCCAAAACCGCGATGCCGATTGCAGGAAGGACATTTGCGCCGCAAACACGCCTTCGGCCATAGCGGCGGTCTTCTCGTTTACCGCACGCGCGGTCTCCGTGCTCCAAGGCTGGCTGCTCCCGCCATCCATGGCCATCAACGGCAGCCGCATCATCGCCACCAGCGGCGCCAGCATCAGGTCGCCGCCGATGATGGCCGCTTCTTGCGTCCGTCGGCTCTTGCCGGTCTTTCTCATGGAAACAAAACCCCTTGTCGCGGCCGAATCAGCCGCAGCCCCACACCTTACGCTCTAGAGGTAGAATCGTTTCCTAGTCACAGCATGTTCTCGAGGCCGGGCGCTCCTAGAACGCCCGGTCGAGGGTTCTATTCTACCGCTTGCGCAGGTCGGCTTGCGCCAGATCCAACGCCTTCGAGATGCGATCGCAGGCCATATCGATCGTATCACGGGTCCAGATCAACGGCGGCGACAGGATCATCGTGTCACCGGTAGCGCGCAGCATCATGCCGTGCGCGATGGCATGATCGCGCACGGTTACCGCCGCACTTCCAGCCGGCAGGAACCGCTCCTTGGTCGCCTTGTCCTTGACGATCTCGATTGCGCCCATCAGTCCGATCGAACGCACCTCGCCGACCAGATCATGTCCGGCAATGCGCTCCTGCAAGGCCTTGGCGAAATAAGGGCCGGTGTCGTTCCGGACGCGGTCGACCAGCCCTTCGCGTTCGATGATCTCGAGGTTCTTCAGCGCCACGGCGCAGGCCACCGGGTGGCCGGAATAGGTGTAGCCGTGATTGAACTCGCCGCCCTTCTCGACCAGCGTCGAGGCGATGCGGTCGCCGACCAGCAATGCCGACAGCGGTTGATAGCCCGAGGTCAGAGCCTTGGCGGTGGTGATCGTATCGGGCTCGATACCGAGCGTCTGGGCAGCGAACCACTCGCCGGTGCGGCCATAGCCGGTGATGACCTCGTCCAGCATCAGCAGGACATCGTATTTGCGGCAGATGCGCTGCACTTCCGGCCAGTAGCTCGCCGGCGGTATCTTCACGCCACCGGCCCCCATGACCGGCTCGCCGATAAAGGCGGCAACCTTGTCGGCGCCGGCTTCGAGGATCGCCTCCTCGACAGCCCCGGCCGCGCGCAGGCCGAAATCATGGTCGCTCTCTCCCGGCAGCGCCAGTTCATAGGCGTAGGGCATCATAACATGGACGATGTTGGGCACCGCACCGTTGAGCTGCTTGTGCATACCATCCATGCCGCCGAGCGAGGTGCCGGCAACGGTCGAGCCGTGATAGGCCATCTTGCGCGAGATGATGCGGTTCTTCTCCGGCTGGCCTTCCAGCACCCAATAGTGGCGCACGAGACGCAGTGCCGTGTCATTGGCCTCCGAGCCCGACGAACCATAGAACACCTGGTTGACGTGCTTCGGCGCGATCTCCGCCAACTTCTTGGACAGCAGCACCGGCGTCGGCGTCGAGCATTTGAAGAAGGAGTTGTAATAAGGCAGTTCCTTCATCTGGGCATAGGCGGCCTCGGCCAGCTCGTCACGGCCATAGCCGATGTTGACGCACCACAGCCCGGCCATGCCATCGAGGATTTCAGCCCCCTCGGAATCGTAGATGAAAGGGCCATTGGCATGGGTGATGATGCGCGACCCGGCCCCGCGCATTTCCTTATGGTCGGTGAACGGATGCAGATGATGCGCGGCGTCGATCTGCTGAAGCTGCTTCAGCGAATAATTCTGATAGGTCATGTCTGATCTTCCCTCTGGATTCTATCCGGCAAGCCGGGGCGAATGCTTCAGAGGCAGAGCGGTGGCGAATAGCCGATGCGGGCGCACAGCCGCAAAAGCTCGGCGCGCAGCGTACGCGGTGACGGCGTCACCGCGACCCGCAATGCGCGAGCCTCAAATGCGCCAACCAACATCCTGACGAGAGCCATGGCTGGCACCTTAGAGCAAAGGCTCGTCGAGGAGAACCACCCTTTGCTTGGACCATAACGGAATGAGTCTAGGCCTTGGCTGTCAGCGCCCTCTGCAGGAAGACATATTTCATCGCCGTCTGCGCCGCCTGCGGCCGGCGGTCGCCACGCCCGCCATGACCACCCTCGGTCTCCTCGAAGAACAGCGTCCTGGCATGGCCGGCTTCCTGCAGGCGGGCGGCCATCTTGCGCGCATGGCCGGGATGGACCCGATCGTCAGCGGTCGATGTGGTCAGGAGCACAGGCGGATAGGCGGCAGCGGCGTCGACATGCTGGTAGGGCGAGTAGGCTGAAAGCCACTTCGCGTCTTCGGGTTTCGACGGATCGCCATATTCGGCGATCCACGAGGCGCCAAGCGGCAATTCGGCGTAACGCAGCATGTCGAGCAGCGGCACCTCGATGATGACGGCGCCGAATAGCTCGGGATGCTGCGTCAAGGAAACGCCGGTCAGCAAGCCGCCATTCGAACCACCCTGGATGCCGAGTGAGCTTGCTGTCGCGATGCCGCGCTTGACGACGTCCTGCGCGACCGCTGCGAAATCATCGAATCCGTTTTGGCGATTGCCCTTGAGCGCCGCTTGATGCCAGGCCGGGCCGAACTCGCCGCCGCCGCGGATGCAGGCCTGCACATAGGCATTGCCCTTTTCCAGCCATAGCCTCCCGCGCACGCCGGCATAGCCGGGCAGCAGCGGCACTTCGAAACCGCCATAGCCGTAAAGCAGCGTCGGCACCGGCCCCTTCTGATCGCGCCGCCTGACGACAAAATAAGGGATCATCGTGCCGTCCTTGGAGCGCGCCTCGAACTGTTCCGAGATGAGCGGCGAGGCATCGAAACGCGCCGGCTGCGACTTCACGGTAGCGAGCGTCTCGCCATTGTCGTCAGACCAGATGATCGAACTCGGGGTCAGGAAATCGGTGAAGGAAAAGGACACGCTCGAGCCGAACTGCTCGGCATGGCTGATGCCGACATTGCCATTTTCGGGCAGCGCCACCGGTTTCAGCGACCAGTTGCCATCCTTGCGCTCGCAGACGACGACCTTGCCGCGCACATTGTCCATCAGGCTGATGAACAGCCGGTCCTGCGTGCGGGCCATGCCGGCGATGGACACGCGATATGCCGGCTCGAACAAGGTTTCGACAGATCCGAGCGCGCCGGTCTCGACCCAGTGCGCCAGATCCAGCGAATAGAGGCCGTCGGGCTTGCAAACCGTGCCGTCGGGCGCCGTCCATGGACTGCGCACGCCGAACACGAGCTGATCCCTGAATATTGCCGTATCGGTCATGTCGTCCGGTAGCGGCAGCTGTTTGTTTTCGCCGGAAGGCAGCCGAAGGAAGATGTGCGAAGCGAAGAAATTCAGCGTTCGAGCCAGGACCAGATAGCGTCTGTCACCGTCGTACTCGACAGCGGCACCAACGGCGAGATCCTCTTTCTGCGCCTCGAAGAACGGCGTCGCGTCTTCCAGGTTGGTACCGCGCTTCCACAGTTTTATGACTCGCGGATAGCCGGACTCGGTCTTGTCGGCCTCGTCGAAAGCGGCCGAAACGATGACGGTGTCCTTGTCCAGCCAGCTGAAGCCCGACTTGGAAGCGGGCGCACGAAACCCGCCCTCGACAAAGGACTTGGTCGCGATGTCGAATTCGCGCATCTCGCTGGCGTCGCCGCCATCCGGCGACATACTCACCAGGCAACGGTTGAAGTCCGGATAGAGTCGGCTTGCGCCGCCAAAAACCCATTTTATCCCCTCCTTCGCCGCAAGCTGGTCGAAGTCGATGATCGTTTCCCAGTCGGGCTTCTCGGTCTTGTAGGAAGCGACGGTCGTGCGGCGCCAGAGGCCGAGCACATTGGTCTTGTCCTGCCAGAAATTGTAGACATGGCCGGCTTTTGCCGCGCCGACCGCGATGTTGTCCTCGGCCGTCATCAGGTCGAGCGCGGTCTGGAACGACGCCTGATAGGACGGATCGCCCTGCAATTCGCCAACCGTGACCTCGTTCTGGCGATGTACCCAGTCCAATGACTGTTTGGCTGTCCTGTCCTCCAGCCAGAGGAAGGGATCGTTGGTCGAGGGGGTGGAATTCGGCGTCTGGGTGGCAGGCTTGGTCATCAGGTCTCCGATAAACGCGTTGCTTTGAAAAAGCCAACGCCGATAGGCCGTATCGATATTAACTATGCTCAGCGCACAATTGAGGCTTTCCGCCCACCAGCGAGGCTAGCAATAGCCAGCGCCAGGCACATCAAGCCAAGCGTGATCGGCAGACCTCTCGCGCCCATAACATCCATGGCGCCGCCCGCCAGCGGCGGCACGGCGATGCCGCCGACGCCCCACATCAAGGAAAAGGCCGCATTGCCGGCAACCAGTGCGGAACCGGTGAAGCGTTCGCCGAGCTCGATGATGGACATCGTGTAAATGCCGTAGGAAACCGCGCCCCAGACAAAGATCATCGGCCAGATCAGCGGCGACTCGATGAGAAGCGGAAGCAGGACGCAGCCGAGCACCGTGATCGCGACGCAGGCAAGCCGCACCAGGCGCGCGGAAAGCCTTTCTGCCAAAAGGCCGAGCGGCACCTGCATGGCGATATTGCCTGCAATCATCGCCGACAGCAGCGCCGACATGCGGGTCTCGGTGATGCCGTGATGGGTGCCATAGACAGGCAGCAACGCCAGCGCGCCCTGTTCGAAGCCGGCGGCGACTATGACGGCAAACAAAAGCAGCCACGCCAGCGGCATGAAACCCAGGACGGAAATCTGATGCCCGGTCTCGTCGACCCTGGGCAAGCGCGGCAGCACCAAGCCCAGGCAGATGCCGCACAGCACGAAGGCGGAGATGCCGACGAGGAAGGGCGGCCAGCCCTCGGTGCCGACTGCAAGCAGGCATAGCGGCCCGGCCGCGAAACCGGCCGAGATGATCGTCGAATAGACACCCATGACGCGCCCTCGCCGCGCCGGCGGCGCCAGCGCGATGACCCAGATCTCGCTCAGCACATAGAGCGGGTTGGTCACCACACCGATCAGGAAGCGCAGGGGAAACCACAGATAGACATTCTGCGTCCAGCCGATCAGCGCCAGCACGACAGCCGAAAGCGCCGCACAGGTAAGCGCTGTGCGCCCTGCCCCGAACCGGCGGGCCAGCGCCGGGATCAATGGCGACGACAGGATGAAACCAATCGGCGTCATGGCCGCCGACAGGCCGATCATCGCCGGCGAAACGCCCTGGCGCTGCAGGATGAAGCTCAGCAGCGGATAGGACAACCCTTGCGCGATGGCGAACACCGAGACGGTCGCGATCACACCGGTGATCGCCGCCCATTGCATCGTCTCGTCCTCGTTCGATTCAACCAAATTCATTGTGCGCACCGCTATCGAGGCTGCAGGATTAGCGATTGAGCAACGGTGGTAAGCCCCTGGCAGGCGAAAACCGCTTGCTCCAGACAATGCCTGTCAGGAGGTTGGGCCTGTCAGGAAGTTGGGCCTGTCAGGAAGTTGGGCCTGTCAGGAAGTTGGGCCGGTCAGGAGGTTGAGCTCGTCAGGAAGCTCGGCGCACGGACGACCGATACAGCGCGAACATCACCAGCACCGCGTCGAGGCCGGCGATCACGACCGGCAGCCCGAGCGGGCCGATGCCTTGCATGAGCACGCCGGCACCGGGTGGGCCGACGATGCCACCGACGCCCCACATCAGTGCAAAGGCAGCGTTGCCGGCGACCAGCACAGAGCCCTTGAACCGGCTGCCGAGTTCGACCAATGCCATGGTGTAGACGCCGTAACCGACCGCGCCCATCACCAGCAGCACGACCCAGATCAACGGCGTTGTGATCAGCAAAGGCAGCAAAAGCGCGCAAACGGTTGTTGCCAGCGCGCAGACGATGATCATGGCGCGGCCGCCAAAACGCTCCGCCAGAAGGCCGAGTGGTATCTGCAGCAGGATGTTGCCGAGGGAAAGCGCCATCACCAGCGAGGCCAGAACGGCTTCCGCCAGGCCATAGCTGGCGCCGAAGACCGGGACCAGCGCATAAGTGCTCTGCTGAACCGCCGCCGAGACAAGCACGGCAAGCAGCAGCGCAGGCGCCACCTTGGCAAAGCCGACAAGGCCGCTGGCAGGCTGGTCGTCATCCTCGAACCCGGTCAGCTTAGACGAGACCGCGTGCAGGATCACCGCGCAGAGCGCGAAACCGGCGACGCCGACCATGAAGGGCGCCCAGCCCGACGTACCGAGCAGGGTCAGCGCGAATGGTCCGGCGGCGTAGCCGGCGCCCATCAGCGTGTTGAACACGCCCATCACCCTGCCGCGCCGCGATGGCGGCGCCAGCGACAGTGCCCACACCTCGCCGAGGATGTAGAGCGGGTTGATGACGACGCCGATGATGAAGCGGATGACGAACCAGGCCACCCAGTCCTGCAGATAGCCGATACCCAGGAAGCAGAGCGCGCCGATCAGCGAGCAGCCGACCGCCAGATTGCGTGCACCGACAAGCCGCACAGCCGCGGGCACGAAAGAAGCCGAAAGGATCAGCCCGAGCGGCATCATCGCCGCCGACAAGCCGATCAGCGCTGGCGACATGCCTTGTTTCTGCATCAGCAGCGTGAACAGCGGCGAACTCAACCCCTGCGCCGCGCCGAACATCGCAAGTGCCGCGGTGACGCCGGCAAGCGCTGCCCACTGCGTTCCTGCTTCGCCTTCGTTCGAGCCGGTCGCAACCATGCTGCCATCCATGTGAATTGCTGGCCATCCGGCCGGCAAGCCCGAGTAGCTATCGGTTCGATCCAGGCAAAGGAAGGGCCGCCCGGCGAAATCCGCTTGCGCCAACGAGGCGGCGGGATCAGGCCGATGTCGTGGCCGCGCAACTGCCGTTCCGGCATGTCGCTTCCCTCGCCCTAGTGGTCGCCGCCTCCGCAATGGCTGGACAGCCGCCGGTCCATTATGCCGCCCGCTATCGCATCCTACGAGGACCATTCATGACCGCCGCCCTACAACCCTCAGAACCGGCATTGGCCACCGACCGCGCCCGTCGCGGCGGCCGCGCCGGAAAGCGCGCCGGCGGCTCGGCCGCGTTCGAGCAGCCGGCTTTCCGCCAGCTGAAAAACCCGCTGACGCCGACTAGGCTGGTCTCCGACGACGAGCTGGAATCGATCCACCTCGCCTCCCTGCGCGTGCTCAGGGAAATCGGCGTCGACGTGCTGCATGACGAGGCCCGCAGCATCATGAAGGCGCATGGCGCCGATGTGCGCGACGGCAGCGAGCGGGTGCGTTTCGACAGCGACATGATCCTCGAACTGGTGTCGCACTGCCCGTCGGAGTTCACCATCCATGCCCGCAATCCAGCGCACAATGTGCGCTTTGGCGGCAACAATGTGATCATCTCGATGATGGCGTCGGCGCCCAATTGCTCCGACATCGATCGCGGCCGCCGGCCCGGCAACCAGCAGGACTACCGCAATTTCTTAAAGCTCGCGCAGATGCACAACATCCTGAACTGCACGGGCGGCTACCCGGTCGAGCCGACCGATATCCATCCGTCCGTCCGCCACCTCGAATGCATCCGCGATCTCAGCGTGCTCACCGACAAGGTGTTCCACATCTATTCGCTCGGCAAGGAACGCAATGTCGACGGCATCGAGATCGCCAGGATCGCGCGCGGCATCAGCCACGAGCAGATGCTGGAAGAGCCGTCCGTCTTCACCATCATCAACACGAATTCGCCGCTCAAGCTCGACGTGCCGATGATGGAAGGCATCATCCAGATGTCGAGCAAGGGCCAGGTCGTCGTCGTGACGCCGTTCACCCTGTCGGGCGCCATGGCGCCTGTCACCATCGCCGGCGCACTGGTGCAGCAGAACGCCGAGGCGCTTGCCGGCATCGCCTTCGCCCAGATGGTGCGCAAGGGCGCACCCGTCGGCTATGGCGGCTTCACCTCCAATGTCGACATGAAGTCCGGTTCGCCGGCGTTCGGCACGCCGGAATACATGAAGGCGCAGCTCGTCGGCGGCCAGCTTGCCCGCCGCTACAACATTCCCTACCGCACCTCCAACACCTGCGCCGCCAACACGGTCGACGCGCAGGCGGCTTATGAAAGCGTGTTCTCGCTGTGGGGCGCCATCCAGGGCGGCGGCAATCTGATGATGCATGCCGCCGGCTGGCTCGAAGGCGGCCTGCGCTGCTCCTACGAGAAGACCATTTTGGACATCGACCTGCTGCAGATGGTGGCCGAATTCCTGACCCCACTCGATCTTTCCGACGAGGCACTCGGCTTCGACGCCATCCAGTCGGTCGGTCCCGGCGGCCATTTCTTCGGCACCCAGCACACGCAGGACCGCTACAAGACCGCCTTCTACTCGCCGATCCTGTCCGACTGGCGCAATTACGAGACCTGGGCGGAAGCCGGCTCGCCGACGGCGCTCGAAAAGGCCAACAAGGTCTGGAAGGAGCGGCTGGCGTCCTATGAGGAGCCTTACATGGACCCGGCCATCCGCGAGGAACTCAACGCCTTCGTCGCCAAGCGCCGGTCCGAAGGCGGCGCGCCGACCGATTTTTGATCGGCTCCCCGCCGACCACCCCATCTGATTCAGTTTACGCAAAAACGGACCTATCTTGATGAAATCTCACGTAAAAGCGGTTGTCATCGGCGGCGGCGTCGTCGGCTGCTCGGTTCTCTACCACCTGGCCAAGGCCGGCTGGACCGACATCATGCTGATCGAGCGCTCGGAGCTCACCTCCGGCTCGTCCTGGCACGCGGCGGGCGGCTTCCACACGCTGAACGGCGACCCCAACGTCGCCAAGCTGCAGGCCTATACGGTGCAGCTCTACAAGGAGATCGAGGAGATATCCGGCCAGTCCTGCTCGCTGCATTTGACCGGCGGCGTGATGATGGCCGACACGCCCGAGCGCATGGACTTCCTGCGCCTTGCCCATGCCAAGGGCCGCTATCTCGGCATGGACACCGAGCTGATCACCCCCTCCGAGGCCAAGGCGATGTTCCCGCTGATGGACGAGACCAATTTCGTCGGCGCCATGTGGGACCCGGTCGAAGGCCATCTCGACCCGTCCGGCACCACCATCGCCTACTCCAAGGCGGCGAAAAAACTCGGCGCCGAGATCGTGCTGCGCAACCGCGTCGTGGAACTGACACAGGAGGTCGACGGCACCTGGAACGTCGTCACCGAACAAGGCACGGTGAAGGCCGAGCATGTCGTCAATTGCGGCGGCCTGTGGGCGCGCGAGATCGGCCGCATGGTCGGCGTCGAACTGCCGGTGCTGGCCATGGAGCACATGTATCTGCTGACCGAGCCGATGCCGGAGGTCGAGGAATTCAACAAGTCGACGGGCCGCGAGATGATCGGCGTGCTCGACTTCAAGGGCGAGATCTACACCCGCCAGGAGCGCAACGGCATCCTGCTCGGCACCTATGAAAAAGCCTGCAAGCCGTGGTCGCCGGTCAACACGCCGTGGGATTTCGGCCATGAATTGTTGCCGCCGGACCTCGATCGCATCGCGCCGTCGCTGGAAATTGGCTTCAAGCATTTCCCCGGCATCGAGAAAGCCGGCATCAAGCAGATCATCAACGGCCCCTTCACCTTCGCTCTCGACGGCAACCCGCTGGTCGGCCCGGTGCAGGGCCTGACCAATTTTTGGTGCGCCTGCGCCGTCATGGCCGGCTTCAGCCAGGGCGGCGGCGTCGGCCTCGCACTGTCGAACTGGATGGTGCACGGCGACCCCGGCTTCGACGTCTGGGGCATGGATGTCACCCGCTTCGGCGAATGGGCCGGCCTGCGCTACACCAACGCCAAGGTGCGCGAAAACTATTCGCGCCGCTTCTCCATCCGCTTCCCCAATGAGGAACTCCCGGCAGCACGCCCGGCGCAGACGACACCGCTCTACGACACGATGCTGGCCAACAATGCCGTCATGGGCGACAGCTGGGGACTTGAGACGCCGCTCTGGTTCGCACCTGAAGGCAAGGAACCCAGGGATATCGTCTCCTTCCACCGCTCCAACGATTTTGGGCCGATCGGCGAGGAAGTGCGCGCCACGCGTGAGCGTGTCGGTGTCACCGAGATCGCCAATTTTGCCAAATACGAAGTCTCGGGACCCGCAGCCGAGGATTTCCTCAACCGGCTGATGACCAACCGCATGCCGAAGACCCGCCGCATCGTGCTGACGCCGATGCTCAACGAATTCAGCAAGCTGATTGGCGACTTCACCATCGCCAAGGCGGCAGAAGACCGCTTCATGATCTGGGGTTCCTCGGCGGCGCAGAAATACCACATGCGCTGGTTCGAGAAGCATCTACCGAAGGACGGAACGGTGCGCATCCACCGCTTCGACCAGACGCTGGTCGGCCTGTCGATCGCAGGGCCGAAGTCACGTGACTTGCTGCAGAAATTGGTCGATGTCGATGTCTCGACAAAAGCCTTCCGCTTCATGGATTTCCGCGAGATGGCGGTTGGCGGGGCGCCTTGCATGGTCAACCGCATCACCTACACCGGCGACCTCGGCTATGAAATCTGGATGGCACCGGCCTACGAGCGCCTGGTTTACAAAGCGATCAAAAACGCAGGCGAGGAATTCGGCCTTGTCGATTTCGGCATGCGCGCGCTGCTCTCCATGCGCCTCGAAAAGAATTTTCCGACCTGGTTCCGCGAGTTGCGGCCGATCTATGGACCGTTCGAAGGCGCGATGGACCGCTTCATCAAGCTCGAGAAGAACGACTTCATCGGCCGCGAGGCCGCTGCCAAGGAACAGGCCGAGGGGCCAAAGCTGCGCCGCGTCTCCTTCATCGTCGATGCCACCGACGCCGATGTCATGGGCGATGAGCCGATCTGGGCCAAGGTCAGCAAGGACTATGGCACGGTTGAAAAGCCGCATGGTTATGGCGCGCCCCGCTTCGACGAGGGCGGCAAGGAAATACGTGGCTCCAAGGCTACCGAAGGCGCTTCCGCCGTGCGGGGTATCGTCGACGGTGACTGGCGCGTGGTCGGCTGGGTCACGTCAGGCGGCTATGCGCATTATGTGCAGAAGTCGATGGCGCAGGGCTACGTCCCCGCAGCGCTTGCCGAGGACGAAAGTGCCGGGCTGTTCGAGATCGAGATCCTCGGTCACCGGCGCCCGGCCCGCATCAATGTCGAAGCGCCCTTCGATCCGAGCGGCGAGAAGATGCGGACCTGAGTTTCGACCATGGACAACGCGGGGCCGAAGGGCAGCTTTGGCCGGCATCGCAAGATCATGCCGTTCGAAGCCGACTCGATCGAAGCCTTGCGCGACGCCTCCCGCCAGAAGGCGGCTTCGCTCAACCAGCATGTGCTGGGCTACGGTGCGCAGGCCGAGGCTGAATGGGCCGCGGCGGGCATTGCCGCGCCCGATCTGGCGGCGATGCGCCAATACCGGCTGGAGCGCATCCGCGCCGAGCTGAGGCGCCGCGGCTATGCCGGCGCCGTGCTCTACGATCCCGTCAACATCCGCTACGCCACAGACAGCACCAACATGCAGCTATGGGTGGCGCACAACCCGACGCGGCATTGCTTTGTCGCCGCGGAGGGGCCGGTGGTGCTGTTCGACTATTTCTCCTGCGAGCATTTGTCCGATCATTCCGGCGTCGTCGACGAAGTGCGACCGGCAGTGTCGTGGATGTATCTCTATGGCGGTGAGTTGACCGAGCAAAAGGTCCGCCGCTGGGCCGCAGGAATAGCCGATCTGGTGAAAGAGCATGGCGGCGGCAACAGCCGCATCGCCGTCGACCATATCAATCCGGAAGGCGTCGAGGAGCTGGCTCGCCTCGGCATTTCCATCGGCAATGGCGAAGCGTTGATGGAGAACGCGCGGCTGATCAAATCACCCGACGAGATCCTCGCCATGCGCCGCGCGATCGTCGCCTGCGAGGCGGCGATGGGCGAGATGGAACAAGCGCTGAAGCCGGGGACTTCCGAAAACGAATTGTGGGCGGAACTGCACCGCGGCAACATCGCGCGCGGCGGCGAATGGATCGAGACGCGACTGCTGACGTCAGGCCCGCGCACCAATCCGTGGTTCCAGGAATGCTCGTCGCGCAAGATCGAGGCTGGCGATCTCGTCGCCTTCGACACCGACCTGATCGGCCCCTACGGCTTCTGCGCCGACCTGTCGCGCACATGGCTGTGCGGCGATGGAAAGCCGACCAGCGAACAGCGCGACCTGTTCCGCATCGCTGCCGACCAGATCGGGCACAACACGGCACTGATGCAGCCAGGCATCTCGTTTCGCGACCTCGTCGAACGCTCGGCGGTGCCGCCCGGCGACTGCTTCCCGACGCGCTACGGCGTGCTCTATCACGGCGTCGGCCTGGCCGATGAATACCCGACCTTGCCGCATGCCAGCGACTGGACATCGGACACTCCGGACGGCGTGCTGGAACCGGGCATGGTGCTGTGCGTGGAAAGCTATATCGGCAGGCTTGGCGGGCGCGAAGGCGTCAAGATCGAGGAACAGATACTGATCACCGAGACGGGCAACGAACAGCTCTCAACCTACCCGTTGGATAAGAGACTGCTCGGCTAGCCCGGCAATGGCCTCGCGCAACGCCCCAACCGTCTTTTCCGGTGTCCCTGCGGCGGTGATGTAGGGCAGGCCTTTGCGCCGTCCGGTCCAGCCAACGACCGCCACCCTTTTCGCCGCCGGCTCGAAACGCTGCGCCAGTGCCCAGCTCTTGCAGTCGATGGCCGCTATATCGGCCTTGCCCTCTGCAATTGCGACGATCGAGGAACGGTGCCCACCGCTTTCGCTGCGCGAGGCAAAGAGGTCAAGGCTCTCGCCCATCGCCTCCAGGTCGCGCGTCAAACCGAGGAACCCCGACATCGAATCGAGGCTGTTGAAGGTGAAGCGCTTGCCGCGGATCCGATCTAGTGGGATCAGCGGGCTGCCGTCATTGGGCGAGGCAACCGACGGCGCGCCATCCGCCAGCATGACGATGGCGCTGGAATAGAGCTCGCCCTGCCCGCCTTCGTAGGCGTCGTAGCTTGGCTGGGCAACCACCTGCACATGCCTGGACAGGCCGAGTTCCATCGGCCCCCAGCAGGTCTGCGCGAACAGCAGCGCCGGGTGCAGCCACAGTCTGTGAAAATCGAGTTCGTCCGGCGGCAATGTCACTGGGTCGGGTGCGATCAATGCACCGGCAGCATCACGAATACCGCCCGGCACCGGCGGCAGGTCTCCATTGCGCCGCACGATGGTTTGCGGTGCGTCGATACCCTTTTGCCGAAACACGTCGCGCAACAGCATCCATTGCGCGTCGACCTCGCCGCGCATTTCGGGCCAGTCATACATCGGCAACGCCGCAACCAATTCACTCATGCCGATATCAAATCATCATGTCTGGAAAAATGATCGCAAAAACGCGGCGCCCAATCAGAATTGGCCGACACGGATTCCGGGTAGACCGGAATTATTCCTTCGGCGGCTCCGCGGGAACCGGCGCACTGCCGAGTCCGCTGATGCTGCGCGCCCTGATGCGCGGCTTGAAGGCCCTGCCCGGCTCGGCTTGACGCCGCAGCACCGGGTGCACGATCGGCTCCTTCGCCTTGAACGCATAGGCTTTGATCAGCGCGAAATAGTTGGGATAGGCATAGCCATTGTTCATCCGCAGCCATTCCTCACGGCGGTCGCGAAACAGCTTGGGCAGCTTGTACCAGGCCACGGTCGGGGTCTTGTGATGGACGAAGTGCAAATTGTTGTTGAGGAACAGGAACGACAGCGGCGAGCGCTCGACGATGACCGTGCGGCCTTCCGGATGTTCCGACCATTGATGCTCGGCGAAAGTACGGATCGAGATCAGCGACTGGCCGAGCCAGACCGGCACCAGAATGTAAAGCCACAGCGGGATGCCGAAGCCGAACTGCACGATCGGCATCACGACGGCAAGGCCGATCGCATGCAGCAGCCAGGCCTTGCGGATCGCCTTGTCACCGGCGATCACCTGCTTGGCATCGTCGATGAAGAAGCCGACGCAGGACAGCCACGGGCCAAGCACGAAGCGGCCGGCCATGGTGTTGTTGATCTTGAGCAGGAATTTCATCGTCGGCGGCAGTTCGTCGTGCTGCCAGAGCGCCTGATAATAGCTTTCCGGATCGTCCAGCGGGTCCGTCAGCCGCTCGTCGGCGTGGTGGCGCAGATGAATGGTCCTGAAGCGGCGGAATGGCCAGACCAGACCGATCGGCAGGAACACGAAGGCTTCATTGACCCGCGCGTTGCGTGTCGGATGCCCGTGCAGCACTTCGTGCATGATCGACGATTGCAATGCGGCGGTCAAAGCCAGGATGGCGAGCGCCAGGACGGGGTAGGATGGCCAGAGCAGGAAACCGGTGGCGAGCCAAGTTGCGTAGCAGAAGAAGGCGAGTACCACGGTCGGCCACTCTATGGCCGGTGCGCTGTGTCGCCTGATGCTCTTGCTCGTCATGCTATCGACCACTGCCCCTCAGTCGCCGGAGCCCCAATTGGCTCCTGACAACATTGTGTCAGGAGAAGTGATTCCACTCAACGAGACAAAGTACACAAACTGTTGCGATTGCGCATTTTTGACCGCACTTGTTACACATTGTAAACAGGCTTATGGATTCATTTACGCCTGAGGTGCGCTCGGAAGCGATTCGGCGCAAATTTTTCCTCAATCGAGGTGGAGCACGGACATGGACAAGCGCGACCTGTCGACGATCTTCCGCGAGCGCCTGAAAACACTCTTGACACGCTCCGACCTGAACCAGTCGGCCTTCGCGACTGCGGTCGGCATCGACCGTTCGGCGCTGTCGCAGCTGCTGTCGGGCGCCTCGACGCGTCTGCCCCGAGCGGAAACGCTGCTCAACATCGCCGCCGAGTTCAAGGTGTCGCTCGATTGGCTTCTCGGCCTCAGCCAGGACGAGGGCCTCACCGGCGAAATCCGCGAGAGCCTGGAGATCGAGGAGGCACCGGACGGCTTCGACCGCACGCTGCTGGCCAAATGGCATGCCGAGGCGGCCGGCACCAAGATCCGCTACGTACCGGCCGGCATTCCCGACCTTCTGCGCACCGAAGCATTGGTCGACTACGAAGCCGGCATCACCAACAAGAGCCGCCTCGCCCAGGCCGGCGAAACGCAATACCGCATCGACTACAACAGGCGGCCGGAAACCGACATGGAAGTCTGCATGCCTCGCCATACGCTGGAGATTTTCGCCCGCGGCCTGGGTGTCTGGGATCGTTTCCCGGAAGCCGACCGCCGCGCCCAATTGCTGCACATGGCGACGCTGCTCGACGACCTCTACCCCACCTTCCGGCTGTTTCTCTATGACGGGCGGATTCGCTATTCCATCCCCTACACCATCTTCGGTCCCTATCGCGCCGCCATTTATGTCGGCGACATGTATCTGGTGCTCAACGCCACCCAGCCGATCCAGACGCTGATCCAGCATTTTGACAATTTGATCCGCGCCGCCGACATCAACGCGCACGAGGCGTCCGGCTTCGCGCACAGGCTGGCCGGCATGTCGTTCCCAACAGGCACTGTCTGATCTCTGGCAATCATGGTCCTCTGGTGGAGCCTCGTCCCGGCCACGCCATTTCCATTTTTGAAGGACAGCTCATGCCCGATCCGCGCCGCATCGTCGTTCCACCCCAGTCGGGCCGCGCCATCCGCGTCTCACGAGGCGACCTCATCCGCATCATCGATCCCAAAGGACAGCAGGTTTCCGATCTCTGGGCTTTCAGCACCGACCCGGCGCTTGACTGGCTGAGCACCTCGCAGACCCGTGACATCACCGAGCGGCTTTTTCCCGCAATCGGCGACAGTTTCTTCAGTGCCGCCGCCAAGCCGATGCTGACGCTGGTCGAAGATGGCTCGCCGGGTCCGCACGACATGCTTTACCCCGCTTGCGACAGCGCGCTTTATGAGCGCGCCGGATTTCCCAATCATCCGAACTGCCGGGACAATCTGATGCAGGCGCTGGCCACAGAGGGCATATCGCTGCCTTTCGCCCCCGATCCGGTCGATCTCTTTCAGAACTCCTTGCCGGAACCCGACGGTCGGCTGGTGGTTTCCGCGTCGATCAACCCGCCGGGCGGCTATGTGACGTTGCGCGCCGAACAGGACCTCCTGCTGGTGGTCACCGCCTGCTCGGTCGACCATCACCCGACCAATGGCGGCATCTGCACCGAGATCCACGTCGAGATCACCCCCGGATCGTGAGGAAAGGGCTCCATCTGGCCGAGCGGTCGCGGCAAAATCATTGACTACACATAAAGACTTCTTTATATCCTTATTCGAATTCGAAACATGAAAGCCAATCCGATGACGACCACCAACCCGATCGATACGCTGCTGGCTGAAAAGGGCGTGCTGCTAGCCGATGGCGCCACCGGCACAAACCTGTTCGCCATGGGGCTGGAGGCGGGCGAGGCGCCAGAGCTGCTCAACGAGACGGCGCCCGACACCATCACCAGCCTGCATCAGAATTTCGTCGATGCCGGCGCCGACATCATCCTCACCAACTCGTTCGGCGGCACCCGTCACCGCTTGAAGCTGCACCATGCGCAGGATCGCGTGCACGCGTTGAACAAACGCGCCGCTGAGCTTGCGCGTGCGGTCGCCGGCAGGGCCGGCCGCAAGGTCATCGTCGCCGGCTCGGTCGGCCCGACCGGCGAATTGCTGGTGCCGCTGGGCGCCATGACCTATGACGAGGCGGTCGACGCCTTCGCCGAGCAGATCGAAGGCCTCAAGGAAGGCGGCGCCGAAGTCGCCTGGATCGAGACGATGTCGGCTCCAGACGAGATTCGCGCCGCCGCCGAGGCTGCCATCCGCGTTGGCCTGCCCTACACCTACACCGGTTCCTTCGACACCGCCGGCCGCACCATGATGGGCCTGCTGCCCAGGGATATTCACGGCGTCACCGACGGGCTGTCGCAGGCGCCGCTCGGCGTTGGCGCCAATTGCGGCGTTGGCGCGTCCGACATCCTGGCCTCGCTGCTCGACATGACCGAGGCGAAGCCGGAGGCGACGGTGATCGTCAAGGGCAATTGCGGCATTCCCGAATTCCGCGGCACCGAAATCCATTATTCCGGCACGCCAGAACTGATGGCCGATTATGTGCGCCTCGCCGTCGATGGCGGCGCCAAGATTATCGGCGGCTGCTGCGGCACCTCGTTCCAGCACCTTGCCGCCATGCGCAAGGCGCTCGACGCGCACACCAAGTCGGATCGTCCAACGGTTGCGGCGATCGTCGAGCGCATTGGTCCGATGCGCAACAAGGTCGCGACGGAAAACACCGCCGAGACCAGCGAAGCCCGCCGCGAGCGCCGCCGCAGCCGGGCCTGACCTCATCGATTTCGGTTATTCGCTGTTGTCGGCGTAGCTCGACTGCGCCGACTTGAAGTCGACCACATTGTCGCCGCGCATCGTCATCAGCGCGCCCGAAGCGCTGGGGTCGGTGATCTGTTCCAGCATGATGCGGAAGCGGTCGTTGGTCAGCGCCGACAGGGCGGTGTGGCGCGCCTGTGCGACATCGTCACTGATACGCCTGGATTCCGATGATGGGGCCGATGAAACCGCCGAGGCGTCTGGCGCCGGGGGTATCGAGTTGGCGATAGTCCTGATCTGCAATTTCGGCTCCCTCAAGCCCAGTACACCTGTCCTGCGTAACAAGGAGGGGGTTGCCATCCGGTACCGGAATTGCCGCGCAATTTAACGACCCATAAAATCCGCGAAAAAAGGCCGGCAAGGTTTCCCTCGCCGGCCTGCCTCACCCGCCCGCGGTCGGTTCCCCCGTATCAGAACGATCCCATCTGAAAGAAACCGGCCGTCATCATCACTTACCGGTTACCGCCCAGCGCAGAGGTAAGGCGCACAAGCGAGAGGAACTCGGCCCTGTACCCAAACGGGTCGGCTCCTCGAGCGGCAGTGGCGATCTCCATAATCTTGTCGTAGCCGAACTTCGCGGTCGCATCCTCGTCGCGCAGCTTCTGGCCGAAGGCGGCAACCGCGACGGAGAAGCGCTGATCGGTGCTGGCCTGGTCGAAGGACGAAATCTCGTTGGCCGAGGTCACCGGCGTGGTGATCAGTTTCGAGACGTCTTCATTCGGCAGCTTATAGCGGATCTTGACGAAGGCATATTCGTCCGCATTGGCGACGCCGCCATTGTCCACCGACGCCTGGCCATAACGCAGTTGGTCGATCTGCTCGCCACCACTGCCCTTGGGCGTGATCTCGTAGATCGCGGTGACCGAGTGGCCTGAACCGATATCGCCGGCATCGACGCGGTCATTGTTGAAATCCTCGCGGTTCAAGGCGCGGGTCTCGTAGCCGATCAGGCGATATTCCGAGACCTTGTTCGGGTTGAACTCGACCTGGATCTTCACGTCCTTGGCGATGGTGAACAGCGTCGACGAGGCATCCTCGACCAGCACCTTTTCAGCCTCGGCCAGCGTATCGATATAGGCGGCGGTGCCGTTGCCGTTCTGGGCAATGGTTTGCATCATCTGGTCGTTCAGATTGCCGCGGCCGAAGCCGAACACCGACAGGAAAACGCCGGTCTTGCGCTCGCTTTCGATCAGCCGCTTGAGGTCGTCGTCATCGGTCTGGCCGACATTGAAGTCGCCGTCGGTAGCAAGCATCACGCGGTTGACGCCGTCCTTGACGAAGGATTTTTGCGCCAGCCTGTAGGCTTCCTTGATGCCCGCCTCGCCGGCCGTGCTGCCACCGGGCGTCAGATTGTCGATGGCGCTGAGGATCTTGTCCTTTTCGGACGCCTTGGTCGGCTCCAGCACTGTGCCGGCGTCACCGGCATAGGTCACGATCGAGATAGTGTCGTCGGCCTTCAGCTTGCTGACCAGCAGGCGAAATGCCGATTTGAGCAGCGGCAGCTTGTCCGGCTCGTCCATCGAGCCCGAGACATCGATCAGGAAGACCAGATTGGCCTTCGGCTGCTCGGTCGGCTTGACGTCAAAACCCTTGATGGCGACATGCATCAGCTTGGTCTGCGTGTTCCACGGCGTCGGCATGACGCTGACGGTCGAGTTGAATGGTGTCGAGGCCGACTCCGGACCCTTCCAGTCATAGGGGAAGTAGTTGATCATCTCCTCGACGCGAACAGTATCGGCCTGCGGCAGGGTGCCCTGCTTCAGCGAGCCGCGCACGAAGGAATAGGAGGCCGTGTCGACGTCGATCGAGAAGGTCGAGACCGGATCCTCGAGTGCCGCATGCACCGGATTGGTCTTGAAATCCTCGATGCGGTCGCGGTTTTCCGGTTGCGGCTGCATCTGGTCGGCCGGCAAGATCGACGGCTGCTGCGGCGCCATCAGCTTGGATTCGGCCGGCATGCGGGCTCGCGAGGTGCTGGGTACACTTGCAGCGCCATCCAGCGCGAATTCACCTGTCGGTGCCGGCGGCGCAGGCTCGGCCAGCACACCGCGCTCCAGCGCATTTTGTTGTGCCGCGCCGGAAGCAACGGTCGATTCGGATTTCTGCGGCGAGGCCGGCGCCACAAGCGCATCGGTGGCGCCGCGGCTTTCCACATCCGCGTCTGCCTTCTTGTCCTTCTCCAACTCGCCGCGAGCCGGCTTCGGTTCGGCGGTCGTCGGCTTCACCGTCGCCGGCTTATCGGCCAGCGTCTCGGTGATTTTCTCGTCGCCGCCGAATTTGGGCGGCTGTTCCCTCAGCAGATGGAAGGTGGCGTATCCGGCGATCGGCAGGGCGACGAGCCCGGCAAGGGCCGGCGTGGCAATGAGTTTCTTTTGCATGATCTCGCTCCAGAGCTTTTGTGCTCGCTCTGTGAGACGAAGCCCGCCAATCGATCCTTGGGTGACAGCAGAAATATTTTCCTGATCATAGGCGCGCAGGGCGGCCTCGAAGGCACGTGCCTTGGCATCCTTGGCGGGCGCCGGTGCTGCGATATCGCGCAGTCTGTTGAGTTCGTTGTCGTCGACCATGGTCACACTTCCCCGGCCGCGCGCATCAGCGTCTTCAGCCGTTTCTTCGCTTCATGGATGTGCCAGGAAACCGTCGTCTCCGAGATCGCCATCGCCTCGGCGGCGGCCGCGTGGCTCAATCCTTCGCCATAGACCAAAAGCACGGCGTCGCGCTGCTTGTCCGGCAGTTGCCGCACCGCCGTCCACAGCGCTTCGGCCGGATCTTCCGGTTCGACCGACGCCTCGCCTGAGATCAGTGCATGGACGCCATAGGCCTCTGTCTTGACTGTCTCGCGGGCGGATTTGCGCATCATGTCGCGCGCGGCGTTCAGGGTCACGGAATAGAGCCATGTGGTGAAGGCCCCGCCGCCGCGATAGCCGCGGATCGCCTTGCCCAGCCTGACGCAGACTTCCTGGGCTATGTCCTCGGCATCGGCCTTCCTGCCGCACCAGCGATAGGCAGCGCGATAGACGAAGTCATAGTGCCTTTCCAGCAATGTGCTGAAGGCTCCCCTGTCTCCGCCCTTCGCCCGCCCGATCAGTTCGGCGTCGGAGGCTTCGCTTTCATCCAGCATCATCGCCATCATTTGCCTGTTGGACGAAGGCTAATGGCTAATCCTTGGGGCAATGGAAAGATTTTTTTGGAAACCGCCGGATCGTGACCGCCGGCACCCCGCTTGACACATCCATATCTCGGCGGTTATACGTCAATCAATAGCCACCGGGTTATCGATCCAAAATGAACAACGCTCACGATGTCCTCTTCAGAACACTCTCCGATCCGACGCGTCGTGCGATCTTCGAGCGCCTGTGCCGGCAAGGCGAGCAGACGGTCGGCGCCCTGACGGCTCAGTCGGGGGTCTCTCAACCTGCGGTGTCGAAGCATCTCGGCGTACTCAGGCAGGCCGGGCTGGTGCGCGACCGCCATCAAGGACGGCAGACCCATTATAGCGCCCAGATCGCAGCACTTTCCCCGCTGACCGACTGGACGAACCAGATGAATGCGTTCTGGCAGAGCCGGTTCGACGACCTCGAAAATTTGCTCAAAAGAATGGACCAATGACCAACATCGCGACCGAAATGCGCTCCGTCGTCGTCGAACGTGAGATCCCCTATCCGCCGGAAAAAATCTGGCGCGCGCTGACCCAACCGCATCTGATCGAGGAATGGCTGATGAAGAACGACTTCAAGCCAGTCGTGGACCACCGTTTCAATCTGCGAAAGGAACCGCAGCCTGACGTGAGCATCGTTGTCGACTGTCAGGTAACAGCCGTCGAATTGAACAAGACACTATCCTACACGTGGCAGGCCTATGGCCTCGAGAGTGTCGTCACCTGGACTCTCATGCCGACCAGCACGGGAACCCGGTTGCGTATGGAACAGTCCGGCTTCCGGCCGGATCAGGAGCAGGCGTATCGGGGCGCGACGAGTGGGTGGCGGCAGTACTTTACAAATCTGGGTCAGGTCCTGGCGCGGATAGATTGAAACCCGCCGACATGCGGATCACGGGTCCGCTTCGGCTTGTTTTGACAGGAGGAGCTATTGGACAGGAACAAGTGGGTTCGGCAAATTCATCGCTGGCTGTCGATCATTTTTACGCTGACCGTCGTCGCCAATTTTGTCACCATGGCATTCGGCCAGCCTCCCGCCTGGGTAGTCTATTCGCCGCTCCTGCCGCTCTTCCTGCTGCTGTTCAGCGGCCTGTACATGTTCGTGCTGCCCTATGCCGCCAGGGCCGCGGCGCGCAGCGTGCCGGCGGATAGGAGTGGGTAGAATGACCAAGACGCAGGGTCAGTCGACCAAAGCCGCACCGGTCCTGCTCTCGGGCGGCAACCCGCAAATCGCCAAGGGCGACGGCGACGCTCCGGTGCAGGCCTACATCGCTGCAATGCCGGGCTGGAAGCGGCGCCTCGGCGAGCGGCTCGACGCGCTCGTCGAACACAACGTGCCCGACGTGCGCAAGGCCGTGCGATGGAACTCGCCCTTCTACGGCGTCGAGGGCCAGGGCTGGTTCGTGAGTTTCCATGTCTTCAACCACTATTTGAAGGTGACCTTCTTCAGCGGCACGTCGTTGCGGCCGATTCCGCCTGGCGGCACGGCCAAGAGCAAGGATGTGCGCTGGATCGACATCCGCGAAGACGATCCGTTCGATGAGGCGAGGATGGTGGAATGGATCAAGCAGGCCGCGGCCCTGCCCGGCTGGATCCCGTAATGACCGATTATGACAGAGGAAAAAGAGCCATGAAGATCAAGCTGACCAGCGTGTATGTGGACAACCAGGAAAACGCACTGCGCTTCTACACCGACGTGCTGGGCTTCACCAAAAAGGCCGATTTCAGCAACGGGCCTTATCGCTGGCTGACCGTGGCCTCGGCTGAAGAGCCTGATGGAACCGAGCTGCAACTCGCGCTCAACGACAACCCGGCCGCCAAGGCCTATCAGGAAGCCATCTTCCAGCAGGGCCAGCCCGCGGTCATGTTCTTCACCGACGACGTCAAGGGCGACTACGAGCGCATCAAGGCGAAGGGTGGCGCGTTTATCAAACCGCCGACCGAGGTGACCGGCTCGACCATCGCCCAGTTGAACGACAGCTGCGGCAACCTCATTCAGATCACCCAGCTGGCGCGCTGGTAACGGGCGACGGTTGAAACGCGTCGAGGCACAGGAGACACCCAATGAACCCATCCGAACAGATCGACCAACTGATCGCCGGCCTCACCGATTGGCGCGGCGATACGCTCGGCGGCATCCGCAAGACCATCCTTGCAGCCGACCCGGACATCGTCGAGGAGTGGAAGTGGATGGGCAGCCCGGTATGGTGCCTCGACGGGAACATCGTGGTCGGCAACGCCCACAAGGACAAGGTGAAGCTGACCTTTTCCCATGGCGCCAGCCTGCCGGACCCCGACAATCTGTTCAACAATGGTTTTGGCGGCAAGGTGTGGCGGGCAATCGACATGTTCGAGGGCGACAGGCTCAATGAGGGCGCTTTAAAAGAGCTCGTCCGTGCGGCCATCGATTACAACCACGCCAAAAAGAAGAAGAAAGCGGCTGCCGGGGCGAAGCCACGGACGCAAGTCTAGGCCGCCTGGCCTGCCACCCAGCCCGACGACCATGCCCACTGGAAATTATAGCCACCCAGCCAACCCGTGACATCGACGACTTCGCCGATGAAGAACAGGCCCGGCACGGATTTCGCCTGCATCGTCTTCTGGTCCAGCCCGTTGGTGTCGACCCCACCCAGCGTCACTTCGGCGGTCCGGTAGCCCTCTGAGCCGGCAGGCTTGATGCGCCAGTCATTGACTGCGGCAGCTATGGTTTTCATCTGGGCGTCGGAAAGATCAGCAAGGTTGCCGTCGATCCCGGTGCGCTCGGCGATCGACTGCGCAAGCCGCTTCGGCAGATGATTTGCCAGCACCGTCTGTGCCGCTTGCCGCCCATTGCTTCGCTTGGCCACCCGAATGAGGTCCGCCACGTCAACTCCCGGCAGCATGGCGATGCGGATTTCATCGCCCTCGCGCCAATAGGACGAGATCTGCAGGATGGATGGCCCGCTGACGCCGCGATGCGTGAACAGCATCGCTTCGGAGAACCGCGTCTTGCCGCAGGCGACTTCCGCGTCGACCGCATTGCCTGCCAGCGGCGCTAGCCGCTCGAGCGTGTTTGCGTCGAACGTCAGCGGCACCAGCGCCGGTCGCGTTTCGACGATGGCAAGGCCGAACCGTTCGGCAAGCTCATAGCCGAAGCCGGTCGCACCCATCTTGGGGATCGACTTGCCGCCGCAGGCCACGACCAGCGACTGGCAAGTAACCAAGCCTGTGGAGAGGGTGAGCGCAAACCCCTCCACGGTTTTGCGGACATCCTCAACGCTGGCCGAGAGCGCCAGCTCCACGCCCCTGCCCTGCATTTCCGAGACCAGCATGCCGATGATCTGGCGTGCGGAGCCATCGCAGAACAGCTGCCCAAGCGTCTTTTCGTGATAGGCAATGCGGTGTCGTTCGACGAGGGCGATGAAATCGCGCTGCGCGTAGCGACTGAGCGCCGAAATGCAGAAATGCGGATTGCCCGACAGAAAATTCTTCGGGCTGGCATGGATGTTGGTGAAATTGCACCGGCCGCCGCCGGAGATGCGGATCTTCTCGCCAGGCGCCGCCGCATGATCGAGGATCAGCACCGAACGGCCGCGCTTGGCCGCCTCCACGGCGCACATCATTCCGGCGGCACCCGCGCCGATGATCACGACATCATAAGATTGCATCAGGCTATTCGTTCTCGCTCGACCCACTCATTTGGGGCGCGCCACTTGCGCTGCCTGGTATCACTTTGGCCCGATAGTTTTCTAGCTATCCCGTCCCAGCAGCCTGGTGATCTGGGGGGTGACGATTATGGTGAACAGCCCGGGATCGCTGAAAGCCCTCGCGGACAGCATTGCCCCGTGAACCGATGCCATCAACATCTGGGCCTCCTCCTCCGGCCGGTTGTTCAAGCGGAACAAGTCCTGCTCCATTCCAGCCCGCAGCACCGACGTAAGCCATCCCGCGAGATTTTGGAAATGGGCACGAACGCGTGACGCCACCTCTTCCGGCAGCATCTGCATCTCGCCGGCGAGCATCGCGCAGACGCAGAACGACGGCGAGGCATCGCGAATGCATGTCTGCCAATAGTTCAGATAGGACTGCAGTTGTTCAGCAGGGCTTGAGAGTTCTCCCCGGAGAGACTCCAAACCCACTTCGGCCTGCCGCCTGTAACGATCCACCAGCACCGAAACCAGCTCGGCCTTCGTCGGAAAATGGTGGTGGATACTCGCCTTCCTGATGCCGATGGCAGCCGAGATATCGGCATAGCTGAACCCGTTGTAGCCTCCCGCGACGATGAGAGACTGCGCGACATCGAGAATCTTTTCTGAAGTCGAAGCCATTGATTTCATATCGCCGCCTACCTTCTGGTAGGCGAACTGTCAAGGTTGCATCGTTCCCGATTGTCACAGGGAGGTGTTCCGGACATTGGGTTGACTTAGGGGTTTTGTCTACCTACTAATAGGTAGACCGCAACAAGGAATCTGCCGATGCAAAACCAATCTTTCACCCGGTCCGGATGGCTACGATCCTATTATTTCGCACGCGCCATATTTTCTATCGCCTGGGTTGCTGCCGCCGTCCTATTCAACGGGCAACCCGGTCCCACCGCGCTTCTGCTCGTGATCTACCCCGCATCGGACGCCCTCGCCAATCTGGTCGACGCCAGGGTAAATGGCGGCCTGAAGGCCAACTCGTCCCAGGCATTGAATGTCGTGGTCAGCACGATAACGGCGCTCGCCGTCATCGTGGCGGTTAACAACAGCATGTATGCCGTTCTGGCCGTGTTTGGGGTTTGGGCGATCCTCTCGGGTCTGCTGCAGCTGAATACGGGAGCAAGGCGTTGGCGCTACCATGGCGCACAATGGCCGATGATCCTGAGTGGTGCGCAGTCGGCCCTCGCCGGCGGCTTCATGATCAGCCGATCCCTCGGCACGGCTGCGCCGACGATTCTGGACATCGCCCCTTATGCCGGGTTCGGCGCGTTTTACTTTCTGCTTTCCGCAATTTGGCTTGTCGTAGCAGCCTATCGCAAGGCAAACGCCTAGGCGCAGCCTGATCCGGCGGCGGCAAGGTGAACAGTCATCTGCCGCCGTCGAAAGGGCAAGCATCGCTCACTCTTCGCCGCATCGGCTGCCGTTCTGGTTCAAAGACGCGTAGCGTCCTGCTCAGAGTCGACCTGTGTGCGATCAGTGCGCAGTGACTCCTGCCTTAAATCAGCGTCTCTGCGAACAACGTCGTCAGCCGCTTCCAATGGCGTTCGGCACCCGCGGCGTTGAAAACGCTATGATCGGGCACGCACCAGCCATGCGCCATCCCGGCATAGTTCTCGATGACATGATCGACTTCCGCAACCCTGAGTGCCTCGGCCAGCCGCGCCGACTGTTCCGGCGGGAAACTCCTGTCGACGCCGGATGTGCCGACATAGACACGCGCCTTGATCGAGGCTGCCTTGCGATGCGGGCTGTCGGCGGCGTCGCTGGCGAGATTGCCGCCATGGAAGCTTGCGGCCGCCCTTATCCTGTCGGGATAGTTAGCGGCGGCGTTCAACGCCCGGCCGCCACCCATGCAATATCCCACCGTGCCGATCGGCCCGGTGATGCCCTCGGCAGCAAGCGCATCGAGGAACGCACCGCTGTCGCTGATGGTCATGTCCTGCGTCGTGCCGGTGACCAGCGCCATCAGCGGGATTTTGGTCTTTTCCTCGGCGAAGGCGGTCTTGGCGTCGAACGGCCCGTAGGGCGCATTGCGGTAGAATAGGTCGGGCACCAGCACCGCATAGCCTTCATTCGCGAGCCGCTCGGCCATACCGTCGAGCGCCGGCCGCGGACCGAAGGCGTCCTGATAGAGAATGACGCCGGCCTTGGCAGGAGATGCGTTTGCCGAGTGGAAAAGCCCGGCATTGGCAACACCATCCCTGGTCTTGATCTGAAGGTCGTGTTTCGTCATCGCCCGCTCCGTTCGACTGATGCGCGATACATATCCGCGCAAGGCCATACGGCAAGGCATTCCCGGGGCGTGGCAGTCAACATTTCGTGCAGGATTGCGGACGCTATTGCTCGCCCTCGCGCACGGTCCGCGCGCCGACATGCAGCGCACGGCCGGCACCGAGCCCCATGATGGCTACGCCAAGCCCGAGCGCGACGAACAGGAACGCCGTCCCCGAAAAACTGCCGGTCCAGTCGCGGATCAGGCCCACCAGCAACGGGCCGAAGGCCGCCAGCACATAGCCGACGCCTTGCGCCATGCCTGAAAGATGCGCGGCGATATGCGAATCCGGCGAACGCAGCACGATCAAGCTCATGGCAGCCGCGATAAGGCCCCCCTGCCCGATGCCTTGCAGGACCGCCCAGAACAGCATCGTCGAGGTCGGCGCAAAGAGAATGCCGAGCAGCGCGACCACCGCGGTGGCGACGAGCGCCACATTGATGCCGCGCTGGTCCTTCAGCCGCATCGCAAAGGATGGCACGGCGAGGCAGGTGATGACCTGCGCCATCACTGACACCGAAACCATGGCGCCAGCGGTGGCCGCATCGAAGCCACGCTCGCGCAGGATCGGCGCCAGCCAGCCGAAGATGCAATAGGCAAGCGCCGACTGCAGCCCCATGAACAGCGTCACCTGCCAGGCCAGGCGATCGCGCCAAAGCCCGACGACGCGAAAGCCTTGATGGCTCACTTGCCGCCGGCTGCCCAGCGCCTGCGGAATCCAGATCAGCAACACAATCAGGGTCGGCACCGACCAGGCAGCAAGTGCTCCGGACCATGAACCGGTGACCAAATGCTCGATCGGCAGCGTGAAGCCCGCGGCGGCAGCCGAACCGGCGCAGAGCGCCATGGTGTAGAGCCCGGTCATGACGGCGGCCCTGTCGGCGAAATCGCGCTTCACCAGGCCTGGCAGCAGCACATTGCCGATGGCAATGGCGCCGCCGGCCAGGAAGGTCGCGACAAACAGCAGGGGAACCGTACCGAACCAGCGCAGGCCGGTTCCCAGCACCAGCAAGGCGAGCGCCCCGAGCAAGGTGCGCTCGGCTCCATAGCGCTGCGCAAGCCTTGGCGCGAAGGGCGCGAACAGGCCGAGGCACAGGACGGGCAGCGTCGTCAGCAGGCTGGCGCCCGTCGTCGACAGCCCGGTTGCCTGCATCACCTCGGGCAACAGCACCGACAGGCTCGAAAACAGCGGCCGCAGACTGAAGGCGATCAGCACAAGGCTCGCGCCAAGCACGATGCGCGCGGCACGGCTGCGCAGTTCAGGCGGCTGCGGTACGGGAAGGCTGTCGACTTCCGCGTCGATGAGTTCCAGACCCTCCATGACCTCGGCCTTCGGGTCAGGCTGACGAAAACTCTGGTTCATTGCGAAAGCAGTCTTTCAAGTTGGGCAAGCACCGGCGCCATAAAGGCGCGGACGGCGGCAACCGCGCGCTCTGGATCGCTCGCGGCAATGGCGTCGACGATTGCCGCATGCGCCTGGTGGTCCGGTTCGGGCAGATCGCCGTCGATGGTGGCATGGATGGTCTCGGTGATGGCAGCGGTGAAGAAGTCGTAGAGCTCCATCATCGCCCTGTTGCCGGACGCCGCGACGACGGATTTGTGGAAAGCGAGATCGCGCCGGATGAAGGCATCGCTTCCGCCGTCCGCGACGGTGCCGCGTTCGGCAAGCAGTTGCCGCATCCGCTCGAGATCGGCTGGCGTGTGGCGCAAGGCAGCGAGCCGTGCGGCCTCGAGGTCCAGCGCTGCACGCCCCTCCCACTGATCGCGCAGGCCGCTGCGCTTGACCCGGTCGAGCGCGGCAGAGGTATCGACGGCAGAGCGAACATATGTGCCCGACCCCTGGCGCGTATCCAGCAATCCCTGCGAGACCAGCACCCGCACCGCCTCGCGCACTGTGCCGCGGCTGACCGACAGAAGGTCGGTCAGGGCTGCCTCATTGGGAATACGATCGCCGACGCCCCAGCGGCCGCTGACGATCTCGGCACGCAGGCTGCTGGTGGCGCTGTCGGTGAGATTGGTTCTGGTGGCGGGTTGCATGGGCCTATTCATCAAGTCATCAGATGACTTGATGAATAGGCTTGCTTCTAGCTGTCGTCAAGATGCTCCTCGAAGCGAACGAGCACCACGCAATGGGAATGGATCAGCTGGCGGCTCGTGCGAAGCTCGCCATGTGGAAGGCCTGAACCTCCGGCGGATAGCGATACTCCGTGCCATAAGGGCACGCATAGCGGTCAAGGCAGCCGCCGCTGCGGCAGGGTTCGCCATTCGCTCCCCGCACATGCGCCAGGCAGGGCTGATAAGCGAACCCTTGCGCGGAATAGGCGTCGACCGGGCAGGATTTCAGGCAGGGTTTCTCGACGCAGCTATCGCAAAGGTGGATCACCTCGCGAACCGCCGGTAGCGCGATCTCGTCATCGAACAGCAGCGCACCGCGATAGGCATGCCATAGCCCGTATTGCGGATGCATGAGGATGCCGAGCGGCGACGGCTTCAGTCCCTCCGCCCGCATCGCCCATTGCTGGAACGGCAGATAGGGCTTGTCCGACGGAGAAATCGCCCGTGCGCCGAATACCTCGGCCACGGCGCCGATCACTTCGCGCGACCACGTATCGAGCGGATTGGCGATGGTCTGCGATTGCTTGTCGAACCAGCGCAGGAAATGCGGCCAAGGCGCTGCACCCGCCTGCCCGACCAGCAAGACGGATTTGACGGGAGCACCTGAGAGGTCGGCAAACGGGGTTTCGCTCGCTCCGCACTTGAAGCCGCCGCGCAGGATTAGGCCATTGGCCGAAAGCACGGTCGCGATGTCCTCAACCCGGCGCCCCGCGGCAGTCATCCCTTCTTGACCGGATCGGAGAACGCGCTCCGCCAGACTTCCTTGTGGATGATGTTGGCGACTTTAGCCCCGCCTGATTCGGGCTCCTTTCAAGTGAACGCGTCGGGCATCGACCCCTTCTTCTTGGCGATGAAGTCCTTCAACGCTTCGTCGATGCTCGGATCGAGATGCGGCGCCTCGTAGCTTTCCAGCCAGCGGCGGGCAAGCTCGTTGGCGCGCTGCGGCGCTGTCTTCTCGCCTTCGGCCAGCCACTGCTCGTAGGAATTGTTGTCGGCGATGTTGGAGCGGTAGAAGGCGGTCTGGAAATTGGCCTGGGTGTGGTCGCAGCCGAGATAGTGGCTGCCGGGGCCGACCTGGCGGATGGCGTCCATCGCCTGGCCGTTTTCCGACAGATCGACGCCCTCTGAGAATTTCTGCGTCATGCCGAGCTGGTCGATGTCCATCATGAATTTCTCGTAGCAGGACGCCAACCCGCCCTCGAGCCAACCGGCCGAATGCAGCACGAAATTGGTGCCGGCCAGGATGGTCGAGTTCAGCGTGTTGGCGCTTTCATAGGCCGCCTGAGCATCCGGAACCTTCGACGCGCAGAGCGAGCCGCCGGTGCGGAACGGCAGGCCGAGACGGCGCGCCAGCTGTGCGGCGCCATAAGACACCAGCGACGGCTCCGGCGTGCCGAAGGTCGGCGCGCCCGACTGCATCGAGATCGACGAAGCGAAGGTGCCGAACAGCACCGGCGCGCCCGGCCGGATCAGCTGCGTGAACGAGGCGCCGGCCAGCACTTCGGCCAGGACCTGCGTCAGCGTGCCGGCCACCGTCACCGGGCTCATCGCGCCGGCAAGGATGAACGGCGTAACGATGCAAGCCTGGTTGTGGCGCGCATAGACTTTCAAAGCGCCGAGCATGGTCTCGTCGAACACCATCGGCGAGTTGGCGTTGATCAGGCTGGTCAGCACCGTGTTGTTCTCGACGAAATCGTCGCCGAACACGATCTTGGCCATGGCGACGGTGTCTTCGGCGCGCTCCGGCGCGGTCACCGAACCCATGAACGGCTTGTCGGAATATTTGATGTGGCTGTAGATCATGTCGAGATGGCGCTTGTTGACCGGCACGTCGACGGGCTCGCACACCGTGCCGCCCGAATGGTGGATCGACGGCGCCATATAGGCGAGCTTCACGAAATTCTGGAAATCCTCGATCGTCGCATAACGCCTGACGCCATCGAGGTCACGCACGAAGGGCGGACCGTAGACTGGCGCAAAGACGGTGGCATTGCCGCCGATCTGCACCGAACGCTCGGAATTGCGCGCATGTTGGGTGTAGACGGACGGCGCGGTCTTGAGCAGCGAACGGCACAGACCCTTCGGAAAGTGCACGCGCTCGCCCTTGACGTCGGCGCCGGCCTCTTTCCACAGTTGCAGCGCTTCCGCGTCATCACGGAAGATGATGCCGATTTCCTCGAGCACCGTGTCGGTGTTCGTCTCGATCAGCGCCAGGCCTTCCTCGTCCAGCACCTCGTAAACGTTGATCTTGCGTTTGATGTAGGTGAGCTGCGTACCCGGGCCACCGCCCGAACGTGCTGCCCGCCGGGCTGCTGCCCCGCCACTGGCGCCACGCCCACGTCGCGCGTTTGACGCTTCCTGATCGACTGCCGCGTGTTCGCTCATGGTGGTTCTTCCCTGAAACTGTTCTTGTCTGGAATCCATAGCGGCTGCCTCGCCGCTTCTTGCCAGATCGTAGCCATGCACCCTATTCGAAACGGCCCGCCAGCGCCAACGCCTGTCGCAAAATCGACAAGAATTCCAAGAGAGTTACGGTCGCTTTCCTTTTGCGGGAAGTCGCAAATCAGCTATGGATACATGCCCTCAGCGGGTTAGGTATGAACGCGAAGATGTGTGCCTTGCGACATGGTCGCGATGCCGGCAGGAGCTCGATACAAATGTCCGACGACGAGATCATCCTTTCCGAACTTTCCGACGACGAGTTGGTGCAGCAGATGCACGACGATCTCTATGACGGGCTGAAGGAAGAGATCGAGGAAGGCACCAACATCCTGCTCGAGCGCGGCTGGGTGCCCTACAAGGTGCTGACGGAAGCGCTGGTCGAAGGCATGCGCATCGTCGGCGAGGATTTTCGCGACGGCATCCTGTTCGTTCCCGAAGTGCTGCTGTCGGCCAATGCGATGAAGGCCGGCATGTTCATCCTGCGTCCGCTGCTCGCCGCCACCGGCGCGCCGAAGCAGGGCAAGATGGTCATCGGCACCGTCAAGGGCGACATCCACGACATCGGCAAGAACCTCGTCGGCATGATGATGGAAGGTGCTGGTTTCGACGTCATCGATCTCGGCATCAACAATGCGGTCGAGAAATATCTCGATGCGATCGAACAGCACCAGCCCGACATCATCGGCATGTCGGCACTGCTGACCACGACCATGCCCTATATGAAGGTCGTCATCGACACGATGAAGGAAAAGGGCATCCGCGACGATTATGTCGTGCTGGTCGGCGGCGCGCCGCTGAACGAGGAATTCGGCAAGGCCGTCGGCGCCGATGCCTATTGCCGCGACGCGGCAGTGGCGGTCGAGACCGCCAAGGACTTCATGAAGCGCAAGCACAATGTGCGCGCTTCGGCCTGATTGGTCATTTCGGCCGGACAACAGGAAGCCGCGCCTTGCAGCGCGGCTTTTTTGTTCCCAGATGAAGAAGGCCGGGTGCGGATCAGGGATTGTTGACGGTGTCCTCGACCGCATTGGCGGTTGATTTGACGTCCTTGCCGACGCCTCGGACGGTGTTCGCACAAGCCGTGAGGGCCAGGGCGCAGGTCAAGATGGCAATTGGCGTGATGCGTAGCAGTTTCATGGACGGTGTCTCCCTCAATAGATAAATTAGCGCTACAGCAACGAAGGCCGGCTCGACGGGTTCCATGGCCAAGACGCAAAAAACGAAACCGAATCAAGACGACAGGCTGCTCGTTATCGCCTGTGGGATGATTGCGCGCGAAATTCTGGCCGTCAAGGAACAGCTCGGACTGGATCACCTCGACCTGACCTGCCTCTCGGCAGAATTCCATTTCTATCCGGACCGCATCGCCCCGGCCATGGACAAGGCAATCGAAAAGGCCAAGGCCGAAGGCTACAGCAACATCTTCGTCGGCTATGCCGACTGCGGCACCGGCGGCCTGCTCGACCGCATCTGCGAGAAGCACGGCGTCGAGCGCATGGCGGGCCCGCACTGCTTTGCCTTCTATCAAGGCATGGAGGCCTATGCGAAAGTCGCCGACGACGACATGATGTCCTTCTACATGACCGACTTCCTCTGCCGGCAGTTCGACGCCTTCTTCATGAAACCGCTCGGCCTCGACAAGCACCCGGAGTTGATCAAGGACTATTTCGGCAACTACGAGAAGCTGATCTATCTGGCCCAGACCAATGATCCGGAACTCGACAAGGTCGCCGAAAAGGCAGCCAGAATGCTTGGTCTCGTCTATGAACGCCGCGCAACCGGCTATGGCGACCTGACGGCCGGAATGGCGCAGGCGGCTGCACACGCCTGAAGCAATTCCTGACCCCGCTATGCTCCAACCCTGGGTGACAGGCCGCCGAGAACGGGTAAGTTGTGCGCCACAAGGCAACAGGCCCTCCAGCCATTCGAACGTGGAAACGCACCGATGACCCCTCGCCGCTTGATAGCCGTACTCGGCCTCCTCTGTTTCGCCCTGCCCGCTCATGCCGATGGCGACGTACAAAAACTCATCACCCCGGCCGACAAGAAGCGGCTCGACAATTATGGCGAGACGCGCAAGGCGGCGCTTGCCGAGGCGAAAGCCGGAGACGCGGCCGAGGTCAAGCAACTCGACGCCTTGCTGGCAAAACCGCTGGTGGCCTTTTCCGACAAGGACCTGACCGGCAATTGGCGGTGCCGCACCATCAAGGCCGGCGGGTCTTTGCCGCTCGTCATCTATGGCTGGTTCAAGTGCAAGGTGACCGACGACGGTTCCGGCTGGCGGCTGGAAAAGATCAGCGGCTCGCAGCGCACCAAGGGCCGCTTCTTCGATGATGGCGAGAAACGCGCGATCTATCTCGGCTCCTTCTATGTCAACGATGATCCGGCAAAGCCCTATGGCAGCGGCCCGCAGACCGACCAGGTCGGCTACGCCTTCCGCAACAGCGCCAAGGAATGGCGCATCGAATTTCCGGCGCCCTACTACGAATCGAAGCTCGATATCATCGAATTCAAGCGCTGACTGTGTATCGAAGGCTGATCACCAAGGATTAACCCGGACGCCCTAGCATCCCGACCATTATCAAGAACGGGTTGCTTGGAGGGGGCAAGATCCATGGCAGCATCAGAATCCAGCACGCGGATCGTGGTCGTCACCGGAGGCGGCCAGCATGTCTGGGCTATCGTCAACGCGATCACCGACCGCGTCGGCCCTGTCAGCGTCATCCTCGAAACGCCTGAATCCAAAAAGCAATTGCTTCGCGGCCGGGCTCGCCGCCAGGGCTGGATCTCCGCCATCGGCCAACTTGGCACGATGGTGCTCAGCAGACTGGGCAAACGGCTTCTCGCCAGCCATGCCGCCCGGCTGATTGCCGAGGGAAAGCTCGAGGTCGAGCCGCGGCGGGATCAGGAAATCATCCATGTCGCCTCAGCCAACGGGCCGGAATGCCTCGAAGCGATCAAGAAGATCCAGCCTGGCGTTGTCCTGCTTAATGGCTGCAGGCTGTTGTCGAAGGACATGCTTGCCCGGATGCCTTGCCCGGTGCTCAACTATCACGCCGGCATCACGCCGAAATACCGCGGCATGAACGGTGGCTACTGGGCGTTGACGTCAGGCGACCCGCAGAATTTCGGCACCACCGTGCATCTGGTCGATGCCGGCGTCGATACGGGCGCCGTGCTGAAACAGGTGCGCGGTCAACCGAAACGCGGCGACACCATCTCCAGCTATGCGTTGCGCCAGGCCGCGTTCTCGCGCGACATCTGCGTCGAGGCGGTCAGCGATGTTCTGGCCGGAAAAATCACCACCGTCGACCCCGGCCTGTCATCACAGCAATGGTATCACCCGACGATCTGGTTCTACGTCTGGACTGGCCTGAGAACCGGCATCTGGTAACGCGTTCCTCGTCCGGATCCGCATGCCGTGCGCCGGCTTTTCCGACGCGTCATACCGGGCGCCGGCAGACGCCGGAAACGAATAATCACACCTTTCATTTTACGACATCCAAATGCGTCGCTTTTGAATGCGCGCGCGTCGTCCCATAACAAGCGGCCCCACTGCGCTTCCGGCAATGCTCGCAGAACGAGGAGTGAGAATTCATGGCCGATCTGATCGTCGTCTACTGGCGCGACATCCCAGCCCAAATCATCGTCAAGAAGGGCCGGCAGAACGCCAAGCGCGAGCTGCCGCTGCGCTTCACCGAAGCGATCGACATGTGCGCGATGCGCACTGGCGCCGGCGGCACCGACGATTATCTGGCCGAATGGCGCAAGGCCGATCCCGTCCCGGTCGGCGATGACCTCGAAGCCGAGGTCGAGAAGGCATTCAACGATATCGACACGAAATACGACCGCGAGCGGCTGGTCGCCCTGGTCAAGGCAGGCGGCAAAGAAAATGTCTGAAACCATTCCTGCCAAGGATGGCCAAAGGGTTGTCCAGCCGGTTACCCAGGCCACTCTGGTCAAAAAGGCAGCGCCGAAATCCGACTACAAGCCGGCCGACGTATCGCCGCAGCGGCGCGTGCAGCGTTCCTTTGCGGTCAGATTATGGTCTGTGCGGCACTCGCGATTACTCGAATGGTTCTACGCCAAATTCGCCGACATGTTCCTGCTCCTCCATCCCTTGTGGAAGGGCATAGGTTACGGCCGCGTCGAAGGGCCGATCAAATTCGTCGAGAAGCGCGTCAAGGGCTTCATGTTCGACTGCCGCATGTGCGGCCAGTGCATATTGTCCTCGACAGGCATGTCGTGCCCGATGAACTGCCCCAAGCAATTGCGCAACGGTCCTTGCGGCGGCGTCCGCGCCAACGGCAATTGCGAGGTCGAGCCCGATATGCCCTGCGTCTGGGTCAAAGCCTGGGAAGGCTCGCAGAACATGGTGCACGGCGACAGGATCCTGACCGTGCAGAAGCCGGTCGACCAGTCGCTGCGCGAAACATCGGCCTGGCTGCGGGTGACCGCACAGGCGGCCACCGCACGCGAAGCGGCCGCTGCCGCCAAAAATGAGACGGCAAACACCGGGGCACCGGCATGATCGGACGCCAGATCGACGAGAACCCGGCCGGCATCCATCTGCCGCTCGAGCCACTGCCCGGCCACACTTCGCGCGGCCGGCTGGAGCGCGTCCTGCGGCGCGGCGAGTTCGCCGTCACCACCGAGCTCAACCCGCCCGACAGCGCCGATCCGGAAGACGTCTATAACCGCGCCAAGATCTTCGACGGCTGGGTCGATGCCATCAACGCCGTCGATGCATCCGGCGCCAATTGCCACATGTCGTCGGTCGGCATTTGCGCGCTTTTGACCCGCATGGGCTATGCGCCGATCATGCAGATCGCCTGCCGCGACAAGAACCGCATCGCCATCCAGGGCGACGTGCTGGGCGGGGCGGCAATGGGCGTCGCCAACATGCTTTGCCTCACCGGCGATGGCGTGCAGGCCGGCGACCAGCCCGGCGCCAAGCCGGTGTTCGACCTCGACTGCATGTCGCTCCTGGAAACCTGCCGCATCATGCGCGACAATGGCAAGTTCCTGTCCGGCCGCAAGCTGACGACGCCACCGCAGCTTTTCCTCGGAGCCGCGATCAACCCATTCGCGCCACCGATCGACTTCCGGCCGCATCGGCTGGGCAAGAAGATCGCCGCCGGCGCGCAATTCGTGCAGAGCCAGTATTGCTTCGACGTGCCGATGTTCCGCAGCTACATGCAAAAGGTGCGCGACCTCGGCTACACCGAAAAGTGCTTCATCCTGGTTGGCGTCGGGCCGCTGGCCTCGGCCAAAACGGCCAAGTGGATCCGCTCGAACGTGCCGGGCATCCATATTCCCGAGTCTGTCATCAAGCGGCTGGAAGGCGCCCAGGACCAGAAAAAGGAAGGCAAGCAACTCTGCATCGACATCATCAACGAGGTGAAGGAAATATCAGGCGTTTCCGGCGTCCATGTGATGGCCTACCGGCAGGAGGAATATGTCGCCGAGATCGTCGATGAATCGGGCGTGCTGAAGGGCCGCCAGCCGTGGAAACGTGAGATCCGCCGCGACGATCAGCTCGTCGCCGACCGGCTCGACAGCATCTTGCACGACGACATTACCGAAACGCAGGTGGACATGGTGAAGACCGCGCATTGACGGCGCGGACGGCCACCCATTCGCTTGAACGAAACCAGATAACGATATAAAGAAATCTTTATATCACGGCGGAGAGAATTCCATGACCCGTACCATCGTCGCCTCGGCGAGACGAGAAATCATCATCGGCTTCGACCAGCCGTTCTGCGTGATCGGTGAACGCATCAACCCGACCGGCCGCAAGAAGCTGGCCGCCGAGATGATCGCGGGCAATTTCGAGACCGTCATCAGGGACGCATTGGAGCAGGCAGCGTGCGGCGCCACCATGCTCGACGTCAACGCCGGCGTTACATCTGTCAACCCGAACGAGACCGAACCCGGCCTTTTGGTGCAGACGCTGGAGATCGTGCAAGGGCTGGTCGACCTGCCGCTGTCGATCGACAGTTCCGTCACCGCCGCGATCGAAGCCGCACTCAAGGTTGCCAAGGGCCGTCCGCTGGTCAACTCCGTCACCGGTGAGGAAGAAAAGCTCGAAGCCATCCTGCCGCTGGTCAAGAAGTACAACGTGCCGGTCGTCGCCATCTCCAACGACGAGACCGGTATTTCAATGGATCCGGACGTGCGTTTCGCCGTCGCCAAGAAGATCGTCGAGCGCTGCGCCGATTTCGGCATTCCGGCGCATGACGTCGTCGTCGACCCGCTGGTGATGCCGATCGGCGCGCTGGGCGATGCCGGCCGCCAGGTCTTCGCGCTGCTGCGCCGCCTGCGTGAAGAGCTCAAGGTCAACACCACCTGTGGCCTGTCCAACATCTCGTTCGGCCTGCCGCATCGCCATGGCATCAACGCTGCCTTCATTCCGATGGTTATCGGCGCCGGCATGACCTCGGCCATCATGAACCCGGTGCGCCCGCAGGAAATGGAAGCCGTGCGCGGCGCGAATGTGCTGAACGGCACCGACGAGAACTGCACCAACTGGATCCGCACCTATAAGGATTACAAGCCGGCCGAAGGCGGCCAGGCCGTTGCCGCCCCGACGCAAGTCAATGCGCCGGGCGACGGCGCCGGCAATGGCGGCCGCCGCCGTGGCGGCCGTGAAGCCCGGATGGGCCGAGGATAAGCGCGCAAGGACAAAGTTTTCTTGACAGACCAAGAGCGAAAAAGACTTGGAATACCGGACTGGAAGATAGGTCTGCGCGTAGCTTTTTGTTGCGTATTCATGCTTCTGGTTGGCTCTTACGCCTTCGGATATAAGAGTCATGAGTACCTGCGATATTTTGATCTGTGTATCTACGCGACGTGCATAATAATGGTTGCACTGATTGTCGCGCCGCTATTGCTGAGCACAATTCCCACAAGGATGTTGGACCAGCAGAGGTTAGACAATTTCTCCATATTTTGGCTGCGGTGGTACCCCTTGCCGCTCATCGCCTCTTTTCTGGCAAGCCTCGCATATGTGAAATCTTTTCCCAGTGCCGGCTTCGTCGAGTAATGAAAACATGAACTCACCTGCCAACATCACCGACCCGCTCGTGCTGTTCATGCCGTCCGGCAAGCGCGGGCGTTTTCCTGTCGGCACGCCGGTGCTCGATGCCGCGCGCCAGCTCGGCGTCTACGTAGAAAGCGTCTGCGGCGGACGCGCCACTTGCGGACGCTGCCAGATCGAAGTGCAGGAAGGCAATTTCGCCAAGCACAAGATCACCTCCTCCAACGACCACATCACGCCCAAGGGCGCCAAGGAAGAGCGCTATGAGCGCGTCCGTGGCCTGCCCGAACGACGCCGCCTCTCCTGCTCGGCGCAGATTCTCGGCGACCTCGTCATCGACGTGCCGCAGGACACGGTCATCAACGCGCAGACCATCCGCAAGGATGCCGACACCAGGGTGATCGCCCGCGATTCAGCGATCCGCATGTGCTATGTCGAGATCGAAGAACCCGACATGCACAAGCCGCTTGGCGATCTCGACCGGCTGAAGATCGCGCTGATGCACGATTGGGGCCTAAAAAGCCTTGATTTCGATTTTTATCTGCTGCCGCAGGTGCAAGGTATCCTGCGCAAGGGCAACTGGACCGCGACCGCCGCCATCTACAAGGATGCCGATTCGGAGACCGCGCGCGTCGTAGCACTTTGGCCCGGCCTCAAGAACGAGGCCTACGGTCTCGCCTGCGACATCGGCTCGACCACCATCGCCATGCATCTGGTGTCGCTGCTGTCGGGCCGCGTCGCCGCCTCCTCCGGCACCTCGAACCCGCAGATCCGCTTCGGCGAGGATCTGATGAGCCGCGTCTCCTATGTGATGATGAATCCTGACGGCCGCGAAGGCATGACGGTCGCCGTGCGTGAGGCAATCTCCGGGCTGGTCGACAAGGTCTGCGCCGAAGGCAATGTCCAGCGCAACGACATCCTGGACAGCGTCTTCGTCGGCAATCCGATCATGCACCATCTGTTCCTCGGCATCGATCCGACCGAGCTTGGCGGCGCGCCCTTTGCGCTGGCCGTTTCGGGCGCTGTGCACATCAAGGCATCCGACATCGGCCTGAAGCTCAACCAGGGCGCCAGGCTCTACATGCTGCCTTGCATCGCCGGCCATGTCGGAGCGGACGCGGCGGCGGTGACGCTGTCGGAAGGCCCGCATCGCCAGGACGAGATGATGCTGATCGTCGATGTCGGTACCAATGCCGAGATCGTACTCGGCAATCGCCAGCGTGTGGTTGCGGCCTCCTCGCCCACAGGCCCTGCCTTCGAGGGTGCCGAAATCTCCGGCGGCCAGCGCGCAGCACCGGGCGCCATCGAGCGTGTGCGCATCGATCCCGATACACTGGAACCAAAATACCGCGTCATCGGCTCTGAGCTGTGGTCCGACGAGCCGGGCTTCCTGGAAAGCGTCCAGGCAACCGGCGTCACCGGCATCTGCGGTTCCGGCATCATCGAAGTGGTGGCGGAGATGTATCTCGCCGGCATCATTTCCGAGGACGGCGTCATCGACGGCGGGCTTTCGGCCCGTTCGCCGCGCGTCACCGCCAACGGCCGCACCTTCTCCTACGTGCTGAAGGAAGGCTCTGCCGCATTGACGGAAGATGGGCCGAAGATCACCATCACCCAGACCGATGTGCGCGCCATTCAGCTTGCCAAGGCAGCGCTTTATGCCGGCACCAAGCTGTTGATGGAAAAGCAGAACACCGAGCATGTCGACCGCATCCATTTCGCCGGCGCTTTCGGCTCCTTCATTGATCCGAAATACGCCATGGTGCTGGGTCTGATCCCAGATTGCGATCTCGACAAGGTTTCGGCAGTCGGCAACGCTGCCGGTGCCGGTGCGCGCATGGCGCTGCTCAACCGCGGCTATCGCCGCGAGATCGAGGACACGGTCAGCAAGATCGAGAAGATCGAGACGGCGCTGGAGCCCAAATTCCAGGAGCATTTCGTCTACGCCATGGCGCTGCCCAACAAGGTCGATCCGTTCCCGAAACTGTCGGCGGCGGTAAAACTGCCGCCGCGCAAGACGGTCAGCGAGGACGGCGTTGCCGGCGACGCCGCTCCGCGACGGCGTTCGCGCGAAGGCCACGCCGCCAGGCGTGGACGGGAATAAGCGGCCGCGCCCAGGTCACGGCCTTTCCAAACTCATTTGAATGCAAATGTTTCCGGATCGCCTGATCCGGAAACCAAAAAGCTGTTTTCGTGAAATTCGCCAGATACATGGCAGGCGCATTCAACCGGCATCGAATGGCAGGCTGGAGATATCTTTCCAGCCGCCGCAACGCTCCAGAGGAGACAACGATGTCAATGCTCGAAAGCCTCGGCCGCTATGGCACGGCCATCAAGAATGCTCACGACCGCAGCAAGGCGCGACGCCTGTTGAACAGCCTGCCGCCCGAAATCCAGAAGGATATCGGCTGGCCGGTATCGCCGCGATCCAGCGAAAAGGCCGCACTTATCAACACGATCTGGAGCGCCGCGCGCTGATGACCTTCGCCGACAAATGCAAATTGCTCGGCATGCGTCGGGGATCTCGCATGTCCCCGGCGACCACCAGCAACCGGCTGCGTGCCGCACTTCTACCACGTCGCTGAGCACCGCGGCGCGGATCACACCACCGTGTAGATACGGCGCAAATCTTGACATTTTCGGCCACGGCACGATCTTCGAAGATAGTGGGGGTTCTCTTAGTCGGCTTTGCCGAAGTTCGTGTATTCGCATGCCAAGTTTGAAAAGCCATGTCGTGTCTTTCGTCCTGCGGCACAGCCGCAAGCAGGCATTTGCCAGTCCGGAAAATTTGCAGCGCTGGATCGCGGCCGCGCGCAAGACCGAGAACCACCGCCCGCCCGCCTCGTTGCATCAGCGTCTCGACATCGAGATGCATACGGTCGATGGCTTCCCCGTCTACGAAATCGCACCCAGGACCGGCGAGCAGAAGCGGATTCTCTACTTGCACGGCGGTGCCTATGTCTTTGAAATCACACCCTATCATTGGCACCTGATCGCCGAGATGGCGGATCGGCTGGGCTACGGGATCACGGTGCCGATCTATCCAATCGCTCCCGAACACGATTTCCATGCCATGTTCGGAATGGTTGGCGATGTCTACCGGCAGATGCTCGCCGAGACGGAAGCCGAAGACATCGTCTTCATGGGCGATTCCGCCGGCGGCAATATGGCTGTGGTGCTGACCATGATGGTCGCCGAAGAAGGACTGCCCCTGCCGTCGCGGCATGTGCTCATTTCGCCGGGTCTCGACGTGTCGCTCACCAACCCCGCAGTGTTCGAGGCGGAACGCAACGACCCTTGGCTGGGCATAGCTGGCGGAAGGGAGGCGATTCGCCTGTACAGTGCCGGCATCGATCCCAGCGACTGGCACATCAGCCCGGTCTATGGAGATTTGTCCGTGCTGCCAAGAACGCTGCTTTTGACCGGCTCGCGCGATCTTTTGACTCCCGACAATCTGATCTTCGCCGAAAAAGCCCGCGCAGCCGGCGTTGAAATCGATCTTGTCTATGAGGAAGGCATGTTCCACGTCTGGCCGCTGATTGACATGCCGGAAGCCCGGCGCGCCCGCGAGCGCATCGTCGCCTTTCTCGGGGAGAGCCAGATCGTGCACGATACGAGAGTAAGGCCTGAACAGCGCCCCGCCGAAGCGGCGGAGTAGCTTTATACTATCGTCCTACCAGCCGGTCAGAACTTGCCGGTTTCCCGGAAGACTTCGAAAGTCGCGCGGATGTGGTCGGCAACGGCCTTGACCGGGGCACTGGCATCCGGCGCCACCACCATTGCCAGATTGTAGGTCCCGATGTCGGGCATGCCGTCCTTCGGGCAGAGTTCGACCATGTCATTGCCGAGGAACGACTTCGGCAATGGCGCCACGGCGAGATCGGACATGATCGCGGCGCGCTGGCCGGCCGTGTGTGCGCTCATATAGGCGATGCGGTAGTTGCGGCCCTCGCGGCCAAGCGCGTCGAGCGCGCCGGCACGCCAGGCGCAGCCCTCTTCCCACAGCGATACCGGCAGCGGCTCGCGCAGATGCGCGCAGCCGCCCTTGGCACCGGCCCAGACGATCGGCTCGGTCAGCAGCACCTCGGCGCCGAGCGCGCTGGTCTTGTAGGAATTGGTCAGCAGCGTGATGTCGAGCGCCCGGTCGTCCATGCGCCGGCGCAGATTGCTGCTCTGGTCGATGGTGACGTCGACGGCGATCGACGGATGCGACTGCGCGAAACGCTTCAACACATGCGGCAGCACGCGCTCACCGTAATCGTCCGGCGAGCCAAGCCGCACCACACCGACAATCTCGGGAATGATGAACTTCGACACCACCTCGCGATTGATGGACAGCAGCCGGCGGGCATAGCCGAGCAGCATCTCGCCGTCCGTCGTCAGCGACACCGAGCGAGCGTCGCGCGCGAACACGGAGCGGCCGAGAATGTCCTCGAGCTTCTTGATCTGCATGGAAACGGCTGACGGCGTGCGGAACACGGCATTGGCGGCGGTGGTGAAGCTGCCGGTCTCGGCAATCGCCACGAACGTGCGCAAAACATCGAGATCGAGCAGCGGCAGCGGATGATTGAGCGGGGCGTTCATGGCAACCGACCTTCAATTTTTCTGATACAAAACATCATTCCATTTCGTTTGATTGAACATCAGATTGGGAGGATAGTCAACTCCATCGAAGCAGTAGCTGCCACAAGCAGCCATGAAACGACCTCGACACAGACCTGCATTCGACACGAAATGAAGTTGAAACAAACCCGCAGTAGCCAACTCGCTGTCTGGCACTCGCCAACCCAAAGGAGAAAGAGATGTCTATCCTGTCGTCCCTTGGTCGCATCGCGACCGAATTCAGCGCGGCGCGCGCCCGCTACCAGACTGAACGCGCTATCCGCTCCCTGCCGATCGAACTGCAGAAGGACATCGGCTGGCCTGAAGCTTCCGATACCAAGACCGGTACTCGCAACGGCGTCGGATCCTGGGCTGGAGCAAAGTAGATCGTGTGTACCATGTGCTGAAGGCCTGCCGCGCAAACCGCCCGGCAGGCCTTCTCTATTTTATTTGCACTCAAATGAATTTTTAGAGCCATGTTTCCAGCGCATGACGCATATGAGAAAGCCGCATAGCAGCCCTCTTTTCAATTAATCCCTTGTAAATAATCGTAAATTTTGGGCACCTTGCCCAAATCTGTCGCAACCGATGTCGCATTCCATATCAAGCGCTTCGCTTTTGCGATTTAGTTTCTGCTTACACAAGCCTATATCGGCGCCAGCAAACGAGCTGCCCCACTCCATCAAGCGAAGGCGACCCGTCTGAGCAACAAATGGAGATGATTATGAAGCTTTTTGCACGCCTCTTTGCCCGCCGCGAAATGAACCTGACCACCGCTCTCGAGCGTCAGCGTCTCGCCAACACTATGCCCGGCCAGACCGGCGCCATGAATGCGGCGCGCCTCGGCTTCGTCGCCTGAAGATTTTTAGGGGCAGCGCATCCCTGCCGCTGCTTTAAAACTGTAACGCCGCCTGGCTCCAGCCAAGGCGGCGTTTTTGTTTTGCGCGCAGACTGTACGTTGCCCGTTGCTTGAACAGTTCACGTCACTTCCAGGGCTCGCTGCACGCCGATTGCCCATTTGCGACCCATGTCGCAAATTTAATCTTGTCGTAGCGGCGTAGCCATTGACAGACATGGTTTTTCCTGATGTCGCTATGCTATTCGCGACATCCTGTTCGCGCCGTGGCTGTGTGAGGTTCCCTTGAACGCCGTAAAGCATCCGATCAAGCGATCGTTTGTATTCTTCCTTATTCCCGATTTCACCATGATCGCTTTTGCAACCGCGCTCGACCCGCTGCGCTCGGCCAATCGCATGCTCGGCTACGAGGCCTATCGCTGGCGCCTCGCCAGCATCGACGGCAAGCCGGTGCGCGCCTCGAACGGGGTCGAATGCGCGGTCAACACCTCGCTCGAGGACGAGCGCAAGAAGATGGCAGGCCCCGACCGGCCGAACATGGCCATCGTCTGCAGCGGCATCAATGTCGAGCGCTATCAGAACAAGTCCGCCTTCGCCTGGCTGCGCGAGGAATACAATCGCGGCGTCGCCGTCGGCGGCCTGTGCACCGGCGCGCATATCCTCGCCGCCGCCGGGCTTCTGTCCAACAAGCGCTGCGCCATCCACTGGGAGAACCTGCCGGGCTTTTCCGAAGCGTTCCCGAAGGCCAACGTCTTTGCCGACCTCTTCGAGATCGACCAGAACATCTACACCTGCGCCGGTGGCACCGCCGCACTCGACATGATGCTGAAGCTGATCGGCGACGACTTTGACGAGAACCTCGTCAACCGCGTCTGCGAGCAGGTGCTGACCGACCGCGTGCGCAGCCCAACCGACCGCCAGCGCCTGCCACTTCGCGCCCGCCTCGGCGTCCAGAACTCGAAAGTGCTGACCATCATCGAACTGATGGAGGGCAATCTGTCGGAGCCGCTGTCACTGATCGAGATCGCCGACCATGTCGACCTGTCGCGCCGCCAGATCGAACGGCTGTTCCGCACCGAGATGGGCCGCTCCCCCGCCCGCTATTATCTGGAAATCCGGCTCGACCGCGCCCGACATCTGCTGATCCAGTCGTCGATGCCGGTGGTCGAGGTGGCGGTCGCCTGCGGCTTCGTCTCGGCCTCGCATTTCTCCAAATGCTACCGAGAACTCTACGCCCGCTCGCCGCAACAGGAGCGCGTCGACCGCAAGCAGCTGCTGGCGGCCTGATCCGATATCCCTTAGAGAATTGTCATGACATTGTCTGGCAAAATGTGATATCCTTATGTCGAAAGGTGTCACATGACCACGAGAACGACTCGATCCGAAAAACTGGACTTGCGTCTTACCGTCGAAGCAAAGCGGACGCTCGCGACCGCAGCCGCCGTTGAACGCCGTTCGCTGAGTGATTTTGTCCTTGAAAGTGCACTTGGGCGCGCCGAGGAAACACTGGCGGACCGACACAGCTTCTCCCTCGACGCAGAAAAATGGGCTGCGTTCATGGCGGCGCTGGATGCCCCCACGCGAGATCTTCCGCGCCTGAAGCGCCTGCTGAGTGAACCGAGCATCTTTTCCGGCCGCGATCCAGCGTGAGCCGGTTTCGTATCGAGAAACTGGCTCGCACGCATCTGGTGGATGTGTTCGATTGCGGCGAACTGCCGCTCAACAGGTTTCTCGCCAGGTACGCACTTCAAAACCAGCAAGCAAATGCTTCGCAAACCTATATTGGTCTCTCCGGCGAAGATGTGGTCGGCTTCTATACGCTCGTGGTTGGTGAAGTCGCCTATGATGGTGCGCCCGAGCGGTTGACGAAAGGCCTTGCGCGCCATCCGGTTCCGATAATGCTGCTGGCGCGTCTCGCGGTCAGCCTGAACTGGCAGGGCAAAGGCGTTGGCGGCGGAATGCTGCGCGATGCCATCCTGCGCAGCCTGCAGGCGGCTGACATTGCAGGCATCCGCGCGGTGACCGTACATGCCAAGGATCACAACGCCCGCGCCTTTTACGAGCGTTATGGTTTCATTCAATCCCCAACCGACCCGCTACACCTCTATGTGCTTGTAAAGGATTTACGGAACCTTTGAGGCACACGTAATCGGTCTGCGCTCCGCCGCCTGAACCTCAGTAGTCGTCGCAGGTGCATTCCGCCGAGGAGATACGGTCGTTCCAGTCACTGCCGCCCAAATTGCGGATCCTGCGCGTGATCTCGATCGAGCGGCCGCCCATCCGAGAATCCTCATAGGCCACGAGCGTGCAGCCGCGGCGAACGATCACCGACGACACACGGTCATTCCAAAACTGGCCGCCACGAAAATTTACGGAATCCTCGGCACCCATGCCGATGGACCGCCCGCGAAAATTCCCGTTCTCGAACATGATGCAGGCAGCCTGGTTGTATTGGGCGCTGGCGACGTCGGCATAAAGCACAGACGCGACTGCGGTCAGGATGGCAAGACGTCTCATCGGTGTTTCCTCGGTTTGGCCGCGCTCCTGGCTGGATCACGCGGCCCGCCCAGTTTGCCACTGCTTCGGTAGCGGAGGCAAGCCTGGAGCGTAAGCCCGAACAGGTAGGCAGCGGGGCAAGAATGGGAGCCGGTTCGGCCAAAGATCACGCTCAACGGAGAAGAGCTTTAGCGGCTGTCGAACATCCAACTGCGGTTTCGCCACATTTTCTCACCGACCAGACAGTCGGTGGTGGACCTCTCCTGCGCTAATATCACCGGCGGATGCGCGGCTTCTTCCGCCGCCCATTGCGGCGAGGCCGGACCGGCGAGTTCCAGCACCAGCTTGCGGCGAATGGCTTCGGGAAACTGCGTCCAGTCATTGACCGGGATCATGAAGGCTCCGGGACCACCAATGACGCAGTCGCTGTAGTAGCGATCGAGATTGCTGACGTCGTAGGCGCCGGAAAAACCGCCTCGCGTCATCAGCGGCAGGCCATTGATGACGATGCCTTGCTTGATCAGCCCGTCGCGGGTCAGATTGACCGGCGCACCCTGGTTGTTGGGGCCGTCGCCCGAAATGTCGATGACCCGCTTCGTGCCCCGGTAGCCGCTTTCGGCGAACAGGTCGTTGCCGAACTCCAGCGCTCCGGAGATCGAGGTGCGCCGCGCGCTATTGGGCGGCTGCGCCGACAACTGCGCGACCACGCGCTCGGCGTCGGTGCGGCTGGCGATCACCGTCCACGGCACGATGACGCGCTGCCAGGTGGTGCCGGCCCATTCGACGTAGGTAACGGCGATCTTGCCATAGGCCCCATCGGCAATGGCTTGCAGCACATTGTCGTGCGTCAGCGCCGCTGCGTAGCCATGACGCTGGATCTCGAGCTCTTCCGGTGACATCGACAGCGATACATCGACGGCCAGCACCAGCTCGACATCGACGGGCTCGTCAGCAAGGGACGCCGGCGCCAACCAAAGCGTCAGCGCGAACGCGGCACAGCCCGAAAGCAAATGTCTAGCACAGGCAAAAGCAGACATTCCGCAAGGGTAAGCGAAAACCGTCGGCTTAAAAAGAGAAAAGCCCGGCCGATGGCCAGGCTTTTGCCTTCATGCCCTTTGCGCCTGCCTGCAATCAACTGCGCGGCTTCAAATTCTCCGGATCGTAGAGCGGCTTGTAGCCGACAGCAGCCACTTCGACCGGATAGGTCTCGCCGAAATACTCGATCGTGAGCTTGCGGCCTTCTTGGGCGTACGCCCACGGCAGATAGGCAAGACCGATATTCTTGCCAATGGTCGGACCATAGGCCATCGAGGTGGTGAAAGACCGCCGGCCGAGTTCGTCTACCAGCGTTTCGCCGGTCTTCGGGTCCATCACCGGCATCGTGCCGACCGGATAGCGGGCCACGCCCTTTGCATCGACATTCTCGGTCATCACCAGCGTGCACAGCATGGCCGGCTGGTGCTCGCGAGCGCGGTATTCGACATGCTTGGCCTTGCCGCAGAAATCGTTCTCCTTGACCTTTGGACGAGCGAGGTCCGCTTCGAGCAGATTGTACTCGGTCAAAAGGTCGGCGTTCTGCAGGCGCAGACTCTTCTCCATGCGGCGCGTGTTGGCATAGGTCTCAACGCCGAAGGGCATCACGCCGGTCGAGCGCAAGGCGTCCCAGACGGCCAGGCCGTCCTCGTAGCGTATATGCAGCTCCCAGCCCTGCTCGCCGACATAGGAGATGCGGAAAGCGGTGACATCCTTGCCGCCGATCCGGACCGGCTTGATTGCCGCGAATGGGAAGTTCTCAACAGAGAGCCCGTCCGGATTTTCGACCACCTTCTGCAAGGTCGCCCGGGCGTTCGGCCCCCAGATGCCGATAGTGACGTATTTCTCGGTCACGTCGGTGATAGTAACGTCGAAGCCTTTGTCCTGTGCCGTGCGGCGCATGTACTGGAAGTCGCGCGGACCGGCGTCCGCGCCGTCGATCAAACGACAGCGGTCAGCCATGCGGATGACGGTAAAGTCGGCCCGCACCATGCCTTCCTCGTCGAGGAAGTGGGTGTAGATGCCCTTGCCGATGTTGTTGTCGCCGCCGATCTTGGCCGCGCACAGCCATTCCAGCAGCGCGACATGGTCGGGACCTTCGATGTCATACATGGCGAAATGCGACAGGTTGACGATGCCGCAATCCTCGCTCATCGCGAGATGTTCGGCATTGGAGACGCGCCAGAAATGGCGGTTGTCCCACTCATTCTCGCGCACCGGCACGCGGTTGCCGTATTTCTCCAAAAGGTGCTCGTTGGCGGCATAGCCGTGGGCGCGCTCCCAGCCGCCGAGCTCCATGAAATAACCGCCAAGTTCCTTCTCGCGCTCCCAGAACGGCGAGCGCCTGATATTGCGGGCCTTGGAGAACGGCTCGCGCGGATGCACCGCCGGATTGTAGACCTTCATCGCGGTCTCGGTGCAGCGATCCCAGATGAATTGCTCCTTGGTCTGGTGCGGATAGAACCGTGCATAGTCGATGGCATGGTGATCGATCGCGGTGCGGCCGTCGGTCATCCAGTCGGCGATCAGCTTGCCCATGCCGGGACCGTCCTTGACCCAGATGGCGACGGCATACCAAAGGCCCCGCACCTTCTGGCTTTCGCCCATGGACGGGCCGCCATCAGCCGTCACCTGGAGAAGCCCGTTGAAGGAATGGCTCTCGTTATAGCCGAGTTCGCCGAGGATCGGCGTCAGTTCCATGGCGCGTTCGAGCGGTGCCAGGATCTGCTCCATGTCTAGGTCGCGCTGTGAGGGCGAAAGCCGCGCCTGATCCTTCTCAAGCAGGTCGCGCGGATGGCAAAGGCGCGGATTGGTCTCTTCGTAGTAACCCCACTCGATCTGCCCGCCCTCGGCGGTCTTGGGATCGCCGGTGTCGCGCATATAGGCCGAATTGCCCTGGTCGCGCAGCAGCGGCCAGCCGATCTCCTTGCCCGTGCCGGCGAACTCGTTGTAGGGGCCGAAGAAGGTCAGCGGATGGTCGATCGGCATGACCGGCAGGTCTTCGCCCACCATTTCCGCAATCAGCCGGCCCCAGATCCCGGCGCAGACGACGACATAGTCGGCCTCAATGGTGCCGCGGTCCGTCACCACGCCTGATATGCGGCCGTCCTTGACGACAAGCGACCGAGCCGACGTGTTGGCGAAGGATTTGAGCTTGCCGGACGCTTCCGCCTGATCGACCAGCTTGCCGGCGACCGTCTGCGAGCGCGGGATGACCAGACCGGCATCGGGATCCCAAAGGCCACCCTGGACAATCGCTTCTTCGATGAGTGGAAATTTCTCCTTGATCTCGGCCGGCTCGATCAGGCGGGCGCGCGTGCCAAACGCCTTGGCCGAGGCGATCTTGCGCTTGATCTCCTCCATGCGGCCGTCGTCGCCGACGCGCGCGACCTCAAGGCCGCCGATGCGCGCGTAGTGGCCCATCTTCTCGTAGAAATCGATGGAGTAGAGCGTCGTCCAGCACGACAGGAAATCGTGGCTGGTCGTGTAGCAGAAGTCGGAGGCGTGCGCCGTCGAGCCGATGTCGGTCGGGATGCCCGATTTGTCGATGCCGACAATGTCATCCCAGCCGCGTTCGATCAGGTGATGGGCGATCGATGCGCCGACGATACCGCCCAGGCCGACGATGACGACCTTCGCCTTTTTCGGAAACTCTGCCATTGCCCGCGACTCCAAAGTGATAAAGCGTGCGGACTATAAGGCGGAGCAGCAGCACGATTGAAGCCTGTTTGCGACATTGGCAAAAAGCCGAGCGACCAGACGGCAGAATGCTTCCTGTCGGGCGCCTTGGACGGTTCGCTTTTCGAGGTGGACGCTAACTCAAGCAAACGCCCAGACGTCTTCGGCCTGGAAGCCGACCTGATAACCTGCTGTCTTCAGCTTGACCACAACCTGGCCGATCTCGGCAGCCGGCAGCGCGCCGACCTCGACCTTGATCATGCCGGGACGGTAGCGCTTGAGGTCGAGCTGTTCGAAGACGATCCAGTCGGCGCCCTCGCAATCGACGAGAAAGGCGTCGATATGGGTGATGCCGTTGCGGTCGAGCAGCGTCTGCAAGGTCTCGGATGGCACCTCGATGTCCCTGAGATGCGGCGCGAACTTGTTGAAGTTGGTGTCGGCCTCGCCCCAGGCATTCTTGCCCGACATCAGATTGGTGTCGGTGACCGACGAGCAGCCGATGAACTCGATCGGCAGCGCGCCGGCCTCGAGTGCGGCGGCATCGAAAGTGTGGACGGTGATCGTGCCCTTTGTCTTCGTCACCGCCACCGGCTCGATGATGAACCGGCTGGTGTCGGGGTAGTTGGCGCGCAGTCGTTTCTGATTGTACGGGATCGGCTCGACCAGCATCGCGCGTGCGCCAGCTATGCGGTGCAGCCACGGCGTCACATCGTCGAACAGCGCACCGTCGCAGGCACCGACATTGACCATCTGGAACGGTCGCCCTGCCCCACCAAATCGCGCCTTCAGCGCCGCCCTGGCCAGGAACTTCGTGCCGCGCAGCGACGGCCCGCGATCGAGAACACCACTTGGAAGACCAAGCGACAGGGCAACGCGCGCCAGGCTGGATAGCGAACTCATGGCTTGTCTCCGGGAATGATTGGCAAGGGCGCGCGATTCTGGCCACGAGCCGCGGCTGCCCACAGCGCCATGAACGGCGTCGCCAGCAGCAGGAATGGCGGGATCAGATGCGGGAAATAGATGCGCGTGTCGTGGATCGGAAAGACGGTGAACTTCGCCAGCGCGCCGAGCACCAGTGCCGCAAACAGAATGCCGGCGCGGCGGTCGAGGCGGAAGCCGGCGCGGGCGGCGGCAAACCAGCCGGCCAGTGCCAGCACCGACACGCCGGCCCAGCTGTTCAGGCTGACGGCGCGCAGCAGCGAGGCGGCAAACGCCCTGAGATAGGCGGTGACCGAGAATGGCGGTTCGAACCCGTCCATATTGTAATGCTGCTCAATGCTGGAGAACCACAAATGCGGCCACCAGCCTGGATGATGCGCCCAGTGCGAAATGGCGAAATAGGCGACGAAGGAAGCGGCGAAGCCGGCCAGCGCGCCCCACGCCTTCTGCCGGAACGCAACCAGCAGCACGGCAAAAACAGAAAGGAAAACAATAATGTCCGGGCGCACCATGAAGGCGAGGAAGAGCAGGATCGCGGTCGCCACCTCGCGGCCGCGGACATAGGCGTAAAGTCCACCCAGCAACAGCGTCGACGTGAGCAGATCCGGCGTCGAGGCGCGCGCCGCATCGCCGAAATCGGCCATGATCAGCACCGCGCCGACCACAGGCGCCAAGGCCAGTGCCCCCTCGGAGCGCAGCCACATCAGGGCGATCGCGCCGAACAGCAGAACCGAGAACACTGAGACCAGGCGCATCGCCTCGACCGGCGACATCACCGCGCTCATCGTCGACAGTATCTCGGCATAGAGGAACTTGATCCGGTACATGCCAAGCAGGGAATGGAAGTCGGCCGCATTCTGCGCCATGTGGCTGCGGAAGCCGCCGCCATCGTCGGTCAGCGCCTTATAGTCGCCTGCGGACACGCCTGATTTGACAGTGCTGTAGGCATAGTCATGCAGCGCCTGGGCATCGGGATAGGTGCTTTCCTCCGATATAGCGAGATAGGGCAGCATGTCCCAGTTGGCGTCTGGCATCACCCAGGCGGTGAACGCTGTAAAAAGAATGTAAAGCGCGAAAGCCGCCGCGCCGATCGGTGCTGCCAGCCGCGCATAAGTCCCCTCGCCCCACGTCAGAACGGGCTCGGTGAGCCGGTCGACTGGGTTTTGTGGAGCGGGCGACTTGGTCAGCATCGTTGTATCCAGCGAGCGCTTAACGGACCTGGCTTTTGACGAAATCCTTCACGATTCCCACGATGCCGCGCGACAGCAGGCTGTCGAAGGCATCGACGAAGCGGTCGACATGCTCGCGCTGGCAGATCAGCGGCGGCTCGAGCCGGATGACGTTGCGGTTGTATTCGGTGAAGGCGACCAGCACATCGTAGTCGCGCAGCAGCAGCGCCCCGATGAAGCCCGACAGCGAACCCTTCAGCTTGTCGTCGAGCACGCTGACGATCGGCCGCAGCACCATCGGCAAGGTCTGCGAGAAGTCGTGGAACTCCAGGCCGATCATAAAACCCTTGCCGCGCACCTCCTTGATGATCTTCGGGTACTTTTCCCTGAGCGCCTGCAGGCGCTGCAGCAAATAGTCGCCGGTGACGGCGGCATTGTCGATCAGCCCCTCGTCGTAGAGCACGTTGAGCCCCTCGATCGAGGTGACGCAGGCCTCGCCCATGCCGCCGAAGGTCGCCATGGCATGGATCATCGCCGTTTTCGGCGTGCCATAGGCCTTCATATAAACCTCGCGCCGCGCGATCATCGCGCCGACCGCGGCCTTGCCCGCGCCAAGCGATTTGGCCAGCGCCGTCACATCGGGAATGACGCCGTAATGCTCGAAAGCATAGAAGCGGCCTGACCGGCCATAGCCGCACTGCACTTCGTCGGCGACCCACAACACGCCATACTGGTCGCACAGTGCGCGCAGCTTCTGCCAATATTCGGCCGGCGCCTGAATGATGCCGCCACCGCCCTGGATGGTTTCAAGCACGATGACCCCGACCTCCGGATCGGAGCGGAACAGGCGCTCGACCGCCTCGATGTCGGCAAACGGGATGCGGACCGTGTTTTCGGCCACCTTGAAGTCCGCGCGGTAAAGCTGCCCGTCGGTGATGCCCAGCACGCCTTTGGTCTTGCCGTGGAAGGAATTCTCGGCATAGACGATCTTCGGCCGCTTCGGACCGGCCGCGCGCTCGGCGAGCTTCACCGCCGCTTCCATCGCTTCCGAACCGGACGAGCCCAAAAATACCATGTCGAGATCGCCGGGCGAGCATTTGGCGATGTTGTGCGCAAGCGCTGCCGCATATTGCGACATGAAGGCGATGGCGATTTCCTGGCGCTTCTCTTCCTGGAATTTCTTGCGTGCTTCCAGGATGCGCGGATGATTGTGGCCAAAGGCCAGCGAACCGAAGCCGCCGAAGAAGTCGAGGATCTTGCGGCCGTTCTGGTCGATGTAGAACATACCTTCGGCACGCTCGATCTTGATCTTGTGGAAGCCGAGCAGCTTCATGAAGTGCAGCTGGCCGGGGTTGAGATGCGCCTTGAACAGGTCGGTCATGCGGGCAACGTCCATCGCCTTGGCCTGCTCGACGCTGATCAAATCGGGCTTGGCGATGGTGGCGGGCGACAGCGACGGCGCGCTGACCATGGTGCGCAAATTGGTCTGTTCGGGCTTGGCCATGACGGTCATTTCAATCTCCTGTCTGCACGCACGACCAGGATCGAGCGCAACGAAAGCTGTTTTGCGAGCCGCTATTCGGCGGGCACATGTTTGGTGGCGACGGCGTGACCGGCTTTCTTTGCGCGGTACTCGCTGTAGGCGGCGATCAGCATGTCCTCGTCGCGATATTGCGGCACCCAGCCGAGCTGACGCCCGGCCTTGGACACGTCGAGCACGCAGTCCTCGTCGGCGATCAGATACTGTTCCGGGTCCATGATCGGCATGTTCAAGAGGTCGAGCAGGTCCAGCGTGCGCTTGACCGCCCAGCCCGGTGTCGGGATCAGGATCGATTTCGAGCCGGCATGCCTGATCAGATCGCCGAGCAATTTCTTGACCGGCGGCGGGTTGAGCGAACCCAGATTATAGGCCTCATTAGGCACACCGGCCTTCCAGGCCGCGCGCGCGGCCTCGGCACAGTCGAACACCGAGATGAACTGATAGGGGTTCCTGCCCGAACCGATCATCGGCACCGGAAAATTCCAGTCGATCAGCTTGAACAGTTTCTCCAGAATGCCGAGCCGGCCGGGGCCGATGATCAGTCGCGGGCGAAACAGCGAGATCGACATGCCGCGCTTGCGCCATTCGGCGGCAAGCTCCTCTGTCTTCTGCTTCGACCAGCCATATTCGCCCAGCGGCGCCACCGGGTGCTCCTCGGTCATCGGCTGCGTGACCGTGTGGCCGTAGATCATGTCGGTCGTGTAGTGGACGAGTTTTGACGCACCGGCTCTGTCCATGGCCTGCATGATGTGCTCGGTCCCATGAAAATTCACCGGGAAGAAGAAATCGTGCCGCTTGGCGCGCACCTGGATCGGCGACAGCATCTTGGCCGACAGATTATAGACCATGTCGTCGGCCTTCAGCCCAACCGCCGCGACCGATGCAGGATCGGTGACGTCGCACTGGACAAAGCGGACAGTGCGGTAATGCGGCAGGTCGCTTTTGACGATATCGGCGACGACGACCTCTTCACCATCGGCCACAAGTTTCGGGGCGAGATGGCGGCCGACGAAACCGTCGCCGCCGAAAATCACATGTCTCATCGAACAGTCTCGTTTGCTTGGATCTTGTCAGGCGTGATGGAAGCCGTCTGGTCTTCATGCCCTCGCTCGCCCAAATCCCGGCCACTTTGGGCGATCAGCACCGTGCCGACGCAGATGAAGGCGATGCCGGCGATGCGCCAGCCATTGAGGTCCTCGCGGAAGACGAAATAAGCGAAGATGGCGACGGCAACATAGGCGAGGCTGAGGAACGGATAGGCGAAGGAGAGCTCGACCTTGGACAGCACATAGAGATGCGATGCCATCGAGATGACGAAGGTACACAGGCCAAGGAACACCCAGGGGCTGAAAACGATCTGCAGCAACTTGACGAGCGGATTGACGCCCTCGAACGAGATCGGCCCGAGCGACATCATGCCTTGCTTCAGCATCAGCTGCGCGGCGGCATTGGTCATGACTGTAAAGAGAATGAAGACGATGTATTTCATGTGTTCCAAGCCACCCCTTCACGCTTGCTATTACAAACCCGCAAACATTTGGTGAAGTCCCAACAATATTTTGAGTAAATCGCGTTATTAAGCATCAATTAACCAGGAATTATTCGAGTTTTATCTATTCGGCCGCCTCGACCGAGCCTCGTCGCGCATCCAACCTCTTCGCGGTGCGCGCCCAGAAGTCAGACATGAAGGCGTGGTCGCGGAGCGCTTCCAGCCGCTGCCATTCGGGAAAGGACGAGGCGAATATCTCGGCGGCCATGCGGGCGTCCTTGTATGGATTGACCGCGCCGCCGGCCTCGACCGTGATGCGGTCGAGTTCCCGCAGCAATGTCAGTGTCGCGGCACCCCTGTTGGGGAAATCCAGCGTCAGCGTGTAGCCAGGGCGCGGGAACGACAGCAGTGCCGGCGAGCGGATGGAGCCAAAGCGCTTCAGCACGGTGAGGAACGAGCCCTGCCCTGCTTGCCTTGCAGCCGCCAGCAATGCCGGCACGGCCTCGCGCGCCGTCTCTTCCGGCACCACGCTCTGGTGCTGGAAAAGCCCTTTCGGCCCATAAAGCCGGTTCCAGTCGCGCACGCCGTCGAGCGGGAAGAAGAAGCCCTGATATCCGGCCTGGCGCGGCACCGTTGCCCGGCTCTTCCTCCACCTGTAGGCAGCGTTGAAGGCGGTCAGGAACGGCCGGTTGAGCACATTGAATGGCGGCTGGACCGGCACCGAGAAATTGCCACCGGCGCGCGAGGCGGCATGCGAGCCGTGCTCGGCGTGATTACCAGTGAACAGCAGGCCGCGACCGCTGTTGCGGCCATCGGCCAACTGGTCGATCCAGGCGACCGCATATTCATTGGCTTGATCGGCCGCCTCGGCCAAACCGAAGAATTCGTAGAGATCGCGAAACGGGGTCGCCTTTTCGACGATGTCGAGCGAATGCACCCGCATCAGCCGGATCGAGGCCGACAGGATGAGGCCGGTCAGCCCCATGCCGCCGATCGTTGCCGCAAACAGCCGCGCATTGTCCGATGCCGAGCAGCGGTGGGTCTTTCCGTCGGACCTGAGCAGCGTGAAGCTCTCGACATGGCAGCCGAATGTCCCGCGCCGATGATGGTTCTTGCCATGCACGTCGTTTGCGATGGCGCCACCCAGCGTGACGAATTGGGTGCCGGGCACAACCGCCGGGAAGAAGCCGTGTGGGGCAGCGTGGGCGATGATGTCGGACAACAGCACGCCGGCATCCGCCTCGAGAACACCGGTTTCGGCGTTGAAGGCACGAATCCGGTTCAGCGAGCGCATGTCGACGACCGCGCCGGCCGCGTTCTGGCAGGAATCGCCGTAGGAGCGGCCATTGCCATAGGCAAGCAGTGACGCTGGCTTGGCCTGACCGCCCTTCAGCAGCGAGATAGCCTCGTCGGCACCGATGGCGCGCGGCGCCGGCGGCGTAGCAAGGCCAAAGCTCGGGAACCGCTCAGTGGCCATGCCTACCAGCCCCCGATGACCAGCATCACTGCACCGATCAGCACAACGATCTGGCTGCGCCAGTCGCGGATGATGAAGACGACCGGATCGTCATGCATCTCGTTGCGGCGCGCCAGGATCCAGACGCGCATGGTGAGATAAAGCACGATCGGTGCCAGCGGCCAGATCAGCCATGGATGCGGATAGAGCTCGCGCACCGCGACACTGTCCATGTAGAGCGCCAGCACCAGCGCCGAGGAGAAGGCCGAAGCCATGCCGGCCTGGGCGACGATCTCCTGGTCTTCGGTGCGATAGCCGCGGCCGGCAATGCGCTCGCCAGGCGGAATGGCGGTGGTGCGCAGTTCGACGAAGCGCTTCACCAGCGCCAGCGACAGGAAGAAGAAGATAGAGAAGGCCAGTAGCCAGAACGAGACGTCGACGCCGGTCGCCGCCGCACCGGCCAGGACGCGGATCGTGTAGAGGCCGGCGAGTGTCAGCACATCGACCAGCAGCATGCGCTTGAACGACAGCGAATAGGCCGTCGTGACGACCATATAGCCGCCGAGCACAGCCATGAATTCGGGCGACAGGAACAGCCCGGTGCCGATGCCGATCGCCAGAAGCACCGCGATTGCGCCAAGTCCGAACGGGATCGACAGCGCACCGCTGGCGAACGGCCTGTTGCGCTTGGTGAGGTGTTTGCGATCGAGCGCGAGGTCGAAGAAATCGTTGAGGATATAGATGGCCGACGCCACCGCACTGAACGAGACGAATGCCAGCAGGCATTGCCAGATCATGTCGGTGTTGAAATATTCATGCGAGAGCACCATCGGCACTGCGATCAGCGAATTCTTCAGCCACTGATGGACACGCAGCATCTTGACGATGGTCCGCAAAGTCGGCTTCGGCGCCGGCATCGTCTCGGCGCCATGCGCTGCCTGCCAGCGCGCGGCATGGCGGTCGGGCGCGACGACGATGGCGTTGCGCGCTGCATCGAAGACCTGGAGATCGTGACGGCTGTTGCCGGCATAGTCGAAACCGCCATCGCCATAGGCTGCGATCAGCGAAGCGCGCTTCCTGCCCGAGGTGAGATTGGCGAGACCATCGGTGGCCAGCACCTGGTCGAAAATGCCGAGATGGGCCGCGATGGCGTCGGCGAACTTGCGCGGCGTACCGGTTGCCAGCACGATCTTGCGGCCCTCGGCGTGTTCGGTCCGGAGGCGGCAAAGCAGCACTTCGCGATAGGGCAGCGATGCCGGATCGATGTCGATGCGTTGCGCGATTGCCTGCTTCAGCCGCGCCGGCCCGCCGGCGATCCAGAACGGTACCAGGAAGATATAGAGCGGGTTCTTCTTGAGAAGGATGAACAGCCCTTCCCACAACAGATCGGTCGCGATCAGCGTGCCGTCGAGATCGACCGCAAGCGGTATTGCGTTCCTGTCCGACCGCGCATCCATGTCCGTTCTGCCCTGCCCGCGTAGAGTTGCGCGCCGCTTTCCGGCGTCTTGAGGCTGGTATAGCGGGCGATGGCGTAGCGAACGTTAAAACGCCCGGTTGCAGACGGCTGCCGTGACGGTATTTCCGGCGTCATTGTTAAGCAACTGCTACCGGAAACAATAAAAGGCCGAGCAAATGCCCGGCCCTCAAGATATGCAACCGGAATTACTTGATTCGGGCGACGCCGCCCGAGATTTCGATGGTTTCCGAACCGGTCAGAGCTTCGAGGTCGCCGTTCGGCAAGGTGACGAAACAGCCATTCGGGCAGAACTCAACCGTTTCGCCACCAGCCAGCGCGAGGTCGGTCTTGCTGCCGCCCTCGGTCACGACCAGCGTGCGGGTCTCGGCGTCCTTGTTGACCGCGCTTGCGGCATGGACCGAGCCGATGGCGGCGACCAGGGCGACGGCAGCGACGAGAGACTTCCACATGGTGCAATATCGGTGTTCCCACCGCCTCTGTTGCATTTCGCAAGGCAATTTCGCCTTTGCATGGGAGCTTATAGGAGATGGAAGCTGAACCGCAACTGAATGCCGCATTCATGCCGCAATCGGTTCCGGCAGGATCAAGGTCGACGGAGTCCCAGCTTAGTCCGGATCTGGCTTCTTGGTTTTGCGGGACTTGACCAGCCGCTTCTTCTCCGCCTCGGCTTCGGCCTTTATCTGCTCCTGTTCGGCGAAGTCGGCCTCGATCTTGTCGTCGTCTGTCGGCCACGCCTTGGGCTTATGGGCCTCGACCACGGCGCGCGGCGTCGAGGGCATCTCGATGTGTTCGCTGCTGAATTTTTCGAGGACGGCAAAACGGATGTCGTTCTGCGCGATGTTGCCATTCATCACATCGGCCAGGAACACGCGGATCTCGAATTCCAGGGCGGCAGGGCCGAAATTGGAAAACAGCACGAAGGGTTCGGGGTTCTTCAGCACCATCGGGTGGCTGCGGGCGATCTCCAGCAGGACGGCATGAACCTGCTTGACGTCGCTGCCGTAAGCGACGCCGACCTTGATGTCGACGCGGCCGAGCTTGTTGCGGTGCGTCCAGTTGCCGACGGCGTTGTTGATCAGGTTCGAATTGGGCAGGATCACCGATTGCCGCTGGAAGGTTTCGATCTCGGTGGCGCGCACGCTGATCTTCTTGACTGTGCCGCTGACATCGCCGGCAACGATCCAGTCGCCCACCTTGAATGGTCGCTCGGCCAACAGGATCAGGCCGGAAACGAAATTGGACACCACGTTCTGCAGGCCAAAGCCGATACCGAGGGAAAGAGCGCCGGCGACCAGCGCCAGGCTGGACAGGTCTATGCCCGCCGCCGAGATCCCGACCAGTGCCGCGAGCGCGACGCCGGCATAGCCGACCGCCAGCCTGATCGAGTTGCGCACGCCGGTATCGACCTTGCCACGCGCCATCACCGAACCGTCGAGCCAGCCCTGGAACCAGCGCGTCAGGAAATAGCCTATGATGAAGACGACGATGCCGGAGAGGATGCCGGTCACCGAAATGGTCACCGACCCGATGTTGATCCCGGTTGCGAGCTTGTAGGCCCAAGCCTGGATATCGCCCAGCTGGAAACCCCACATCAGCAGGATCAGCGGCAGGAACACCAGCACGATCATCACATTGATGGCAACGCTGACGACAAGGCCTAGCTGGTCGAGGGCCGTATCCTCGTAGCTGGATTTGGCCGACAGCCAGCGCCCGACGGTCGTGTTGGCGAAAGCACCCTCCTCGCCGATCGCCTGTGCCGACAGGAAACCGATATAGGCGGTGATCAGCGCGGTGCCGGTAACGACGACCTGCAGCGAAACGAACAGAGCGAGGCCGATGTAACCAAGCAGCGCCGCGACGATGGTGAAAAGACCGAGTGCAAGCGCCGTATAGCGCAGCCATGCCGGCCACGGCCGCCAACTTCCATCACGCGCCTTGAATGGCCTCAGCATCGCCATCAGGATCAGGATGACGCCGACGATGATGGTTGCGCCGAAACTGCGGGCAATGGTCAATGACAGCGGCGAGCCCATTTTGTCGTTGATCACCGACAGGAAGGTGTTGACGCTGATGACCACGGCCATGGCGGTGGTCAGGCGCACCAGCCAGCGCGCCGGCCCCGTTTCAACCGGGATAAGGCGCCAGTTCGGCAGCCGCGGCTCCAGCGCCGCATTGGTCAGCCGGTTGACGCAGAACACCACGCCGATGGCGGTCGCCAATGCATTGAGGAACAGGCCAATATCACCGCGCAACACATTGTAATAATTGAAGAAGAAAATCGTCGATCCCAGAAAGGCGGCAACCGCCAGCGTTGGCAGCAAGGTTGACCAGAAAGCCACCGATAAGCGGCTGAGATAGGACGGGTCTTCATTGGAGGGATCGGCTTCGAACACCCTCCCGAACAGCCGCCTGCCGCCGACCAGCAGCACCAGCGCCAGCCCGAGCGCCACGAAGGTCGCTGCGAGGATGGCCTGGAACTTGAACTTGAAAGCGAAGCTCAGCCAGGAAGACACCGCCTTGTACAGATTGGTGTATTCGTCCTGGGCGTCGGAGAACACCTGCGGGCTCAGCGCATCCGACAGCACGTAGCGTTTGGTCAAAAGGTTGCGGAACAACTCGCTGCGCATATTGCCGATCTTATCGATCAGCCCGCTGATGCGGATCGACAGGGCCTGGGCCTGCGAGATGACCGCATTGATCTCGGCCTTTTCCGACACCAGCGCCTGGCGTTCGCCGCTGACGATGTCGGGCTCCGGCGGCTGGCCCGCCGCAGGTGCCGCGCCAAGCTGCTCAAGACGGCTGTTGATCTCGCCAAGACGCGTGCGGAAGGCCAGTGCGCTGTTCAGCGATTGCCGAGACAACTCCTCGAGCTGCAGGCGGATATCGACAAGGCTGCTATCCTCCTCGGCGTCCTGCTGGATCTGCTTCTCGAAATTGTCGGTCTTGGTCGTCAGGTCCTGGATGATCTTCTGCTGGTCGGCGACCAGTCCGGCGGGCGCCTGGCCGAGCCCTTGTGCAGCCGCGTCGAACGACATCGGCGCCGAAACGACAAGCGCGAGGAGCAAAATGAGACGAAGCAATCGGAAAAGCATGATTTGTTGGCGACTCATCTGCGGCAAAGGCAATTTGAAAAGCCTGCCCTTGATAAAGACGGCCCTATCATGGGGCAAGCCGTCGTATAGCGAGCCCATCCGATCATTGGCGCCAACAAATCACTCACCCCCATCGATCCATCTCAAGCGTCGGCCAGTCGAAAGGCGATGGCGCAATATTGGCTTTGCGGGTGCGGCCTGCTCTATAGTCTGCCGCATCGCCCGAACCGGATGACATCAATGGCAGAGTACTCGGCCTTTTCGCTGCTCGCGAACGCGCTCAAGGGAAACAAGGATTGGAAGCCGGCATGGCGCAAGCCTGACCCGAAGGCGTCCTATGACGTCATCATCATCGGTGGCGGCGGTCATGGGCTGGCGACCGCCTATTATCTTGCCAAGGAACACGGCATCACCAATGTCGCCGTTGTGGAAAAGGGCTGGCTCGGTTCCGGCAATGTCGGCCGCAACACCACGGCGGTGCGCTCGAACTACCTGCTGCCGGCCAACACCCGCTTCTACGAACACTCGATGAAGCTGTGGGAGAACCTCTCGCATGAGCTCAACTACAACGTCATGTTCTCGCAGCGCGGCTGCCTGAACCTAGCGCACACGCCGGCCCAGTTCGACGACTATGCAAGGCGCGGCAACGCCATGCGCCATCTCGGCGTCGACGCCGAACTGATGACGAAAGCTGAGATCAAACGTCTGATCCCGGCGCTCGATGTCTCCGAAAGCGCGCGCTTCCCGGTGGTCGGCGGCTTGATGCAGCGCCGCGCCGGCACCGCCCGCCACGATGCGGTGGCCTGGGGCTATGCGCGTGGCGCCGACCGGCGTGGCGTCGACGTCATCGAGAATTGCGAGGTCACCGGCTTTCTGCGCGATGGCGACCGTATATCAGGCGTCACCACGTCGCGCGGCGACATCCGCGCCAGGAAGGTGGCCGTGGCGGTCGCCGGCAGCACCGGACGGGTCATGCAGATGGCCGGCATCGAGACGATGCCGATCGAGAGCCATGTGCTGCAGGCCTTCGTGACGGAATCGCTGAAACCCTTCATCGATACCGTCGTCACCTTCGGCATGGGCCATTTCTACATGTCGCAGTCGGACAAGGGCGGCCTCATCTATGGCGGCGACATCGACGGCTACAACAGCTACGCCCAGCGCGGCAATCTGCCTGTCGTCGACGAGGTGATGAGCGAAATGCTGGCGCTGTTTCCGGGCCTTGCGCGCGTGCGCATGCTGCGCTCCTGGGGCGGCGTCTGCGACATGTCGATGGACGGCTCGCCGATCATCACCACCGGCCCCCTGCCCGGCATGTATCTCAACTGCGGCTGGTGCTATGGCGGCTTCAAGGCGACGCCGGCTTCCGGCTGGTGCTTCGCCTGGACCATCGCCAAGGACCAGCCGCACGATCTCAACGCCCCCTTCACCCTCGACCGCTTCCACCGCGGCCTGGTGATCGACGACAAGGGCCAGGGTGCAAACCCCCGGCTGCATTAGGCATTAGGTAGAGTTCAATGTTGATCACTTGCCCCTATTGCGGTCCGCGCGACGTCATCGAGTTCACCTATCAGGGTGACGGCAACCGCGAGCGTCCCGATCCTGCCTCTCAGAATTTCGAGGCGTGGAATGCCTATGTCTATGACAGGCTGAACCCGGCCGGGGATCACAACGAGATTTGGCAGCATTCCGGCGGCTGCCGCGCGCATCTGCGCGTCGTGCGCAACACGCTGACGCATGAGATTTCCAGCGTTGCCTTCGTGCGCGGTGATCATCAAGGGCGCGGCGATCATGGCTCCGCCGCGCGCCGCAAGGCGGAGGACAAGGCATGAGCCCGCGCCGCGCCGATACCGGCGGCCGCATCGACCGGCTGAAAACCATCCGCTTCACCTTCGACGGCACGGCCTACACCGGCCATGCCGGCGACACGCTGGCGTCGGCCCTGCTGGCCAAGGGCGTCACGCTTTACGGACGTTCGTTCAAATACCACCGCCCGCGCGGCCTGCTCACAGCCGGCGTCGAGGAACCCAACGCGCTGGTGACGGTGCTGAAGGGCGAGGTTCGTGAACCCAACATTCCGGCGACCATGGTCGAGATCCATGACGGCCTGGTTGCCATCAGCCAGAACCGCTTTCCCTCGCTTGCCTGGGACATCAACGCCGTCAACCAGCTCGGCGGCAACATCCTGTCGGCCGGCTTCTACTACAAGACCTTCATGGGACCGGTGTTTGGGCCGCTCAAAGGCACACGCTTCTGGATGTTCTGCGAACACTTCATCCGCCGCGCCGCCGGTCTCGGCAGCGCCGGAACGGCGAAGGACCCGGCCCGCTACGAGCGCATGAACGCCTTTTGCGACGTGCTGGTGGTCGGCTCGGGGCCGGCCGGCCTGATGGCCGCCAGGACCGCCGCCGATCAGGGAGCGCGCGTCATGCTGGCCGATCTCGAGCCGCTTTTCGGCGGTTCGGCCAACTGGTCCGGGGAAAGCATCGATGGCGCGCCTGCCGCCGACTGGGCGCGGCGCGCGGTCGCCCAGCTCGCAGGCCGCGACAATGTCCGGCTTCTACCGCGCACCACGGTGTGGGGTTATTACGACAACAACACGCTTGCCGCGCTCGAACGGGTCAGCGACCACAAGGATCAACCAGGCAAGGGCGAGCCGCGCCATCGCTATTGGGCGATCCGTGCCAAATCCGTGGTCCTGGCCACCGGTGCGTTCGAGCGGCCGCTCGTGTTCCCCGGCAATGACCGGCCAGGCGTGATGCTGGCGCATGCAGCCGAGCGCTATGCCAACGAATTCGGCGTGCTGCCGGGCGAGCGGATAGCGCTGTTCACCAACAATGACAGCGCCTATCGGGCGGCCGTCGCCTTGAAGAAGGCCGGTGCCGCGGTCGTCGCCATCGCCGATGTTAGGCCGGAACTTTCGCCGGAGATGCGCAAGCTGGCCGCGGAAGCCGAGGCCGAGATCTTCGCTGGCCATGCCGTCGTCGCCACCGAAGGCGGAAAGGCGCTGTCCGGCCTCAAACTGCAACGCTTCGATATGGCCAACGGCACGCTCATCGGCGATGCACGCAGCATCCATGCCGATTGCCTGCTGATGTCGGGCGGCTGGTCGCCGACCATCCATCTGGCCAGCCAGGCCGGCGCCAAGGCGGAATGGAATGCCGCGCGGCAGGCCTTCCTGCCGCCGAAGCCGACACAGAGCTGGATCGGCGCCGGCGCCTTCACCGGCAGTTTCTCCACCGCCGAAGCCATCGCCGAAGGCCGCGCCGCAGGCCTTGCCGCAGCCGGTGGCCCCAGCGCGCCTTCTGTATTGCCGGTGGTGGAAGCCGTGCCCGGCGATCCTGATCCCGCGCCGGTGTTCGAGATCAGGGCCAAGGGCAAGAGCTTTGTCGACTTCCAGCACGACGTGACGGCAGAGGACGTGCGGCTGGCGCACCGGGAAGGCTTTGTCTCGGTCGAGCATCTGAAACGCTACACCACGCTCGGCATGGCGACCGACCAGGGCAAGAGCTCCAACGTGCCCGGCCTTGCCATCATGGCCGAAGCGCTGGGCAAGCCCATCCCCGAGGTCGGCACGACGCGCTTCCGGCCGCCCTTCGCGCCGGTGTCGATCGGCTCGCTGGCGGCGGAACGTTTTGGCGATCTCAAGCCCGAACGATTGACCCCGATGCATGATTGGCATCTGGCCAACGGCGCGACCATGTATTCAGCGGGCCTCTGGTATCGCCCGATGATCTACGGCCATGCAGGCGAAACGGTCGAGCAGGCCTATGTGCGCGAAGCCAAGGCGACACGCGAAAGCGCAGGGATCGTCGATGTCTCGACATTGGGCAAGATTGCCGTGCAGGGCCCCGACGCCGCCGCATTCCTCGACCGCGTCTACACCAACATGTTTTCGACGCTGGCCGTCGGCAAGGCCCGCTACGGTCTGATGCTGCGCGAGGACGGCCTTGCTTTCGACGACGGCACCACCTGGCGGCTCGGCGAGCAGGACTTCCTGATGACCACCACCACCGCCAATGCCGGCAAGGTGATGCAGCATCTGGAATATTTCCTCGACGTGATCTGGCCGGAGCTGAAAGTCCACGTCACCTCGGTGACCGACGAATGGGCGGGGGCCGCGATCGGCGGGCCGAAGGCCAGGCAGATCCTCGCCTCTTGTGTCACCGGCACCGCAGTCGACAATGCCACCTTGCCCTTCATGGGCCTCGTGCGCGGCGAGATAGCAGGCGTGCCGGTGATGATCTGCCGGCTGTCCTTCTCCGGCGAAATGGCGTTCGAAGTCTATTCCGGCGCCGGCCACGGCACCCATGTCTGGGAAGCGCTTGTCGAGGCCGGCAAACCGTTCGGGCTGGTCACCTACGGGCTCGAGGCGCTGGGCACCATGCGCATCGAAAAAGGCCATGTCACCGGCGCCGAGATCGACGGCCGCACCACGGCGCGCGACCTGCATCTCGACTGGATGCTGTCGAAGAAGAAGCCGTTCATCGGCTCGGCGATGATGGACCGCGAAGGCCTGATCGCGTCGGACCGCCTGGAACTGGTCGGCCTGATCGCCCTCGACAACCTACCGTTCAATGGCGGCGCGCACATCGTCGAGGAGGTTGACGAGGCCAATCCGCACGGCTCGATCGGTCACATCACCGCCTGCTGCTATTCACCGGCGCTCGGCAGGCATATCGCGCTGGCGCTGGTCAAGGGCGGCAAGGCACGGCAGGGCACGCGCGCTCATGTCTCCGATCCCTTGCGCAACCGGTTTGGACCGGTCGAGATCGTCTCCAACCACTTCTTCGATCCGGACGGGAGCCGCATGCATGGTTGAGCGCCAATCACCCGAACCCTTGTCGCCGCTTGAGCCTGAATTCCATGTCGGCTCGCACGGCAATTTCGAGCACGGCGTCGAGATCATCCTGACCGAGACAAGGCCGGGCTCGATCGTGCAGCTCGCCGCGTGGCCCGGCGAGGAGAAGAAGCTGATAGCAGCCATCCGCACCGTCACCGGGCTTGCCCTGCCCGATGGCGCCGGCGGCGGCTTGAGCGACGGCGTGAAATCGGTGTTCGGCTTCGCGCCGGGAAAGTTCACCGTTGCCGATGAAGCCGAAGGCCTGGCTGCGGCCTTTGCCAAAGTGGTGACCCCCGCCATTGGCACCGTGACCGACCTCTCGCACGGCCGCACCGCCATCCGCATTGCCGGGCCGAAGGCCGAATGGGTGCTGGCGAAATTCTTCGCCATCGACTTCGCGCTGCCGGCCTTTCCGGTCGGCGCCGGCCGTTCGACCACCCATCACGACATCTTCGCCCAGATCCAGCGGACCAGTGCCGACCAGTTCGACATCTATGTCTTCCGCTCGTTCGCACGCTCTTTCTGGAAGGCGCTCTGCCATGCCAGCGAGGAAGTCGGCTACGAGGTGCAGTAGGCGGCGCGGCCGGATGGCCGCGTTGCCCACATCTGGCATCAACGCCAGCCGCTTCTGCCGCTCGAGAATCGGGCCGCCGGCGCCCATGGTGCGAAAACGTGGCCGCCCAACCGGCCCGAGGGATATGAAATCCCTTCTTCAAGAGTCGGCACATTCGTTTGGTTCGAACATCTCCATGACCGCAGAACTATCCGCCGGCGCCACGGATCGCGCCGATGTGCCGGCCAGAGCCCTGCTCCTGCTGCCGCTGACGGTTGCCTGCGGCGTGTTCATGACCAGCCTCGACCAGAATGTCGTGGTGACCGCGCTGCCGGGCATCAGCGAAAGCCTCGGCCGTCCGCCCAGCCAGCTCGGCCTCTTGATTACCGTCTATGTCGCCAGCCTGATCATCTCGATGCCGCTTGGCGGCTGGGCCGCCGACCGCTTCGGACTGCGCAATGTCTACTGTTTTGCCTTGCTGGTGTTCGCCGCCTCGTCGGCGCTCTGCGGACTGTCCGACAACATCTGGACGCTGGTTGGTGCGCGTGCGCTGCAAGGCTTCGGCGGCGCCTTGATGGGCACACTCGGCCAAGTCGTCATCCTGTCGACCTTTCCGCGCAGCCGAACGCTGAAGATCAACATGTACATCTCGCTGGCCGGCCAGTCCGGACCGTTGGTCGGTCCGCTCGTCGGGGGCGCGCTGACCACCTACATTTCCTGGCGCTGGATCTTCTTCATCAACGTGCCGTTCGCGCTGGCGGCGGCAATTCTTGCCGCCTCGCTGTTTCCGACGATGACCAAGCCCGTGCGCACGCCGTTCGATTTTCCGGGCTTCCTGCTGGTCGGCAGCGGCATGGTGCTGCTCGTCTTCGGCATGGATTCGCTTGCTGCCAAGGATGCCGCGGGCGGCATCATCGCCGCAGAACTGGCGCTGGCGCTGGCCATCCTGACCATCGCCTCGTTCTACTGCCTGCGCGTGCGCAATCCGCTGCTCGATCTCAAGCTGTTGCGCATCCGTACCTTCCGCATTTCGTTCCTCACCGGCGGCGGGCTGGACACGATCGGCCTCAGCTCGGTGGTGTTCCTGCTGCCCTTGATGTTCCAGCTCGGCTTCGGCATGAGCGCGGTGCAGGCGGGATCGCTGACCTTCGTCGCCGCGGTCGGCTCCGTGGCCATGCGCTTCTTCATGCCGCGCGTCCTCAACCGTTTCGGCTTTCGCCGCGTGCTGGTCTACAACACGCCCATCGTTGCCGCCATGGTCGCCGGCTTCGCCTTGATGCAGGCGACCACGCCGGTGTGGATCGTGCTGACCTACATCTTCGTCTTCGGCGTCTTCCGCTCCGCGCAATGGGCCTCGACCGGCAATCTCGCCTATTCCGACATCGCGCCCGAGCAGCTCGCCCGCTTCAGCGCGCTCTATTACATATTATGGCAGCTAGCGGTGGCGATCAGCGTCGGCCTGGCTGCGGCGGCATTGTCATTTCTGGCCGGCGGCGGTGCAGCCGTCGCCAACGATTTCCGAATCCTGTTCGTCATCGAGGGCATCATCACGCTCTGCGCGCTGCTTGCCTACCTCAAGCTGACGCCACAGGACGGTGCCCATGTCAGTGGCCACGGCGCACAGATGAACACCGAATGAGGCTGGCTGGCTTATTCGCTGAACGTGACCCACTCTTCAAGCGGCACGCGGTCGGTGCGGAAGGCGTTCTCAGGTTTTGACGTATCTTCGTAACCAACCGCCATGCCGCAGACGACGATCTCTTCGTCCGGAATGTCGAGCACCGGCCTGATCTGCCGGTGATAGGGCGCGAAGGCCGCCTGCGGACAGGTGTGCAGACCCCTGCCTCTTGCTGCGACCATGATGTTCTGCAGGAACATGCCGTAGTCGATCCATGAGCCCTGGTTGAGGCGGCGGTCGATGGTGAAGATCATGCCGACCGGGGCGTCGAAGAAGACGAAGTTGCGGTCGTGCTGGGCGCGCATCTTGTCGACCTCGCGACGACCGATCCCGAGCGCGCCATAGAGGCCGAAACCGTTGGCGCGGCGGCGGGTCAGATACGGCTCGAAGAACTGCGTGGGATAATACCGGTACTCGTCCCAATCAGCTTTTTCAGCGCGAATGCCGGAATTGAGAATGGCGTCTGATATCCGCTGCTTGCTCTCGCCCTTGGTGACATAGACCTTCCATGGCTGCATGTTGGTGCCGGATGGGGCACGCGCCGCAACCGACAGAATGGCGCGGATGGTTTCGTCGTCGACCATGTCGGGCAGGAATGCGCGCACCGAACGGCGCGACAGGATCGCCTCGTCGACAATCTCGGCATCGCCCGGAATTCGGGGGTTATTTTCCAGCATGGGCCGTCCCTTACCCTTTGTCTCGATCGGACGTCCCCACTCGCCGCTCTCGGCGGAGCCTTTGCATGAACCGTCAAAATCGCGCAAGCAAATCTTGTGCATCCGTGAAAATCTACTTGATTTTTTCATGAGCTTGACTTCTCATGAAATTTGGCCAGATTTTTTCATAAAGTGAGTGCTTTGCCTTCGACTACCGCTAGAACATTGCAGGTACCTGACGAACGCGTGCTGGCCGGCGATATCAGGGCCCTGCGCAAGGCGCGCGCGCTGACACTCGCCGAGATCGGCTCGAAGCTTGGCCGTTCGGTCGGCTGGGTCAGCCAGGTCGAGCGCGGTCTGTCGACGCCATCGCTCGGTGACCTCCGAGCCTTCGCCGAACTGTTCGGCGTGCCGATCAGCCTGTTCTTCAGCCATGACGTACCTGTCGAAAGCGAGCGCGGCGTGGTCGTGCGCGCTGGCAGGCGCCGCACGCTTGGCACAAGCGAATCCGGCCTGGTGGAGGAGCTTCTGTCGCCCGATCTCGGCGGTAGCTTCGAGATGGTGCGTTCGGTCTTCGCGCCGGGCGCGGAACTGAAGGCCGAGGCGCAGCGGCCGACCGAGGAAGCTGGATACGTCGCCTCCGGGCTGTTCGACATCGAGATCGGAGGTGTCTGGCATCGGCTTGGCGAAGGCGACTCCTTTCGCTTTGAAGGCAAGCCTTACCGCTGGCGCAATCCGGGCGCGGAGCCTGCAATTGTCATCTGGGTGGTTTCACCACCCGTCTATTGAGTTCAAGTTTGGAGAAGAACATGGCGGGTTTGCCGAGCACGGCGCGCGTGGTGATCATCGGAGGCGGTGCCGTCGGCACTTCCGCGCTCTACCATCTCGCCAAGGCGGGCTGGACCGACTGCGTGCTCTTGGAAAAGAACGAGCTGACTTCGGGCTCGACCTGGCATGCCGCCGGCAACGTGCCGACTTTCTCCTCGTCCTGGTCGCTGATGAACATGCAGCGCTATTCGACCGAGCTTTATCGCGGGCTGGCCGACGCAGTCGACTATCCCATGAACTATCACGTCACCGGCTCGCTGCGCCTTGCCCACACGAAAGAGCGCATGCAGGAATTTCAGCGCGCCAAGGGCATGGGCCGCTACCAGGGTATGGACATCGACATCGTCGGCGTCGACGAGATCCAGCGCCGCTATCCCTTCATCGAGACGCATGATTTGAAAGGCGCGCTCTACGACCCGAGCGACGGCGACATCGATCCGGCGCAGCTCACCCAGGCGCTGGCCAAGGGCGCGCGCGACATGGGCGCGAAGATCATCCGCTTCTGCCCGGTCACAGGCGTGCGCCGCGAGAACGACGAGTGGGTGGTCGAGACGGCGCAAGGTGAGATCCGCTGCGAGATCGTCGTCAATGCCGCCGGCTACCGCGCCGCCGAAGTCGGCCGGATGTTCGGCCGCGACGTGCCGATGATGGTGATGAGCCATCAGTACATTTTGTTCGAGGAGATCCCCGAGCTGGCGGCATGGTCGAAGGAACAGGGCAAGAAACTGCCGCTGCTGCGCGACGTCGACACCTCCTACTATCTGCGTCAGGAGAAGAACGGCATGAATCTCGGTCCCTATGAGCGCAATTGCCGCGCGCATTGGGCCACCCACAACGACCCGATGCCGGAGGATTTTTCCTTTCAATTGTTCCCCGACGACCTCGACCGGCTGGAACATTATCTGGCCGATGCCGTCGCCCGCGTGCCGATCCTTGGCACCGCCGGCCTGTCCAAGGTGATCAACGGGCCTATCCCCTACACGCCGGACGGCAACCCGCTGATCGGCCCGATGCCCGGCGTTCCCAACGCCTTCGAGGCCTGCGTCTTCACCTTCGGCATTGCCCAGGGTGGCGGCGCCGGCAAGGTGCTGGCCGAATGGGTGACAGAGGGCCAGACCGAATGGGATATGTGGTCGTGCGACCCGCGCCGCTTCACCTCCTTTGCCTCGGCGCCGGACTACTGCCTCGCCAAGGGCATGGAGATCTACGGCAACGAATACGCGATCCAGTTCCCGCGCCATGCCTGGCCGGAAGGCCGCGACCGCAAGCTGTCGCCGATCCACGATCGCATCAAGGCGCTCGGCGGCCGCTTCGACGCCTACAATGGCTGGGAGCGTGCCACCTGGTACGCACAAGACGGCGATGACATTTCCGAGGAAGCCACGCTGACCTTCCGCCGCGACGGACCGTGGCATCATCGCGTGCGCGAGGAGTGCCTGGCCGTGCGCGACGCCGCCGGCATTTTGGACCTGCCGGGCTTCTCGCGCTTCAACCTCGACGGTCCCGGTGCCGCCGAATGGCTGAGCCTGCAGGTCACCGGCCTGGTGCCGAAGCCCGGCCGCCTCGGTCTCGTCTATTTCGCCGACGACAAGGGCCGCATCGTCACCGAAATGTCCGTGGTTCGCCACGACGACAACCTGATGACGCTGATCACCGCGGCGGTCGCGCAGTGGCATGATTTCGAATGGCTGAAGTCGCGCATGCCCAAGGATGCGCCGTTCAGGCTGATCGACCGGACCGAGGAATTCTCGACCCAGATCCTGGCCGGCCCGAACTCGCGAAAAATCCTCACTGATGTCTGCGAAGCCGACCTCACTCTGCCATGGCTGACGCATCAGGAAACCAAGATCGCCGGCCGCTGGGCGAAGCTTGTGCGCGTCTCCTTCGCCGGCGAACTCGGCTGGGAAATCCACACCAGGGTGGACGACACCGCCGCCATCTTCGACGCCGTCTGCGCGGCAGGCCAGCAGCATGGGCTGAAGCCATTCGGCATGTATGCGTTGGATTCGCTCAGGCTTGAAAAAGGCTACCGCACCTGGAAGGGCGACCTGTCGACCGACTATTCGATCCTGCAGGGGGGGCTGGAGCGCTTCGTCAAATGGGACAAGCCCGATTTCCGTGGCAAGGCTGCACTCCAGAACGAAAAGCAGCAAGGCGTGAAGAAGCGCTTCGTCACGCTGGTTATAGAGAACCCGGGCGACTGCGACGCCCCTTCGGTGTCGACGCTGTGGCATGACGGCAAGATCGTCGGCGAGACGACGTCCGGCGGTTGGGGCCACCGGGTCGACAAGTCGATCGCGCTCGGCATGCTGCGCGCCGATCTGGCCGAGCCAGGCACATCAGTCGAGGTCGAAATCTTCGGTGACCGCTTTCAGGCGATCGTGCAGAAGGATGAACCGCTGTGGGATCCGAAGAACGAAAGGCTGCGCGCATGAAGAAAATCATCCTCACCGATGGCGGCATGGGCCAGGAACTGGTCCGCCGCAGCAAATCCGAGCCGACGCCGCTATGGTCGGCCAGGGTGCTGATCGACGAACCTGATCTGGTGCGCGACCTGCACGCGGAATTCATTCGCGCCGGCGCTCGCGTCATCACCATCAACACTTATTCGGCAACGCCCGAACGCCTGGCGCGTGAAGGTGCGGAAGACCTTTTCAAGCCGTTGCAGAAGCGCGGCATCGAATTGGCCAGGCAGGCCCGCGACGAGGCCGGCGATGCAGCCATCGCCGGCTGCCTATCGCCGCTTTTCGGCAGCTATGCACCGGCACTGACCATTTCCTTCGAGGCCACGCTCGATATTTACCGCCGCATCGTTGCCGAGCAGGCCGATGGCGTCGACCTGTTCCTGTGTGAAACCATGGCGTCGGCGGACGAAGCCCGCGCGGCGGTCACCGCGGCATCGGAAAGCGGCAAGCCGGTATGGGTGTCGTGGACGCTGGCCGACCACGGCAAGCCGCGGCTGCGCAGCGGCGAAGCAATAGCCACCGCGGCAAGCGCGCTCGACGGCCTGGCAGTCGCCGCGCGGCTGGTCAATTGCTGCCGGCCGGAAGCAATCGCCGCGGCTTTGCCTGAACTGATCGACCTCGGCGGCCCGGTCGGCGCCTACGCCAATGGCTTCACGTCAACCGAAGCACTCAAGCACGGCGGCACCGTCGATGTGCTGCACGCTCGTCACGACCTTGGCCCGGATGCCTATGCCGACCAGGCGATCGGCTGGGTCGAGGCTGGGGCAAGCATCGTTGGCGGCTGCTGCGAAGTCGGACCACCGCACATCGCCGCTCTGCGCGACCGGCTCGAACAGGCCGGCTACGAAATTTCGGGAGTTTTGCATGCCTAGACCATCATCGCGCATTTCCGGCATCGTGCCTTCGGGCAAGGACGGCTGGGAAGTCCATTTCGCCGCCTGGACGCGCAAGGAGGCCGGCGAAGACATCATCATGCTGTCGGTCGGTGACCATGATTTCGACACGCCTTCGCAGACGATCGAAGCCTGTGTGACCGCGGTTCGCGGCAGCAATCATCACTACACCCCGCTTCCCGGCCTGCCGCGCCTGCGCAAGGCGATGGCGGCGGCCTCGAGCGCCTGCACCGGGGTCGAGACGTCGCCGGATCAGGTGATCGCCACGCCGGGCGGACAGGCCGCACTCTACGCCGCTGTGCAGGGCGTGCTCGACCAGGGCGACCACGCCATCGTCGTGGCGCCCTACTACGCCACCTATCCCAACACGTTCAGCGCCGCGGGCGCTGACTTCACAGTCGTCGAGACACCGGCCGAGGATGGCTTCCAGCCACGTGCCGACATGATCCGCGCGGCAATCCGGCCGAACACGCGCGCCATCCTGATCAACACGCCGAACAATCCGACCGGTGCTGTCTATTCGCGCGAGCGGCTGGAGCAGTTGGCAGAAGTCTGCCGGGAGCACGATCTCTGGCTGCTGTCGGACGAAGTCTACTGGACGCTCGGCGGCGGCGAGCACGTCTCGCCGCGCTCGCTGCCAGGGATGGCCGAGCGTACGCTGGTCATCAATTCGATGTCCAAAAGCCACGGCATGACCGGCTGGCGCATGGGCTGGCTGACGGGACCGGAGGAGATGATCACGCTCATGATCAATCTCAATCTGGTGACGACCTACGGCCTGCCGGCCTTCATCTCGATCGCCTGTTCCGAGGCGCTGGAGAACCGTTACGGCGTCAAAGAGATCGCCGAACGTTACGCGGCACGCCGCACCGTCTTGCTCGACGCCGTGCGGGGCATGAACGACGTGACCGTGCGCGGTTCGGAGGGCGGCATGTATGTCATGCTCGACATCTCGGCCGTCGAACCGGACGATGAGAAATTCGCCTGGGCCCTGCTCGACAAGGAAAAGGTCGGCGTCATGCCCGGCTCCAGCTTCGGCGAGGCGGCCGCCGGCCACATTCGCATCAGTCTCTGCCAGCCCGAACCGGTGCTGCAGGAAGCTGCACTCCGTCTGCGCCGCTTTGCTTCCAGCTACCGTCGCGAGGCAGCATGACCGCCAAGGCAGTTCCCGCCAAAGCAAGGGCGGTCATCATCGGCGGCGGCGTTTCCGGCTGTTCGGTCGCCTATCACCTGGCCAAGCTTGGCTGGACCGATATCGTGCTTCTCGAACGCAAACAGCTGACGTCGGGCACGACATGGCATGCCGCCGGCCTGATCGGCCAGCTGCGCGGCTCGCAGAACATGACGCGGCTGGCGAAATATTCCGCCGACCTCTACGTCAAGCTGGAAGCCGAGACCGAGGTCGGCACCGGCATGCGCCAGGTCGGTTCGATCACCGTGGCGGTGACCGAGGAGCGCAAGCACGAGATCTACAGGCAAGCATCGCTGGCGCGTGCCTTCGATGTCGATGTCCGCGAGATTTCGCCCAGGGAAGTCAGCGAGATGTACCCGCATCTCAATGTTTCCGATGTCGTCGGCGCCGTGCATCTGCCGCTCGACGGCCAGTGCGACCCCGCCAATATCGCCATGGCCCTGGCCAAGGGCGCGCGCCAGCGCGGCGCCACCATCGTCGAGAATGTCAAGGTCACCAAGGTCCACAGCAAGGCCGGCCGCGTCACCGGCGTGTCCTGGGCGCAAGGCGAAGAGCAAGGCACGATCGAGGCCGACATCGTCGTCAACTGCGCCGGCATGTGGGCCCGCGAACTGGGAGCGCAGAACGGCGTCACCATACCGCTGCACGCCTGCGAGCATTTTTACCTCGTCACCGAACCGATCCCCGGCCTCACCCGTCTGCCGGTGCTGCGCGTGCCCGATGAGTGCGCCTACTACAAGGAAGACGCCGGCAAGATGATGCTGGGCGCCTTCGAGCCGGTGGCCAAGCCGTGGGGCATGGACGGCATAAGCGAGGATTTCTGCTTCGACCAACTGCCTGAGGACATGGAGCATTTCGAGCCGATCCTCGAAATGGGCGTCAACCGCATGCCGATGCTGGCGACCGCCGGCATCCACACCTTCTTCAATGGTCCTGAGAGTTTTACGCCCGACGACCGCTACTATCTCGGCGAGGCGCCGGAACTGGCCGGCTACTGGATGGCGACCGGCTACAATTCGATCGGCATCGTCTCATCCGGAGGCGCCGGCATGGCGCTGGCGCAGTGGATCAACGATGGCGAAGCCCCCTTCGACCTGTGGGAAGTCGACATCCGCCGCGCACAGCCGTTCCAGAAGAACCGCCGCTACCTCAAGGAGCGCGTCTCCGAAACGCTCGGCCTGCTCTATGCCGACCATTTCCCCTACCGCCAGATGGCGACCTCGAGGAATGTCAGGCGTTCGCCGCTGCACGAGCATCTGAAGGCGCGCGGCGCCGTTTTCGGCGAAGTCGCCGGCTGGGAGCGCGCCAACTGGTTCGCCCGCGAGGGCCAGGAGCGCGAATACCGCTATTCCTGGAAGCGCCAGAACTGGTTCGACAACCAGCGCGAAGAACACCTCGCGGTCAGGAATGGCGTCGGTCTGTTCGACATGACCTCGTTCGGGAAGATCCGTGTCGAGGGCCGCGACGCCTGCGCTTTCCTGCAAAGATTGTGCGCCAACGACATGGACGTCGCGCCGGGCAAGATCGTCTACACCCAGATGCTCAACCAGCGCGGCGGCATCGAGAGCGACCTGACGGTTTCGCGGCTGTCGGAAACGGCTTTCTTCCTCGTCGTCCCCGGCGCCACGCTGCAGCGCGACCTGGCTTGGCTGCGCAAGCACGTCGCCGACGAGTTCGTCGTCATCACCGACGTGACGGCGGCCGAAAGCGTGCTCTGCCTGATGGGCCCGGACGCGAGAAAGCTGATCCAGAAAGTCAGCCCCAACGATTTTTCCAATGATAAAAATCCGTTCGGCACGTTCCAGGAAATCGAGATCGGCATGGGCCTGGCCCGCGCCCACCGCGTCACCTATGTCGGCGAACTCGGCTGGGAACTCTATGTCTCGACCGACCAGGCGGCCCATGTCTTCGAGTCGATCGAGGAGGCAGGTGCGGATGTCGGCCTGAAACTCTGCGGCCTGCACACGCTGGATTCCTGCCGCATCGAAAAGGCCTTCAGGCATTTCGGCCACGACATCACCGACGAGGACAATGTGCTGGAAGCTGGCCTTGGCTTCGCGGTGAGGACCGCCAAGGGCGACTTCATCGGCCGCGATGCCGTGCTGCGCAAGAAGGAAGCCGGCCTGTCACGCCGGCTCGTCCAGTTCCGCCTGAAGGATCCAGAGCCCCTGCTCTTCCACAACGAAGCGATCTTGCGCGACGGCAAGATCGTCGGCCCGATCACATCTGGCAATTACGGCCATCATCTCGGCGGCGCCGTTGGGCTGGGCTATGTGCCTTGCAAGGGCGAGAGCGAGGCGGATGTACTGGCCTCAACCTACGAGATCGAGATCGCCGGCGAGCGCTTTGCGGCGGAAGCGTCGCTGAAGCCGATGTATGATCCGAAGTCAGAACGGACAAGGATGTAGCACCCCTCTTCCTTCGCCCCGTTTACGGGGAGAAGGTGGCCCGAAGGGCCGGATGAGGGGCGGCGCCAACCTCTGCAATGTTCGTGCTGCCCCTCATCTGCCTGCCGGCATCTTCTCCCCGTAAACGGGGAGAAGGACGCTAATTCCCTAAAACCGCTCCAACTTCGCCCGCACCTTCGCCAGAAACGCCGCCCGCGTTGCCGGCGTCGAGGCATCCATCAAATAGTGCGCCAGGAAAAACGTCCGGCAGCGCGTCGCGCACAGCGCCCGCATGCCGCGCAGCAGGGTCTTGCGTCCCGGCTGGCCGACGACGACGCTCCACCAGGTCGGCGCGCCGCAGGTTGTGATGACGCCGACCTTGGTCACATGCGTCATCAGCGACTTGATCCGCCCCTTGCCGGCCGGCAGCTTGAAGGCGACGTCCGTCGCCCACACCCGGTCGAGCCAGCCCTTCAGCATCGCCGGCAGTCCGTACCACCATGTCGGATAGACGAACAGGATCGCCTCGGCCCAGTTGAGCAGTTCGAAATGCGGCTTCAGTGCCGGGTCCTGCGGCGACTGGTCGTTGTAGGAGCGCCGCTCGTCGCAGCCCATCACCGGATCGAATTTCTCGGCGTAGAGGTCGAGCAGCCGCACCTCCCAGCCTCGTCGCATCAGCACGTCGATGGCAGTGTCGCGAATTGCTGCACAGAAGCTGTCCGGCACCGGATGGCAGTAGACCACCAGCGCACGCATCAGAAGGCGTCCATGCTGGCCGCGACCTTGGTCGTGAAAGCCTTGCGCGTTTGGTCGGTAGACAGGTTCATCGCGTAGTGCGCGAGGTAGCTCACAGGCGCGCCCGGTTTTACGGTGGCGCGCAGCATGCGCTTGATCAGCTTGCGTGGCGGATCGCCCATCAGCATGGCGCGGAACCGGCTGCCGCCATAGGTGGTCACCGCGGCAACCTTGCGTATGTTGTGCAGCGACGGCTGCGCCTTGCCGTCGACCAATTTGAACGACACGCCGGGCAGGAAGACGCGATCGAAAAAGCCTTTCAGGATCGCTGGAAAGCCGTAGTTCCAGACCGGATAGGAAAGCACCAGCGCATCGGCGCGCAGCAGGCGTTCGACATAAGGCGCGGCAGCGTCAGCGGCGCCGCGCTGGTTATGATAGTTCAGCCGTTCATCGCGCGTCATCCGCGGATCGAACGCTTCGGCATAGAGATCGCAGTCGTCCACCGCATGGCCCGCCGCTGTCAGCCGCTCTACGATCATGCGGTGCAGGCCGGCATTGAAGCTGGTCTCGACCGGATGGGCGTAAAGGACGAGGATGTTCATCGGAGGACATCCTGCAGGTCAGCGCGAGGCACCCCCCTCTGCCCTGCCGGGCATCTCCCCCTCAAGGGGGGAGATTGGCGGTTTCCGCGTTGCTGCCTATCTGCGACGTTGATAGTTAGCGAAAGCAGCGCGGCAATCTGATCTCCCCCCTTGAGGGGGAGATGGCCGGCAGGCCAGAGGGGGGTGCAGCGCCACACGCTGGTCATCAGCTTGCCCTCTGCAGCCCCTTGAAAAGGAATGTCCGGCCCGAACGATAATCATAGTCCGGGTTCTCCCAGGCGATCATCTTGCCGGGGTTGAGGAGCCCTTGCGGATCGGTCTCGCGCTTGAAAGCGAGCTGCACCGCGTCGGTCTGCTTCATGCCGCCCTCTTCCAGCGTGTAGCGATGCGGGTTGAAGATCGGGCAGCCATTCTCCTCATGCAGACGCACGATCTCGTCGAGCCGTGCTTCGGTGGTGAACTTGACCAGCGGCAGGCCGAAGCAGGTGATGTTGCCGTCCAGCCGTACGAATTCCAGATGCGAAAAAACCTCGCCGGGAAACATCGCATCCATCTTCTCGACCAGCGCCAGCTGGTTGGGAAAGGGGTAGAGCGACTGCAGATAGGTGATCGAAGGGTCGACGCGCAGCGCTCTCAGCGTGGTGTGGTTCCAGGCCAATTCATAGGCCGGCGGCAGGCCCTTTTTCTCGTCCGGCGTCGCCGTGGCCGCATTGTAGATCACCTCGCCACCGGCACGGCGGGTGAAGGCCAGGAAAGCGTCCAGCCCGTGCCGCGCCACCATGACGACGCAAATGCTTTGCCCCTGTTTCAGGAACTTTTGATGCCGCTTGAAATAGAGTTGCGGCACGGGTGCGGCTATCGGCGTGATCAGCTTGGTCAGGATACCGTCCTGGCAGGCCAGCGCATTGCCATACCGGGCGACATCCATGAAAGCGTCGAAGCCGACGATGACATCGATCCATTCATAGGCCGCGGTCAGCGGCATCTCGACCTCCGATATGATGCCGTTGGTGCCATAGGCGTGGGTGACCTTGTGCAGATCCTCGCCGGTGAGTTCGAGCGCTTTCGGTTCGGCCTCCATGGTCACCACACGCAGGCGCAGCACATTGCCGAAATCGCGCAGGCCGCCGAAATTGATCGAACCGACGCCGCCCGAACCGCCGGCGATGAAGCCGCCGATCGAAGCGGTGTTGTAGGTGGACGGCGACAGCCGCAGTTCCTGCCCGGAATGCGCCCGCGTTGCCTTGTCGATATCGGCCAGGATGGCCCCCGGTCCGCTCACAACGCGACCTGGCGCGATCGACTTGATCTCGTTCATCTCGGCAAGGTTGAGCACGACCCCGCCGGAGAGCGGCATCGCCTGGCCGTAATTGCCGGTGCCGCTGCCGCGCGGCGTCACCGGCACGCCATGGCGGTGACAGGCGGCAAGCACGCGGATCAGTTCGGCCTCGTTCCTTGGCGTCACGATCAGATCGCCGGTGACATGGTCCAGTTGCTGCTTCAGCACCGGGCTGTACCAGTAGAAGTCACGGCTCTTCTGCTGGACGATGGCCGGGTTGTCGTCGACCTTGAGCCCGTCAAGATCGCGTTTGAGCGCCGAAACGTCCATTATCCCACCATCAGTTCGTCGAGTTCGGCATAGTCGGGCAATTGCCGGTCGATCGCCTTGCCGCCGCGCACCACGATGCGATCTGATTCGGGTCGCGAGAGCAATTCCGTCCAGCTTCGGCCTTTGAACACGATGAAATCGGCATCGCCGCCGGCGGCAAGCGTGCCGAAGCCATCAAGCCGCATCACCTTGGCCGGCGTCGCGGTGACCGCTTGCGGCCAGTCGGCGACCGGATGGTCCAAATGCAGGATGCGCGTCGCCATGCGGTAGACCTCCAGCATGTCGAGATCGCCATAGGCGTAGAAGGGATCACGCGTGTTGTCGGAAGCGACTGCCACCGGAATGCCCCTCGCCTTCATCTCGTGCAGCAGCGTCACACCGCGCCAGCGCGGCGTGGTTTGGTCGCCGCGCCGGTCCTGCAGATAGAGATTGCACATCGGCAGCGAGACGACGGCGAGCCCGGCCTTCGCCACTTTGTCCAGCGTATCGAGCACATCGAGGTCCGGCTGGCGCGCGAGCGAGCAGCAATGGCCGACGAGGATGTTGCCTTCGAAACCGCTCCAGAGAGCGGCTTCGGCGATCTTCTTCAGCGATATGGCGGAGATATCGTCGGTCTCGTCGGCATGGAAATCGAGATCGAGGCCATGCTTGATGGCTTGCGCGAAGACATGGTCGAGCAGTTCTTCGAGGTCCGGCACCATATAGGTGACGACACCGAGCACGCCCTTCGCCGCGGCAACCCTCTTTGCCAGCCTGTCGAACCACTTTTTGTCACGCACGCCTTCGATGCCGAGCAAACAGGCGCCCTGCAATTCGATACGGCCGCGCCATTCCTCGCGCATCGTCTCGAACACTGGCCAGGAGATTTCCTCCTGCGGCGCGACGCTGTCGATGTGGGTGCGCAGCGCCCTGGTGCCATGCGCGTAGGCGCAGCGCAGTGAAAAATCCATCCGCCGTGCCAAATCCTCGGCCCTCCAGCGTGCCACGCGATCGGCACCGGCGGCATTCAACGCGCCCAAGAACGTGCCGTCAGGATTGGGCTTTCGCGGCCAGATATGGCCCTTGTCGATATGCGTGTGGCAGTCGACGAAGCATGGCAGGATTATACGGCCGGCGAGGTCGATCGCATCGGCAGGCGCTTTCGATCGGTCATGCGCTGCAATGCTGGAGACCTTGCCGTCGGCGACGGCAATGTCGGCCAGCGCGAAACCGTTATTATCGTAAGTTGCAGTAAGGCCCGACGTCAGTGATTGATGAACACGGACGTTAGCGAGCTGATAAGAGCCGGAGGCTGGTATCAAGGCCTGCCCCCCTCTGTCCTGCCGGACCTCTCCCCCTCAAGGGGGAAGATTGGCAGCGTCCGCGCCGGCTCTTTTTTTTCAACGTTGGAGATTGGCGAAGGTCGTGACAACAGCCAATCTCCCCCCTTGAGGGGGAGATGCCCGGCAGGACAGAGGGGGGCGCTTCGCGCCAACCTTTCAGTCATCCTAGCGCTCCTGCTTCAGTGCGCTTTCGTGCCAGCGTCGCAAAATGAGATGCGAAATCAGCGACAGCACGAGGAAGATCAAAATGCCGGTCAGCGAGATCAGGAACAGCGCCGCGAACAGCCGCGGCGCGTTGAGCCGGTAGCCGGCCTCGATGATGCGCGAGGCGAGGCCGGACGACTGGCCGGTGGTGCCGGCGACGAACTCGGCCACCACGGCGCCGATCAGCGACAGGCCTCCGGCGATCTTCAGCCCGCCGAGGAAATAGGGCATCGCCGCCGGTAGCCTGAGATAGCGCAGTTGCTGCCAGCGCGTCGCGCCGTTGAGCTTGAACATGTCGCGCAGATTGCGGTCGACGGAGTTGAGGCCAAGCGTGGTGTTGGACAGGATCGGAAAGAAGGCGACGATCCAGGCGCACAGCAGAAGCTTGGTCGTCTGGTCGTTCACATAGATGTTGATCAGCGGAAAGATCGCCACGATCGGCGTCACCTGCAGCACGATGGCGAAGGGGAAGAACGACATCTCCACCCATTTCGATTGCGCAAACAGCACCGCCAGCCCGACCCCGCCGATGACGGCCAGAGCCAGGCTGAGGAACGTGATGCGCAAGGTGACCAGCAGCGAGGAAAACAGCAGGCCGGCATCGCTATAGAGCGTCCACAGCACCACGCCCGGGCGCGGCAGGATGTACTGCGGAATCTCGTTCCAGACGCAGATGCGATCCCACAGCCAGATCGCCAGGATCATGATCGCCAGCGGCAGCACCCAGCGGCCGATCCGTTCGAACCGCTCCTGGCGCACGCGGCGCGCTTCCTCGGGGTCGAGTTCGAGCACGTGCTCGTCAATGGCCGTCATGATGCGCGCCTGCTGTTGAATTAATGGCCTTGACCAGCACGTCGGAGGCCTGCCGGCAGAGGGCCGCATAGTGGGGCGAGGTGCGAAACGCCTCGTCGCGCGGATAGGAGGCCTCGATGGCGAGTTCGTCGAACACCCTGCCCGGCCGCGCCGCCATGACGACGACGCGGTTGGAGAGGAACACGCTTTCAAAGACGCTGTGGGTGACGAAGACGACGGTGAAGCGTTCGTCCTGCCACAGTTCCAGGAGATCGTTGTTGAGCTTGAAGCGGGTGATCTCGTCGAGTGCGGCGAACGGCTCGTCCATCAGCAGCACGCGCGGTTTGGTCACCATGGCGCGTGCGATCGAGACGCGCATCTTCATGCCGCCGGACAGTTCGCGCGGCACCGCGTCTTCGAAACCGGTCAGGTGAACCCGCGCCAGCATTTCAGTGACCGCTGGCGCGGCCTTGGCTCGGCTGATGCCTTTCAGCCGAAGCGGCAGCCAGACATTGTCGAAGACATTGGCCCAAGGCAGCAGCGTCGGCTCCTGGAAGACGAAACCGATGTTCGAACGATCAAGGGAGCCGCCGCCGCGCCAGTCGAGCACGCCGGAGGTCGGCGTCGACAGGCCGGCGATCAGCCGCAATGCAGTCGACTTGCCGCACCCCGACGGCCCGAGCAGGCTGAGGAAATCGCCTTCCCGGATCGTCAGATTGACATCGCTGAGCGCCGGCACGCCGTTGGAGAAGACCTTGCCGACGCCCCTCAGCGCCAGCAATGTCGATGCAACATCCGAGGCCGGCGCTGGCGCCACCTTTTCCCTTATCATGCCGGGACCGGTCTATTTCTTCAGCTCGAGCCCGACGCCTTTGTTGATGAAGGTTAGCGTGTAGGCCTTCTTGATGTCGATGCCGTCGGGTGTGACCTTGGCCTTGACCATCTTGTCGTAGAAACTCTTGATCCGCTCGTCGGTCATGGCGCCGATGCCGAGCTTCTCGGTGTCGCCGGAATCGGCCAGGCCGAACTTCTTCATCTGCTCGATCGAGAACGCGATCTGCTCGTCGCTCATGTCGGGATTGTCTTTCTTGATCATGTCGTTGGCGGCCTTGTTGTCGCCGTAGAGATATTTGTACCAGCCCTTGGCGGAGCCATCGACGAAGCACTGGACCACCTCCGGCTTCTTGTCGATCGTGTCCTGCATCACCTCAATCGTCGTCGAGTAGGTGTCCCAGCCATAGTCGGCAAGCAGGAACTGGTTCGGCACGAAGCCGCCTTCCTTCTTGACCGCGAAAGGCTCGGAGGTGACGTAGCCCTGCTGGATCGACTTCTTGTTGGCGAGGAAAGGAGCGGTGTTGTAGGTGTAGGGCGCGCGCTTGGAGGCGTCGAAGCCGAGTTCGATGACCATCCACTGGAAGAAGGTCTGCACGCCCTCGTCGCCCAATATGTACTGGTCGGCGCTCTTCAGGTCCTCCCATTTGTCGAGCCCCTCGCCGGGGTGGGACATGATGACCTGCGGGTCCTTCTGGAAATCCGCCGCCACCACGCGCATCGGAATGCCTTGCTGGACGGCATCGAAGGCCGACAGCAGATTACCGCCCATGTAGAAATCGATCTTGCCGGCCAGCAGCATCGGCCGGCCGCTGACCTGCGGACCGCCCTGCATGATGGTGACGTCGAGGCCGCAGGCAGCGTAGGTGCCGTCCGCCACGGACTGATAATATCCGCCATGTTCCGGCTCGGCCAACCAGTTGGTGCCGAAGGTGACTTTTTCATTCGCAGCCGCACCCAGCGTGCTGGCTGCAAGCAAGGCCACAACCGCCACCGAGATCTTCTGTTTTCCGTACATCGACACCACCCTTTGTTTGCTCCGGCGCGCCACGCGCCAGGCTCGACACCAAAGATTCAAGAAGCAAGACACATGCCACCGGCGTCACGCGCCGGGACCGCCCGCTTGAACGGCATTGCTATGCCAAAGGCGGACGGGTCATGCTGTACGGAAGGCATCGTGCCTATTTTTTGAACGCCTGTCCACAATCGCTCGGGCAACATGCACCGCCATCTTGAAGGTGCAATGGATCAAGCCTTAGGCTATGGCCAAACCGGAGATTGCCATGTTCAAATTCCTCACCCCGAAGTCGATCAAGCCGCCCTTTGCCCGCTACAGCCACGGCGTCGAGGTGCCGCCCGGCAAGCGGCTGGTGCTGTGCTCGGGCCAGGTCGCCATCACCGCTGACGACCAGATCCCCGAAGACGCCGGTGCGCAGGCCGAGCTCTGCTTTCAAAACATCGCGGCGATTCTCGGCGAAGCCGGCCTGGGTCTCAGGGATATCGTGCGCATCAATGCTTATGTCACCGACCGCGCGCATCTGCGGCCCTATATGGATGTCCGCGACCGGCTGTTTTCCAGCCCCGCGCCGGCCTCGACGCTGATGATCGTTTCCGGCTTTGCCCGGCCCGAATTCAAGGTCGAAATCGAGGCCCTAGCGGCGGGGTGATCGACAGGCCGCCCGTCCCGCGCTAGGTCTGCCTGACCATTGAAGAGGCATGACATGACCGTTGCGAAAAAACGCGTGTGGTGGGGCGACTACCGGACCACCGAATATGCTTCGATCGATCCGGAGGCGACGATCGCCGTGCTGCCGGTGGCGGCGATCGAGCAGCATGGCCCGCATCTGCCGGTTTCAACCGACACCTCGATCATGAACGGCATGCTCGACACGGTTATTTCGCGCCTGCCCGACGATCTCGACATCCGCATCCTGCCGGTCCAGGCGGTGGGCAAGTCGAACGAGCATCTTCACGCGCCGGGCACCCTCACACTGCCGGCAACGACGCTGATCGAAGCCTGGACCGAGCTTGGCCTGTCGATCGCGCGCGCCGGTGTGCGCAAGCTGATCGTCGTCAATTCGCATGGCGGCAACGAGGAGATCATGGGCATCGTCACGCGCGAATTGCGCGTGCGCGAAAAGATGCTGGCGGTAAAAACCAGCTGGCAACGGTTCGGCCGCCCGGCCGGCATGTACACCGAACTGGAGGACCGCCACGGCATCCATGGCGGCGATGTCGAGACCTCGCTGATGCTGCATTTCCGGCCGGACCTCGTCGACATGGCCAAGGCCGACAATTTCGTTTCCAATGTCGCCAAAGCCGAAAACGAATTTTCGCTCCTGCGCCACACCGGCACCCACGCCTTTGCCTGGATCGCTGGCGATCTCAACCCGAATGGCGTCGTCGGCGATGCCAGCATCGCGACGGCGGAGAAGGGCCGGCTGACGGCAGAATATCAGGCCGACGGGTTCATCAGCCTGCTGCGGGATGTGAGCAAGGCGAAGCTCGCGGACTGGTTGACGTAGCATAGTTGCTCGGTACAGATGCTCTGACCGTCAGATGGCACATCGTGCCCTTCTGAGAATAGCCGAAGCCTTTTTTCTTCGTCATCCTGGGGCGAAGCAAGGAGCGAAGCGACGCGGCGCAGACCCCAGGATCCATGCCGGGACTCCGAAGCGCTGCTACGGTGCAGAATTCTGCTCGGTTGCACTCTACGGCTGATGTCGCGGCATGGATCCTCGGGTCTCCGCGACGGAGCTTCGCTCCTGCTCCGCCCGTGGATGACGAAGGTGGGAAGGCTTCGGGGAGTTACCCGTCGATCCTCAGCGCGAAGGGCGTGCCTTCAAAGGCATCCGCACCGCGGCCGATCGATTCGATCGCCTCGATCATGCGGCCGTTGCGATCAAGCAGCGCATCGGCCACCGCGATCAGTCGCGGATTGGGTGTTGCCGAGGGCGACAGCGCCCGCAGCGTCCGCGCCAATTCGGCCTCGTCGCGTTTCGGCGCCAATGCGGCCGCGATGATATAGGCCGAAGCCGTCGAGCGGCTGATGCCGGCATAGCAATGCACGAGCATCGGCCTTGCCCGGTCCCAGCGGCGCGCGAAATCGAGCAGGTTGCGGACATGCTCCTCGCCCGGCATGGTCATGCCGTCCTGCGCCGCCGCGATGTCATGCATGACCAGATGCAGATGATTTTCTTTCGATATCGAGGCCGGCCGGACCACCGCCGTTCCGGCGGCAAGCAGCGACAGCATGCAGTCGGCGCCGCTCCTGGCCACCGTTTCCTCGATCTTTGCCAGCGAGCAGACATGGATCATTGTTTCGAACCCTTCGATTGATGCTCGTGCCGCGACGCCCATTCGGCAAGAACGGTCTCGAGCCGCTGCCATTCCTCCTCACTCCCCGGCAGGCCGGCGCGCAGAACGTCAGGCCGATCGGCAAAATGGCGAAGCAGGATGCCGCGCTCGCCAAGCGCGGCAAACAAATCGGCGGCATGCGGCAGGCGAAGAAACCGGAACAGCGTGGTGCCGCCCATAACGGGAATACCGAAGCGGCCGAACAGCGCATCGAGGCGCGCCGATTCATCAGCCAGCGCCGTCCGCATCGCGTCCTGCCAGTCGATGTCGGCAAGCGCGCGAATGCCGTATTCCAGCGCCGGGCCGGCAACGGCCCATGGCCCGAATTGTGTTTCCAGCCGTTCGACCGTCACAGCATCGGAAAGTGCAAAACCGAGCCGCAGGCCGGCTAGACCAAAGAACTTGCCGAACGAGCGCAGCACGACGACGCCGCCCTGGCCGACATCGCCGCAGAGGCTATGCTCGCGCGGCCCAACATCCATGAACGCCTCGTCGACAACCAGCAGCCCGCCCTTGGCGCGCAATCCGGCAGCCAGAGCCAGCAACCGGTCGCGCTCGATGACACGTCCATCCGGATTATTCGGATTGACCATGATGGCAAGGTCGGCGTCCGCCAGGTCAGCGAAATCGCCGACCTCGGTCACCGCGTGCCCGGCGATCACTGCTGCGCGGGCATGTTCGGCGTAGGTCGGACCCAGCACCAGCGTCCTTCCGGGGGTAATCAGCGAGGCGACGCGCGGCAACAGGATCTGCGTGCCCGGTGCCGCCACGATGTTGGCCGGCGACGGCGCCCCATAGGCACTGGCAGCGATCTCTGTCAGCTCACGCGTGCGCGCGGCTTCCGGCAACCGCGACAGCGAGGTGGCGGGCAGGTCGAAAAGCGGGTAGGAGTGCGGATTGATACCGGTCGAGAGGTCGACGAATGGCAGCAGGGCGTTGGGGAAAAGCGCCCTCGCGCGGCCAAGACTTCCACCATGGTCCACAACCGCCCCATTAAGAAGCTTCATGTCAGTCCTGATCGCTTTCCTGTCATTGGCCGTCGAATTCGCCCTCGGTTACCCCGACTGGCTGTTTCGCGCCATCGGCCATCCGGTGACGTGGTTCGGCAGGCTGATATCCTTTCTCGACCGCAGGCTCAACCGCGCCACTGATCCCGACGCGCTGCGTCGCAAGCGTGGTGTCCAGGCGCTGCTGGTCATCGTGCTGGTGCCGGCGATAATTGGCCTGGGCGTGCAGATCCTGTTCTGGTTCGTTCCCATGGGCCTGGTCATCACTGCCCTTCTGGCAACGTCGCTTCTGTCGCAGAAGAGCCTCTATGAGCATGTCGAGGCTGTGGCGGACGCGCTCGACACCGGTGGCCTCGCTCTGGCCCGCCTTGCCGTTTCGCGAATCGTCGGCCGCGACCCTGAAACGCTCGACAGGGCCGGCGTCTGCCGCGCCGCGATCGAGAGCCTGGCTGAGAATTTCTCCGACGGCATCGTCGCCCCCGCCTTCTGGACCGGCGTCGGCGGCCTGGCCGGCGGCGCCGCCTACAAGGCCGCCAACACCGCCGATTCGATGATCGGCCACCGCACCCCGCGCCACGAGGCCTTCGGCTGGGCGGCGGCGCGCTTCGACGACTGGATCAATCTGCCGGCGTCGCGGCTGACGGCGCTGCTGATCGTGCTGGCGGCGTTCTTCGTCAAAGGCGCTGATGCGAAAAATGCCTGGCATGCGGTGTGGCGCGACGCGAAAAAACACCGCTCACCCAATGCCGGCTGGCCGGAAGCGGCGATGGCCGGTGCGCTCGGCCTGGCGCTCGCCGGGCCGCGCAGCTACGGCGGCGTGCTCGTGGACGACGTCTTCATGGGCGAAGGTGGGCGGCGCGAGGCCGACAGCGTCGACATAAGGCGAGCGCTGAAACTCTATCGCGTCGCCGACTATCTGCTGATCGCGCTGTTTGGGTTGGTCGCGGTCATGGTCATCGTGGCGTGATCTACTTCACCCTCCCCCTTGTGGGGAGGGTAAGAAACGCTCAGAACTCGATCCCCTGCTGCGCTTTCACGCCTGCGGAAAAATGGTGCTTGGTCACGCCCATTTCGGTGACGAGGTCGGCGGCCTCAATCAGCGCCGGCTTGGCGTTGCGGCCGGTGACCACGACATGCAGGCCCTCACGCCGCGCCTTCAACGCCACAACCACTTTGTCCAGGTCGAGATAATCGTAGCGCAGCGCAATGTTCAGTTCGTCGAGCACCAGCAGGCTGATCGACGGATCGGCCATCAGTTCGAGCACCTTGGCCCAGGCGGCTTCGGCGGCGGTGATGTCGCGCTTCAGGTCCTGCGTTTCCCAGGTGAACCCCTCGCCCATCGCGTGCCAGACGACGCGGTCGCCGAAGGCGGCGAAGGCGTCCTTCTCGCCGGTGTGCCACTTGCCCTTGATGAACTGGACGACGCCGACGCGCTTGCCGTAGCCGAGCATCCGCAGCGCCAGGCCGAAGGCAGCCGTGGTCTTGCCCTTGCCGGGACCGGTGTTGACGATCAGCAATCCCTTCTCGACCGTCTTGCTCGCCACCTCGGCATCCTGCACCGCCTTGCGCTTGGCCATCTTGGCGCGGTGGCGTTCTTCGTCCTTATCGTCGATGTCGGTCATGTCATTTCACCTTGAGCGGCAGCCCCGCCACCATCAGCAGCACCATGTCGGCGACGGCGGCGACCTGCTGGTTGAGCCGGCCGGCGGCATCGCGAAACCGGCGCGCCAGTGCATTGTCCGGCACGATACCTTGGCCGACTTCATTGGATACCACGAACCATGGCCCGCGCGGCCGCGACAGCACCTCCGCCAATCGCCGGCATTCCAGCTCGAAATCGTGTTCAGCCAGCATGTGGTTGGTCAGCCACAGCGTCAGGCAGTCGACAAGCACCGGCCGATCCTCCGGCAAGGCGGCAAGCGTACCGGCGAGATCGAGCGGTGCGTCGATGGTCGTCCAGCCTTCGCCGCGCCGCGATCGGTGCAACGCGATGCGTTCATGCATCTCGTCATCATAGGCTTGCGCCGTGGCGACATAGATCCAGGGAGGCGGCAAGGCGGTCGCCAAAATTTCGGCGTGCGCGCTCTTGCCGGAGCGCGCACCGCCGATGAGGAAGGTCAGTGTCTTGCGATCAGGCAAAGCTGTCGCGCAGGCTGGTCGCGGTGCCGGTGAAGCGGCCACGCACCACACCGACGACCGCGCCGAGCACCAGCCAGAACACCAGATTGGTCACGGTCACCGCCACCACGAACTGGTGATGCAGCCCTTCCGGAATCGCCGTCTCGTAACTGCCGGGCTGCGGCGCACCGACAATATGCGGCGCGACGATCAGCAGGACGGCAAGGATCGCCAGCGGCAGCGACTTGCGGAACGCGATCAGGCCGAGACCGGCGGCGGTTGCCGCCACCGTTGCCCACCACCAGATCTGCCGCTGGGTGAGATCGGCGGCCGGCATGGCCGGCAGTTCCGGCGGCAGGCCGAGGCCAGGCGCCAGCGTGAACACGGCGAAGCCGGCCAGGCCCCAGAACACGCCCTGGCGCCAGCCACCGATGCCGCCGGCGAATTCGGAGACCGCGACCAGGATCAAGGCGAAGCCGATGCCGGTGACAATGTTGGCAAGCACGCTGAAGGCGAAACGCTCGAAACCCTCTGCCGGCGCCCAGCCTTCGTCTGCCGGAGCGGCTTCCGCCGCCGGGGCAGCAGAGCTCATGGCATCTCCCGCCGGTGCAGTTGTGCTCATGGCATTGCTATCCGTTGCGGCCGGAGCGGCATGGTCATGGTGATGCCCGCCGCCCGCCTGTTCGTAGACTTCCGCCTTCAGGATCAGCGGCACGGTGGCGTAGGCCTGCAGGCAGGCGAGGACGACGCCGGCCACGAGCCCTGCGATCGCCGCGATGAACACAACGTTGCGAAACAGGTTCATGATGTCAGCCCCTCGTCAGTGGCAGGGAAACGCCATCGAATGGCGATAGTCGTGAGCCGCATTGTGGACCGCATCGATATGCGAGAAGCCGACAAAGCCCATCACGAAAATGCCGAGCAACGCGGCAAGCGCGAGCTGCATGAGGCGCGACTGCGAGGAGACGGAGGCGCCGAGGGAGACGGAAGCGGTAGTCATGTCTTGTCCTTTCGCCCTCCACCCGAGGGCATCGAAGTCAGTTTCCTGTCGCCGGCAGGTCTCCTGGCTCACGGATCAGCGTCCTTCCCCACCTTCCCGAAGAAAATCTTCAGTGGCATATGGAGAGGACTACCGCACACAGTTGCGGGGGCAGCCACGGCATTGGGCAAAATTCGCCCTCACCGCATTCCCTCTTGGCTCCAAAATGGAACCGGCGACACCGGTGACTATAGGCAGAATCCTTGCTTCCGGCAAACCAAATTCCGCCGGTGACCATTGCGAATGCGCCATGAAGGTCAAAGTGATTTCGGCAGATAGCGCCACGTCACAAAGCCGCAGACCGCCGCCAGCAGACCGAGCGTGACGAACACCGAGCCCAGGCCGAAGACGGCCAGCGCCACCGAATAGACCAGCGGCGGCGTCAACTCGGAAAAGTCGAGATAGGTGCGGTAGACCGCTGCCATCTGAGATCTTTCATAGGAGCGCACCGAGCGCATGAAGGCGGTCGAGCCGAGGGCGTCGAGCGCAATGGTGAAGAAGGCACCGCAGAGCAGGAAGGCGCCGGTAAGCAGCGGCACGGTTTCGCCGACGAAGCCCGCCGCCAAAAGCGCGGCCGACATGGCGAAATAGGCAAACGTCATGGTCCCGCGGCCACCAAAGCGCTTTCCTGCCTTGCCCCAGAAAATCGCCATGAACAACAGCGCGTTGCCGGCCGAAACCAGCAGGCCGCCGGCCAGCTTGCCCTCGCCTGTGATGACCATGAACAGCGGCCCATAGACGAAGAACGTCGTCCAGAAACAGGAGCGCCCGAAAGCGATCAGCCAGGCCAGCCTGAGCCTGGGCTGCGCGACGAAGCGGCCGATATTGGCGAGCGGATTGACTGGCCGTGTCTTGCCCGGACGAATAGACTGGTTGTCGCCGAGGCGGTAGGTCCAGAACAGCGCCAGCAGGGCAAACGCGAACACCGCGACCGTACCGTGCGCGGCATAGATGCCGAAGCGCGTGTAGAGGAAGATGCCGAGCGTCGGCCCACCAGTCCAGGCCAGCATCGACCACGCCATGCGCAGCGATTCGGCCTGCATGAAGTCGGTCTTGCGGATGTGGTCCATGATGTAGAGGTTGAGCGTGATCGACAGCGCGCTGGCGCCCATCACCCGGCACAGCATGCCGGCCAGTTGCCCGGCAAGCGTGTCGGTAACGAAGAACAGCGAGCCGACGGCCAGCAGGCAGGCGCCTGATGTGTAGACCCAGCGCCGGGCAAAACGGCGGATCAGCATCGGCATGAACAATGTCACCGACAGCCCGAGCATCGCCACCACGGTGTAGAGCATCGACACGATCTGCTCGTTGTGCAGGATCTCGTAGGCCTGGATCGGGATGACGCTCGACACCGTGGCGCGGGCGAAGGATTCGACCGCATAGAGCGACGCGAAGGTGCGCGCGTCCGCGGCCTTGAGAGCCGGCAGCCAGATCGGATGGCGCACATGGGTGGACATTGCTTTCCCCGAAGCAGATTCACCGGGTCAAATCTGACTTGGCGATCCCAGCGCCAATAAGAGGAAACCGACGCGCATCCGGCAAAAGCGAAGCCGGCCAAAGGCTTCCCTGCACTGGCCCAATGCCGCGGCTGACCCGGGTTGTCGGCAGAGTTGCCGGTCTTCTTTTGTCCAGGGCAACCGTGATAGTCCTCCAGCGGGGCTGAATCAGAATGCGAGACCATGAGCATCCAAACGCCGACCGCACCCGTTCCGGATCGACCAAAGCGCATCGTCGCTATCGACATCGTGCGCGGCATCGCGCTGATCGCCATGGCGAGCTACCATTTCACCTGGGATCTGGAGTTCTTCGGCTACACCGATCCCGGCCTGACCGCCTTCGGCTGGTGGAAGATCTACGCGCGCTGCATCGCCTCGACCTTCCTGTTCCTGGTCGGCGTCAGCCTGTACCTCGCCCATGGCCGACAAATCCGCTGGAACGGCTTCTGGAAGCGGTTCGCCATGGTCGCGGGAGCCGCGATCGCGATATCGGTCGTCACCCGTATCGCCACGCCGGATGGATTCATCTTCTTCGGCATCTTGCACGAGATCGCGCTGGCCAGCCTACTCGGCCTCGCCTTTCTGCGGCTGCCGGCACTGCTGACGCTTGTCGTCGCCGCGCTCGTCATCGCGGCGCCTGTCTATCTGCGCCTCGAGGCGTTCGATCACCCATGGCTGTGGTGGGTAGGCCTGTCGGCGAACAATCCGCGCTCCAACGACTACGTTCCGCTGTTTCCGTGGTTCGGCGCCGTGCTTGCGGGCATCGCGGTGACGAAACTCGCCGCCGGTGCCGGCCTGCTTGCCCGGCTTGCCAATCTGGCGCCCGGTCGCTTGGCCAACCCGCTGGTCTTCATCGGCCGGCACAGTCTGGCGTTCTACCTGATCCACCAGCCATTGCTGATCGGCTGCATGTGGCTGTTCTCGCAGATCATGCCGGCACAGGTCGAAACCCCGCAGGTGAATTTCCTCAAAACCTGCCAGCTGTCCTGCGAGCAGTCGCGCGACACCGAGTTCTGTACGAGCTACTGTGTCTGCATGCTCGATACGCTCGAGGGCGAGGCAACGCTTGATCGGCTCTACAACAACGACCAGACTGCGGAATGGAAGACGCATCTGTCCGATCTCGCCGGCATGTGTACCGCCAAGACCGACAGCAAGTTGATGGAGGAAGGGGTCAAATGACCGAGAACCAGCCTAAGCCGGGGCTCATACCGTGGCCGCCGCTGATCTACACCGCCGCCATCGCCATCAGCATCGCGCTGGGCCTGCTCTATCCCCTGCCCTGGATCGGTGACCTCCTGGGCGATATTCTTTTCGCCACCGGCTGGGTGGCGCTGTTTGCCGTCGCCGCGCTCTGGGTCACCGCGATCCGCACCATGGTCCGCGCCAAGACCACGCTGAACCCGAACGCTGTGCCCGATCACCTGGTCACCACGGGTCCCTTCGGCATCACCCGCAATCCGATGTATCTGGCCAACACCCTGCTGTTGATCGGGGTCGCCTTTGTCTCGGGCATCGTGTGGTTCCTGCCGCTCGCGTTCATCGCCGCCTATGTCACGCAAAAAATGGCGATCGAAGGCGAGGAAAAGGTGCTGGCGGCAAAATTCGGCAAGAAGTACCGCGACTACGCCAAACGCGTGCGCCGCTGGATCTGAGCTGGCGCCCCTGGTTTCCATCGCGGAGAGGTTTTGACAGGTGCACACTTCGGCGATTAGCGAACTTCGTCATCCTAGGGCGAAGCAGGAGCGCAGCTCCGTCGCGGAGACCCTAGGATCCATGCCGTGACCTCGGTCGAGGAGTGCAGCGGAGCAAAGTTCTGCGCCGTCGCGGTGCATTGCAGTCATGGCATGGATCCTAGGGTCTGCGCCGCGTCGCTACGCTCCTTGCTCCGCCCTAGGATGACGAAGGAATAGACGTCTCCGCTAATTCCGAACGCTAACGCGCGACAGAATCCAGTCCGCTCAGGTATTCACGCCAAGCTCAACCAGCCGCTCCACACAAGATTCCTCGGCCTGGTCGAGTTCAGCCAGCGTCTCCTCGAGATCGCGGCGCTTCTGCCGGAGATCCTCGCGCTTTTCCTCGATGCGCTTGATCATCAGGTTGAGCTGGCCGACTTCGCCGGGCGGCTCCTTGTACATCTGGATGATTTCGCGGATTTCGTTGATCGAGAAGCCAAGCCTCTTGCCGCGCATGATCTGACGGATGAGGTGCCGGTCGGAGGGGCGAAACAGACGCGTGCGGCCACGCCGCACCGGCTGCACCAGCCCTTCGTCCTCGTAAAAGCGAAGCGTCCGCGTCGACACGTCGAACTCGCGGGTCAACTCGGTGATCGAATAATATTCTCGCATTGCCACTCCCGCACGCCGAAACCAAGGGGCGATCGCCATGCCGGCGTCACCCTTATGTCCCGAACCAAAACCCGTGCCATGCCGGAATCGACATGGCGCCCCGCGCAAGCCTCGCACGGCATTTACGTAAAAGTCAATTAAGCCAAAAGGCGTGCCTTCAGGGCACACCGAACCACCACGTGGCAATGCCGAGAAATGCAAAGAAGCCGACGACGTCGGTAACCGTGGTGACAAAAACTGCCGAAGCGACCGCCGGATCGACCTTGAAACGATCGAGCAGCAGCGGGATCAGGATGCCGGCCAGGGCGGCCACGAACATGTTGATGATCATCGCCGCCGCGATGATGCCGCCCAGGTTGGGGTCACGGAACCAGGCTGCCGCAACGATGCCGATCAGGATGGCGAAGACGATGCCGTTGATGAAGCCGACACCCATCTCGCGGCGAATGATGCGGCCGGCATTGTAGATGTCGAGATCCCTGGTCGCCAACGCCCGCACGGTGACGGTCATGGTTTGCGAGCCGGCATTGCCGCCCATGCCGGCGACGATCGGCATCAGCACCGCCAGTGCGACGATATGTTCGATCGTGCGGTCGAAAAGGCTGATCACCGACGCCGCCAGGAACGCGGTCAGAAGGTTGATCAGCAACCACGGAACGCGTGAGCGCGAGGTCGAAAAGATGCTGTCGGAAAGCTCCTCGTCGCCGACGCCGCCCATGCGCATCAAGTCTTCTTCGGCCTCCTGCTGTATGACGTCGACAACATCGTCGATGGTCAGAACGCCAACCAGCCGTTCGTTCTCGTCGACGACTGCGGCCGACAAAAGATCGTACTGCTCGAATTCCCGTGCAGCCTCTTCCTGGTCCATGGTGGCCGGAATGGCGTGCCGCGTCTCGTGCATCACTTCCTCGACCTTGACCGAACGCTTGGTGCGCAGGATCTGGTCGAGGTCGATGGCGCCGAGCAGCTTGAAGCTCGGATCGATGACGAAGATCTGGCTGAAGCGCTCGGGCAGATTCTGGTCGTCGCGCATGTAGTCGATGGTCTGGCCGATCGTCCAGAACGGCGGCACCGCGACGAACTCGGTCTGCATGCGGCGGCCGGCCGTCTCTTCGGGATAGTCGAGCGAGCGGCGCAGCCTGATCCGCTCGGTGAACGGCAGCTGCGACAGGATCTCGTCCTGATCCTCCTTCTCGAGGTCTTCGAGAATGTAGACGGCGTCGTCGGAATCGAGCTCCTGTACCGCCTGCGCGATCTGCGCATTGGGCAGACTGTCGACGATCTCCATACGGATCGCCTCGTCGACCTCGGTCAGCGAGGAGAAGTCGAAATCGGCGCCCAGGAGCTCGACCAGCGCGTGGCGCTGTTCGGGATGCAGCGCCTCGAGCAGGTCGCCGAGTTCCGACTGGTGCAGGTCGTCGACTTCATGCTTGAGGGTCAGCGTGTCGCGGTCGGCGATCGCCGCGCCAATCCGCGCCAGGAAGGACGAAAGCACGGCGCCGTCCTCGCCATAGATGTCGGCGTGGTGCTCCTCGGCGGCCCTGGCGCCAATCGTCCGTTCGTGCTCGCCTTCCACCAGCGCCTCCCGCCACAAGAATCCCGGAAAAGGTGCAAATCAGGTCTAGAGCATCGGACCCAAAGGGGAAACCGGTTTCGGGAGAATCCGACGCTCAAAAAGAAAGTGGCGTAAAGCGCGGGAATATCAAACGAAATGCGCCCGGCCCGCAGCGGGCGGAGCTTGCACAATCGGGATCTGGGAAGGAAAATGGTGCGGTCGAGAAGACTCGAACTTCCACGGGTTGCCCCACAGCGACCTCAACGCTGCGCGTCTACCAATTCCGCCACGACCGCACGTGGTAGAGCCGGAACCGACCGGCTCGCGGCGTGTAGCAAATCGTTTCCGGCGAAACAAGTGCACGGCAAGCAATAATGTCAGGCGATTGGCATAATGCTCCACAGGGTCCGAACGCAGCGCCGGAACTGGACGTTTGCGCCTGATATCGCCATATGGAAGGCAAGTTGATGTCACCCAAAGGTGCGAGGCGGTTTTGGGACGCGACATGCATAAGCGAAAAGACGATACGCCATGCCCGAACGCAGCCAGATCGCCACGTCGTTCCTGCCGCTCCCCGGTTCAGCACCGGTCGAATGGCTGATCGAGCCCGGCCTTACCGCCTATCCCGAAGCACTTGCCTTCATGGAGGCGCGCGCCGAGGCGATCCGCAGCGGCGCTGCCGGCGAAATGGTCTGGCTGGTCGAACACCCGCCGCTCTACACGGCCGGCACCAGCGCTCGCGGCGAGGATCTGATCGACGCCAGCCGCTTCCCGGTATTTGCGGCCGGCCGCGGCGGCGAATACACCTATCATGGGCCGGGCCAGCGGGTCGCCTATGTCATGCTTGATCTGAAGCGGCGGCGTGAGGACGTCCGCGCCTTCGTCGCGGCGCTCGAACAGTGGATCATCGGCACGCTCGCTGCCTTCAACGTGCATGGCGAGCGCCGCGAGGACCGGGTCGGCGTCTGGGTGGTGCGGCCGGATCGCCCTGCCCTGCCGGACGGCTCACTGGCGGAGGACAAGATCGCGGCCATAGGCATCCGGCTGCGGCGTTGGGTGAGTTTTCACGGCATCGCTATCAATGTCGAGCCCGACCTCGACCATTTCAGCGGCATCGTGCCTTGCGGCGTGCAGGACCACGGCGTCACCAGCCTCGTCGATCTCGGCCTTCCCCTGACCATGGCCGACCTTGACCTGGCGCTGAAATCCGCCTTCGAGGATGTGTTCGGTCCCGCCACGGTCTTGCCTGTCGAAGCCGAGCGCAAGGCCGGCTGATTCTTCCGGATCCGGTACGGCTCAAATCAGTTGGGCGGAGGCCCACAATACGCCATAGCCATGGATGGCGAACACTGCCAGCAACGCCGCCGCCATGGCGAGCCGGTCGATGGTGCGGATCGGCTTCAGCTCGTAACGCGGCTTGACCCCGCTGCTCATCGTCAGCAGGCTGAGGATCGAAAACACCGCTCCCGTCGCGAGCAGGAAGTTGGAGGAAAAGCCGGCCTGCCAACCGACAGCCAGGAAAGCCGAGAGCAGGAAGAAGGAAGCCAGCGCCAGCCCGACTGGTCCCGGACAGATCTGGCGCAGCACCTGGCCGCCGTCGAATTTCCACACCGGCACCAGATTGGCGATGTTGAACAGTGCGGCGAAGCCCGCCAGGGTCGCCAGCAGGGCCGCCGCCAGCCGGTGGCCTTCCGCGCCGGCCAAGGTGCTGGCAGCGATCACAACCGGCACCAGGAATGCGGAGAAGCCGGCGCCCATCAGCGCCACGAAAGCCACCTCGAAACGGCTGTCATAGGGCCGCCCGCCAATGGCGATGCCGCCGAGCAGCGGAATGAAGATCATCCGTGCCCGGTTGTGGCCCATAAGCCGGAACGCCGCCATATGGCCAAGCTCATGCAGGGCGACCACCGATGTGAGGATCGCGGCCAGTGCCAGACCGCCGAAGTGAAGGCCGAAGAATGGCCACAGGATCAGCGCCGAAAGCCCGGCAAAGCCAACCTGGCTGAGCGGATGCTCGAACCAACCGCCCTTGCGATACTGCCCGGTCCGCGCCCAGCGCTGCAGCTTGGAGAGTTCGCGGCGCAGGGCGAAATAGCGGAACACCAGGAAGGCGACGCCGCGATAGCGATCCGTCTGGCTGAGCGTCACCCGCGTGCCGTTGCCCTCGGAAACGAGTTCGGCGGTTTCGGAAAAGTCCTTCCAGAACGAAGCATCGAGCGCGGTGTCCTCGATGACACGCATCGAGAAGCTGATACCTTCGACGACGTCTTCAAACCGCGACCTGCGTTCGATCGGCTTGCCGTCGCGACCTTCCCACGACAGCGTCATGCGGGCCACGCCCTCGCCGTCCGGCGCCTCGGCGGAAAGGATCTCACCGGACCAGCCGGCATCGCTGCCGAGCGGCCACAGCGCCTGCCAGAGGCGCTGACGGTCCATCGCCACCAGACGGGTCAGACGGACCGTGCGCAAACCAAGCGGCACGGTCATCAACAGAAAGATCAGCCCGAGATTGCTGGCCACCAGAATGGCCGTGACGATGGGCGACACCTGGACATTGCTCCCTGTCTTGCCGAGGTACCCTAACGTTACGGCGGCAAGAAAAGCTTAACGGCGGAACGGCCGTCGACCGCATAGGACCCGCGGCGGCGAACGCCGCCAAATCACATGGCTCCGATCCAGATCGCCATGGAAACAAGGAACGTGCTCATGCAAACCAGTGAGATGACATCCTGAACCAGATCGGTCATAACTCTCTCCTGTTGTTGATATGTTCGCATTTTGTTCTAATTTTGTTTCAAAGTCAACGGGCACGATCCGCCCGCGCCCGGAATTCCGGGCGATCAAATCGGCAGGGTTAAGGAAAGGTTGATGGGCGAGCGACGGTGCCACGTGGGCTGACCGAAGCCTTATGCGATTAGCCATCGCATCGTCATCCTAGGGCGGAGCAAGGAGCGGAGCGACGCGCGCAGACCCTAGGATCCATGCCGTGACCCAGGGGCGATGCTACGGTGCAGAATTATCGCTCTGATAGAGGTCGCATATCCTCGACCCCTGCATTTGTCTCGAAAGTAACGGCATGGATCCTAGGGTCTACGCTCCGCTCCGCGGAGCTTCGCCCTAGGATGACGACATCAGAGACTAAAGCGGCACCACTTTGCCGTCGGCCAGGGTGACGCGCCGGTCCATGCGCGATGCCAGTTCGTGATTGTGGGTGGCGATCAGCGCCGCGAGGCCCGATTGCTTGACCAGCGCCGCCAGCGCCTCGAACACATAGGACGCGGTGACCGGATCGAGATTGCCGGTCGGCTCGTCTGCCAGCAGCACCAGCGGCGCATTGGCGACCGCACGCGCGATGGCAACGCGCTGCTGTTCGCCGCCGGAAAGTTCGGACGGCCGGTGCGACGCGCGCTTGCCGATCTGCATGTAATCGAGCAGCTGCGCCGCGCGCTCGGCCGCGTCCTTGCGGCTGAGCCCCTTGATGAGCTGCGGCATCATGATGTTTTCCAGCGCCGAGAATTCCGGCAGCAGGTGATGGAACTGGTAGACGAAGCCGACATCGTTGCGGCGGATCGCCGTGCGCTCGTCATCGGAGAGCCGCCCGCAGGCACGGCCGGCCAGGATGACGTCGCCGGCGCCGGGACGCTCCAGCAAGCCGGCAGTGTGCAGCAGGGTCGACTTGCCGGTGCCCGACGGCGCCACCAGCGCCACCATCTCGCCGCGCTTCAGCGAGAAATCGGCACCGTTCAGGATGGTGAGCTTGCGCGGCCCCTGGACATAGTGCCGCTCGACGCTCTTCAGCTCGATAATGACCTCGGCCACTATTCGTACCTCAAGGCTTCGACCGGATCGAGGCGCGCGGCGCGCCATGCCGGAAACACCGTTGCCAGGAAGGACAGTCCGAGCGCCATCAGGACGACATAGGTCGTCTCGCGCGGATCCATCTTCGCCGGCAACTGGCTGAGGAAATAAAGCTCCGGATTGAACAGCACCTTGCCGGTCATCCATGAGAAGAACTGGCGGATGGATTCGATGTTGGTGCAGATCAGCACGCCGAGCAGCACACCGGCGAGCGTGCCGGTCACGCCGATCGCTGCCCCCGTCATCAGGAAGATGCGCAGGATGGCGCCGCGCGACGCCCCCATGGTGCGCAGGATGGCGATGTCGTGCCCCTTGTCCTTCACCAGCATGATCAGGCCGGAGATGATGTTCAGCGCCGCCACCAGCACGATCAGCGTCAGGATCATGAACATGACGTTGCGCTCGACCTGCAGCGCGGAGAAGAAGGTCTCGTTGCGCTGACGCCAATCGATCATGTCGATCGGCCGCTGCGCCGCCGCCTCCACCTTCGGTTTCAGCGCATCGACATCGTCTGGATTGTCGACATAGATCTCGATCGTTTGCGCCCGCCCGTCCATGTTGAAATAGAGCTGCGCTTCCGAGAACGGCATGTAGACGATGGAGGTGTCATATTCGGACATGCCGACTTCGAAGATCGCCGCGATCTTGTAGCCCTTCATGCGCGGCGTGGTGCCGATCGGCGTCACGTCGCCGTCGGGCGAAATCAAGGTGATGGTATCGCCAAGCGTCAGGCCGAGATTCTCGGCCATGCGCTTGCCGATGGCAACGCCCTCGCCGGAGTCGAAATCGGCGATCGAACCCTGCTTGATGTTGCTGGCAACGATGGCGATCTTGCTCAGATCCTCGCCGCGTATGCCGCGCACCAGCGCTCCGGTTCCGCCGCCGACATTGCCTTGCGCAAGCACCTGGCCATCAATCAGCGGGATGGCGTATTTAACGCCTGCTACACCGTTGATGCGGCTGGCGACCTGCGCATAGTCCTCCAGCGGCGAATCGAGCGGCTGCACGATCAGATGGCCGTTGACGCCGAGAATGCGCGTCAAAAGCTCCGCCCTGAAACCGTTCATCACCGCCATCACCACGATCAGCGTGGCGACGCCCAGCATGATGCCCAGAAACGAGATCGAGGCGATCACCGAGATCACCGTCTCCTTGCGCCGCGAACGCAGATAGCGCCAGGCGACCATGCGCTCGAAGATGGAAAAGGGTCCGGCGCCGACCGGTCTTGCCGCCACCGCCTCGTTCATGCGGCGACACCGAAACGCTTCTTCACGTCTGCGATCGGCAGCGTCTCGCGCTCGCCGGTCTTGCGATTCTTGATCTCGATCTCGCCGGCTGCGACACCACGCGGCCCGACGATCACTTGCCAGGGCAGGCCGATCAGGTCGGCGGTGGCGAACTTGCCGCCGGGCCTCTGGTCGGTGTCGTCGTAGAGCACGTCCTTGCCGGCGGCGACGAAAGCGGCATGCAATTCGTCGCAGACGCGGTCGCACTCGGCGTCGCCCGCTTTCATGTTGATCAGCCCGATGTCGAACGGAGCCACCGCCTCCGGCCAGATGATGCCGTTGTCGTCATGGCTGGCTTCGATGATCGCCGCGACCAGCCGCGACGGACCGATGCCGTAGGAGCCGCCGGAGACGAAATGATCCTTGCCGTCGGGCCCGGTCACCTTGGCGCCCATCGGCTTCGAATATTTGTCGCCGAAATGGAAGATGTGGCCTACCTCGATGCCGCGCGCCGAAACCTTGTCGCTCTCGCCGATCTTCTCCCACGCCGCCTCGTCGTGCATCTCGTCGGTGGCTGCGTAGGGTGTCGTCCAAGTCTTGACTATATCGCCGATCTCGGCGGCATTGGCGAAGTCAGTCTTCTCTCCGGGCACATCGAGCGAAAGATAGTCGCGGTGGCAATAGACCTGGCTCTCGCCGGTGTCGGCCAGGATGATGAATTCATGGCTGAGATCGCCGCCGATCGGCCCGGTGTCGGCCCGCATCGGTATCGCCTGCAGCCCCATGCGCGTAAAAGTCCGGAGATAGGACACGAACATCCTGTTGTAGGCCGCCCTGGCGCCCTCGAAGTCGAGGTCGAAGGAATAGGCGTCCTTCATCAGGAACTCGCGCGAACGCATGACGCCGAAGCGCGGCCGCACTTCGTCGCGGAACTTCCACTGGATGTGGTAGAGATTGAGCGGCAGGTCCTTGTAGGACTTCACATAGGCGCGGACGATCTCGGTGACCACTTCCTCATTGGTCGGGCCGTAGAGCATGTCGCGGTCCTGCCGGTCCTTGATGCGCAGCATCTCCTTGCCATAGTCGTCATAGCGGCCGCTTTCGCGCCACAGATCGGCCGACTGGATGGTCGGCATCAGGATTTCCAGCGCTCCGGCGCGATTCTGCTCCTCGCGGATGATGCGGCAGACCTTGTCCAGCACCCGCTTGCCGAGCGGCAGCCATGAGAAACTGCCCTGCCCCTGCTGGCGGATCATGCCGGCGCGCAGCATCAGCCGGTGCGAGACGATCTCGGCCTCGCGCGGGTTTTCTTTGAGGATCGGCAGGAAATAGCGCGACAAACGCATGGACAGGTCCGTGAGTGAGGAGGGCCGCGTCAGAATCGGCGCGACTTTGGCTTGCTTGACCCGGCTTCATAGCCATTTCAAGGCGGAATGGGAACCCGGACGCTTCGGCCCGAAAAGCGGCAATCGATTTTCAGAAAGCATGGGATAGCCGGGATCAGAAGCGTCGCACCGTCCTTCGCCCGCCCAGAAGACCCACGGCGCTGCAAGGCCTTCCGGTCACCGCGCGCGCCTTGATGATCGTTCGCCAAGCAACGCCTGCCACACTATTGTGCAGTGCAGCACGAGAATGCCCGTTTCAAGGCAAAATTCTTCGTGACATTTTCATTCGCCTTAGGCTAATGTACCTCGATAACCGAGAGGGTAGAAAAAAATCTGCTCTCCTACGCGGTCAAAGTCTTGGGAGGATGCGATCTAGGCGCGGTTACTCGCTGCCGCCGGAAACCGGAAACAGATCGGACGCGTTTAAATTGCAAGGCCTCGTGCCTTGCATTTTTTTTGTGCAATCATCTGCTTAGCGCAACGCGTTGCCAAACCACCTTACCCAGCGTCAGCGCTCGTCCGGCCGCAAAACGGCACGGCATCCCTGTCTGGAACCAAGCTGTTCCGAAGGATGAAAACGTCTTTGCCGGACAAATCTTCTTGGGCCGGGGCCGGCTATTTGGCTAAGGTTTGGCTGAATTCCGGCACGATGTGCGGGATGTCGTTGAGGCTGTATCCAAGCCCATGCGTCAGGCCATAGAAAATGCCCATCAGGATCGCGGTGGCGATGGTGGTGCGGATCACGGCGCGCAGCATGTGAGGTCCGCGCGGCGCGCTCGGAACCGTGCCGAGCGTCACGTCACGATCGTCGTCCTGCGTCCTCACGCTGAACGGCAGCACAGCGAACAGCACCACCCACCAGGTCGCGAAAAACAGGGCGGTGAACGAAACCCAGCTCATGATTGCTCCAGTTCGATCAGCGTTCCGAAAAAATCCTTCGGGTGCAGGAACAGCACCGGCTTGCCGTGCGCGCCGATCTTCGGACTGCCGTCGCCCAGCACGCGGGCGCCGGCGGCCTTGAGCTGATCGCGCGCGGCCAGGATGTCGTCGACCTCATAGCAAAGGTGATGCATGCCGCCAGAGGGGTTCTTCTCCAGGAAGGCGGCGATCGGCGACCCCTCGTCCAAAGGCTCCAGAAGTTCGACCTTGGTGTTGCCGACATTGACGAACACCACCGTCACCCCATGCTCCGGCAGCGCCTGCGGCGCCGTCACTTCGGCACCCAGCGTGTTGCGATAGGCGGCGACGGCGGCCGCCAGATCCGGCACGGCAAGCGCGACATGGTTGAGACGTCCGAGCATTGGCACTCCCAAGTAGGGGAGTAGGGGAATACGGGAGTAGGGGAAAAGACAGATATGTCAGCTGTTTGCTCTTCCTACTCCCCTACTCCCGTACTCCCTTTCGTCATCTTGTGACGAATACAGTCACCAGCGGCTTCTTGCCCCAGGCTTCGTTGGCGGCGCCGCGCACGGCGCGCCGCACTGCTTCCTGCACCAAGTCGAGGTCTTTTCGGCGCTGACGGGGGATGGAATCCACCGCGCCGATTGCCGCATCGGTCATCAGATCTTCCAGCGACTCGCCACGGCCGTCGGCCTCGGCGACGCCGATGGCGACCAGGTCGGGGTCGCCGGCAAGCTCATATTTGTCGTCCAGGACGACATTGACCGCCACATGGCCGGCAAAGGACAGCTTGCGCCGGTCGCGGATGCCCATCGCCTGATCGGTGCCGATCAGTCTGCCATCCTTGTAGATACGGCCGAACGGCACCTGATCCATGATGGTGGCTGGGCCGGGAGCAAGCCTGAGCATGTCGCCGTCGCGCACCTGCGCCACCTGGCCGATGCCCGATGTCGACATCAGCGAGCCCTGCGCCACCAGATGTGCCGCCTCGCCATGCACGGGAACGCCGATCTGCGGGCGCACCCATTTATACATCTTGCGCAATTCGCTGCGCCGCGGATGGCCGGAGACATGCACCAGTGCATCGCCGTCCTCTATGATCTTGACGCCGAGGTCGATGAGGCGGTTCTTGATCTCGAGAATCGCCTTCTCGTTGCCGGGAATGGTACGCGAGGAAAACACCACCGTGTCGCCCGCCGTCAGTGACACCGACTTCATCTCTTCGCGCGACAGCTTGGCCAGTGCGGCCAGCGGCTCGCCCTGGCTGCCGGTGCAGATGATGACCAGGTTCTCGCGCGGGATGAAACCAAAATCCTCCTCGGCGATGAACTCCGGCAGACCGTCCATGTAGCCGAGTTCGCCGGCCACATCGATGACCCGCTTCAGCGAACGGCCAAGCACCAGGCACTGGCGTCCGGCATCGCGCGCCGCTTTGGCGATCGAGACGATGCGTCCGACATTGGAGGAGAATGTGGTGACGGCGACACGGCCCTTGGCAGCCTGGATGACGCCCTTGAGGCCCTCGCCCACAGCCACTTCCGAAGGCGACTCACCTTCGCGCAGCGCATTGGTCGAATCGCAGATCAGCGCCAGAACGCCCTTGTCGCCATAGGCGCGGAAACGCGCCTCGTCGGTCTTCGGCCCGATCGTCGGCTCCGGATCGATCTTCCAGTCACCGGTATGGATGACGGTGCCTGCCGGCGAGGTAATGGCCAGCGACATCGGCTCGGGAATCGAGTGCGCGACCGGAATGGCTTCGATCTCGAACGGGCCGACGGTGAATTTCTCGCCCGCCCGGTAGATCGTCACCGGTATTTTCGGCGCGCCCTGCTCGCCTTGCCGCTTGGCCTCCAGCAGGCCGGCGCTGAACGGCGTCATCCAGACCGGCGCCTTCAGCTTCGGCCATGTGTCGAGCAGCGCGCCATAATGGTCTTCATGCGCATGCGTGATGATGATGCCGCGCAGATTGGCGAGGTTCTCCTCGATGAAGCGCGTGTCGGGCAGCACAAGGTCGACGCCCGGCAGGCTGGCATCGGGGAAGGTCACCCCGACATCGATGACGATCCATTCGCGCGCATTGGGCGGCCCGTAGCCGTAAAGAGCGAAGTTCATGCCGATCTCGCCGACGCCGCCGAGCGGCACGAAGACGAGTTCGGCGTTTTCCGCTTTCGCCATGATTTTTCCCTTCCTGGCCCTCAGGCCAAGCCTAAAAAGCAATTCCGGGAAAAGTGTGTAACGGTTTTCCCACCGGAGTTGCGCAAAAACAAACAGTTAGAACCGTGCATGAACGGCCCTATGCCCTGGCCGAAGCGACCGCGCCGAAATGCACATCGCCGGCGGCGATCGTCCGAACCGAACCTTTATCGTCGCGGATCACGAAACGGCAGTCCTCGTCAATGGTCTCAAACACCCCACGCACCACATTACCGTCAATTCTGACAGCAACTTCGCCGCCGAGCCCCGCAGCACGATCAAGCCAGCGTCGCCTGACGGCGGCAAGTCCGCGCCCCTCGTCCCACAATCGGGCATTCTCGCTCCATGCATCCGACAGCGCCAGGAACAGCGTTTCCGCATCGCATGCCGCGCCCAGCGCGCTGAGTGATGTTGCGGGATAGGGCAAATCCTCGGGGTATGCCACCACATTGACGCCGATGCCGACCGCCACCGCGAAACGGCCGCCTTCCAGGATTGCCGATTCCAGCAGGATGCCGGCCAGCTTGGCGCCGGAGGCGAGCACGTCGTTCGGCCATTTCAGTTCGAAACGGTTCTTTCCTTCGCTGCCGCCGTCGAGGCCGATAGCGATCCGGCCCTTCGGCACCACGGCGTCGAGCGCATCGGCCAGCGCCAGTCCGGCGACGAAGCCCAGCGTCGCGGCAAGGCGAAGCTCCGCCTTGGTGATGACGAGCAGCGTCGCCGCGAGGTTGCCTTCGGGGGTCGCCCAGACGCGGCCGCGCCGGCCACGCCCGCTTTCCTGCTTCTTGGAAACGACCCACAATCTGCCGGGGTCGCCTGCCCTTGCGTGGTCCAGTGCCAGCCCATTGGTGGAGCCGACGCTCTCATGCGCCTCGAGCCGGAACCCTTCCGACGCCGAGGTTGGAGCCAGCCGAAATGCCATGCCGACTAGAAAAACGTCTTGGCGGCGGCTTCGGCATAGGTGCCGATCGGCCCGCCGATCAGCACGTAGAACAGCACGAAGGCGCCGGAGACGCCGAGCACGACACGCAATTCCGTCGCCATCGGCACGAAGCCGCCGACCGGTTCGTCGAACCACATGATCTTGATGATGCGCAGGTAGTAATAGGCGCCCACCACCGAGGCCAGCACGCCGATGATCGCCAGCGCATAGAGATTGGCGTTGATGGCGGCGAGGAAGACGTACCATTTCCCCCAGAAGCCGGCGAGCGGCGGAATGCCGGCCAGGGAGAACATCAGGATGGTCAGGATCGTCGCCATGATAGGATTGGTCGACGACAGGCCGGCCAGGTCGCTGATCTGCTCGACATTGCCTTCCTTGCGCCGCATGGCGAGGATGAAGGCGAAGGTGCCGAGCGTCATCACCAGATAGATCAGCATGTAGATGGCAACGCCGCGCACGCCGGCCTGGCTGTTGGCGGCAAGGCCGACCAGCGCGTAGCCCATATGGCCGATCGAGGAATAGGCCATAAGCCGCTTGATGTTGGTCTGGCCGATTGCCGCGAAGGAGCCGAGCGCCATCGAGGCGATCGAGATGAAGACGATGATCTGCTGCCAGTCTGCGGCGATCGGCTTGAACGCACCCATGGTGACGCGCACCATAAGCGCCATCGCCGCCATCTTGGGTGCTGCCGCCAAAAAGGCCGTCACCGGTGTCGGCGCGCCCTCATAGACATCTGGCGTCCACATGTGGAACGGCACCGCCGAGATTTTGAAGGCCAGACCGGCCAGCACGAAGACGAGGCCGAAAACGAGGCCAAGCTGGCGCTCGCCGCTGCCGAGCGCAGAAGCGATCTCCTGGAAGCCGGTGTTGCCGGTGTAGCCGTAGACCAGGCTGATGCCATAGAGCAGCATGCCCGAGGACAGCGCGCCGAGGACGAAATATTTGAGGCCAGCCTCAGTCGAACGCAGATTGTCGCGGTTGATCGCGCACAGCACGTAGATCGCCAGCGATTGCAGTTCGAGGCCGAGATAGAGGCCGATCATGCCATTGGCGGAGATCATCAGCATCATGCCGAGCGTGCACAGCAGGATCAGCACCGGATATTCGAACTTGTCGAAGCGTTCAGCCTTGGCAAAGCGCATCGACATCACCAGCGTCACCGCCGAGCCGACCAGCGCCAGCACCTTCATGAAGCGGGCGAAGGAATCCTGGATGAAGGCATTGCCGTAAGCGCTGCCCTGCCCGGTCCGGAAGATCAGCCAGGCGCCTGCGATCGCCAGCACGGCCACCGCAAGGCCGGTTACCGTGTTGGCCGTGTTGGCGCGCGAATAGGCTCCGACCATCAGCAGCGCCAGCGCGCCGACGGCAAGGATCAGCTCTGGCGTCGAGAGCGACAGGCTGGAGAGAAGGTCCGGCGTCATGGTTCGCAAAACCTCTGGTCAGTTCGCCGCCGCGGTCTGCGCGGCGCCGATGGATGCAGTGACATTGGTGACGAGCGACTTGACCGATTCGGCCGTCGCGTCGAAGACCGGGGCGGGATAGACGCCGAAGAAGATGACCAGAACGACCAGCGGGTAGATGATCACCTTCTCGCGCAGCGACAGGTCGAGCAGGCCCTTCAGGCTGTCCTTGGTCAGCGCACCGAAGATCACCCGGCGGTAGAGCCAGAGCGCGTAGGCGGCCGACAGGATGACGCCGGTGGCGGCGAAGAACGCCACCCAGGTGTTGACCCGGAACACGCCGAGCATGGTCAGGAACTCGCCGACGAAGCCGCTGGTACCGGGCAGGCCGACATTGGCCATGGTGAAGATCAGGAACACCGTGGCGTATTTCGGCATGTTGTTGACCAGGCCGCCATAGGCCGCGATCTCACGTGTGTGCATGCGGTCGTAGATGACGCCGACGCACAGGAACAGCGCGCCGGAGACGAGGCCGTGGCTGAGCATCTGGAAGATCGCGCCCTGCACGCCTTCCTGGTTCATGGCGAAGATGCCCATGGTGACGAAGCCCATATGAGCAACCGACGAATAGGCGATCAGCTTCTTCATGTCCTCCTGCATCAGCGCCACCAGCGAGGTGTAGATGATGGCGACGACGGACAGCGCGAAGACCAGCGGCGCGAACATTTCCGACGCCAGCGGGAACATCGGCAAGGAGAAGCGCAGGAAACCGTACCCGCCCATCTTCAACAGGATGCCGGCCAGGATGACGGAGCCCGCCGTCGGCGCCTCGACGTGCGCGTCGGGCAGCCAGGTGTGCACCGGCCACATCGGCATCTTCACCGCGAAGGAGGCGAAGAAAGCAAGCCATAGCCATGTCTGCATGTTGGCCGGGAAGTTGTGGGTCAGCAGCGTCGGGATGTCGGTTGTGCCGGACTGGAAGAACATCGCCATGATGGCGAGCAGCATCAGCACCGAGCCGGCGAGCGTGTAGAGGAAGAACTTAAACGAGGCGTAGACGCGCCGCTTGCCGCCCCAGACGCCGATGATGATGAACATCGGGATCAGGCCGGCTTCGAAGAAGACGTAGAACAGCACGATGTCCAGCGCGCAGAACACGCCGATCATCAGCGTTTCGAGCAGCAGGAAGGCGATCATGTAGGCCTTCACGCGCTTCTCGATCGATTCCCACGACGCCAGGATGCAGAGCGGCATCAGGAACGTCGTCAAGATGACGAACAGCATCGAGATGCCGTCGACGCCCATATGGTAGGAAATGCCGGAGTCGAGCCAGGCGACCTTCTCGACGAACTGGAAGCCGGACTGCGAATTGTCGAATCCGGTCCAGATGAACAGCGAGATGATGAATGTGAAAATCGTCGTCAACAGCGCGATGGCGCGGATGTTGCCGCGTGCATTTTCGCTGTCGTCATTGATGAACAGGATAAGCAGCACACCAACCAGCGGCAGGAAGGTGACCAGCGAGAGGATTGGCCAGGCGGTCATCAGAGCATCATCCAGGTGACGAGTGCGGCAACGCCGATCAGCATGGCGAAGGCGTAGTGGTAGAGATAGCCGGTCTGCAGCTTGACGATGCGGTCGGTGACATCGACGACGCGCGCCGAAATGCCATCCGGGCCGAGGCCGTCGATGATGGTGCCGTCACCGGTCTTCCACAGGAAATGGCCGAGGCGCTTGGCCGGACGCACGAACAGGAAGTCGTAGAGCTCGTCGAAATACCACTTGTTGAGCAGGAAGGCGTAGAGCCCGCGATGCTGCGCGGCCAGGTTGACCGGCATTTCCGGCGAGCGGATGTAGAATTTCCAGGCCAGCGCGAAGCCGATCAGCATGGCGATGAAGGGCGACAGTTCGACCCACAGCGGCAATTCGTGGATGTCGTGCAGGATGTGATTGTCAGGCAGTGTGAACAGCGATGCCTTCCAGAACTCGGCATAGCCCTCGCCGATGAAGGCGCCGTGGAAGATGACGCCGGCAAACAGCGCGCCCGCGGCCAGGATGAACAGCGGCACCAGCATCACCGGCGGCGATTCATGGACATGGTGCATCACCTCATGGCTCGCCCGCGGCTTGCCGTGGAAGGTCATGAAGATCAGCCGCCAGGAGTAGAAGGAGGTGAAGCAGGCGGCGATGACCAAAAGCACGAAGGCCATGCCGGCAACCGAATTGTGGCCGGCAAAGGCGCTCTCGATGATGGCGTCCTTGGAGAAGAAGCCGGCGGTGCCGATGACCGTCACCGGAACGCCGACGCCGGTCAGCGCCAGCGTGCCGATCACCATCATCCAGTAGGTGGTCGGGATCAGTTTCCTGAGGCCGCCCATCTTGCGCATGTCCTGCTCGTCGGACACGGCATGGATGACCGAGCCCGAGCCGAGGAACAGCAGCGCCTTGAAGAAGGCATGCGTGAACAGGTGGAAGATCGCCGCGCCATAAGCGCCGACGCCGAGTGCCACGAACATGTAGCCGAGCTGCGAGCAGGTCGAGTAAGCGATGACGCGCTTGATGTCGTTCTGGACGAGACCGACGGTGGCCGCGAAGAAGGCCGTGAAGGCACCGATGAAGGTCACCACAGTCAGCGCCGAATGCGACAGTTCGAACAGCGGCGACAAACGGGCCAGCATGAACACGCCGGCCGTCACCATGGTCGCGGCATGGATCAGCGCGGAAACCGGTGTCGGGCCTTCCATGGCATCCGGCAGCCAGGTGTGCAGCGGCACTTGCGCCGACTTGCCCATGGCGCCCATGAACAGGAGCAGGCAGACGATCGTCATGGCCGCCTGCTTGTCCAGCGCATAGCCGAGGAAGGTCAGCACCGCGGCGCCGTGCGGGGCGCCTTCGGCCGGAATGAACGTTGCCGCATTGGCGAAGATGGTGCCGAGATTGACCGAGCCGAACAGCACGAACAGGCCGAAAATGCCGAGCGCGAAGCCGAAATCGCCGACGCGGTTGACGACGAAGGCCTTGATTGCCGCGGCATTGGCCGACGGCTTCTTGTACCAGAAGCCGATCAGCAGATAGGAGGCGAGGCCCACCCCTTCCCAGCCGAAGAACATCTGCACCAGATTGTCTGATGTCACCAGCATCAGCATGGCGAAGGTGAACAGCGACAGATAGGCGAAGAAGCGCGGCCGGTTCGGATCGTGGTGCATGTAGCCGATCGAATAGATGTGAACCAGCGCCGACACGGTGTTGACCACCACCAGCATCACCACCGTCAGCGTGTCGATCCTGAGCGCCCAGGCCGCTTCCAGCCCGCCTGACTGGATCCAGCGCATCACCGGCACGGTGAACACCTCGCCATGGCCGAAACCGACGGTGAAGAAAGCGACCCACGACAGCACGGCCGCGATCACCAGGAAACCCGAGGTGATGTATTCGGACGCCTTGGCGCCGAGCGACGTGCCGAACAGGCCGACGATCAGGAAGCCGAGCAGGGGAAGGAAGACGATGGCCTGATACATGGTGGTTCCGTCAACCCTTCATCATGTTCACGTCTTCGACCGCGATCGAGCCGCGGTTGCGGAAGAAGACGACGAGAATGGCAAGTCCGATGGCGGCTTCGGCCGCCGCGACCGTCAGCACGAACAGCGCGAACACCTGGCCGACCAGATCGCCCAGTGCCGCCGAAAAGGCGACGAAATTGATGTTGACCGCCAGCAGGATCAGTTCGACCGACATCAGGATGACGATGACGTTCTTGCGGTTCAGGAAGATGCCGAACACGCCGAGCGTGAACAGAACAGCCGATACGGTCAGATAATGCGCGATGCCGACGGTCATGCTTTTACGACTCCTGCCTGAACCATGAAAGTGACTACGAACACTGCGCTAGCCGTTATCAGGGCAGCAACGTAAGGCAAGGTTCCGATCGCGTCTTTCAAAGCCCCGAAAATGAATGACACTCCAACGACCGGAAGGGCGAAGAATAGCAAATAGAGCCCACTGAGCATGGACAGGGACTGCTCCTTGAACCCGAACAACATCCCGAAAACTCCAAGGGCGATGACAAACGCAGCAGCAAACCGCAAAAGCAGCGTCATCAAGACACCGTCTTCGAACGAGAAAAGCGCCGTCCAAGCAGACCAAAGCGCCAAGCCGCCGTATACCAGTGGACCTGAACTCATATTCCTTCGCCTGTCTTGACCTTGCGGATTTCCATGCCGGTCGCCGGCGTGCGGCCGACCTGGGCCGCGATCGACTGCCGTTTGACGCCTGGCTTGTGGCGCAGCGTCAGCACGATGGCGCCGATCATGGCGACCAGCAGCACGAGGCCCGAAATCTGGAAATAGTAGAGGTAGTCGGTATAGAGGATGTCGCCGAGTGCGGCCGTGTTTGTTCGCGTGGCGAGATCCGGAATGGGCTTGGAGACCGTCGAGGCGAGCTGCGGCGCGAAGGTGTAGCCGCCGAGAACCACGATCAGCTCCGCCGCCAGGATCAGCCCGACCAGCGCGCCGATCGGCGCATATTGCAGGGCGCCGCTCTTCAGTTCGGCGAAATCGACATCGAGCATCATGACGACGAACAGGAACAGAACCATCACCGCGCCGACATAGACGACGAGCAGGATCATCGCCAGGAACTCGGCCCCGGTCAGCATGAACAGGCCGGCGGCGTTGAAAAAGGTCAGGATCAGGAACAGCACCGAATGCACGGGGTTGCGCGACGAAATGACCATGAACGCCGACGCCACCGCGACAAAGGCGAAGAGGTAGAAAAAGGCCGCCTCTAGTCCACTCAACATTGGGGATCCCCCGGGTTCCTGTACGAACAGGACGCTCGTCCTGTTTGTTGTCTCTGGCCTGGTTCCGCCTCCGGTTCCAAAGCCGCGTTGTCCTAGCCCATGTTCCGATCGGGTTGAAAGGCCCGATCGAAAGAAACATGGGCCACTCTGTATTCCGGAGCATGATCTGGTCCGAAAAGTCCGCAACTTTTCGGGATCATCCTCTGGACGAGGCCCCTGCCCGTCCCATGCGTCAAATATCAGCGGTAGGGCGAGTCCAGCGAGATGTTGCGCGCCAGTTCGCGCTCCCACCGGTCGCCATTCGCCAACAGCTTGTCCTTGTCATAGTAGAGTTCCTCGCGCGTCTCCGTCGCGAATTCGAAATTCGGCCCCTCGACGATGGCGTCGACCGGGCAGGCTTCCTGGCAGAAGCCGCAATAGATGCACTTCACCATGTCGATGTCGTAGCGAACCGTGCGGCGCGTGCCGTCGTTGCGGCGGGGGCCGGCCTCGATGGTGATGGCTTGCGCCGGGCAGATCGCCTCACACAATTTGCAGGCGATGCAGCGTTCCTCGCCATTGGGATAGCGGCGCAGCGCATGCTCGCCGCGGAAGCGCGGACTGGTCGGCCCCTTCTCGTGCGGATAGTTGATCGTCTCCTTCGGCGCGAAGAACTGGCGCATCGACAGGAAGAAGGCGCTGACGAAATCCTGCAGCAGCAGCGATTTGGCGGCTTGGGAAAGAGCGCTCATTGTTGTGCTCCAAACGTCGTTACTGCCAGTATCGCCCCCAAGATGGACCAAAAAACCGGCATGAAATAGCGATATGCAAATGTGGTCATCTCACCAATCTTGCTCTTATTCCAACCCAAGATCGGCATCACATATCCGGCCGGCAGCCTCTCCTGGCTTTTGAGCACGAATGGCAAAACAGCGACGTAGCCGAATGTCGCAACCGCCAATCCACAAATCACACCGATCAGGCCAAGGAAAACTGTGCTCATGCCCATCCCGTGATCTTGAGGAAGGCGGCGGTGGCGACCACCATGAACAGCGAGATCGGCAGGAACACTTTCCAGCCAAGCCGCATCAGTTGGTCGTAGCGGTAGCGCGGCACGAAGGCCTTCACCATGGAGATGCCGAAGAACACGAAGCAGACTTTCAGCACGAACCAGATGACGCCCGGCACCCAGGTGAACGGCGCGAAGTCGAACGGAGGCAGCCAGCCGCCGAGGAACAGGATGGTGGCCAGCGCGCACATCAGCACGATGGCGACATACTCGCCGAGGAAGAACAAAAGGAACGGCGTCGACGAATATTCGACCATGTGGCCGGCGACCAGTTCCGATTCGGCTTCCACCAGATCGAAGGGCGGCCGGTTCGTCTCGGCCAGCGCCGAGATGAAGAAGATGATGAACATCGGGAACAGCGCCAGCCAGTTCCAGTCGAGGAAGGTGTTGGGCAGGCCAAGCCGCGTGCCAATTCCATCATGCTGCGACAAAACGATATCGGTGAGGTTGAGCGAGCCGGCGGTGAGCAGAACGGTGACGATGACGAAGCCGATCGAGACTTCGTAGGACACCATCTGCGCCGCCGAACGCAGCGCGCCGAGGAACGGATATTTCGAGTTGGAGGCCCAGCCGCCCATGATCACGCCATAGACCTCGAGCGAGGAGATGGCGAAAACATAGAGGATGCCGACATTGACGTTGGCGATCGCCCAGCCCTGATCGACCGGGATGACCGCCCAGGCCGAGATCGCCAGCACGGCCGACACCAGCGGCGCCAAAAGGAACACGCCCTTGTTGGCGCCTGACGGGATGACCGGTTCCTTGAAGACGAATTTCAGCAGATCGGCGAAGGCCTGCAGCGTACCCCAGGGGCCGACGACGTTCGGGCCACGGCGCAGTTGAACCGCCGCCCAGATCTTGCGGTCGGCGTAGAGGATGTAAGCAACGAAAATCAGCAGGATAACGATCAGCACGACCGATTTCAGCAGAATGATCAGCGCCGGCAGCACGTAGAAGGAGAAGAAAGTGTCCATGCTTATTCCGCCGCCTGCTTGAAGCCGCTCTTGGCCAGCGCCGAGCATTCCGCCATCACGGCCGATGCCCGCGCGATCGGGTTGGTCAGGTAGAAATCCGTCACCGGCGAGGTGAAGGTGCCCTTGTTCAGCCGCCCGCCGAGCTTCGCCACCCCGGCGATGTCCTCGGCATTGCCGGCCGCGACCTGATCGATACGGGCCAGATGCGGGTATTCGCCATAGAGCTTGGCGCGCAGCTGCGGCAGCGAATCGAACGGCAGTTTCTTGCCCAGCACATCCGACAGCGCCCGCAGGATCGCCCAGTCCTCGCGCGCTTCGCCCGGCGCGAAGCCGGCGCGGTTGGTCTGCTGCACGCGGCCTTCGGTGTTGACGTAGGTGGCCGACTTTTCCGTGTAGGCGGCCGCCGGCAGGATGACATTGGCGCGGTGCGCGCCCTGGTCGCCATGCGTGCCGATATAGACGACGAAAGCGCCGCCGGTCTTGGCCATGTCGATCTCGTCGGCGCCGAGCAGGAACAAGAGCTCCATTTCGCCCAGCATGCCGGCGACGTTTCTGCCGCCCTCGCCCGGCACGAAACCGAGATCGAGGCCGCCGACGCGGCCGGCCGCGTTGTGCAGCACGGCAAAGCCGTTCCAGTCGGCGCGTGCAGCATTCACGGCGGCGGCGAGCTTGGCCGCCTGGCCGAGCACGGCCGCGCCATCGGCACGCGCCAGCGCACCCTGGCCGACGATGATCAGCGGATGCGTCGCCTTCTTCAGCGTCTGGAAGAACTTGCCGTTGCCGTCGGCCAAATCCTTCAGCGAATCCGGTCCGGCGCCCAGCTGTTCGTAGTCGTAGCGGGTATCGCCGACATCGCCGATGACGGCGACCGGCAGGTTGCCGATCCGCCAGCGCTTGCGGATCCGGGCGTTGAGCACCGAAGCTTCATAGCGCGGGTTGGCGCCGATGATCAGCACCGCGTCGGCCTGTTCGATGCCTTCGATGGTCGGGTTGAAGATATAGCTCGCCCGGCCGAGCGCCGGGTCGAGTGCGGCGCCGTCCTGGCGGCAATCGGTATTCTTCGAGCCGAGCGAAGCCATCAGCAGCTTGAGCGCATAGGTTTCCTCGACGGCGGCGAGATCGCCCGCGATAGCGCCGATCTTTTCGGGCGCCGTCTTCGATACCGCGTCCTTGATCGCGGCGAAGGCCTCGGCCCAGCTGGCGGCAACCAACCTGCCGTCCTTGCGCACATAGGGGCGGTCGAGACGCTGCGTGCGCAGGCCGTCCCAGATAAATCGGGTCTTGTCGGAGATCCACTCCTCGTTCACCGCCTCGTTGACGCGCGGCAGGATGCGCATCACTTCACGGCCCCGGCTATCGACACGGATCGCCGAGCCGACCGCATCCATCACATCGATGGATTCGGTCTTGGTCAGCTCCCACGGCCGCGCCTGGAAGGCGAATGGCTTCGAGGTCAACGCGCCGACCGGGCAAAGGTCGATGACATTGCCCTGCAGCTCCGACGTCATCGCCTGTTCGAGATAGGTGGTGATCTCGGCATCCTCACCACGGCCGATCAGGCCCAGTTCCGAAATGCCGGCGACTTCGGTGGTGAAGCGGACGCAGCGCGTGCAGTGGATGCAGCGGTTCATCACCGTCTTGACCAGCGGTCCGATATATTTGTCTTCGACCGCGCGCTTGTTCTCGTGATAGCGCGAGGAATCGACGCCGAACGCCATCGCCTGGTCCTGCAGGTCGCATTCGCCGCCCTGGTCGCAGATCGGGCAATCCAGCGGATGGTTGATCAGCAGGAATTCCATCACGCCTTCCCTGGCCTTCTTGACCATCGGCGTGTTGGTGAAGATTTCCGGCGCCTCGCCATTCGGCCCGGGACGCAGGTCGCGCACGTTCATGGCGCAGGAGGCCTGCGGCTTGGGCGGCCCACCCTTCACCTCGATCAGGCACATGCGGCAATTGCCGGCGATCGAGAGCCGCTCATGGAAGCAGAAGCGCGGCACTTCCGCGCCAGCGTCTTCCGCCGCCTGCAGCAGCGTGTAGTGGTCGGGTACAGTGATCTCTTTCCCGTCGACCTTGAGCTTTGCCATTCGCCTCAAACCCCTGCGGAGTTCCCGCAATCTCTTTTTCCGGACGCGGTCGAGACCACGTCGGGCACTTCATTCACTTCTTGACGGCGAGCGCCGCCGCTTGGGTTTTCCAATCGTCGCGGCCGATGCGGCCGCCGAGCGACAGATAGTCCTCGACCCAGGCAACCTCTTGCGGCGTCCATGCCGCGATCTGGGCATACGTCCAGATACCGAGGCCGTTGAGAACCTTTTCCAGCTTCGGCCCGATGCCCGAGATGGCCTTGAGATCTGCCGGAATGGCCGGCTTCTCCATGGCGTTGGGCTGCCTGAAATCATCGGGCATCAGCGCATCGCCGGCGCCGCTTGTCGCCGGAGCGGCGTTTGCGGCCGGCACGGCAGTGGCGGCTTCCTTGGCGGCAATATCGGTGACCTCCCGGGCGAAGGACTGCGCCTCGGCGATCATGGTTTTCGCCGTCGCCCGTGCCTTGGTGGAGGAAGGACTTGGATCTTCGAACTGCGCGACGCGCGCCTCGAAATCATCGACGATCGGCTGCAGCAGCCGCTGCGAGGCTTCTGCCGCGCCTGAAAGCGCGCCCAGCCAGACGCCGAAAGCATGATTGGCGAGCCCGAGGCCAAGCGCCGACATCGCCGCCGCACCCGCCACAGGATGCACGAAAAGGTTGACGGCGCTGGCCATCTCCTTCGGCATCATCCTGGTCAAGTCCTGGTTCATCTTCTCGATCTGGTCCAAATTGGGCATCAGCGGGTTCGAATACGGCGCCATAGAGTTCTCCTGGTCGTTTCTTCGTTCGCCCCGCCCTTCGCTGCGGACTTTCGCCCGCGTAAACATTCTTCTATTCCGCCGCCACCATCACAGGCTCGGCCCGGTGCGCATTGCGCGAAAACTCGTCGATGCGCCGCTCCACTTCGCCGCGAAAATGCCGCATCAGGCCCTGGATCGGCCAGGCCGCCGCGTCGCCAAGCGCGCAGATCGTATGGCCTTCGATCTGCTTGGTGACGTCGAGCAGCATATCGATCTCGCGCTTCTGCGCCTCGCCGCGCACCAGCCGTTCCATCACCCGCCACATCCAGCCGGTGCCTTCGCGGCATGGCGTGCACTGGCCGCAGCTCTCGTGCTTGTAGAAGTAGGAAAGCCGCGCGATCGCCTTCACGACATCGGTCGACTTGTCCATGACGATGACAGCCGCGGTTCCAAGGCCGGATTTGAGGTCGCGCAGCGCGTCGAAATCCATCGGCGTGTCGATGATCTGCTCGGCCGGCACCAGCGGCACCGAGGCGCCGCCCGGTATGACCGCCAAAAGATTGTCCCAGCCGCCGCGAATGCCGCCGCAATGCGTCTCGATGAGCTCGCGGAACGGAATCGACATCGCCTCTTCGACCGTGCACGGATTGTTGACGTGGCCGGAGATGCAAAACAGCTTGGTGCCGACATTGTTGGGCCGGCCGAAGGACGAGAACCAGGCCGCACCGCGGCGCAGGATGGTCGGCGCGACCGCGATCGATTCGACATTGTTGACCGTGGTCGGGCAGCCATAGAGGCCGACATTGGCCGGGAATGGCGGCTTCAGCCGCGGCTGGCCCTTCTTGCCTTCGAGGCTTTCGAGGAGTGCAGTCTCCTCGCCGCAGATATAGGCGCCGGCGCCGTGGTGCATGTAGATGTCGAAATCATAGCCGGAGGTGTTGTTCTTGCCGATCAGCTTGGCCTCATAGGCTTCCTCGATCGCGCGCTGCAGCGCCTCGCGCTCGCGGATGAACTCGCCGCGCACATAGATGTAGGCGGCAATCGCGCCCATGGCGAAACCGGCAAGCAGCGCGCCCTCGACCAGCGTGTGCGGGTCGTTGCGCAGGATGTCGCGGTCCTTGCAGGTGCCGGGCTCGGATTCGTCGGCGTTGATGACGAGATAGCTCGGCCGGCCATCGCTCTGCTTGGGCATGAATGACCATTTGAGGCCCGTCGGGAAGCCGGCGCCGCCGCGGCCGCGCAGGCCCGACGCCTTCATCTCGTTGACGATCCACTCGCGCCCCTTGGCAACGATGCCGGGCGTGTTGTCCCAGGCGCCGCGCGCCATCGCGCCGGCCAACGACTTGTCAAACAGGCCGTAGATATTGGTGAAGATGCGGTCTTTGTCCTGAAGCATTTTTCGTCCCTCAGACCGGCTTCTTGCCGAAGACGCGGATGTATTCGGCGACGCCACCCTTGGCGAGCGCCTTGGCCTGCTTGACCCAGTCGTCGCGATCGATGCGGCCCTGGAAAGAGAGATAGCCATCCACCCACTCGCGTTCGGCCTTCTTCCACGACGCGACCTGCGCGAAGGTGAAAATGCCGAGCGTATGCAGGATGCCCTCGATCTTGGGGCCGACGCCGGAGATCAGCTTCAGGTCGTCGACCTGTGCCGGTTTATCGATGCCGGCCGGACGGTTTTTGTCCCCGAGCGACGGTTTGGCCGTCTTGGCGGCCGGTACCTTGACCTCCGGCGCCTTGAAGGCGGATGCCGGCTCGGCCTTGATTATCGGGCCGCTGCGCTGCTTGGAAACCTGCTCGACCTTGGAGTCCGCCTTGTTGGCGTTGGCGGCCGAATGCAGCGGCGCGGCAACGCTCGCCGCCTTTTCAACCGCCGGCGCGACCTTGGTTTTTGAAGGCGTCTTCAATGCCGGGCTGGTTTCAGGGGTGTCGGTCTTCGGCTTGCTGGTGTTGGACGGTGCGACAGGGGCCGCGGCCGGCCCCGGCACAGGCGCCGCGATGATCGCGTCGGGCGCCGCCCTGGCGGCCTTGGCGGCCTCCCTGGCCTCCCTTTCGCGGGTCGACTTGAGGATCGCCTTTTCGCTCTTCAGCGTGGTGAGGCCGGAGGCCGGCTCGGAGCCGGTGCGGCCGTTCTGCGGCCCCGGTTCCACCGAAGCACCCTTGCCGGCGTCATAGAGATCGATGATTTCAGCCAGGCGTTCCGGCGTCAGATCCTCGAACGTGTCCTTGAAGATCATGACCATCGGCGCGTTGACGCAGGCGCCAAGGCATTCGACCTCTTCCCAGGACAAGGTGCCCTTGTCGTTGGCGTGGAACTGGTCGTGATGGATTTTGGAGCGGCAGACATCCATCAGCGCTTCCGAACCGCGCAGCATGCAGGGCGTGGTGCCGCAGACCTGGATATGCGCACGCGTGCCGACCGGATTCAACTGGTACTGCGTGTAGAAGGTCGCGACTTCGAGCCCGCGGATACGCGGCATGCCGAGCATGTCGGAAATCGTCTCGATGGCCGCCTTCGTCACCCAGCCTTCCTGCTCCTGCGCTATCATCAGCAAGGGAATGATGGCCGACTGCTCACGGCCCTTCGGGTACTTCTTGATCCATTGCTTCGCCGCAGCCGCGTTCGCCCGGTTGAAGGCGAAGGATGCTGGCTGGACGCTGGCTTCTGCGAGACGGCGGACTGACATTTAGCGATCGACCTCACCAAACACGATGTCGAGGGAGCCGAGAACGGCGGTGACGTCGGCCAGCATGTGGCCGCGGCAGAGGAAATCCATCGCCTGCAGATGTGCGAAACCCGGCGCGCGCAGCTTGCAGCGGTAGGGCTTGTTGGAGCCGTCGGAAACCAGATAGACGCCGAATTCGCCCTTCGGCGCCTCGACCGCGGCGTAAACCTCGCCGGCCGGCACGCGATAACCCTCGGTGTAGAGCTTGAAGTGATGGATCAGCGCTTCCATCGAGCGCTTCATCGCCTGGCGCTTGGGCGGCACCACCTTGCCGTCGAGGTTCGACACCGGCCCGGTGCTTTCCTTGCCGAGCAGGAGATCGACGCACTGGCGCATGATCTTCGCAGACTGGCGCATTTCTTCCATGCGCACGAGGTACCGGTCGAAGCAGTCGCCGTTCTTGCCGATCGGAATGTCGAAATCCATTTCCGAATAGCATTCATAGGGTTGCGACTTGCGCAGGTCCCAGGGAGCACCCGAACCGCGCACCATCACGCCCGAAAAACCCCAGGCCCAGGCATCGGCCAGCGAGACGATGCCGATGTCGACATTGCGCTGCTTGAAGATGCGGTTGCCGGTCAGCAGCTGATCGAGGTCGTCGATCGACTTCAGGAACGGGTCGATCCACTTGCCGATGTCCTCGACCAGTTTCTGCGGCAGGTCCTGGTGGACGCCGCCGGGACGGAAATAGGCGGCATGCATGCGCGAACCCGAGGCGCGCTCATAGAACACCATCAGCTTTTCGCGCTCGACGAAGCCCCATAGCGGCGGCGTCAGCGCGCCGACGTCCATCGCCTGCGTCGTCACATTGAGGATGTGCGACATGATGCGGCCGATTTCGCAGTAGAGAACGCGGATCAGCTGGCCGCGCTTCGGCACTTCGATGCCGAGCAGGCGCTCGGCGGCGAGCGCGAAGGCGTGCTCCTGGTTCATCGGCGCGCAATAGTCGAGCCGGTCGAGATAGGGAATCGCCTGCAGGTAGGTTTTGGCCTCGATCAGCTTTTCGGTGCCGCGATGCAAGAGCCCGATATGCGGATCGACGCGATCGACGACTTCGCCGTCCAGCTCCAGCACAAGGCGCAAAACGCCGTGCGCCGCAGGGTGTTGCGGGCCGAAATTGATGTTGAAGTTGCGGACGGAGGTTTCAGCCATTTACTGCTTTGCCTTCTCGTCACCCGGCAGGACGTAATCCGTACCTTCCCACGGGGACAAAAAATCGAAATTGCGGAATTCCTGCTTGAGCTCGACCGGCTCATAGATAACGCGCTTGGCCTCATCGTCGTAGCGCACCTCTACGAAGCCGGTCAGCGGGAAATCCTTGCGCAGCGGATGGCCTTCGAAACCATAGTCTGTCAACAGGCGGCGCAGATCGGGATGGCCCGAAAACAGCACGCCGTAGAGATCATAGGTCTCGCGCTCGAACCAGTCGGCACCGGGAAAGACGCCGGTGATCGATGGCACCATGGTTTCCTCGTCGGCCTGCACCTTGATGCGGATGCGCACATTCTGCTTCGGCGACAGGAGATGGTAGACGACGTCGAAGCGCTTGGCCCGCGACGGATAGTCGGCGCCGCAGACGTCGATGATCGAGATGAACTGGCAGCGCGCATCGTCGCGCAGGAAGGTCATGACCTCTACCAGATCGCGCGGCTCGACGCGGATGGTGAGTTCGCCATAGGCGATATCAGCCTCGTTCACGCGGCCGATCAGCTTCTCGCCGAGATAGTTCGACAGTTCGCTCAGGGATGCGGTCATGGATTTACCGTTCGATCGTGCCGGTGCGGCGGATCTTCTTCTGCAAGAGAAGAATGCCGTAGAGCAGCGCTTCGGCGCTCGGCGGGCAGCCGGGCACATAGATATCGACGGGCACGATGCGGTCGCAGCCGCGCACCACCGAATAGGAGTAGTGGTAGTAGCCGCCGCCATTGGCGCAGGAGCCCATCGAGATGACGTAGCGCGGTTCCGGCATCTGGTCGTAGACCTTGCGCAGCGCCGGCGCCATCTTGTTGGTCAGCGTGCCGGCGACGATCATGATGTCGGACTGGCGCGGGGACGCGCGCGGCGCGACGCCGAACCGCTCCGAATCATAGCGCGGCATCGAGGTGTGGATCATCTCGACCGCGCAGCAAGCGAGGCCGAACGTCATGAACATCAGCGACCCGCTGCGCGCCCAGGTGATGAGCGCCTCGGTCGAAGTGACCAGAAAGCCCTTGTCGGCCAACTCGTTGTTGATCTCAAGGAAGAAGGGATCGTCCTCCCCCACCGGCCTGCCGGTGTTGGGATCGATAATACCCTTGGGCTTCGGCGCGACGAGGGTGCCTGAACTGTCGTTCAATCCCATTCCAGCGCTCCTTTTTTCCATTCATAGGCAAAGCCGATGGTCAGCACCGCCAAAAACACCATCATCGACCAGAAACCGAGCATGCCGATCTTCGAAAACGACACCGCCCACGGAAACAGGAAGGCCACTTCCAGGTCGAAGATGATGAACAGGATCGACACCAGGTAGAAACGGATGTCGAACTTCATGCGCGCGTCGTCGAACGAGTTGAAACCGCACTCGTAGGCGGAAAGCTTTTCGGGATCGGAATTGCGGTAGGCCACCAGGAAGGGCGCGGCCAGCAGCGCCAGGCCGACAACCAGCGCCACGCCTATGAACAGGACGATGGGCAGGTATGAGCTCAAGAGTGCGTTCATGCTCGGCTTTCCGTTGGCGCAATCCACTTTGATTACAGCACCGGACCCTAATGCGGAAGCGTGACAGTTTAACCGCTGAACCGTTTTAAGGGCCTATGCTGCAACGCGGCGAGGGTTAGCGCAGCACTTCCAGCGAAGCAAGTCAAACCTTGTTCAAAACACCGACCTGGACGGCATATCGCGGCAAACTGGTCCGATCCGCTCCTGTTTGATTTCCTTCGCTTTTTACTCCACTTTTCTCTCCTGACATGGATGCCGCCAAAACCCTGCTAGCATGGGTTGGAATCAGCCATTCGACCCTCGGTCAAAACACTTCAAAGTGATGCCTGCATGAAGGAAAAGATCTCGCTCCCCACGGCCCGTCGCATCGCGCTTGCCGCCCAGGGGTTTCTCGATCCCCGCCCGACCGGCACGCCCGACCGCCGGCATTTTGCCCGCACCCTCTCCCGCACCGGCCTGCTGCAGATCGATTCCGTTAGCGCGGTGGTGCGCGCTCATTATATGCCACTCTATTCGCGCCTTGGCCCCTACCCGTTCTCGCTGCTCGACAATGCCGCGGTGACACGCAAGCGCACGGTTTTCGAATACTGGGCGCATGAGGCTTCCTTCCTGCCGGTGGAGACGTACCCGCTGATGCGCTGGCGCATGCAGCGCGCCGAGCGCGGCGAGGAAATGTATCTGGGGCTCGCCAAATGGGGCCGCGAACATGCCGCCTATATCGAGGAGATCTACCGCCAGGTCGCCGAGCGCGGCCCGATCGCCGCTTCCGCGCTCGAAGGCCAGAAAGGCTCGGGCGGCTGGTGGGGCTGGAGCCACGCCAAGCATGCCTTCGAATGGCTGTTCTGGGCCGGACGCATCACCACGGCGCACCGTCGCGGTTTCGAGCGCTTCTATGATCTGCCCGAGCGCGTGCTGCCGCAGGCGGTCCTCGATCTGCCGGTGCCGACGCCTGAGGACGCGCACCGCGAATTGCTGCGCATTTCCGCCCGCGCCCACGGCGTGGCGACTTCAGGCGATTTGCGCGATTATTTTCGGCTTTCGCCGGCGGACATGAAGGGCCGGCTGGAGGAGCTCGTCGAAACAGGCGAATTGCTGCCGGTGCGTGTCGAAGGCTGGGACAAGCCGGCCTATCTTCACCGGGACGCCCGCCTGCCGCGCAAAGTCGAGGCCCGCGCCCTGCTGGCGCCCTTCGATCCGGTCGTCTTCGAACGATCGCGCACCGAGCGGCTGTTCGATTTCCATTACCGCATCGAGATCTACACGCCTGCCGACAAGCGGCAATACGGCTATTATGTCCTGCCGTTCCTGCTCGGCGACAGGATCGTGGCACGCGTCGACCTCAAGGCCGACCGTCCGGCCAGCATACTGCGGGTCCATGCGGCCTATGCCGAGCCGGGTGCGCCGCCTGAAACCGCTGCAGAACTGTTCGAGGAATTGAAGCAGATGCAGGGCTGGCTTGGTCTTGAGCGCATGGAAGTGACCCCGGCCGGCGATTTGGGTCCGGCGCTGGCCGACATCGCCATGTCGTAAGCTCGCGTTGACACCGCCGCCCGCAAAAGCCTAAATCCGGGTCAGATGGTCTCTTGCCCGCAACGGCAAGAGCTAAGAGGGAATGCGGTGCGGGGCAAAATCCCAAATCCGCGGCTGTCCCCGCAACTGTAAGCGAAGAGCCAAGGCCGAAAGCCACTGGGAGTTCCCGGGAAGGCGGCTACCCAAGGCGATGACCCGCGAGCCAGGAGACCTGCCGTCTGCGACTTTAGAATCCGATCGCCCGGCGGGTTTCCGGGCAAGGAGCCCGATCTTTGGACCACGACAGCAGTTTTTCGGCTGGCACAGCGGATATTTCGTCCGGCCATGATGATGCCTTGGCCGGCGTCACCATCATCGTCTGCGCCTCCTGTCGCGATGAGACCGGCTCCGACGCTCATCCCCGCGCCGGCGAATTGCTGGCGGAGGATACGCGCCGCGCCGCATCCGGCGACGACATCCGCATCCGCAGCGTCGAATGCCTTGGCAATTGCAAGCGGCGCCTCAGCGCCGCCATCCTGCGCGACGGCTGCTGGAGCTATGTCTTTGGCGACCTGACCGAGACCAGCGGCGCCGACCTCGTCACGGGCGCCAAGCTTTTCGCCACCTCGACCGACGGTCTCATTCCCTGGCGTGGCCGCCCCGATAGCCTGAAGCGCGGCCTCGTTGCCCGCATCCCTCCCCTCGACCTGCTGAAGGACTGACCATGACTGCCCCAGATTCGTCTGCGAACCTCTCCCGCGTTCCCTGCACCGTCGTCACCGGCTTCCTCGGCGCCGGCAAGACGACGCTGGTCCGCCATCTCCTGGAAAACGCCGGCGGCAAGCGCATAGCCATCATCGTCAACGAATTCGGCGACATCGGCATCGACGGCGAGATCCTGAAGGGCTGCGGCATCGACACCTGCCCGGAGGAAAACATCGTCGAACTGGCCAATGGCTGCATCTGCTGCACCGTCGCCGATGATTTCGTCCCGGCGCTTGACAAGATCCTGTCGCTGACGCCGAGGGTCGACCACATCCTGATCGAGACTTCGGGCCTGGCGCTGCCCAAGCCGCTGGTCCAGGCCTTTCAGTGGCCGAGCGTGAAAAGCCGGGTGACTGTCGACGGCGTCATCGCCGTGGTCGACGGGCCGGCCTTGGCCGAAGGCCGCGTCGCCAACGACATGGATGCTCTGCAGGCGCAGCGCGCCGGGGACGAGACGCTCGACCACGACGACCCGGTGGAAGAACTGTTCGAGGATCAGATCGCCTGCGCCGACCTGATCATCCTGTCGAAAAGCGACCTGATGGACGCAGCCGGCACCGCCCGCGCCAACGCCATCATCAACGAACACTCCGCCCGCGCCGTGAAGATCGTGCCGACGTCGCATGGCAAGGTCGATCCCTCGGTGCTGCTCGGGCTCGGTCTGGCCGTCGAGGACGACATCGAGAACCGCAAGTCCCATCATGACGGCGCGTTCGACCACGAGCATGACGACTTCGACACCTTCATCGTCGACATTGCCTCGATCGCCAATCCGGACGAGCTGGCAAAGCGCGTCGCCACCGTCGCAGAAGAAGAGAACGTGCTGCGCGTAAAAGGCTTCGTCGAAGTCGGCGGCAAGCCGATGCGGCTCTTGCTGCAGGCCGTCGGGCCGCGCGTCAATCATTACTATGACCGCGCCTGGACCGCGCAGGACGACCGCCGCTCGCGTCTCGTCGTCATCGGCCTGAAGGGGCTGAACCGCCCGGCGATCGAGCGTATACTCGCCGGCTGATTTCGGACACGGGTCGCGATGCACATCCTCACCACGACATCCGCCTCGCTCGACGACCTCGCCGAGCCGGTCGATCTGCGGCAGACGCCGGCGGATATCGTGGCCCTGTCCTTCACCGACAGCGATCTCGCCGGACTGGCAGCCGCCTGGAAGGCCGATGCCGGCCGCCGGCCCTCGATGCGGCTGGCCGCCCTGCGTGACCTGCGCCATCCCATGTCCGTCGACCTCTGGGTCGACAGCGTCGCCCGCCACGCCAAGATCATCCTGGTGCGCATCCTCGGCGGCTACGACTGGTGGCGCTACGGCTGCGACCAGCTCGCCTCGACTGCCCGCGAACGCGGCATAAAGCTGGCACTGCTGCCCGGCGAATGCCGCGACGAGGATCTGCGCCTGATCGAAGCCTCGACGTTGCCGCGCGAAGAGTTGGACGGCCTGCTCGACTATTTCCGCGAGGGCGGCCCGGCGAATATGAGCGCGCTGGTGCGGAGATTGGCGCGGCTGGCGGGGTCGGATGCGCCTTTCGTCGAACCGGTCGCCGTGCCCAAAGCTGGCTACTACGAACCCGGCCGCGGCGTCGTCCCCCTCCCCCTCGAGGGGAGGGTCCGGCCGCAGGCCGGGGGTGGGGTCCTCTCCGAGGCGCGCCGACTCAAAGAAACGCCGCGTCCGGTCGTACCGACCCCACCCGGCCCTGCGGGCCACCCTCCCCTCGAGGGGGAGGGAAAGGTCGTGCCTATCCTGTTCTACCGCTCGATGCTGCTGGCCGCCGATGTCGCGCCAATCGACGCACTTTTTGAAGCTCTGCGACAGCGCGGCATCAACCCGGTCCCAATCTTCGTCTCCAGCCTCAAGGACCCGGCATCCCTGGCCTTCGTGGAAACAGCACTCGCCTCACTGAAACCCGCCGCCATCGTCACCGCTACCGCTTTCGCGTCCGGTGCCGAACCGGGCAATGAGACCTTGTTCGACCGCGCCGGCGTGCCGGTCTTCCAGGTCATCGTCGCCACCACCCGCCGCGACATCTGGGAGAACAACCAGCGCGGCCTGGCGCCCGCCGACCTTGCCATGCATGTCGTGCTGCCCGAGCTCGACGGCCGCATCCTGGCCGGCGCCATTTCCTTCAAGGGCGAGAGCGAGATCGATCCAGCACTTGGCCACCGCGCTTTCGCCAACCGGCCGGAACCGGATCGCGTGGCGCAAGTGGCTGACCGCATCGCGGCCTTCATCCGGTTGCGGGAGACGCCCCGGGCCAAGCGCAAGCTGGCGATCCTGATGCCGGATTATCCCAGCGCCCCCGGCCGCACCGGCTATGCCGTCGGCCTCGACGTGCCGTCCAGCGTGCTGGCCATTCTGCAGGACCTGCGGGATCAGGGCTACGGGGTTGAGGGGATTCCGGAGACGCCGCGTGAGTTGCTGGGTATGTTGGAAACGGGCGAGCACGGGCTGGCCTTCCAGGATTACATGGCCTTCTCGACCGAATTGCCGACTGCGGCAATTGCTGCAGTCGAAGCCGCTTGGGGGAAGGTGGAAGATGAGACGGGTCTGCGCGAGGCGCCCCCCTCTGTCCTGCCGGACATCTCCCCCTCAAGGGGGGAGATTGCGCTGTCATTACCGGTTTCGCCAATCTCCAATGTTGCAGGAGAGGGCGGAGCGTCAAAACTGCCAATCTCCCCCCTTGAGGGGGAGATGTCCGGCAGGACAGAGGGGGGCGCCTCGCGCCGAAGCTTCCCCTTCCGCGCCGCGACCTTCGGCAACATCACCGTAGCACTCGCCCCGGATCGCGGCCGCTCCGCCGACCGCCGCACCGACTACCACGATCCGACGCTCCCCCCACGTCATGCGCTGATCGCCTTCGGCCTGTGGCTGCGCAAGTCGCTCCGCGTCCATGCGCTGGTGCATGTCGGTGCACACGGCACGCTGGAATGGCTGCCGGGCAAAACCGTTGCTCTGTCGGAAAACTGCTTTCCCGAGATCGTCACGGGTCCCTTGCCCGTCATCTATCCCTTCATCGTCTCCAACCCAGGCGAAGCGGCGCAAGCCAAGCGCCGCATCGCCGCCGTCACCCTTGGCCATCTGCCACCGCCGCTGACCGGCGCCGGGCTTGACGAAAACCAGAACAAGCTCGAGCGGCTGGTCGACGAATATGCCCAGGCCGACGGGCTCGACCGCCGCCGCCGCGACCGTCTGGCGAAACTGATCGTCGACACCGCACAAAAGACCGGTCTCGCCTCCGACGCGGGCGTCGCCGGGACCGACGCTCCGGACGAAGCGCTGCGCCGCATCGACGCCTGGCTCTGCGACCTCAAGGATTTCGCCATCAAGGACGGGCTGCATATCTATGGCTGCGCGCCCGACGACGAGCCCGACGCCATGCGGCGACAAAGCGCTGACGCCGAGAAAGCGGCGCTGCTCGCCGCGCTCGATGGCCGCCACGTCAAGGCCGGCCCGGCCGGCGCGCCCGCGCGGGGTCGCTCGGACGTTCTGCCCACCGGCCGCAACCTGTTCACCTCGGACCCACGCACCATGCCGACGCCGACCGCCTATGATCTGGGCAAGGCAGCGGCGGAGGAAGTGGTGCGCGGCTACATGCAGTCGCATGGCGACTGGCCGCGCTCGCTGGTCATCGACCTGTGGGGCTCGGCCTCACTGCGCACCGGCGGCGAGGAGATCGCGCAAGGATTGGCTCTGATGGGCTGCCGGCCGCAATGGGATTCGGCGACCGGCCGCATCACCGGCATCGAGGTATTGCCGCCGGCCACGCTCGGAAGGCCGCGCGTCGATGTCACCTGGCGCATTTCGGGCCTGTTCCGCGACATGTTCCCGACCCAGATCGCACTGATCGATGCCGCCGCCAACGCGGTGGCCGCCCGCGACGAGGAGGACTCGGAAAACCCGCTCGCGGCCAAAACCCGTGCCGATGGCAAGCTCAGCCCGCGCATCTTCGGCACCTCACCCGGCACATACGGCGCCGGCGTCGAGGATATCTTGTCCTCCGGTAACTGGGTGGCGCGCGAAGAAATCGGCCGCGCCTATCTCGACGCCACCTCGCATGCCTATGGCGGTGCCAAGGGCGAAGGCGTATCGGTGCCCGGCGTCTTCGAAACCCGCATCGCCGAGGCCGATCTTCTCGTCCACACCGGCGACGACCCCGGCCGCGACATCCTCGAAGGCTCCGCCGAGGTCGCTTTCATCGGCGGCTTTTCGGCCGCCCTTGCGGCGCTCGGCAGGAATGCCGACGTCATCGTGCTCGACACCACGGACCCGCAAAAGCCCAAGCCGCGTTCGCTCAGTGAGGCCGTATCGCGGGTGGTGCGCGCCCGCGCCGTCAATCCACGCTTCATATCGGGACAGATGCGCCACGGCCCGCGTGGCGCCTCCGAATTTGCCGAAACCGTAGACCGCCTGGTCGGCTTCGCCGAAACCACGCACGCCATTTCGGGCACGCTGATCGAGGCAGTGCACGATGCCTATCTCGGCGATCCCATGGTCCGCGCCTTCATCCTGCGCGAGAACCCCGCCGCCGCCAAAGTCATCGCCGAGCGCTTCCTGTCGGCGCGACGGCGTGGCCTGTGGCATCCCCTGCGCAACTCCATCGACGACGATCTCACGGCCATGATTGCCGAGGCCGAGGCGCTTGGGGTGGCGGCATGAACGCCTTCTCTCGTCGCGGCGCCTGCCCGGCTTTGTCGGTGCCAATGCAAACCGGCGACGGGCTTTTGGTGCGGCTCAACCCGGTTGCTGGAGGCCCATCTTCTGGAGGCCCGACTTCTGGAGGATTGTCGCCGAAGCTTTTGATCGGGTTAGCCGAATCCGCCTTGTGGCATGGCAATGGCATCATGGAAGTCACCGCGCGCGGCAGTCTACAGATACGTGGGCTGACGACGGACAGCGCGATGCTGCTGGCGGCGGAGGTCGATGCGCTTGATATCGCGGTGCGCACCGGCGTGCCGGTGGAGACCGGCCCGCTGGCCGGCATTGATCCGCAGGAGATTGCCGATCCCCGGCCACTGGCTGAACGGATCAGGGCGGCGATTGACGAGGCTGGATTAGCGCCAATGCTGGGGCCGAAGGTTTCCGTGATTGTCGATGGCTGCGGGCAGTTGACGATGGATTCGGTGACGGCCGATGTGCGGCTTGCTGCAGTGCGGGTCGATGCAGGAGTTCGGTGGCGGGTGTCTGTCGCGGGTGATGGGTGGAATGGGAGGCCACTTGTCACTGCCGATGAAGGCTCGGCGTGCGACATCACCGTCGCGGCCCTAAGAATGGTTGCCGAAAAAAGCCGCGAGGCTCATGCGAGGGATTTGACTGAGAGGCAGTTGGTGTCTCTGGCGGGTTGGCTATGCTCGACAAGTTTGCGCGAGGCGCCCCCCTCTGTCCTGCCAGACATCTCCCCCTCAAGGGGGGAGATTACGCTGCCACCGATGGTTTCGCCAATCTCCGGTGTTGGTAAGGAAAAGCCGGCGCCTAAGCTGCCGATCTCCCCCCCTGAGGGGGAGATGTCCGGCAGGACAGAGGGGGGCGCCTCGCGTAAACCTATCGGCCTTTTCCCCTTAGCCGGCGACGCCACCGCCCTCGGCATCGCCCTCCCCTACGGCAGCATGCCAGCAGAGAAGATCATCGCTCTCGCCCAACACGCCCTCGCCCTCGGCACCTCAGAAATCCGCCTAGCCCCCGGCCGCGCCCTGCTCTTCCTCGGTCAGCTACCGGCAGCCAACCAACCCCTCCAACACACCGCCACCGCCCTCGGCTTCGTCACCGCCCCCACCGACCCGCGCACGCGCATAGCCGCTTGCCCCGGCACGCCGGCCTGCGCCTCCGGCCGCATTGCCACGCGCGAGATCGCCGAGACGATTGCCACTGAAAACGCCGACATCCTCGACTTCACCCTGCACATTTCCGGCTGTGCCAAAGGCTGCGCCCACCCCGGCCTGGCGACGCTGACGATTGTCGGCGGCGAAAACGGAGCCGGACTTGTCGTGAACGCGACGGCAAAGGCCCTTCCTGCGGGCTACAGGCCGGGCTATGACGCCGCGCGCGGCATCCGCCGCGTCGCGGCAATGATCCGCAGCGCACGATATCAAGGCGAGACTGCCGCTGCTTGCCTGACAAGGCTCGGGCCGGCCGGTATCGCCGAGGCTTACCGACAGGCCCAAACTGAAAAACGGAAATGAGCATGGCCGCCTACGACTACATCCATGACGGCACGGCGATCTACGAGCGCTCCTTCGCCATTATCCGCGCCGAGGCCGATCTGTCGCGCTTCTCCGAGGCCGAGGCCGATGTCGCCATCCGCATGATCCATGCCTGCGGCCAGGTCGAATCTTCAAGTCATTTTGTGTTCTCCACGGATTTGGTTGCCGCGGCCCGCACCGCTTTGGCGGCGGGCGCGCCAATTTTCTGCGACGCGGAAATGGTCTCGCATGGCGTCACCCGCGCCAGGCTGCCGGCCGGCAACGAGGTGATCTGCACCTTGCGCGATCCGCGCACGCACGACATCGCCAGGGAAATCGGCAACACCCGCTCGGCCGCCGCGATCGATTTGTGGGGCGAGCGCATGGCGGGCTCGGTGGTTGCCATCGGCAATGCACCGACCGCGCTGTTCTATCTATTGGAAAAACTGCGCGACGGCGCGCCGAAGCCTGCGGCCATCATCGGCATGCCGGTCGGCTTCGTCGGTGCTGCCGAATCGAAGGACGCGCTGGCCGAGAATTCCTACGGCGTTCCCTTTGCCATCGTGCGTGGCCGTCTCGGCGGCAGCGCCATGACCGCCGCAGCGCTCAATTCATTGGCGAGGCCGGGCCTGTGAACGCGCTTCCCAAAGGCCGTCTCGTCGGCGTCGGCACCGGTCCCGGCGACCCAGAACTGCTGACCCTGAAAGCCGCGCGGGCCTTGGCGGAAGCCGATGTCGTGGCCTATTTCGCCAAGCGCGGCAACAACAGCAATGCGCGCGCCATCGTCGAAGCGCAGTTCCGGCCTGAAATGACGGAATTGCCGCTGCTCTATCCCGTCACCACCGAAATCGCTAGGGATCACGACGACTACCGCTCGCAGATCACGGCTTTCTACGAGGAGTCCGCCGAGAAGGTCGCCGAGCACCTTCAGGCAGGCAGGATGGTTGCGGTGCTGTCCGAGGGCGACCCGCTTTTCTACGGCTCCTACATGCATCTGCATGTGCGCCTCGCCCATCGCTTCCCGACCGAAGTTATTCCCGGCGTCACCGCCATGTCCGGCTGCTGGTCGCAGACTGGTGTTCCGATCGTCCAGGGCGACGATGTGCTGACGGTGCTGCCCGGCACGATGAGCGAGTTCGAGCTGACGCGCCGGCTGGCTGACACCGATGCCGCCGTCATCATGAAGGTCGGCCGCAACCTGCCAAAGATCAGGCGGGCGCTGGAGGCTACGGCCAAGCTGTCGCGCGCCGTCTATGTCGAGCGCGGTACCATGGCCGGCAGCGTGTCGATGAAGCTGGCCGACAAGACGGACGACAAGGCGCCCTATTTCGCCATCGTGCTGGTCGCCGGCTGGTCCGGCCGCCCCGGCGCCGTGGGAGCGCAGGCATGAGCGGCCGTCTCACTGTCATCGGCCTTGGGCCCGGCAATGCCGATCAAGTCACTCCGGAAGCCAGCCGCGCCGTCGCCGAGGCGAAATTCTTTTACGGCTACAAACCGTATCTCGACCGGCTGGAATTGCGCCCGGAACAGACCCGAGTCGCTTCCGACAATCGCGAGGAACTCGCCCGCTCCAAGGACGCACTGATCAAAGCCGCCGAGGGCCACGACGTCGCGGTGGTTTCCGGTGGCGATCCCGGCGTGTTCGCCATGGCGGCGGCCGTCTGCGAGGCGATCGAGGCCGGCCCGGCCGAATGGCGCGCGGTCGATGTCGCTGTGGTGCCCGGCATCACCGCCATGCTGGCGGTCGCCGCCCGCATCGGCGCGCCGCTCGGCCATGATTTCTGCGCCATCTCGCTGTCCGACAATCTGAAGCCATGGGAGCTGATCGAACTGCGCCTGCTGGCGGCAGCCGGCGCCGGCTTCGTCATCGCGCTCTATAACCCGATCAGCAAGGCGCGCCCCTGGCAGCTCGGCCGCGCCTTCGAGTGCCTCACCGCGATCCTGCCCGGCACCACACCGGTGATTTTCGGCCGCGCCGCCGGCCGCCCGGATGAGCGCATCGAGGTCTACCTGCTGGCCGATGTCGAGGCAGAGAAGGCCGACATGGCGACCTGCATCATCATCGGCTCGCCGGAGACCCGCATCATCAAGCGCGCGGAGAAGCCGGCGCTGGTCTACACGCCGCGCTCGTCCACGGGACGGACAAAATGATCGACCAACACGGTCAGCGCTTCAACGCTTTCAGCCGCGGGAACATCCGGCAAGACTGGCCGTTGGATCATGACCACCTCGAGGCCAAGCGCCCGCGCCGCGGCGATCTTGCCATAAGTCGCTTCGCCGCCGCTGTTCTTGGACACGACGACATCGATGCGTTGCTTTTCGAGCAGCGCGCGTTCCTCCGCCTCACGAAACGGGCCACGGGCCAGAAGATAGCTCGCATCCGGCACGGCAAGCTTGGGCTCGATCGCGTCGACGCTGCGGACGAGATAATGATGCTGGGGCGCAGCTTCGAAAGCAGCGACCTCTTGCCGGCCCAGCGCCAGGAAAACACGGCGCGGCGCCAGTCCAAGCGCTCGCGCGGCATCGCCGGATGTAATGACCTCAGTCCAGCGGTCGCCTTCGACAGGCTCCCAGCCGGGGCGTCGCAGCGCAAGGATCGGCACACCGGCCACGCGCGCGGCTTGCGCCGCATTGGCGGAGATCTGCGCCGCATAGGGGTGCGTCGCGTCGATCAGCAGATCGATAGGCTCTTTCCGCAAATAATCGGCCAATCCATCGGCACCGCCAAAGCCCCCCGTTCGCACCGGCACGCCTTGCGCGACCGGGCTTTCAGTGCGGCCAGCCAGCGACAGCGTGACCGAGGCGCGCGCCGCCAGTTTTCCGGCCAGTTGCCGGGCTTCGGTGGTGCCGCCGAGGATCAGAATACGGTGGGTCATCATGCCTGCTGAAGGTCCGCGCGGTGCCAAGCTCACCCCAAAATGGCTCACAATCGTCGGCATCGGCGAGGACGGTTTAGCTGGTCTCGGCGACGAGGCCAAGCAGCGGATTGCCGAGGCGGAGATCATCTTCGGCGGCAAGCGGCACCTGGCGCTGGTCGCTTCCTTCGCCAAGGGCGAGGCGCGCGCCTGGCCGGTTCCTTTCGATGCCGAGATGGCTGACGTGCTGGCGCTTGCCGACAGGCGCGTCTGCGTGCTCGCTTCAGGCGATCCGTTCTTCCACGGCGTCGGCGCCACCCTCGCGCGCAAGGTCAAGCAACAGGAGATGCATGTCATCCCCGCACCGTCGGCCGTTTCGCTGGCGGCCGCGCGCCTTGGCTGGGCGCTGCAGGACATCGAGACCGTCTCGCTGCACGGCCGGCCGCTCGACCTGATCCGGCCGCTGCTGCAGCCACGCGCGCGCATTTTGGCACTGACCTCGGATGCCGAAGCCCCCGCTGCAATAGCGCGCCTGCTCACCGAACTCGACTTCGGCGCATCGCGGCTGACGATCCTGGAGGCGTTGGGTGGGCCAAGCGAGGACCACCGCACGATCCGCGCCGATGCCTTCGATCTCGAAAACATCAATCCACTCAACGTTCTGGCGGTCGAAGTTGAATCCGGTCCGGACGCGCGCGTCCTGCCGCTCACATCAGGCCTTGCCGATCATCTGTTCGACCATGACGGCCAGATCACCAAGCGCGAGATCCGCGCGATCACCCTGTCGGCGCTGGCGCCGCGGCGCGGCGAATTGCTGTGGGACATCGGCGCCGGTTCCGGTTCCATCGGCATCGAATGGATGCTGGCCCACCCTTCGATGCGCACCATTGCCATCGAGGCCGATCCGATCCGCGCCGCCCGCATTGGCCGCAACGCGGCCGTCTGCGGCGTTCCCGGCCTTGTCGTGGTGGAAGGCAGCGCGCCCAGGGCACTTGCCAGGCTGGACACGCCGGACGCGATCTTCATCGGCGGCGGCGGCAGCGATGCCGGCGTGCTGAATGCTGCCATCAAGGCGCTGCGCCCGGGCGGCCGTCTCGTGGCAAATGCGGTGACGCTGGAGATGGAAGCCTTGCTCCTCGCCCAGCATACCAAGCTCGGCGGCGATCTCACCCGCATCGCCATCTCTCGCGCATCGCCGGTCGGCGCGATGCAGGCCTGGCGGCCGGCCATGCCCGTGACCCAATGGAGCTGGGTCAAGCCATGATGGTCGCGGGCATCGGCAGCCGAAAAGGCGTGAGCGTCGAAGACGTGCTTGCCGCGATCGAAACCGCGCTGGAGACTCATGGCCTGACGATGACGGCGCTTTCGGCACTGGCGACTGCCGAGTTCAAGAAGGATGAAGAAGCGATCGCCGCCGCTGGCCGCGCGCTGAACCTTCCGGTCATCATCGTCGATGATGCAGCCCTTCAGGCCGCCTCGGACACGCTTAGCCATTCCGACCTCTCGCAAGAACTCGCCGGCACGCCATCGGTTTCCGAGACGTCCGCCCTCGCCGTTGCCGGCGCCGGCGCCAGACTGCTTGGCCCCCGCACGGTGCTCGGCCCGGTCACCTGCGCCATCGCCATCAGCGGAGATGCGCCATGACCGTCCATTTCATCGGCGCCGGTCCGGGTGCCGCCGACCTCATCACGCTGCGCGGCGCGAGGCTGCTGGCAAGCTGCCCGGTCTGCCTGCATGCCGGTTCGATCGTCGCGCCCGAATTGCTGCAGCACTGCGCGCCGGGGACAAAACTGATCGACACCGCGCCGATGTCGCTCGACGAGATCGAGGCCGCCTATCTCGACGCGCATAAATCAGGCCAGGATGTCGCCCGCCTGCATTCCGGCGACCTGTCGGTGTGGAGCGCTGTCGCCGAGCAGATCCGCCGGCTGGAAAAGCATGGCATTCCCTACACGCTGACGCCGGGCGTCCCCTCCTTCGCCGCAGCCGCCGCCGCATTGCGCCGTGAGCTGACCATTCCCGAAGTCGCGCAAAGCCTGGTGCTGACACGCATCTCAGGGCGCGCGTCAAAAATGCCGCCCGGCGAAACGCTGGCCGGCTTCGGCCGCACCGGCGCCACGCTGGCGATTCATCTGGCCATCCACGCCATCGACCGCGTCGTTGCCGAACTCACACCGCACTATGGCGGCGATTGCCCGGTGGCGGTCGTCTTCCGCGCCTCCTGGCCGGACGAGCGTGTGCTGACCGGTACGCTGGCGACCATCGAGGCGTTGCTGGCCGCTGATCCGATGGAGCGCACGGCGATCATCTTCGTCGGCCGCTCGCTGGCAGCGGAAGGTTTTGGCGAGAGTTCATTATACGACGCCCACTATCAGCGGCGTTTTCGCGGACGGGACGGATTGTGAGCGGCAGCACCAAAAACACTACGCTCGAAAAGGCGTTGTCCCAGCTGAATTTCAAGCCGCGCCGGCTTGAGCCGGGCCATGTCTGGCTGGCCGGCGCCGGCCCCGGCGACCCCGGTTGCCTGACGCTCGAAGTGCTGGCGGCTTTGGCCGAGGCGGATGCGCTGGTCTACGACGCGCTGGTCTCATCGGATGTCGTCGCCGTCGCCGAAAATGCCGAGCTTTTCTTTGCCGGCAAGCGCGGCGGAAAACCGTCGATGAAACAGGATGACATCACCGCCCTTTTGGTGCGGCTGGCGCGCGACGGCCGCCGCGTCGTCAGGCTGAAGGGCGGCGATCCCTATATTTTCGGCCGCGGCGGCGAAGAAGCCCTGGCGCTGGCGCATGAAAACATCCCGTTCCGCGTGCTGCCAGGCCTGACCTCGGGCCTCAGCGCTCTGGCCGCGACCGGCATTCCGGCCACCATGCGCGGCATCAACAAGGCAGTGATCCTGGCGACCGGCCACGCCGCCGGCACCGATGACGATCTCGATTGGGCGGCAATCGCCCGCACCGGCCAGCCTGTCGTCGTCTATATGGGCATGGCCAACCTGCCTTTGATCGCGGCGGCACTGCTCGATGGCGGGCTGGCGCCGTCGACACCGGCGGCAGTGATCGTCGCGGCGACCACGCCGCAGGAACGAACCGTCGTCGCCACGCTCGCCACCATTGCCGAGGAAGCCGCGGCCGCCGGTCTTGCCTCGCCGGCGCTGATCATCGTCGGCGGCATCGTTGCCATGCGCGCGGCACTGGCGGGACAAGCATGACGGCCCGCGCCATCATCGTCGGCGCGCCGCGCTCCGGCTCCGGCAAGACCAGCGTCACCATCGGCATTTTACGCGCGCTCACCCGGCGTGGGCTGAAGGTGCGAGGCGCCAAATCCGGCCCCGACTATATCGACCCCGGCTTCCACACCGCCGCCACGGGATTGTCCGGCGTCAATCTCGACAGCTGGGCGATGCCGCCATCGCTGCTCAACGCACTCGCCGCGCAAGCCGCCGACGACACCGATTTCGTCATCCTCGAAAGCGCCATGGGCCTGTTCGACGGCATTCCGGCCTCGCCCGGCCGCACCGGTTCGGCGGCCGACCTGGCGCGGCTCTACGGCCTGCCGGTGCTGCTGGTGCTCGACGTTTCCGGCCAGTCGACCACCGCGGCCGCCGTCGCCAAGGGTTTTGCCACCTACGATCCGGATGTACGCATGGCCGGTGTAGTGCTCAACCGGTTGGGCAGCGAGCGGCACCGCCGGCTGTCGGGCGACGCCATCGAGGCGATCGGCCTGCCGGTCGTCGGCGCCATCCTGCGCGATCCCACTCTGAACCTGCCCGAACGCCATCTCGGCCTCGTCCAGGCCGGCGAATATGACGACCTGATGGCGCATCTCGACCGGCTGGCCGATATGGCGGAGAAATCGCTCGACCTCGATGCGATCATGGCCCTGGCGACACCCTTCACCCCGGCGTCTGGCGGCTTCACCGACGCACTGGCGCCGCCCGGCCAGCGGATCGCGTTGGCCGAGGATGCCGCCTTCACCTTCCTCTATCCGCATGTCGCCGCCTACTGGCGCAAGGCGGGTGCCGAAATCGTCCCGTTCTCGCCGCTCGCCGATGAAGCGCCCGACGAGGCTTGCAATGTCTGCTGGGTGCCCGGCGGCTATCCCGAGCTTCACGCCGGCAAGCTCGCCGCCGCCGCGACTTTCCGCGCCGGGATGGCGCGTTTTGCCACGACAAAGCCCATCCATGGCGAGTGCGGTGGCTTCATGGTGCTGGGCGAAGCGCTGGAGGACGCATCGGGCGACACGCATGCGATGCTCGGCCTGCTCGGCCATTCCACCAGCTTCGCCAAACGCAAGATGAATCTCGGCTACCGCGAGGCGCGGTTGCGCGCCGACTGCCCGCTGGGCTCACAAGGTGCGCTGATCCGCGGCCACGAATTCCACTATGCGCAGATGACCTCTACCGGCAATGACGACCCCTTGGCCGACCTTGCCGACGGTCTGGGCAATCCGATCGGCGCCTCGGGCTACCGGCGCGGCCATGTCAGCGGCACCTTCTTCCATGCGATTGCGAGAGGCTAGAGCATGAAGTTCAGGAATCTGGCCCTTTCACCGCGGCAGGTTGTCGACGACATCGCGCTATGCCTGGTCTTCTTCACCCGTCTGCCGCTGCCCGTCTTCGATTTTCGCGGCCGCAGCCTTGCCGCCGCGATCTGGGCAGCCCCCATTGCCGGACTTGTCGTCGGCCTGATCGGCGCCATCGTCTTTGCCACGGCCGAACGGTTTGGCCTGGCCATGGGGCCAGCGGCGGCCCTTGCTCTCGTGGCAACCGTGCTCACCACCGGCTGCCTGCATGAGGACGGGCTATCCGACGTCTCCGACGGCTTTGGCGGCGGCAAATCGCGCGGCCGCAAACTCGAGATCATGCGCGACAGCCGCATCGGTACATATGGTGCCGCGGCGCTGGGCCTGTCGCTGCTGATCCGCTGGAGCGCGCTGTCGGAGTTCGTCGATCCCACTCAGGCCCTCTTCGCCCTCATAGCCGCACACGCGGCCTCGCGCGGCCTGCTTGGCGCCTTCATGCATCTCTTGCCTTCAGCGCGGGTCGATGGCCTCTCGGCCGATGCCGGCACCGTCTCGCAGGAAACCGCCATCGCCGGCGCCGTGCTCGGCGCGATCCCGCTGCTCCTGCTTGGACTGGGCGGAGCCATCTTCGCGCTGATCCTGCTTGGCCTGCTGTTTGCCGCTTTCCGCGCCCTTTGCCTCAACCAGATCGATGGCCAGACCGGCGACACGATCGGAGCCTTGCAGCAGGCAAGCGAGATCGCGGTGCTGCTCGTCGCTTCCGTAGCGCTTTCCTGATCCTTTGGCCTGATTCTCTTGGCCTGATTCCTTTTCGGAGACTTTGCCCCCATGCCCTTCAAATCCCTTAGTGAATTGCGCGCCGCCTGCCTCGACCTGCCGGCCGGCAGCGATGCCGCGGCCAATGCGGTCGCCCGCCGCCAGGACACGCTGACCAAGCCGCAAGGCAGCCTTGGCCGGCTGGAGACGATCGCCGCCTGGCTGGCGCGCTGGCAGGGCCGCGACATGCCAAAACTCGACCGCGTAAAAGTCTTCGTCTTCGCCGGCAACCATGGCGTCACCGCGCAAGGCGTGTCGGCCTATCCTTCCGAGGTCACCGTGCAGATGGTGGCGAATTTCGCCGGCGGCGGTGCCGCCATCAACCAGCTTGCCCGCATGGCCGGCGCCGAACTCGACGTCATTCCGCTCGATCTCGACCATCCGACAGGCGATTTCACACAAGGGCCGGCAATGGACGAGAAGGCCTTTCTGGAGGCGGTCTCGGCCGGCTATGATGCCGTGACGAAGGATCTCGACCTGATCTGCTTCGGCGAAATGGGCATCGGCAACACGACGCCGGCGGCTGCCATCTCAGCAGCCCTGTTCGGCGGCGGCGCGGAAAAATGGACCGGGCGCGGCACTGGCGTTGACGACGCCGGTCTGAAGCGCAAGGTCGTCGCCATCGAAGCCGGCTTGCAGCGTCACGTGGCCACCCTCGCCGATCCGCTGGGCATTGCTGCAGCACTCGGTGGCCGCGAACTCGCCGCCATCTTCGGCGCGACGCTCGCCGCCCGGCATCTCGGCATACCCGTACTGCTCGACGGCTTCGTCTGCACCGCCGCCGCGGCCCCGCTGGCAAAGCTGCACCCGACCGGCCTCGCCCACACAATCGCCGCGCACGTTTCGGCCGAATCGGGCCATCGCGGCCTGCTCGAAGCGCTTAGCCTGCCACCGCTGCTCGATCTCGGCATGCGGCTCGGTGAAGGCTCCGGCGCCTGCCTCGCCGTCAACATCGTCCGCTCGGCGCTGGAGTGCCATGCAAGGATGGCGAGTTTTGCCGAGGCTGGCGTTTCGGAGAAGTAGTTATCCATTCCCCGTATCGGCCGACAAAGATGCCGTTGTCACGACAAAGGAGGCATCTTCCCGTAACGGCGATTCTCAAATAGATTTTGCGGATGAAGAAATTTCATCCTGCCGCAGCTGCGGTGTTTATCGCCGGAGCGGTCGCTGTTGTGTTCCGTCACAGCAGCTATTCAAGTCATGGCCCGATCGACACCGGCATTTTCGTTGTCTTCCTGGTCTTCTTCTGGTGGCTCATCAGCGATTTCTCCGGGGGAAAAGACGGAACTGGCGCCAGCGATGCTGCAGCCGGGGAAAAGAGCCTTGCTTTTCGATTCGGCCGGTTTCTGAGCCGCATTTTTCAACGTGGCTGAATCGCAACGAGATCCGGATAGCGCGGTTAAAGAATCACAGTCAGACAGCCTGCCCGAGACGCGTCAAACGCGTCTCGCTTTCAGGGTCATTCCACCAAGTCTTTGAAGAATTTGGTGGGTGCGCACAGGATTGAACTGTGGACCCGCTGATTAAGAGTCAGCTGCTCTACCAACTGAGCTACGCACCCACTCGGCCGGCAAAAACCGGCGTTGGCGGGCATATAGCCGCCACCATCGGTCCTGTCCAGCCCTGCCGGAATCATTTCCCGACAAATCGCTCCTGGGGTTCGTCATCCCTGGGCGAAGCAGGAGCAAAGCTCCGTCGCGAAGACCCTGGGATCCATGCCGGGACGCCAACCGAAGAACGCAACGGTGCAGAAAACATGTGCCTGCTAGCGAGCTGAAAACAGTAGACGAGGTGCGCTCAATCTGCACCGTCGGTATTCAGCCCGACGGTCGCGGCATGGATCCCAGGGTCTGCGCCGCGTCGCTTCGCTCCTTGCTCCGCCCTAGGATGACGACCGTAGCGCGATCACACGAAAAGCTTGCCTTCCGCCACCTTGACCGCGTTGCCGCCAATGCGCGCCGAGGCCAGTTTGCCGCCTTGCACGGTCAGTTCGAGGCGGATGCGCGATGGCCGGCCCATCTCCAGCCCCTGCTCGATCCACAGCTGCGAAATGCCGTCGGTCGGCGCGTCGAAATGCATGATGGCGCCGGCAAAGGCCGCTGCCGCCGAGCCGGTCGCCGGATCCTCGTAGGACGGCGTGCCGGGCACGATCATGCGGACATGGAAGGCGCTTTCATGGTTCACCGTCTCGCGGCAATAGACATAGGGACTGGCGAAGGCCCATTCACTCTTGCGCGGCGCCAGTTCCGACCAGGCCTGGTTGTCCAGCCGGATTCGGCCCGCCGCCTCGAGATTGGCAACGGGAATGGTGACGTAGGGCACGCCGGCCGACCAGAACGCGACGCGGTGATTCTCGAAGCCGATCTCATGCGGCGTCAACCCAAGGGCAGCACCGATCGCCTCCGGATCGGCCTCCAGCTTCAGCGGCTCCGGCAGCTTCGCCAGGTCGAACTCGGCGAAAGTGTTTCCGTCGTGCTTGCTAACGGCACAACGCACAGGGCCGATGTTTTCTTCCAGCACGAAAATGCCGGCACCGCCCTCTTGCGCCAGTTCGGCCAGCGCGATCGCGGCGCCGACCGTCGGATGGCCGGCGAACGGCATTTCATAGTCGGGCGTGAAGATGCGAATGCGGTTTCTGTGTTTGGGATTGTCCGGCGGCAGCACGAACACCGATTCCGACAGGTTGAATTCACGCGCGATGGCCTGCATCGCGGCCGCGTCCAATCCCTTGCTGTCCAGCACGACGGCCAAAGGATTGCCGGCCAGTCGCTCGGTCGTAAACACATCGTAAAGCAAGTAATTCCGGGTTTTCATTCCTGCCTCAATCCCAACATGGGCGAAATTTAATTTGATATTTGAACCAGTAAGCCTGATCTGTGCACAGATAGGGACATTGCGCATTATAGGGGTCCAGCGTGGACCAGATTGTCAATCTGCCAAAGACGGAATCGGATTCCGCCATCGAGACGGCGCTTGGGCTCGACAGAACGGGGCTGCGCAAGTCGCGCCGGCGCGGCTGGCTCTATGCGCTGCTGGCGCTGATCGTGCTCGCCGCCGGGCTTGGCGCCTATCAGTGGTATGCGGGCTCGCCGGCCAAGATCGACTACACCACCGTGCCTGCTGCCAAGGCCGACCTCACCGTCGCGGTGTCGGCGACCGGCACGCTGCAGCCGCTCACCCAGGTCGACATTTCAAGCGAACTGTCCGGCATCATCCGCTCGGTCTCAGCCGAGGAGAATCAGCAGGTCAAGAAGGGTGACGTGCTGGCGACACTCGACACGGTGAAACTCGAAGTCCAGATCGAACGCGCCGAAGCTTCGGCCAAGGCCGCCGCCGCCAATGTCGAGGACGCCACGGTTACGCTGGCCGAAAACGAGAAGGCGCTGGTGCGCGCCGCCGAACTGACCAGGCGTGGCATGGCGACCGACCAATCGCTTGAAGCAGCAACCGCCACGCGCGACCGTTCCAAGGCAGCGCTCGACAGTGCGCAGGCCAACCTCGCCATTGCCCAGGCCGACCTCAAGGCGCAGCAGACCGACCTTGCCAAGAGTACCATCTATGCGCCGATCGACGGCATCGTGCTGACGCGTTCGGTCGATCCAGGCCAGACGGTCGCCTCCTCCCTGCAGGCGCCAGTGCTGTTCATCATCGCAGCCGATCTCAGAAACATGGAATTGGTGGCGGCGGTCGACGAGGCCGACATCGGCGCGGTCAAGTCCGGCCAGCATGCCCGCTTCACCGTCGATGCCTTCCCCGAGCGGCCGTTCGATGCCGAGATTCGCGACATCTCCTACGCCTCGGTCACCACCGACGGCGTCGTCACCTACAATGCGCGGCTCGAGGTCGACAACAACGAGCTGCTGCTGCGGCCCGGCATGACCGCCACGGTGTCGGTCGTCACCAAGCAGGCCAAGGGTGTGCTCACCGTACCGGCCACCGCCTTCCGCTATCGCCCGGTCCAGCAGGCCGCCCGCGGCTGGAGCCTGAGCGACCTGTTTACCGGCCGCATGGGCCGCCCCGGCGGCAATCGCCAGCGCCAGGCCGCCACAGTGCCCGCCGATGGCTCGCGCACGCTCTATGTGCTGGAGAATGGGCGACCGCACCCGGTCAACGTCAAGATCGGCTCCACCGACGGCGAACTGACCGAGATCCTTTCGGGCCTGGACGAAGGCGCTCAGATCATCACCGCGTCGCAGCAGCGGAGCTGATACCGTGGCTGCGGGCGCGACCCTCATCACCTTCGACAAGGTCTGGAAGAGCTATGGCCAGGGCGAGGCCAAGGTGCATGCGCTGGCCGGCGTCGATCTTGCGATCCGGCGTGGCGAATTCGTCGCCATCATGGGGCCGTCCGGCTCCGGCAAGTCGACGGCGATGAACATCATCGGCTGCCTCGACACGCCGACGGCCGGAACCTATTCCTTCATGGGCATCGACGCCGGCCGCCTCGACCGCAACCGCCGCGCCATGCTGCGCAACCTCTATGTCGGCTTCGTCTTCCAGGGCTACAATCTGCTGGCCCGCACCACGGCAGCCGAAAATGTCGAACTGCCTCTGATCTATCGCGGCGTGGCCGCCCGCGAACGCCGCGACCTTGCCATGCAGGCGTTGGCGGAGGTCGGCCTTGTCGGCCGCGAGCACCACACGCCGGCCGAACTGTCCGGCGGCCAGCAGCAGCGCGTGGCCATCGCGCGCGCCATCGTCACCCGCCCGACCCTGCTCGTCGCCGACGAGCCGACCGGCAATCTCGACACCGCCCGCACGCACGAGATCATGGAGCTGCTGACCCGGCTCAACACCGAGCTTGGCCTGACCATCGCCATGGTCACCCATGAGGCCGACGTCGCCGGCTATGCCGAACGCACCATCCGCTTCCTCGACGGCCACGTCGCTTCTGACACCGCGAAGCTGGAAATGGCATCACCATGATCTGGGAAACCGTCCGCCTCTCGCTCCGCTCGATCCGCCGCAACGTGCTGCGCTCGTTCCTGACCTTGCTCGGCATCGTCATCGGCGTTGCCGCCGTCATTGCCATGCTCACCATCGGCTCCGGCACCACCGAAAAGGTCAAGGCCGACATCTCCAAGCTCGGCAGCAATCTGCTGGTCGTCCGCTCCGGCCGTCCGGCCGGCCCCGGCGGCCCGGGCGGGCTCGACCAGGTGGTGCGTCCGCTGGCCGAAAAGGACCTGGCGGCACTCGTTGCGCATCTCAGCGGTGCCCGCGCGATTTCGCCGGCTTCGCAAAAGCAGGTCCGCGTCATCTTCGGCACCGAGAGCTTGACCTCGGGCGTCACCGGCACCGACAGCGCCTATCTCGATGCGCGCGACTGGAAGCTGGTATCAGGCCGCCCGTTCAGCGATTCCGAAACCCGTTCCGGCACCGGCGTGTGCCTGATCGGCGAGACCGTGCGCCAGCAATTCTTCGGCGCCGGCGATCCCGAGGGCGAGATCATCCGCGTCAACCGCACCTCCTGCAAGATCATCGGCCTGCTCGAACCCAAGGGCTATACCGGCTTCGGCCAGGACCAGGACAATGTCGTCCTGATGCCGCTGCACGCCTATCAGCGCCGCATCGCCGGCAACCGCGACATCGACAACATCTACATCGCCGCCGACGACCGCACACCGACCAGCGAGTTGCAGCCGCGCGTCGAGGACATCTTGCGAGACGCGCGCCGCATCACACCCGATCGCGAGAGCGATTTCGCCATCCGCGACATGACCCAGATCGCCGACGCCATGGCCAGCGCCACAACCACCATGACCGGCATGCTGGGCGCCGTCGCAGGCGTCAGCCTGCTGGTCGGCGGCATCGGCATTATGAACATCATGCTGGTGTCGGTCACCGAACGCACGCGCGAGATCGGCATCAGGCTGGCCATCGGGGCGCATGAAAAGCACATCCTCATCCAGTTCCTGGTCGAGGCGACGGTGCTGTCGCTGCTCGGCGGCATTATCGGCATCCTGATCGGGCTGGCGCTGGCCGGCCTCGCCGCGGTGACGCTGACCATCCCGTTCGCGCCGAGCCCGGCGGTGATCCTGCTCGCCGTCGGCTTTTCCGCCCTGATCGGCATGGTGTTCGGCTTCTTCCCTGCGCTGCGCGGCGCCAGGCTCGACCCGATCGACGCGCTGCGGCACGAATAGGCACCCGGTCGGAAGCGCGCCAGCGCTCCAACCGGTTTTGCACAGTCTTCGGTGTTTCCACCCTGCCCGCCGCTGTCGCCGCGCCGTTCGCTATGCTAGGGCAATTCACCTGGGTGGAGGAATGCGGGATGAGCAAGAAGGCGCGACTGGTCCTGGCGATGGTGGTCATCGAGGCAGGTCTTGCAGGCATCTGGTGGTATCTCGCCCGCTTCGGCATGGCCAATCCCGATCGCGTCACCGCTGACTTCCAGGCAGTCGTCGGCCAGACCATGGGTATGGCGATGGGCGGCTTGCTCGGCATCGGCTTCATCCTGTTCCTCGTCGCCGCCCGCAACGATCGCAACGCGGCGCAGAACAAGACGCGCCCTTAATTCCCGTTTGCGAAATGCCACTCGATCAGCGGCTTCATGTGCGGCGAGAGCCCATCCGGCAGGTCGGCGGCATGGCGGATGATCACCGGTCCCTCGATCTCCGGCTCGGTCTCGGTGGCGACGAAGGCTGAGATGCGCCTGGCGATCTCGTCGGCAGGCGCCGCCGCGTGGTAGCGGCGAAAGATCACCGTGCCGCTGCTGGTCGACATGGCATGGTAGCGCTTGCCGCGTTCCGCACCTGACAGGTCGAGCCCGGTTTCCTCGCGCACCTCACGGATCATGTTGAAATCGACGTCGACCAGCCCATCGCGAAAATCGATCGGCTCGAACGAGCCGGCGGCGAAATAGACGCGGCCGGCGTTGACTGTGTGAGGACCCATGCGGATCGCCACCAGCGCATTGTCGCCGGCCACCAGCATGGCATGGGCATAGGCATGCTCAACGCCCGAATTCTCGCGCCGCTTCCGCCACAGCATGAACGTCGAGTAATTGACCGCATGGCAGCGGCCGATGAGACGGCTGTCGCGGTAGGCAAGTTGCGACAGCAGCACCACCATGCCGTCGAACAGCGCCGGATTGGCCGCGATTTCGTGCTGCCAGTTCTCGGCGATCGCCTCTGCATTGTCCCTTGCGAAAGGGTGCGGACCGGGATCGAGCCGGACGTCGATGTCGTCGACCGGCAGGATGACGTTGCGCGGAAGGTCGAAACTCATGCGTCAGGTCATGTCCAGCGTGATCGCCACTGGGCAATGGTCCGATGCCTTCGGTCGGTCCCAGCCGGCGCGCGGAAACCGCTCGACCTCCTGCCCCGGCGGAAAGATGGTGCGCCAGGGCTGGCCGTTGCGGATGATGTCGGGAACGGCCGTTGCGTTGCTGGCGGCGAGCCCCTTCGACAACAGGATGTAGTCGAGCTGGCACAGATGCCGCTCTTCCGGTCCGCGCGTGTGGTAAAAACTCCAGCGGTTCATCTCCGGCCGCCGCTCGACGACGTTTTCGCAAAAGCCGCCTGCCGTCAGCACGTTGATGCAGGACAGGGCTTCGTCGACCACCTCGAAGCGATAGCCGTCGATCGCATCGCCGGCCACCTTCACGCGCTGGCGATAATCATTCATGTCGCCGCATATCGCCCAGCGTTTGTTGGCGGCATGCTCCCCACCGAAGCGCTCCTCGATGATGCGGCGCACGGCCTGCGCTTCCGCGATGCGCACCGGCATCGTCGCCTCGCGCCCGTCGAGCCCGTTGCGCGGCGAGCCCATCGACTTGAAATGCACGAGATAGAGCGTCAGCGGCACACCGCCCACGGTGACGTCGATCTCCAGGCAGTCGCGCCGGAAAATGCGCTCATTGGCCTGATTGCCCAGTGCCTCGAGTTCCGGCGTGTGCAGCCCGAACTGCTCGTAGGTGACATAGGCATGGCTGGTCATGCGCACGAATTCGATCGGCTGGCCCTGCGCGGTCTCGTTGCGCATCATCACGGCAACGTCGATGCCGCGCGAATCATTGCCCGATGTGGTGTATTTCTGCCGGTAGCCCTGCCCCACCATCTTGAACAGATAGCCGTATTCGAAGGCCTTCAGCGCTTCGATGTTGTCGACCTCCTGCATGCAGATGATGTCGGCCCGGGTGGCAGCGATTGCCAGCGCCGTCAGTTGGCGCGTGTCGTCGGACTGGGCGATGGCGCGGGCCTGCTCCAGGATCCTGTATTCCGCCTCGCTCTGGATATCGAACAGCGCCAGCGTTCGATCCTCGTTGAGCTGGTTGCGATAGCCGGAAAAATCGAACCTGTTCATCAGGTTCTCGACATTGAAGGTGGCAAGGCGCAGCGACATGCCACGACCTTTGCCCGCAAGTGCTTCGGAAAACAAGCGCGCAAAACCACCATCTGAGATCGATTGGTCCTGGGCGCGTTCGCGTCATGGTTGTCGGAACCTTTCCGTTCATCCGCCGTTCAGATGCAAACATCCATTGTTGCCCCATTCCTCGGGTGGGCGTGGGGCCTGTAACTCTTGGAGAGTGCAATGAGTTCGCTCTTTTCTTCCACGGTCAAATCGGGGCTGATAGCCCTCGGTATCCTGTCCGGCGTCACGGCACCGTCCGCCGCCGGACCGATCATGCAGCCGGATCTGTCGATACCCACCAGCACGGCGGCGCCGAATGTCACGCCGGTTCGCGACAGTTGGGCCGGCGGCAACAACCGTCAGTTCAACAACGACGATTGGAGATGGCGCCGGTCGGGCAATTGGGACGGCGGCCGTCGACACTGGCACGGCGGCGGCGGTAATTGGAATGGTGGAGACAACTGGCGTTGGCGCCATGGTCGCCATCACTATCGCGGCGGCCGTTATTACGATGATGGCGCGAGTGCCGCGATCCTGGGTCTTGGCCTGGGGCTTGGCCTCGGCAGCATGTACAACAATTACGACTACTATGACCGGCCGGCGCCGCGCCGCTACTACCGCGCGGGACGGCTTTCGAGCGCCCATGTCCAATGGTGCTACAACCGCTACCGGTCGTACCGGGCCTACGACAACACCTTCCAGCCCTACAACGGCCCGCGCCAGCAGTGCTACTCACCCTATTGAGCTGACCTGTAGCTGAGCCGACCGGCAGAATGAAAAAACGGCGCCACTTGGCGCCGTTTTTTGTTCTGGAAGCCGCTGTTTCGAGCGCTTGTGGATTTCGCTCAGTTCTTGGCCTTGTCGACCAGCTTGTTCTTGGAAATCCAGGGCATCATCGCGCGCAGCTTGGCGCCGACTTCCTCGATCTGGTGGCTGTCATTGTTGCGGCGGATGCCCTTGAAGCGGGACATGCCGGCGCGGTATTCCTGCATCCACTCCGAGGTGAATTTTCCCGTCTGGATGTCCTTCAGCACGCGCTTCATCTCGGCCTTGGTCTCGGCGGTGATGATGCGCGGGCCCGAGACATATTCGCCCCATTCGGCGGTGTTCGAGATCGAGTAGTTCATGTTGGCGATGCCGCCTTCATAGATCAGGTCGACGATCAGCTTGACCTCGTGCAGGCACTCGAAATAGGCCATCTCAGGCGCGTAGCCGGCTTCCACCAGCGTCTCGAAACCGGCCCGGATCAGCTCGACCAGACCGCCGCACAGCACGACCTGCTCGCCGAACAGGTCGGTCTCGCATTCCTCGCGGAAATTGGTCTCGATGATGCCCGAACGGCCGCCGCCGACGCCGCAGGCGTAGGACAGGGCCAGGTCGAGCGCATTGCCCGAGGCGTCCTGGTTGACGGCGACCAGGCACGGCACGCCGCCGCCCTTCTGGTATTCGCCGCGCACCGTGTGGCCGGGACCCTTCGGCGCGATCATGACGACGTCGACCGTCGACTTTGGCTCGATCAGGCCGAAATGCACGTTGAGGCCGTGCGCGAAGGCGATAGCGGCACCATCGCGGATATTCGGCGCGATCTCGTTCTTGTAGATGTCGGCCTGCAGCTCGTCGGGCGTTGCCATCATCATCAGGTCGGCCCATTTGGCGGCGTCGGCCACGCTCATCACCTTGAGCCCATCGGCTTCGACCTTCTTGGCGGTCGCCGAACCGGCCTTGAGACCGATGGCGATTTCCTTGGCGCCGGAATCCTTGAGGTTGAGCGCGTGCGCCCTGCCTTGGCTGCCATAGCCAATGATGGCGACCTTCTTGCCCTTGATCAGATTGAGATCGGCATCACGATCGTAATAGACGCGCATTTTGTCTTCCTTCCCGTTTTATGAATCAGAGGCCCTGCGGCCCGGTTTTTGCTCCGAAAAGAGCGAGAAACTGCTGCGTCGCGCGCGCGGCATCGCCGCCGATCGCCGCCTCAGTCAATTCCAGCCGGTCGCCAAGCAGCAGACGGTTCTGCACGTCGCGGGCGACCAGCCCGAAAAAGGTGCGGAACGCCGTCTCGGCATCCGCAAAATCCAAAAGCCCGGTCCGTCGGCCGGCCTCAAGCACCGGCTTCAACCGTTTGGCCAATGCGAAGCGGCCGTTCTCAAGCACCACGGCGCCGAGATTGTCCTTACCCGAACCGGCATGGCTGACCGCCACCCGGTTGAGCGCAATCGAGGTGTCACTGGAGATCACCTTAAGCCAGTCCGAGGCAAAGCGTTCGAGGCTTGCGGTCAGCGAGGCAAGATCGAGCCCCTTGCCGTCAACCGGCGCCACCCGCACTTTCGAGGCCTGCCACTGCACCGTCGCCGTCAGCAGCCCGTCACGGTCGCCGAACCATTTGTAGAGCGTTTCCTTGGAGCAGCTGGCGCGGCGCGCCACGGCGGTCATGGTCAGTTGATCGCCCTCTTCGACCAGCAGCCGCAACGCTGCGTCGAGCACGGCCTTCTGTCGCTCTGTCAGCGCTTCGCTGGTGTCGATCTCGGGCACGCTGTGCAACACGCTCTTCTCTCGAAAGGTCGGGCCACCGGTCATTCCGATATGCCGTACCGTACGTTACGGTTCGGCATATTGCGCAATCCGAGGCCGCGCGCAAGAGGGCGGGCGCAAAATATCTGCAAGTGATGCGTTGCCGCGCGACAAGCCTCGCTAATCGGAGGCTGGCGGATGGCGCAATCGTCCAAGCAGTGCGGAGACCCTGGTCAATTCATCCGCCGACAGTTTGGCGCCAACCAGTTCGGTGATCGACCGTCCGTAGACAGCCCACATCTGGCGGCGTGTCTCGCGGCCCTTGGCGGTGATGCGGATGGTCTGGCCACGACCATCATCGGCCACCGTCAGTTTCTCGACGAGCCCATCGGCCTCGAGCCGGGCCAGCAGGCGCGAAATGTTGTATTGCGCGAACAGAGTGCGCTCGATGAGCTGGAACGGCCGCAGCCCGCCCTCGCCCGCCTCAGCGAGCTCATGCAGCACGTCGTACCAGGCAAGCGGCGGCAGGCCGGCGGCCTTCAACGCTTCTTCAGCGCTTTCCATCAGCTGGCGCGAAACGCGCATCAGGCGAGCCCAGGCCTTGATGGCTTCTGGCGAAGGCGTGGCTTTCTCGGTCATGGCCAAGCATAGGCAGTAGATGCATTTGCATCAAGCTTGACGATCGATGCATGTGCATCTATATAGATGCAAATGCATTAACCTTGGAAACCTCATGGCACACAAGCTCATCCTCGTCAGCCATCACCTCTGCCCCTATGTGCAGCGCGCCGCGATTTCGCTGGCCGAAAAGGGCGTGCCGTTCGAGCGCATCGATATCGACCTGGCCAACAAACCGGATTGGTTCAAAGCGATCTCGCCGCTCGGCAAGGTGCCGCTGCTGCGCGTACAGCGAAATGGCGAGGAAACGGTCATCTTCGAATCGGCCGTCATCCTCGAATTCCTTGAAGAGACGCAAGCCAATCCCCTCCACCCTGCCGACCCCTATGCCCGCGCCCGTCATCGCGCCTGGATCGAGTTCGGTTCGGCAACCCTCAACGCCATCCGCCGGTTCTATTCAGCCTCGACCGAAGCTGGCTTCCTGGCCGAATCCAGCGCGCTGTCCGCCATGTTCGATCGCCTCGAAGCCGAGCTGGCGGACGAGCCCGGCGGACCCTGGTTCGCCAGCAAGCACTTTTCGCTGGTCGACGCCGTTTACGGTCCGGTCTTCCGCTACCTCGATGTCTTCGACCGCATCGGTGATTTCGGCATTCTGGACGGCAAACCGCTCGTCCGAGCCTGGCGCAAAACGTTGAGTGAGCGCCCGTCGATCAGGCAAGCCGTGGCGCCGGACTATCCGCAGCGCCTGCATGCTTTCCTGCAAGCGAAGGGATCGCACCTTTCAGGCCTCATTGGCCAAAACGATCCAGCCACTTCGCCTCCGTCAGCCCAATTCGCTTGAACGGGTCGATCACTGTTCCCGCCACCATTGAGGCGAGAAACTGCGGCGCCGGCGGGATTTTTGCCACCGTCGCCACCAGCCTGTCGCGGATGAAGGGCAGCGCCACCGAATCCGACTGGTAGAACGGCGTGAATGCCAGCGACAGCGCCTGGAAGATGCGGACATGCCAGCGCCGCGCCTTCGCATAGGCCTCCAGTGCTGCCTCGACGTTTGACGCCCGCAGCAGCGCATGGCTGAGCGCCGCCGCGTCGAGCAGCGCCATGTTGCCCCCTTGCCCGAGTTGCGGACTGGTGGAATGCGCCGCGTCGCCGATGACGGCCACTCGCCTACCGGCCGGAAGCTTCATCGTGTGGTGGCCGTAGCGGGCCAGCGAGAGCTGGTCGAAACTGTCGATCTGGCTGGTGTATGCCTCGCTCTGCGGCCACAGCCGGACCACCCTCTCCTTCCAGGCGTTCAGGCCGCGAACGCGCACCTCATCGGCATCCGACGGCTTCAGGCTCCAGAAGAAGGCCGCCATCTTTTCAGCGCCCGGCTGCGGCCGGCCGATCGGCAGCACGCCGATCATCACGCTCGCTTTGTCGTAGCGTTGCAGCAGCGCGTGCACGTCAAAACCATCGCCGCGCCAGCCGAGCGAGGCCCAGAACGCGCCATAGGTGAGTGGCCGCGGCTCGCCTGGAGCGCTTTCGCGGCGCAGTTTCGAGCGCGAACCGCTGGCGTCGACGACCAGATCGAATGGCCCTGCCCTTCGCCCGTTGCCACAGATCAGCGTCGCCCGTTCGCCGGTCTCCAGAGCCTCGATCTCGACGCCGGTCTCGATGGCGATCGCCTCGCTCTGCGCGGCGCGGAAAAGCACACCGAACAAAGCCGCCCGGTGCACCGCCAGCCCGAAGCGGCCACCGCGTTGCGCATCGTAGCGGACATCGAGCACCGTACGGCCCGTGGAAGCATCGGCGCCATGCAGGCGGTCGATGCGGCTGCCCAGCGCCAGTATGTCGTCGAGCAGGCCAAGATCGGCCAGCACCGTCAGCCCTGTCGGCTGCAGGATCAGCCCGGAGCCGACCGGCTTCGGTTCATCGAAGCGCTCGAAGACCGTGACCCGATGCCCGGCACGCTTGAGATAGAGCGCCACGGCCAGTCCCGCCGGCCCGGCGCCTGCAATTGCGATATCATAGGAAATGCCAGTGCCCCCAAAGCCGGATTGGCCGGGACAATCCTTCAGCGGCGGGACGAAATCAAGCCGTCACCAACGGCTTTGCGCCGCTGGTCAGCCCTGGGCGGCGTCAAAATCGGCGCGTGCGCCGCGCACCGCATCATGATTGAGCTCGGCCCACAGGATCAGCTGATGCAAGGCGCCGAACATCGATTGTCCGAGATCGGTCAGGCTGTATTCGACGCTCGGCGGCTTGGTCGGGAACACCTCGCGATGCACATAGCCGTCGCGCTGCAAATCGTAGAGCGTCTGCGTCAGCATGCGCTGTGAAATGTCCGGCACCAGCCGCCGCAACTCGCCGAAGCGATAGGGCTGCTCGGCCAAAGCCATCATCAGCAGCGAGCTCCATTTGCCGCTCACGCCCTGTATGACCCCGCGGACCGGACAATTGGAGAAGTTGCCGCCGCCGGAGACCGCCTTGTAGACCGCCAACTTCGATCTCAGATTGACGATCTTGCTGTCCACCGCTGGTTCCCTGCGCGTGCCTACCTCCCGAAAAACTGCCTTCTTTACGGCTCTGGGTCAATTCCTATTTTAGTGCTGGTCTCTTTTTGAGACCGCCACTCGAACCGCCTTAGCGGCGCAACGTCAGGATCTTCCATGACCCAAACCCTTCTCGTCACCGGCGCTTCCGGCCAGCTCGGCCGCGGCGTCATCAACCACCTGCTGGATATGTTCAAGGTCCCCGCGGGCCGGATCATCGCCGCCACCCGCAATCCGGAAAACCTCGCCGAGTTGGCGGCGCGAGGCGTGATCACAAGGGCGGCTGACTTCGACGACACACTATCGTTGGAGGCTGCTTTCAAGGGCGCCGACAGGGTGCTGATCATCTCGACCGGCGAGATCGACCTGCTGCACGGCAAGCGCCTGAGGCAGCACCAGAACGCGGTTGCCGCCGCGAAGAAGGCCGGTGTTTCCCACCTTCTCTACACCTCGATGCCCAACCCGGAACCGGTTTCGCCGGTGCTGTTTGCCAATGATCACTACGGCACCGAGCAGGCGATCAAAGCGAGCGGCATCCCCTACACGATCTTCCGCAACGGCTGGTACCAGGAGAACCTGTTCTTGTCCCTGCCGCACGCGATCGCTTCGGGAAAATGGTACACGTCCGCCGGCGACGGCCGCATGGCGCACGGTGCGCGCGACGACATGGCGGCAGCGATCGCCGCCGGCCTCGTTGCCGCATCAAGCGAAAGCGAAACCTACACCTTGACCGGCCCGCAGGCCTACACGACGGCCGAGATCGCCGCCCTGGTAAGCGAGGTCACCGGCAAGCCGCTCGATGTCGTGCAGGTTCCGGATGAAGCTTTGACCGAAGGTGTGAAGGCCGCTGGCGTTCCGGAGGACTTTGCCCGCATCATTGTGTCGTTCGACGCCAACACGCGTTCCGGCCGCATCGCCATGGTGACGGACGCGGTCGAGACGCTTTCCGGCCGCAAGTCGAAGACGCTGAAGCAGTTCCTCGAGGCAAACAAGGCCGCGCTGGCCGGCTGAAGCGGAGTGACATGGACTGTGCCGGACGGCACAGTCAATTCGCCGATCCGGCAGGTGCCTAGATCGCCACCTGCGTGCCGATCTCGACCACGCGCCCGGTCGGGATCTGAAAGTATTCTGTCGCGTCGGCCGCCGTACGGGCCAGGCCGATGAACAGCCGGTCCTGCCACACCGGCATGCCGGAATTGGGCGAGGCCTTGAGCGAACGCCGCGAGAGGAAGAACGAGGTCGTCATGATGTCGAACTTCCAGCCCTGCTTGCGGCAGATCGCCAGCGCGCGCGGGATGTTGGGCTGCTCCATGTAGCCGAAGGTCAGCGTCACGCGCATGAACAGCTCGTTGACGGTCTCCATCTTGACCCGGTCGCTGTCGGGCACCACCGGCTGCGGCGCGGTCACCACCGAAAGGATGACGTTCTGCTCATGCAGCACCTTGTAGTGCTTCAGGCTGTGCATCAGTGCGGTTGGCGCACTGAGCGGATCGCTGGTCAGGAACACGGCGGTGCCTGACACCAGCTGAGGCTTCTTCTTCAACAGATTGCCGGCGAGGAAATCCAGCGGGATCTCGTTGCGTCGGGTCTTGTCGAACAGATAGCGGCTGCCGCGCACCCAGGTCCACATGGCCAGCACGACGGTGAAGGCCACGGCCAGCGAGGCCCAGCCGCCCTCGAACACCTTGACGATGTTGGAAGCAAAGAAGCCGACATCGATGAAGCCGAACAGCGCCGTAAGCGAGATTGCCACCCACAGCCGCCATTTCCAGATGCGCGTCATGACGACATAGAGCAGCACCGTCGTCACCAGCATGTTGCCGGTCACCGAAATACCGTAGGCCGACGCCAGCCTGCTGGACTCGCCGAAGCCGACCACCAGCATCATCACCACCAGCGCCAGCAGAAGATTGACGCGCGGCATGTAGATCTGGCCGGACTGTTTCTCCGACGTGTGCAGGATTTCGAGCCGCGGCAGCATGTTGAGCTGCACCGCCTGCCTGGTCAGCGAGAACGCGCCTGATATCACCGCCTGGCTGGCGATGACGGTGGCGGCGGTCGCCAGCACGACCATCGGGATCAGCGTCCAGCCTTCGTTCATCTCGAAGAACGGATGGCCGACGACGCCATTCTTGGCCAGCACGAAGGCACCCTGCCCGGCATAATTGAGCAGCAGGCAGGGAAACACGATCGCCAGCCAGGCCAGCACGATCGGCTTGCGGCCGAAATGGCCGAGATCGGCATAGAGCGCTTCGGCGCCGGTCACGGCGAGAAAGATGGCGCCGATGGTCACGAAGGCGACATCGGGCGAATTGATCAGGAAGGCGACGATATAGTGCGGACTCACCGCCCACAGGATTTCCGGGTCGGCGATGATGTGGTTGAGGCCGGAAAGGCCGATGGCCAGGAACCATACCGCGGTCACCGGACCGAACACCAATCCCACCCCGCCCGTGCCAAAGCGCTGCACCGCGAACACCATGGCAAGGATGACCAATGTCAGCGGCACGACGTAGGGCTGGAAGGTCGGCGTGACGACATTCATGCCCTCGACCGCCGACAGCACCGAAATCGCCGGCGTGATGACGGCGTCGCCGAAGAAAAGCGATGCCCCCACGATGCCGATAGCGAGCATCAATGCTGAACGCTTGGGGAAACTGCCGCGCGCCAGCGCCATCAGCGACAGCACGCCGCCCTCGCCGCGGTTGTCGGCGCGCAGCACGAACATGATGTATTTGATGGTGACGATGATCGTCAGCGACCAGATGATCAGCGACAACACGCCGAGAATATCGCCGCGCTGGGCGACATTGCCGCCCGAGGACGCCACCAGCGCCTCGCGAAAGGCGTAGATCGGGCTGGTGCCGATATCCCCATAGACGACACCGAGCGCGCCCAGCATCAGAACCTTGGTGCTGTGCTGTTCGACTTCCGAATGGCTCGATTGTTCGACGGGTTCTGCCTCACTACCAGTGTTGGTAAGGGCCATGGACGACACTCCGATAAGCGCGCGGTGCTCTACGCTTGCTGCGATGCAATATCAAGTGCCGTCGCGTAATGGCTGCCATGCCTGCCGCGCCAGGCTGCCCATCGCTACCATCCGCAGGCCTTGAGGAACCGACCCACCGTGCCGGCCATGCCATACTCCAACGCGTCGGCTGTCAACCCATGTCCGATCGACACTTCGGCCAATGCCGGAATGCGCTTGACCAGCGCCGGCAGATTGCCGACCACGAGATCGTGCCCGGCATTGACCTGCAGCCCGGCGGCAAGCGCCGCGTCAGCGGTTTTTCCCAATCTTTCCAGCTCTTTGGCCGCTTTGGCGGAATCTGTGTGATAGCTGCCATATGGACCAGTATAGAGCTCGATGCGATCGGCACCGGTGTCGCGTGCGGCCGCCACCCAATCGGGATCCGGATCGGAAAACAGCGACACGCGAAAGCCCCCTTTTTTCAAGCGTTTGACGATCGGTGTAAGGAACGCGGCCTGGGTGGCGAAGTTCCAGCCATGGTCCGATGTCGCCTGGGCCGGATCGTCCGGCACCAAAGTCACCTGCTCAGGCTGATGCTTTTCCACAAGCAACAGGAAATCCTCGGTCGGATAGCCTTCGATGTTGAATTCCGCGCGCGGAAACTCGTCGTCGATCAGCAACCGAATCTCAGGCAGATCGGAGTGTCTTGTGTGCCGCTCGTCGGGACGCGGATGCACCGTCAGCCCATGCGCCCCGGCCGCCAGCGCAATGCGGCCGAGGCCGGTCACGCTTGGCCACGGCAGGTCGCGGCGGTTGCGCAGCATGGCGATGGCATTGAGGTTGACGGAGAGCTTTGCAGGCATGCGGGCGGCCTCGGAAATCATTCAACGCGCCCACCTATAATGCCTTTGACGGGAACAGTAATGCCTTTGGTGGGAACAGACTGGGGGTTTCGGGTGTTCCAAGCCTGATGAACGAGCCGGGAAAGGAAAGCGCCGATGAATTTTCTCGATGAGGTTCCGGCAATTCGCCGTATCGAGACCAGCCGCGACGACCTTTTCGCCATCGATGTCGTCGGGCACGTTTCCGCGGCCGACGGTGAAAATCTTTTCGGGCTGCTGGAGGCAGCCTATGCCCTGCATCCGCGCATCGATGTGCTGGTGCGCCTCGTCGACCACGATGGCGTCGACTGGGCCGACATCGCGGACGAGACCCTGAAGCAGGGCGCGATCCATGCATTGAAACATGTCGGCCGTTGCGCAACCATCGGCGAACCGGACTGGATAGCGGACGCACAACGCTTTCTGCCGTCCTCCCCGCCCGTTGAAATCAGGCACTTCAAGGCGGAGGACGAGGCCGCCGCCTGGCAATGGCTTGCCGCGCAGCCTATCGGAGCAACAGCATCCGGCGCCCCTACCTGACGATCGTCAGCCGCTCGGCCGCCCGCGTGATGGCGGTGTAGAGCCATCGCTGGCGGGTTTCCTTGAAGGCCCAGCTTTCATCGAACAGCACGATCTCGTTCCACTGCGAGCCCTGCGCCTTGTGCACGGTCAGCGCGTAGCCATAGTCGAAATCGTCGAAGCGCTTCTTCTGCTGCCACGGGATGTCGGCATCGGGATCCTCGAACGCCGCCTTGAGCAGCTTGATCTTGGCGACGCCGCGATCCGGATCGTCCTCTTCCGGCGACACCAGAAGGTTGATGCCGGGCTTCACCGTCTCGCGCGACGAGGTCATCACCTTCCACAGCGAGCCGTTGAGCAGGCCCTTGGCCGGATCGTTGCGCAGGCAGACGAGCTTGTCGCCGGCCTGCGGATAATCGGCGTTGAAGCCCTTGAGCTCGCGCAGCCGCTGATTGTAGCGGCGACGCGTGCGGTTGGTGCCGACCAGCACCTGGTCCGCCTTCAGCACCAGCTCCTGGGTAACGTCTTCCTTGCCGATCACCTGCGCCGTGCCATAGTCGCCACGCATGAATTCACGGCCCTCGCGCACATCGAGCGCCAGCCGCAGGATCGGGTTGTCGCGCGCCTGCCGGTGGATTTCGGTCAGCAAAAAATCCGGCTCGTGGTCGGTGAAGAAGCCGCCACCCGAGATCGGCGGCAGCTGGCCGGGGTCGCCCAGCACCAGGATCGGCGTGCCGAAACTCATCAGGTCGCGGCCGAGCTGCTCGTCGACCATCGAGCATTCGTCGATGACGACCAGTTTCGCCCGCGTAATCGGGCTCTGGCGGTTAAGCGAGAAGGTCGGCGACATCGACGTCTTGCCGGTGACCTCGTCCGATACCGATTCCTCGCCCTTCGGCCGATAGATCAGCGAATGGATGGTACGCGCATTGACCGCGCCCTTGGAGCGCAGCACCTGCGCCGCCTTGCCGGTGAAGGCGGCGAACTGCACCTGGCCGTCGACATGTTCGGCGAAATAGCGCGCCAGCGTCGTCTTGCCGGTGCCGGCATAGCCGAACAGCCGGAACAGCTGCGGCTGGCCGGTCTTCAGCCATTGGGCGACCGCCTTCAGCGCGTCGTCCTGTTGGGGAGAGAATTCCATCAGCGCGAGAGACCGGATTCGCAAGGGAAAGACAAGACAGCCGCCACCACCAATGCCGAAGATGGCGCAGCCGCCCGCCTCCAGTGGGTACAAACTATCAGGCGCACACTGGAACGTAAAGGGAACATATCTGATGCAGCCTGCCAATCCCGAATTGGTTCTGCGCTGGCTGACACAGTTGGGGCTAGAACCTGCCCTTCCTCTTGGCAGCTTCCTCCTTCACTGACGCCTCGTCATCCTTCGCAATGAAATCATCGCGTCGAGCAAGCAGAGCTTGCCAAACTAAGTCTGGAATCCAGAACGGGTAGTGGTCCTGATGATGCGTGCCACCGGGTGTGGTAAGAAGTTCCTTGTGCAGAAGGTTGGAGAGGTCGGCGCTGTGGACCCAACCAGTGAACGATTGCGAATTGTCTCGCAGCGCTTGGGCAAGATAACGAAGCTCGTTGCGCCCAAGATGTTCAAGGCGTTTCAGAATCTCGGCCTTACCGTCTGCTTCCGCCTTCTCGCGTTCAGCTCTGATAGCCTCTCGCCTATTCGTTGCCATATTCCGCGCCTGCCTTTTGCGGAAAGCCTCTGCCGCTGACGCGATCATTGAAGCACCGAAGAGACAGCCGGTCAGAAGCAGGCCAAGAACGAAAAGCGCTTTCCAATCCTCGACGAAGGGAAGCGGCATCCACCATTTGTTACAGCCTAGAGCAAGTGCAGTGAAGACAAACAGCCCGCCCATGATACGTGCGGGGAGCGACAGTGCATCGAGCCACTTAACGTCGAGCATTTGGTTTTATCCCGCCAGCTATTTCTTCATTGCTAATATATGATGCTGCTGTCGATATTTGAAGTACTCGGGCCATGAGCAGCGACGCATTGCGTTGGCGGTCAAGCAAGGAAGCGTGCAGCGGCGAGGCGGCTGTCAGCCAGGACGCCTACCTCGAGAGCTACTTTGTCCAGGCACGACCCCCCGTTGAGCGGGGATCGTTCTCCAGTAGGATCGGCTTGCCGTGTGGGGTGGCGCGCGCGGCGCGCTCCCAGGCCTCGGTCATCGCGTCGACGTCCGACTTGGCAGTCAGCCCTTTCGAGGCAAGCAGGCTTTCCAGCGCCGCCAGCCAATGTTCGTAATAGTCGTGGCCGTCGGCCGCCGCGCCGGGTTTCTTCACTTCGGTCGACAGCGCTTGCGCCCACTCGCTCCACGAGAACAGGCCCTTGTCGTGCAGCGCCACCGTCATGGCGAACGCTTCGGCCTGCCACGGCTCGGCGAACACCGGGGCGTCGACGCCCGGCGGCAAATCGGCCATTTCCGAGTCACGCCGGCTCAAGATAGCTCTCCCAGGCGTCGATCGACACGCTTAGCGTCGGGTCGGCGCCCTCGCCCCAGATTTCCGAGCCTTCGAAAACCACCGTGTAGACCCATTGCGGGTTTTCGCCGTGCCCATGCGCGTTGCTGTCGGGGAACACGAACCCATCACGCACGGCCTCGATGACGCCCTGCTTGTCGCGCGCATAGCGTGGCAGCCGTGTGTGGCCGGTCGGGTTGAAGTTCTTGGTCCGCACGGGATCGCCAGCCTTGAACCGCGCCGGCGTGGCAACCGGCCGGTCGCAAGGCCCGCCCTTGGCCAGCACATCAGGCACGTTTTCCGCCTTCAGCACCCTTTTGGGCACCGCCGCCGGATCGACCGCCGTACCTGCTGCCAGGTCGCGCTCGCTGACGAAGCCATGGCGCTTGAGCAGCACCTCCAGCGCCTTGATCCAGATTTGATAATAGCTGGAGGCATAGTAGTCGGCGGGATGCAGCGATTCCCGTGCATGCCGGCTCTCGTCGATGTTCCACGCGCCCATGGAGCCGGCAGTCAGCGTTACGCCGAGCGCCCGCCTTTCCCATGCGGCATGAAAATACGGCTCGTCTTTTTCCGGCGCGACCGGGCCGAACCCCATCTGTCCGCCAAGATCCTGCGGCCCGTTCATGCCGGCTGTCTCGCCAGGCCGGTGCCGATCATTGCGTCGCGGCTCACCAGATCGGCCAGCCGCTCCTCGCTCCAGCCCTCGGTGCCCTCGGGCCGCATCGGCACGACGAGATAGCGCAGCTCCGCGGTCGAATCCCAGACGCGTATTTTTGTCCCAGCCGGCAGCGTCAGCCCGAACTCCTCCAGCACACCGCGCGGATCGATGACGGCGCGTGAACGATAGGGCGGCGCCTTGTACCAGACCGGCGGCAGACCGAGCACCGACCACGGATAGCAAGAGCACAGCGTGCAGACGACGAGATTGTGCGTGTCCTGCGTGTTGAACACCGCCTGCATGTGCTCGCCTTGACGGCCGGTATAGCTCAGCGAGCCGATCGCCGCCGTCGCGTCGCGCTTCAGCCAGTCGGCATAGGCTGGATCGCTCCAGGCTTTCGCCACCACTCTGGCGCCGTTGCGCGGGCCGATTTTCGTCTCGTAAGTATCGACGATAACGTCGATCGCGGCCGGATCAATCAGCCCTTTGCGTGTCAGGATGGTTTCCAGCGCGCGCACGCGGGCGGCAAACGGATCGAGTTCGTTGTCGTGGTCATGATCGTGTGACATGGCCGCAAAATACGTTCCCGATCATGCCGCTGCAAGCGCGACGGCTTGGGCCAACGGCATATGGCGTCGGCCGCCTCTATTCGGCGGCCGCCCGTTGAGGTTCGGGCAGCATGTCTTCCCTGGGCTTGAACAGCGAGGGCTGGTCGACATCCTCGACCGGCCCCGGTTCGCCCTTGCGCTTCGACCAGAGCCCGACCAGCCAGCCCGAGAAATTCTCCATGTAGACATAGATCACCGGCGTCACGAACAGGGTCAGGGCCTGCGAGGCCAGCAGGCCGCCGACAACGGCAACGCCCAGCGGCTGGCGCAATTCGGCGCTGGCGCCGGTGCCGAGCGCGATCGGGAACGTGCCCATCAGTGCCGCCAGCGTCGTCATCATGATCGGCCTGAACCGCATCAGGCACGCCTTGTGGATGGACTCCTTGGCGGACATGCCTTCTCGTCGCAGTTCGAGCGCGACGTCGACCATCATGATGCCGTTCTTCTTGACGATGCCGATCAGCATCAGGATGCCGATCACCGCGATGACAGACAGATCCATGCCGGCGAAGCGCAAGGCGACAACCGCCCCGAGAACAGCCGACGGCAGGCCGGTGAGGATTGTGAGCGGGTGGATGAAGCTTTCATACAGGATGCCGAGCACGATATAGATGGTCAGGATCGCGCCGCCGACCAGAAGGCCCTGGTTGGCCAGCGAATCCTGGAAGGTCTTGGCCGTGCCGGCAAAGGTCGTCGAGATCACCGTCGGCATGCCGATCTGCTCTTTGAGCGCGTTGATGCGCGTTACGCTGTCACCCAGCGCCACGCCCTGCGGAAGGTTGTAGGAGATGGTCACGGCCGGAAGCTGGCCGAGCTGGTTGACCGTCAGGGCGCCCGCCGTGCGGTCGACGCGGGCGAAGGCGCCGAGCGGGACCAGACTGCCGCTCGCCGTCCTCATCTGGATGGCGAGCATCCGCTCGGGCGACCACTCGATCTTGGGATCGAGCTCGGTGATGACTTCGTAGCTGTCGGCCGAACCGAAGATCGTTGAAACCTGATCGGTGCCGAACCCGCCATAGAGGGCGGAGCGCAGCGTGTCGGTATCGATGCCGAGCTGGGCGGCCTTGTCGCGATCCACCACCAGCGTCGCCTGCAGCGCATTGTTCTGCAGGTCGCTGGTGACATCGGTGAAGTTCGTATGGTCGGCCGCCATCGCGTCATTCAGTTTCTGCGCCCAGATATCGGTCAGTCCGGTATCGAGCCCCTGAACCACGAGCTGGTAGGCGCTGGCCGACGAGCGCGACCCGAGCCTCAAATTCTGCACCGGCTGCATGTAGGTCTCGATGCCCGCCACGCCGGCCAGTTGCTTGCGCAGATCCGACTGCACCTTCTCGATATCGGGACGCTGGTCCTTGCCCTTGAGCTGGACGAAGAGCTGCCCCTGGTTGAGCGCGTTGTTGCCGCTGCCCGCCGACCACGCCACATGGTCGACATAGGGCGAATGCGAGAAGACGCTGGCCACCTGCCCTTGCAGCCTGGACATGGCGTCGAAAGAGATGTCCTGACGTGCGATGGTGGTCACCGATATCTGGCCGATGTCCTCCTGCGGGAAGAAACCCTTCGGCGAAGTCTGGATCAGCCACACCGACGCTGCCGCGGTGCCGACGAAGACGAGAAACACCAGGAAGGTGTGCCGCAGGCAGAAACTCAAGACCCGGTCGTAGCCGCGGGTGACGAGGTCCGGCTTGTGGCCGGGGCCATGCTTGTCGCGGTCGGCTTTGGTCACCGACAGCAGCCGCGAGCACAGCATCGGCGTCAGCGTCAGCGACACGAACATCGACGCCAGGATGGCGACCGTCACCACGACGGCGAACTCGTTGAAGATGCGCCCGATGACGCCACCCATCAGCAGCACGGGGATGAACACCGCCACCAGAGAGATCGAGATCGAAATGATGGTGAAGCCGATTTCGCGCGCGCCCTTCAGCGATGCGTCGAAGGCCGACAGCCCGTCCTCCTCCATATGGCGGAAGATGTTTTCGAGCATCACGATGGCATCGTCGACGACGAGGCCGACCGCCAGCGTCAGGCCCATCAGCGATATGTTGTCGATGGAAAAGCCGAACAGGAACATCGCGCCGAGCGTGGCGATCAGCGAGATCGGCACCGCCACGGCCGGGATGATGGTCGCCGTCACCCGGCGCAGGAACACGAAGATCACCATGACCACCAGCGCGATGGTCAACAGCAGCGTGAACTGGACGTCATCGACGGCCTGACGGATCGAACTGGAGCGGTCGTTAAGCAGCTTGATGTCGGCGGCGGCCGGCATCTGGTCCTTGAAGGACGGCAGCATGGCCTTGACCTTGTCGACGACGTCGACGGTGTTGGCGTCGGGCTGGCGCTGCACCGCCATGATGATCGCGCGCGTACCGTCATACCAGCTCGCCGTGGTCGTCGTCTGCACCGAATCGACCACACGGGTCACCTCGCCCAACCGCACGGGGTGACCGTTTTTGGTGGCGATGATGATGTTGGAGAAGCCGGCGGCGTCGGTCAGCTGCGTGTTGGCGGTGATGGTAAGCTGCTGCTTGTCGTTCTGCAGCACGCCGAGCGGCGTGTTGCTGTTGGCCGAGGCGACCGCCGCCTGCAGCTGATCGATCGAGATGCCGCGCGCGGCAAGCGCGGTCGGGTCGATCTGGATGCGCACCGCGTATTTCTGTTGGCCGAAGATCGAGACCTGCGCCACGCCGTCTATGGTCGACAGCGACGGCGAGATGACATTTTCCGCGAAAGCATCGAGATCGGTCAGCGGAACCGTGTCGCTGACCAGCGACATCAAAAGGATCGGCGCGTCGGCCGGATTGACCTTGCGATAGCTCGGCGGCGCCGTCATCTGCGGCGGCAATGATTTCTGCGTGCGCGCGATCGCCGCCTGTACGTCGGCTGCTGCCGCGTCGATGTCGCGGTTGAGCACGAACTGGATGGCGATCGAGGTCTGGCCAAGCGAGTTCGTCGTCGAAATGGAATCGATGCCGGCGATGGTGGCGAACTGCTTGATCAGCGGCGTCGCCACCGATGTCGCCATGGTTTCCGGCGAGGCGCCGGGCAGCGAAGCCGAGACGTTGACCACCGGGAATTCGGCGCTGGGCAGTGCCGCCACCGGCAGGAACTTGTAGGCGAACAGTCCGCCCAGCACGAGGGCGAACGACATCAGAAGGGTGGCGACAGGCCTGCGTATGCAGAATTCGGAGATCATTGGGCTGCCTCGCCGGCGTTGCTCGCCTCGGCCACCTTGGGAGCAGCATTCGCCGTGGCCTTGCCCTCATGCACCGCGGCGCCGTCCTTCAGCCTCGTCTGGCCCTCAGTGACAACTTTCTCGCCGCTTTTCAGCCCCTGGCTGATGGCGCTGTTGTCGCCTTCGGTCAGCGCCACCTGCACCGGCCGCATCTCGACCGTGTTGTCCGGTTTGACGACATAGACGAACGGCCCCTTCTGGCTTGGCTGCACCGCGACCGTGGGAACCGATGTCATCCGCGGCAGGATGCCGGCGTCGAGCACGACATTCACATACTGGCCGGGCCATAGCGAAAGATCGGCATTGGGAATGCTTGCCCGCGTGGCAATCGTGCCCGACGCGGTGTCGACGCTGGAGTCGACGAAATCGAGCGTACCCTTGCCGATCGGCGTCGGGTCACCATCCTTGGTCAGTGTCACCGCGCCCTGCTGCGGGTTGGCGAGCGCCTTGTGCAGCAGGGCCAGGTTACTCTCGGGAAGATTGAAGTTGACCTGCAGGGGGTCCATCTGGGTGATGGTCACCAGCGGGGTCGCCGTGCTGCTGTTGCCATTGCTGACGGTGACGAGATCGCCGACGGCGACGCTGACAGCACCCAGCCTGCCGGAAATCGGCGCCGTGATCGTGGCGAAGCCAAGCTGGACATTGTCGGCATCGATTGTCGCCTTGTCGGCATCGACAGTCGCTGCGGCAGCCTTCTGCCCGGCGACGGCCTGGTCGTAGGTCTGCTGCGTGCCGGCCTGCTTGGCGACCAGATCCTTGGCGCGCTGGAGATCGGACTGCGAGCTGGCGAGCATCGCCTGATCCTTGGCCAGCGCCGCTTGATCCTTGGCCAGCTGCGCCTTCAGTGCCCGATCATCGAGCGAAAACAGCAGATCGCCGGTCTTGACCATCTGCCCGTCCTTGACGTCGATGGACACGATCTGGCTGGACACCCGCGCGTTGATGTTGACGACGGCGGGAGAGGAGACGAAGCCGATCGCATAACGCCGGATCGGGAAATCGGCTGTCGAGGCGACGGCCGAGAGGATGGAGGCCGAGCGCCCGGCATTGTCGGCCTTCTTGTCCGAAGCCGCAGCCTGTTTGTCCGGCGCGGCAACCTGCTTTGCGCCGATGACCTGCTGGACCCTGCCAAGCGCGTCAGGCGAAAGATAGAGCCACCCGGCCGCACCCAGGCAGGCGACGGCCAGCAACGAAAGAACGACTTTTCCACGCATGGTCACAGGCCCTCTCCACCCGACACGTCGTGGTCTGATGGTTCTATTCCAACGCGGCCCGTTGCCGCGATTTCGCCGAATAGATAGGACACGCCTTTGTCGGAAAAGGGCCAAAAGGCGGCATTACGAAGATTTAATGTGCACTGCACAATGGATGTGCAACACGGGGAGGCTCCCGATCCGGACGCTCCGCCGAGGGTGCGAATCCCGTCCCCCTACGATCGGATGGTGCGCCCCACGGCCTATTTAAGCATCGGCCAAAGCGTCGCCGCCAGCAGTACGCCCATGGCGATGTTGAACCATTTCAGCCGCACCGGATCCGACAGGAAACCGCGCAACGCGGTGCCGAACCCAGCCCACACCGAGACGCTCGGCAAATTGACGATGGTGAAAGCCACGGCGATCAACACCACCGACAGGAACGGGTGCTCGGCATTGGCATAGACGGCCATGGCGGTGATCGCCATCACCCACGCCTTGGGATTGACCCACTGGAATGCGGCCGCCTCGATGAAGCGCATGGGCCGCGCATTCGTCTCGCCCTTGCCGGTCAGCGTGCGCGACATGGCGATCTTCCACGAAAGATAGAGCAGGTAGGCACCGCCTGCGATCTTCAATCCGGTGTGCAGCGCCGGAAACGCCGTCAACACAGCGCCGAGGCCAAGACCGACGGCAAGCAGCAGCACGAGGAAACCCATGCTGATGCCCAGCATGTGCGGAACGGTTCTGACGAGGCCGAAATTCACGCCCGATGCCAGAAGCATGAGATTGTTCGGCCCCGGCGTGATCGAGGTCACGAAGGCGTAGACAAGCAGAGCAAGGAATGCGTCGAGCGACATGGATATCCTCCCTGACAAGTCAGCATCTTGTCTCTTCCCGGCGACCCCGCAAAGGCCACGGATGGCCTCACAATGGAAGCTGGCTGGCGCGTTCGGCGCCAGCCCCGCCGAAGTCCTACATCGCCTGCGGGCCGCGGTTCAACGCCGCCACGCCGGTGCGGCAGATTTCAACCAGGCCGAGCGGTTTCATGATGGCGATGAACTGGTCGATCTTGGAGCCCTTGCCGGTGATCTCGAAGATGAAATGCTCGGTGTTGGCGTCGATGACGCTGGCGCGGAACGCATCGGCCAGCCGCAACGCCTCGACCCGGGCCTCGCCGGTGCCGGCGACTTTGACCAGCGCCAGTTCGCGCTCCAGCGGCCGCTCCTGGCCGGATTCATGCGAACGCACGGTCAGGTCGACGACGCGGTGAACCGGCACGATGCGCTCGAGCTGGTGCTTGATCTGCTCCAGCACATGCGGCGTGCCGCGCGTCACGATGGTGATGCGCGACAAATGCTTCTCATGCTCGGTCTCGGAGACGGTCAGGCTCTCGATGTTGTAGCCACGCCCGGAAAACAGGCCGATGACCCTGGCAAGCACGCCCGGCTCATTGTCGACCAGCACGGAAAGCGTGTGGTTTTCCGGCTTCTCCGTCTCCTTGGCGATGAAATAGGCGGAGCCGGTCGGTTGTAGCTGTGCGTTCATGACATGAATCTCGATTTCAAGCTCTTGAGCTAATTCTCTGTTTGCGCAGGGCTTTCTCGCGACAGCCCTGCCTTGGTTCTGCCGGCTACACCAGTTCCCTGCCCTTGGCGTCGATGGCGTTGGCCACCGCCTCGTCGGTCGCCTCGTCGGGCAAGAGCATCTCATTGTGCGCCTTGCCCGATGGGATCATCGGGAAGCAGTTGGCGAGCGTCGCCACGCGGCAGTCGAACAGCACCGGCTTCCTGACCGAGATCATCTCCTTGATCGCGTCGTCCAGTTCGTCCGGCTTCTCGCAGCGAATGCCGTGTCCGCCATAGGCCTCGGCCAGCTTGACGAAGTCGGGCATCGCCTCGGTGTAGGAATGCGACAGCCGGTTGCCGTGCAGCAACTGCTGCCACTGCCGCACCATGCCCATATACTGGTTGTTCAGGATGAAGATCTTGATCGGCGCGTCGTGCTGCACGGCAGCGCTCATCTCCTGCATCGTCATCTGCACGGAGGCGTCGCCGGCAATGTCGATGACCAGCGCGTCGGGATGCGCGATCTGCACGCCGAGCGCCGCCGGCAGGCCGTAGCCCATCGTGCCCAGCCCGCCTGACGTCATCCAGCGGTTCGGCTTCTCGAAATGATAGTGCTGCGCCGCCCACATCTGGTGCTGGCCGACCTCGGTGGTGATGTAGGTGTCCATACCCTTGGTCAGTTCGTAGAGCCGCTCGATGGCGTATTGCGGCATGATCACGTCGTTGTTCATCTTGTAGGCGAGCGAGTCGCGCGCACGCCATTTGGCGATCTGCTCCCACCAGGGGTAGAGCGCCTTCTTGTCGGCCTTGGCGCTCGCGCGCCACAGCCGCACCATATCCTCCAGCACCCGGCCGACATCGCCGATGATCGGCACCTCGGTGTGGACATTCTTATTGATCGACGATGGATCGATGTCGATGTGGATCTTCTTCGAATTCGGCGAGAACGCGGTCAACCGGCCGGTGATGCGGTCGTCGAAACGGGCGCCGATGCAGATCATCACGTCGCAATCATGCATGGCCATGTTGGCTTCATAGGTGCCGTGCATGCCGAGCATGCCCATCCAGTTCTTGCCCGATGCCGGATAGGCACCGAGGCCCATCAGCGTCGAGGTAATCGGGAAACCGGTAAGATCGACCAGTTCGCGCAGCAGATGGCTCGCTTCCGGGCCGGAATTGATGACGCCGCCGCCGCTATAGATGATCGGCTTCTTGGCGCTGGCCATCAGCTCGACCGCCGCCTTGACCTTTTCCAGGTCGCCCTGGACCTTAGGCTGGTAGCTGGTGCGCGGCGCTATCTGCGGCGGGACGTAGAATCCCCTGGCGAACTGCACGTCCTTCGGAATATCGACGACGACCGGACCCGGACGGCCGGTGGTCGCGACATGGAAAGCCTCGTGGATGGTGGCGGCGAGTTCGTTGACGTCCTTCACCAGCCAATTGTGCTTGGTGCAGGGGCGGGTGATGCCGACCGTATCGCATTCCTGAAAAGCGTCGGAGCCGATCAGCGAGGTCGGCACCTGCCCCGTCAGGCAGACCAGCGGGATCGAATCCATCAGCGCGTCCTGCAGCGGCGTCACCGCATTGGTGGCGCCGGGGCCGGAGGTCACCAGCATGACGCCGGCCTTGCCGGTCGAACGCGCATAGCCTTCGGCCGCATGGCCGGCGCCCTGCTCGTGGCGCACCAGTATGTGCTCGACATCGTCCTGCTGGAAGATCTCGTCATAGATCGGAAGGACAGCGCCGCCGGGATAGCCGAAGACATGCTTGACGCCATTGTCCTTCAGCGCCTGCACCACCATTTCGGCACCTGTCATCTCGCGCCGCTCGTTCTGTCCGTTGCTCATCGGTCTGGTCCCGTACTGTCGCCATTTGGCGTTTGCTGGTCGTTTAGTCGTGTTTCAGGCAATAAAAAAGGCCCCCGAGGGAGCCTGTGTCTTGCGCATGGGGGGTTTTCGCCCGGCGGTTACACCGCCTTGCCCACGCGCTTTCCTACGAGAATGAGTGCCGTTTTCATGGTGGCGGACACTAAGGGCGGGAAAGGCGGCCTGTCAACGGGAAAAATCGCGCCGGCGCGCGCAGCGTGCCGACGCGACTGCGGTGTCAGCCCGGCGCCTTGCAGCGGGAAACGCGTGGATCGCATTTGGACGCCTTCCTGGCCTGCATCTTCGCTGGCGGATGGTGGGGTGCCACCCTTGCCGGGGCATGGTGCTGGGGCATGCGCATTGCCAACGCTTGCTGATGCGGCTTTTGTTGCCCGGCTCCGCGTGCAAGACGCTGCCCCGAAACCGGCCTGGACGAAACCGGCTTGGGCGACCCCCGGTTGAGCGACGATTTGACAACGATGCGTCCGTCGCCTGTGGTCCTGTCGGCATGCAGCTTGAGCGCATCGGCCTTCGCGCCGTTGCCGGCGACCATCCGCTTGCTCACCGGCTTCACGACCACCGGATTGCTGGCAGTCACCGCGCCAAGGGAATTGGCCTTGTCGCCGGTCGCAGTCTTGGGACCCGCCAGGATTTGCCCGTTCCCCTTTGTATTGCCGGCAAGCCTCTTGATCTCGGCGCCCCTGGAAACATCGAGCCGTGCACTGGCAAACACGCCTTTGCGAGGCGGAACCAGTTTTGCCGCCTTGATCGATTCGATGACGGGCTTCGGGAGTTGCTGCAGCCGGGGTCCGGCATTGATTGCAACGACCTGATTGCCAAGTCGCACGCGCGGTGCATTGTTGACCACGACCGTCTGGTTGATGATCGTCGTGTTGCGCATGATGACGACGTTCTCCTGCACCGGCCGCACCACCCTGACCAGATCGACCGCGCCGATCGCCGCCACAGGCACGAAACACCACCAGGCGTCGTCGAAGGCGACACCGACGTCGGGCGGCGCTGGAGCCCAGCCGACATCATTGCCGCCCTGACGCCACACCACCCAGGCTGGCGCCCATTGATCGCCGGCGATCCACACCCAGCCGAAATCGGGATCATACGCCCAGCGGCCATAGTGATAGACGACATCGCCGAATGGCTCGGTGGACTGCCAGTACCAGCCATCGTCGGTCCAGACCCACCTGCCTTCGGTGTACGGCCGCCATTCGGTACGGACCGAGGGAACCCAGACATCGCCGAATCGGGCCGAGGTTCGCCATCCGCCATAATTCGAAAGCCTTTCGCGGACGGTGACGGCAATTTCCGCCGCATGCGCCTGCGTTCCGGGCAGCACCAGCGGGCCGGTCAGGGTCGCGCTCAAGGCCATGACCGCGGCCATTGCTGCTGCGCGTCCACGCCGGCCAAGGGAGCGACATGAAGACGCTTGGATAAAAGGTATGATGATCATAACGGGCTCCAGAGTTCCGCATCCAGAAAATCCCGGGAACCGCCCTGTTGCCCGCCACCGCTTCCCGGCTTCTCACCGATCGGTTGTCATCGGCCCCGGTGACCGCATTGCGGCATTTGACCATCAATTTTGCGCGACCGGCGCGGCATTCACAAATGGAACGTTCGTTTCCGGCGCCGGAGCGATTCCGAAACCGCCTGGCGATCTCATTTCTAGGATAGACCATTGAAATCGCTGGAAACTATGGTGGGGCGTGACGAGGGCCGCCATCTCTGACGATACTTGATCGTCCGGCGGCAAGCCCGGCGGAGCCACCACCATGACGATCTGGATTTCACGGGAGGAAACCTGATGCTCGACAAGCCCTCTAGCAAGAACACGGCCCCTAGCAAGAAACTGTCTGACCTGCTCGATCAATTCGGCGCCGCGCTGGCTGCCAATGACATCGAGAAGGCGGTCGATTGCTTTCAAGAGGATTGCTACTGGCGCGACCTCGTTACCTTCACCTGGAACATCAAGACCATGGAAGGCCGCGACCAGGTCCGCGACATGCTGAAAAGCCAATTGTCGAACACCAGGCCGTCGCACTTCGCCATCGCCAAGGGCGAGGACGCGACCGAGAGCGGCGAACTGATCGAGGGCTGGATCAGCTTCGAGACGGAGGTGGCACGCGGCTTCGGCCATGTCAGGCTGAAGAACGGCAAGATCTGGACGCTGCTGACCACCATGGCCGAACTGAAAGGCCACGAGGAGCCGGCAGGCTTTGCGCGGCCGATGGGCGCCAGGCACGGCTCGGGCAAGAACCGTCCGACATGGAAGGAAGAACGCGAGAGGGAAGCCGCCGAGCTCGGCTTCAAGACCCAGCCCTATACGGTCATCATCGGCGGCGGCCAGGGCGGCATCGCGCTCGGCGCGCGGCTGCGGCAGCTTGGCGTGCCGACGATCATCATCGAGAAAAACGAGCGGGCCGGCGACAGCTGGCGCAAGCGCTACAAGTCGCTCTGCCTGCATGACCCGGTCTGGTACGACCATCTGCCCTACATCGATTTCCCCAAGAACTGGCCGGTCTTCTCGCCCAAGGACAAGATCGGCGACTGGCTGGAAATGTACACCAAGGTGATGGAGCTGAATTACTGGTCCTCGACCGAGGCCAAAAGCGCCTCCTATGACGACAAGACCAAGGAATGGACGGTTGTCGTCCACCGCGACGGCAGGGACATTACGCTGAAGCCCAAGCAGCTGGTGCTGGCGACCGGACAGTCCGGCAAGGCCAATCTGCCGAAATTCAAGGGCATGGAAACCTTCAAGGGTGACCAGCACCACTCGTCGAAGCATCCGGGTCCCGACGCCTATGCCGGCAAAAAGGCCGTTGTCATCGGATCCAACAATTCCGCCCATGACATCGCTGCCGCACTTTGTGAAGCTGGTGCCGACGTGACCATGGTGCAGCGCTCGAGTACCCATATCTCCAGGTCCGACACGTTGATGGAAATCGGACTGGGTTCGCTCTATTCGGAGCAGGCGCTGCAGAATGGCATCACCACCGCCAAGGCCGATCTCATCTTCGCTTCGCTGCCTTACAAGATCCTGCACGAGTTCCAGATCCCGGCCTATGCCGAGATGAAGAAACGCGATGCGGCGTTCTACAAGGGATTGGAAAAGGCGGGTTTCATGCTCGACTGGGGCGACGACGAGTCCGGCCTGTTCATGAAGTACCTCAGGCGCGGCTCTGGCTATTACATCGATGTTGGCGCCTCGCAGCTGGTTATCGATGGCTCGATCAAGCTGAAGAGCGGCGTCGACGTCGAAGAGATCAAGCAGCACTCTGTTCTGCTCGGCGACGGGTCGGAACTGCCTGCGGACCTCATCGTCTATGCCACGGGCTACGGCTCGATGAACGGCTGGGCCGCCGATCTGATATCCCGCGAAACCGCCGACAAGGTCGGCAAATGCTGGGGCCTCGGCTCGAACACCACCAAGGATCCCGGCCCCTGGGAAGGCGAGTTGCGCAACATGTGGAAGCCGACGCAACAGGAGGCGCTGTGGTTCCACGGCGGCAATCTGCACCAGTCACGACACTATTCGCAGTTCCTGGCGCTGCAGTTGAAAGCCAGGCAGGCCGGCTTGGCGACGCCGGTCTACGGGCTGCAGCAGGTGCACCACAAGGGATAGGCGAGCGCCATTCCTGCGGAGAAAAAACGGAAGGAGGCATGGCTTGCACCCTGCCTCCTTCCTTCGAGGGAATTACGCCGGCTTACCCGCGGCGAACTGCGTCACCACCCGCTGCAGCAGCGGCACGTAATCGCGAAACGCCCGTGTCTTCATGTTGGCGATCTTGCCGCTCTCGTCCCAGATGCGGACCCGGACCGCTTCCTCGTGGAACGGGTTCTTGCGGAACTCGGCCACTTCATCGGCGCTCATCGGCCCGCCCTGCAGCGACAGCGTATGCACTGAGGCCTGCGAAAGCCTGCCGAAATAGGTCGGGTCGGTGGCGCAGAGATAGCGCTTGGCCGCGACATGCAGCCTCACGCATTCGACGATGACCGGCGGAAAGAACGGCGCCAGCACCTCGCCGCCGGCTTCGTCATGATGCTTGTCCTCGACATCCTCGGGCGAATAGGTGCCGAACTCGCTGGTGTAATGGCCGATGTCGTGCAGCAGCGCCGCCGCCACCAGTTCGTCGGGCGCACCGTCCTTTTCGGCGAACCAGGCGCCCTGCAGCATGTGCTCAGACATGGTGACTGGTTCGCCGAGATAGGATTCGGCACCCCGGCGCTCGAAGATGTCGGCGATGAACTCGACGATGGTGTCCGCGTTCAAATCCTGGCCGCTCATTCCGCCGCCTCCTTGAACCCATGCTCGATTGCGGCCAGCGTCGACAGCAGACCGTCCTTGTCTGCGTAACAGCCCTGCAGCCAGCGCTTGCCGGTACCGGAAAACGCTTTGCGGGCATGCATGACGCGCGTGTTGTCGACGATGAACGCCTGCCCCGCTTCGAGCTTGAACGTCACCTCGAAGGATGGATTCTCGATCAGTTCCGCAAACCGGCGATAGGCGGCGTAGTACGCTTCCATATCGCTGAACGGCACGTCGACCGTCGGCGCCAGGGAGCGGTTGTTGAAGCGGATGCAAATCAGCTCGCCATCGGGCCCGAGCTCGATCATCGGCCGCTTCGCCTGCAGCCGCACGCCGGAAGAGCCGGCATATTCGAAGCGCGCCGGGCATGAGCTCAGCAGCCGGAAGCCTTCCGGGTTCTCAGCCTGCAGCGCAGCCGCGACGGCAAACCCATCGACGACACTGGACTCGCCGCCCTCAACCGTATTTTCGATGCAGGACAGAATCTGCAGCGTCGGCACAGGGTCGCGATAGGGGTTGTCGGTGTGCGCCTGGAGGCCGAGATTCGTGTAGGCGAGATTGTTCGGATTGACCTCGGCGCGCACTTCGAACCAGCGCCCGTAATTGGTCTCCCTGATGTAGCCGAACAGATCGGACACTTTGCACAGCGCCCCGGATTCGGACGGCAGATCGTCCATCACCGCGAAGCCATAGGTTTTCACCGCCGACAGCCATTGCCCCAGCACAGCACGATCGCGGCTGGCCGCAACATAGCCGGCGCGCGGTACCGAATTCTGCATCGAGGCCTTGGTCCATCGCACGGTGGCCTCGCCTGTCCAGCCCGGCTGGCGGCCTGCGTCACGATCATAGGCATTGGCGCTCAGCCATGCCGCGGGAAAGCTGACCGTCTTCTGCTCGGGCACGAAGCTGACTTCCAGGGCGCCGCCTTTGATCGACGCGGCGCCGATCCTGGTGTTGGCGGGAATGTCGAGAATGGTGATGAGCCGTTGACCATTGCCGGCGCTGCGCGTCTTGTCGTCCAGCGCATTGTCGCGCAGCCACATGGCATGAAAACGGCTGCGCGACCCGTCCTGCCAGCCAAGGTCGATTGTTCTGCCTTCGTCGCCGATCAGCGCGTGGGTGAGCATGGAGATCCGTTCCTGTTCGTTGCGTCCCCCGCAGCCTGATCCGCAGGGTTTCGATTGCATGTTGATCGCGCGACAGGCATAACTCAAATTATCATTTTTTAGCCAATGACCGCAGAATACTTATGGCTCGTACAAATACACCCGTGCCGCCTCTGGACTGGCTGCGCAGTTTCGAGGCGGCGGCGCGGCTGTCGAATTTCACCGCGGCGGCAGCCGAGCTCGGTCTCACCCAGGCAGCCGTCAGCCAGCACATCCGGTTTCTCGAGGAGCGGCTCAAGACACGTTTGTTTTCGCGGCTGGCGCGGGGCGTTGCACTGTCGCCGGAGGGGGCAGCCTACCTGCCTCACATCCAGTCGGCCTTCGCCACCATCGGCAACAGCACCGCGGAACTGTTCGAGCCGCGTGCCGTCCAGACCGTGACCATCCGGGCGCCGATCTCCTTTGCCTTGCTCATGCTGGTTCCGGCGCTGCCAGATCTCGCCAAGGCACTGCCGCGCATCCAACTCGATCTGGTGACGATCCATCGCCCTGCCGACTACGATCTGCCGGGCTCGGTGCTCGACATCCGCTTCGGCAGCGGATCCTTCCCCGGACGCGAAGCCGACAGGCTGACCGCCGAGCGGCTCGTGCCGGTGGCCGCACCTGCGCTCGCCGGCGACGACGACTGGCCTTCCCTGCCGCTGCTTCTGGTCGCCGGCGCGCGCGAGATGTGGGCGGAATGGTTCGCCGCCGCTGGACTGGCTGGCCATCCCAGACGATCACACCGCTTCGATAGTTTCGTCACCGCCATGGAGGCGGCGAGCGCCGGCGCCGGCGTGCTCTTGGGCTCGCGGCCGCTGGTCGATGCGGCGCTCGACAGCAAGACGCTGGTCAGGCTTTCCGACTATGAACTTTCCAGCACATCGGGGCATTTCCTGACCAAGGCGTCGACAGCACGCCTGACCGGAGCCGAACAGGATTTCCGCCAATGGCTGCTCCTGCGCCTCTCCGCGCCGGCATGACTGGTTATGAGATTGGCCCGATCCGCTTCCAGTAGATCAACGTGCCGGTCAGCCCGCCATGCGGCTTCAGGGCATAGTCCGGTATCTCTCCGGCCAGCGTGAAGCCCAACCGCTCATAGAGGCCTGAGGCGCCCTCCTCGGTCGCCGTGTCCAGAACCAGCAGCGTGCGGCCCTTCTCAACGGCGAGGCTCTCGGCGGCTCGCATCAGGCGCGTTCCCACACCCCTGCCCCGGCAATCGACTGATGTCATCAGCTTGGCGATCTCGGCCCGGTGCGGCTGGTTGGGCGGACAATCGAGCAGCAAGGTCACTGTGCCGACCAGGTTTTTGCCGTCCCAGGCGCCAAGCACCGCTCTTTCGCCCCTTGCCGCCGCGGCCAGCGATTTCTCCCAGAACGTCCTTGCCGCCTGCGGCGCCAACGGATGCATGAAGCTGACCGAACCGCCGGTCGCCACCGTTGCGACCAGCAATTCGGCCAACATGTCCTGCGTCTCGGCAGTCGGGTTCAGGGGTGCGATCTCGATCGAGTTCATGTGCAGGATATCCTGTGATTGCAATAGAAGCGGGCGCATTGCTGTCAGTCCAGACGGTGCGCGCGGCGTCGCTTTCGCGCCGCCTTGATGGCGCTGATGCGGTCGGCGTCTTCGTGCCCGAGATGCCGCCCGCGCTCGAGGATCTCGAGCGTGTACTCCTCATAGGTCAGGCCAAGCCGCTCGGCTCTGTCCATGCGCAGCAGCATCACCTCGTGGCTGGGCGCCTTCCACGCCTTGGCATGGGCGGCCTGCCAGGCAAGGAAGATGTAGGGATCGCCCTTGCCCCATGGCGGACCCTTGTACTCATCGAGAGGCGGCCCCCCATTGTGGGAGCGCTTTGGTCTTCTTGCCATTGTGTCAGCCCCTGACCAGCGCGACGAGATAGTCGGCGCCAGGCTCCAGGGCATGGAAGGTGCAGTCCGACGGCGCCCCGAGCGCCAGGCAGTCGCCTGATACAAGCCTGTGCACTGTCTCACCTTCGACGAATTCGAGCCGCCCGGAAATCAGCCATATCTGCTGCTTGATGAAGGCGTATGAAGCGGCCGGAAAACTGACCTTGGCGCCCGCCGGCAGATGCACCTTGATCAGTTCCAGCGGCATATCGCCAGCCGGCGAAAGATGCCGCCTGACATAGCCGGTGTCGGGATCGCGCCACACCGGCTGGTCGGCCTCGCGCAATATCCCGCCGCCCTGCAGCTCCGCGCGTGCGATCAAGGTCGACAGCGTCATGCCGAAGGCCGACGCGATGCGCACCAGAAGCGCCGCCGTCGGGCTGGTCTTGCCACGCTCGATCGTGCTGAGCATCGCCTTCGAGACGCCGGAACGCTCCGCGAGTTCGGCCAGGGACCAGTCGCGCACGATTCTTTCGGCGTGTATCCTGCGGCCGATCGTCGAGGAAATGTCGTTCGCTATATCATCCATATGTCTATTATAGCGAAAAATAGACGCCGGAGAAGAGCCGCCTTGCGACAATTTTCACGAGCCCCTTAACGCTCTCTACACCATCCGACCTCATCGGGCTTTAACCCCATTCGGGTAGGATCGATGCTCCAGGGAAATGGGGATTGGCCTGTCCATGTATGTCGAACGCGAAGCCTCCGTTGGAGAACCGACATCGCAGGAGCGCCGCGACGCAGAGCAGAACGACAAGCGCATCCTCGGCAATGTCGTGCAATGCGATGGCGCACGCGCCACCATCAGCGCCTATGCGAATGACGCCGACGGCGCGGTGACCGGCCTGTGGACGGTCGGCAAGATGATTTCCATCAATCTCGGATCGACGCGAACCGTCGGCCTGGTCTACGCAATCGGCAAGTCGGACCGCGCCTGGAGCAATGAGGGCCAGAACGCCATCGAGGTCAGCATCGAGCTGATCGGCGAAGTCCGTGACGGAGCAGAGCCCGGCGCCAAACCGGTCTTCGATCGGGGCATCACCACCTATCCGCATATCGGCGCCGTTGCGCATCGGATCCGCACCCGCGACCTGCAGGCGGTCTATGACCTCGCCGGGCGTCATTCGATCACGATCGGCACGCTCGCGCAGGACGAGACGATCGCCGCCAACATCGCCATCGACGATACGCTGGCGCGTCACTTCGCCATTGTCGGCACGACCGGCGTCGGCAAATCCACCGCCGTCTCGCTGCTGCTGCGCAAGTCGATAGCGGCACGGCCGGATCTGCGCATCTTGATCCTCGATCCGCACAACGAGTTCGCTGCATCGCTGCCCGAATACTGCGTCAGGGTCGATTCCAAAACCTTGGATCTGCCGTTCTGGATGTTCAAGCTCGAGGAATTCGCCGAGGTGCTGTTCCGGGGCCGCGAGACCGAGCCGGAAGAAATCGACGCCTTGCGCGACCTTATCCCGGCCGCCAAGAATCTCTACCGCAACCCGAATTCGGGCTCCTATATCAGGCGCGGCAGCGATGCGTTGACCGCCGATACGCCGGTGCCTTACCGCATCGCCGACCTGCTCAAGCAGATCGATGAGCGCATGGGCATGCTCGAAAGCAAGACCGATCGCCCGACACTCAAATCGCTGAAGACGCGCATCGAATCGGCGGCCGCCGATCCACGCTACCGCTTCATGTTCAACTCGCGCCTGATCGAGGACACCATCCACGAGACGATCGGCAACATCTTCCGCGTGCCGCATCATGGCCGCCCGGTAACCTGCTTCGAGATGGCCGGCATGCCGTCGGAAGTGGTCAATTCGGTCTGCTCGGTGCTGGCGCGCCTGGCCTTCGACCTCGCTCTGTGGAGCGAGGGCAAGCTGCAGCTCCTGTTTTTATGCGAAGAAGCGCACCGCTATATGCCGGCCGATCCGCGCCTCGGCTTCGCGCCGACAAGGCACGCGCTGTCGCGCATTGCCAAGGAAGGCCGCAAATATGGCTGCTATCTCGGCGTCGTCACCCAGCGCCCGGGCGAGCTCGACCCGACCATCCTTTCGCAATGCTCGACCTTCTTCGCCATGCGGCTTGCCAATGAGCAGGACCAGGCGATCATCCGCTCCGCGATTGCCGACTCTTCCGCCTCGACGCTTGCCTTCCTGTCCTCCATGGGCCAGCGCGAAGCCATCGCCTTCGGCGAAGGCGTGGCAACGACCATGCGGCTGAAGTTCGAAAAACTGCTGAGCGACCTGCTCCCCGGCACCGCAAAACGCGAAGAGGCCACGTCGAAGCCGGGCGACGATGTCGATCTGGTGGCGATCGTGGAACGACTGCGCAACGTGCCTAAATCAACGCAGCAGGCGATGGCCTTCGCCGAGGTCGTCGATTCAGGCCGCCAGGCCGGCGACCCCGACTACCGCAAGCCACCCGCCGCACGCGCGCCATCGGACGACGATTTCGACATGCGCTACGGCCTCAAGCCCGCAACCTTCGGCCTGCGCCCGCAAAACGATTAGGTCAGCAGCGCCAAATCCTCTGCCTTCTGACCGAGAAGCCGCGCCAAGCTTGCGCCCTTGCCCAGCCCGCTCGGATAAATCCCGTCAGGGAATTCGTCAGGCTGAGTCGGGTGGTGCTGTTTTCGAGAACCGAAGCGGAGCGGACGTTTGAGTCCGTGAGCACCGGAAGCGCAGAAAACGGCGCCAGACGGCCAGCCTCACGAATTCAGTGATGCGATTTCAGGCGCAGACGCGGTTACGGCCCTGCCTCTTCGCCTCGTAAAGCTGGCGGTCGGCGCGGCGATAGAACTCTTCCGCTGTTTCCTTGCGGTCCCAGACGGCGAGCCCGACGCTGGTGGTGATCTTGAGGCGGACATTGCCCGACAGCACCGACATGTTGGCGATCGCCTTGCGGATGCGCTCGGCAAACTTGCCCAGAAGCTCGGCGTCCATGTTGGGCGTGACCACGGCGAACTCCTCGCCGCCCAATCGCGCCACCACATCGTGGTAGCGCGTCATGTCCTTGAGACAGTTCGCGACGGCCTTGAGCACTTCGTCGCCGACGTCATGGCCGTGGGTGTCGTTGACCTGCTTGAAATGGTCGAGATCGAGGATCATCAGCCCGACGGGCTTTTCGATGCGCCGGAATTCCTCGAGATACTCCTTCAGCGCATCATCGAAATAGCGCCGGTTCTGCATGCCGGTCAGGCCATCGGTCAGCGCCGCATGCTCGAATGTTTCCGAGCGCGCGCTGAGCGAGACCGTCATGGCGCGTAGCTTGCCTTCCTCCATCGCCTGTTTGCGGATCAGCGGATAGATGAAGAAGATGCCGAAGAACAGCGCGGTGGCCAGGAGCACGCCGGTCGCGAACAAGAGCTTGTTGAGATAGATGACCTTGTCCAGACCCGAAGCCGTATGCAACTCGTCGGCGAAGGATTGCAGAAGTCCGTAAGCATGCAGCGTCACCAGGCCGGCGGCCAGGATCACGAATATAAAGACGAAAAATGCTGATTCCGCCTTGTGGAAACGCATCTGCTCCCCGTTGGAAAAGTGCCCACTGATCTTATGGCATGGGCGGGCTTACGGAGGGTTAATTTGGACAACCACCACGGGAACCTTTCCTTGCATGTAACCTTTTCAGGTTGTATCGGAAGCAAGCGCTGAGATCGTGGTTTCCAGATCATCACCGGGGCGCAATCTCAGCCATTCCGGCCCCAATTGATGCCTGAACCAGGTGGTTTGCCGCTTGGAATATTGCCTGGTCGCGATCTTGGCGCGTTCGATTGCCTCGGGAAAGCCAATCTCTCCGGCCATCGCTGCCTGCAGTTCGCGAACGCCGATCGCTTTCATCGCCGGCAATTCGGGATCGAGGCCAAGTGCTGCAAGCCGCTTGACCTCGTCCAGCGCGCCCTTGTCCAGCATCTGGTCGAAGCGTTTGTCGATCCGAGCGACCAACGCCGCCCGATCCGGCTCGATCACGAAGAAACGTGCGCTTTCCCTGTCGATGAGCGGCTGGCCGCGTTCTGCCTGCCATTCCAGGATCGAACGGCCAGACGCATCGAGAACCTCCAATGCCCGCACGACGCGCTGGCTGTCGGTTGGCTTGAGCATCATGGCCGCCGCCGAATCCTCGCGCAGCAGCAGGCTGTGCAGCTTGACGGCGCCCTGCTCCTTCAACTCATAGCGCCAGCGGTCGCGGACCCGCTGCGGAATGTCGGGCATTTCCGAAATGCCCTCGGCCAGCGCGCGAAAGTAGAGCCCGGTGCCGCCGACAAAAATCACTGGCCGTTCGGAGAATGTGCCGTCCTCGATCAGCTTCATCACGTCGCGCAGCCAGGCGCCGGTGGAATAGGCGGTGGCCGGGTGGACATGGCCATAAAGATAATGCGGTGCGCGGGCGAGGTCGGCCGCCTCCGGCCGGGCGGTCAGCACGTCGAGCACCGAATAGCCCTGCATGGAATCGGTGTTGACGACCACGCCACCCCTGCGCTCGGCCAGATCGAGCGCAAGCGCCGACTTGCCGCTGGCGGTCGGCCCGGCTATCAGGATCGCGTTCTTCACGCGGCCCTCGCCCGCCTCCCCGCCGGAATGTTTCATGCCGCTCATCGCCACGCTTGTTTCCCGTCCCACTGAGCGCGCTTTGTCGCTGTCGCTTGCGAATATGGCCTCACGGTCGGTCGGCGCAAGCGCTGTTGTCTGGCTGGCCGAAGGTATTGCCTGCGATCTCGTCCTGCCTGAGGCAGCCGACGACGCCGTCACGAGTGCCGTCTTGCGCACGGCACTTGCCAGCGAGGCCGTCGACGTGATCGTCCAGCAGGCGGAAACCCGCCGCAAGAAAATCCTGATCGCCGACATGGATTCAACCATGATCGACCAGGAATGCATCGACGAGCTGGCCGACGAGATCGGCGTCAAGGATCATGTTGCGGCCATCACCGCGCGATCCATGAATGGTGAGATCGCCTTCGAACCGGCTTTGCGTGAACGGGTGGCGTTGCTCAAGGGCCTCGACGCCGCCGTGGTCGATCGCATCGTCGCCAATCGCCTGACGCTGGCAGCGGGCGGCCGTGTTCTGGTCCGGACCATGCGCGCCAACGGCGCCTGGACGGCACTCGTGTCTGGCGGCTTCGAGGTCTTCACGACGCGCATCGCCGCCATGCTCGGTTTCCAGGAGAACCGCGCCAATCGCCTGCTCGAGCAGGACGGCCGCTTCACCGGGCTGGTCGGCGAACCGATCCTCGGCCGCGCCGCCAAGGCCGACGCGCTGATCGAAATTTCAGCGCGCCTTGGTCTGACGCCCGCCGACGCCATCGCCGTCGGTGACGGCGCCAATGATCTCGACATGATCCGCCTTGCCGGTACCGGTGTCGCGCTCCACGCCAAGCCGACGGTGGCGGCACAGGCCAAGGTCCGCATCGATCATGGCGACCTGACCGCGCTGCTCTATGTGCAGGGCTACAGGCAGGAGGAGTTTATGCAATGAAACCAATGCGTACCGAGCGCCTGATCCTGCGCAACTGGGAAGATCGCGACCGCGACCTGTTCCACCGCATCAACTCCGACGACCGGGTCATGGAGTTCTTTCCATTCCGCCGCGACCGCGCCGAGGCGGATGCCAAGATGGACGAGCTCAGGGCCTGGACCACGAAGGACGGATACGGTTTTGCGGCCGCCGAGATCACCGCCACCGGTGAATGCATCGGCTTCATCGGTCTCCTCGACACCGATCATGTGCCATCCCTGCCAGCCGGCACCATCGAGATCGGCTGGCGGCTGGCACCTGAGTTCTGGGGCAAGGGCTATGTCACCGAGGCAGCCGAAGCGTGGCTGGCCTACGGCTTCGAGACGCTTGGCCTCGATGAAATCGTATCATTCGCCGTCGCGGCCAACCGCCGCTCCACCGCCGTCATGCAACGCCTCGGCATGAGCGCGGATCCGTCCGGCGATTTCGACCACCCCAGCATTCCCGACAGCCATCCCGCGCTCAAGCGCCATGTCCTGTACAGACTGTCGCGCCAAGACTGGCAGGCAAGAAAAAGGGCGGCCCGCTAGCCGCCCTTTCCATTCAAGATGAGGATTTTTTCGCCGGATCTTCCGGATATCAGTCCATCCGGATCGTCACGAACCTGAGCTCGCCGGTCTTCGAGGCCAGCATCAGCAGCGCATTCTTGCGCCCCTGTTCCTTCAAGGCGCCGATGCGGTCCATGACATCCTTGGGCGTGGCAACCGATTCCTGTGCGATCTCGGTGATCACCTCGCCGGGCTGGATGCCGCGTTCGGCGGCTGCCGAGTCCTTGGTGACGTCGGTGATGACGACGCCCGAAACATCGGCCGCAATGCTGAACTTCTTGCGTGTCTCGTCGTTCAGTTCGCCGACCGTCATGCCGAGCACCGAAGCAGTGGAAACGGCCGGAGCCTTGTCGCCCTTGTCCTGATCGGTGTTGCTGCCCTCCTCGCTGCTGGCGAGCTTCTCGCCATCCTCGAGCCGGCCGAGCGTCACTTTCACGGTCTGCTCGACACCCTTGCGCACGATGAGCACATCGACCGCCTTGCCAACCGGGCTTTCGGCGACAACGCGCGGCAGATCGCGCATCTCATGGATGTCCTTGCCGTCGAACTTGATGACGACATCGCCCGCCTGGATGGTGCCATTGTCGACCGGGCCGCCCTTGATCACGCCGGCGACCAGCGCGCCCCTGGCGGTCGCCATGCCGAGGCTTTCGGCGATGTCGTCGGTCACCGGCTGGATGCGCACGCCCAGCCAGCCGCGCCGCGTCTCGCCGAACTGGCGCAACTGGTCGACGACGCCGGACGCGAGCTGGGCGGGGATGGAAAAGCCGATGCCGATCGAACCGCCGGAAGGCGAAATGATCGCCGTGTTGATGCCGATGACTTCGCCGGCGCTGTTGAACAGCGGTCCGCCGGAATTGCCACGGTTGATCGCGGCATCGGTCTGGATGAAGTCATCATAGGGGCCGGAATTGATGTCGCGGTTGCGGGCAGAGACGATGCCGACCGTGACCGTGCCGCCGAGGCCGAACGGATTGCCGATCGCCATCACCCAGTCGCCGACGCGCATCTTGGTGGAATCGCCGAACTTCACCGCCGTCAGCTTGTGGCCTTTCGGATCGACCTTGAGCACGGCGACATCGGTCTTGGTGTCGGTGCCGACCAGCGTCGCCTTCAAGGTGACACCATCGGAGAAATTGACCTCGATGTCGTCGGCATCGGCAATGACATGGTTGTTGGTGACGACGATGCCTTGCTCGGCATCGATGACGAAGCCGGAGCCCAGCGACTGCACCTTCTGCGAGCCGTTGTCCTTGTCACCGCCGCGGTTCTTGAAGAAATCGTCGAAGAAATCCTGGAAGGGCGACCCCTCGGGCAATTGCGGCATCGGCACCGCGCCCGGGCCTTCGGTGCCCTTGACCGTCTGCGAGGTCGATATGTTGACCACTGCGCCGAGCAGGCCTTGCGCCAGATCGGCGACCGAAGCGGGTCCATCGGCGGCAAATGTCGGCGTCACGAAGGACGGGACAGCGACTGCGCTGACAAGAAGTGCCGCCGCGCCGGCGATGAATGTCCGCCGAGCCGCGCACAGAATTGTATTGGATGTCATCGAGAAGCCTCCCGGTATCCTTGAAAAGAAAAGCGCTTCGACGAAAACGCCGCGTCACGCCATGTTGGCAAAAAATACGGCACGTTTGCGGCTATGACTATCGGCAGAGGATAAATCATCGCCGCCGTCATGCGCCCCGTACCAGCCAGACGATGCCCACGCCGATCACGATCGCCGCCAGTCCGGCGATCCGCAGCGCGTTCTCGGGCAGAGACAGCACTTCGGTGGCAAGTTTCCTGGCCAGGCCGGGAAAACCGCCATAGACCAGACCCTCTATGACAAGGACCAGGCCCATGGCGGCAAGAAAATCCTGCACCGGCCGCTACTGGCCGGTGCTGGGCTGTGCCGCCGGCGCGGCGGGTGCCGTCGCCGGAGCGTTTGGCGCAGGCGAAGCCGGCTTTGCCGGCCCCTCGCCGCCGTCAGGATTGCGGAAGAAGCGGAAGAACTCCGAGTTCGGCGACAGCACCATCGTCGTTCCGGTGTTGTCCAGCGCCGTGCCATAGGCATTCATCGACCGGTAGAAGTCGAAGAAGGCCGGATCGCGCTGATAGGCTCCCGCGAAGGTGGCGCTGCGCTGGGCTTCGCCCTCGCCGCGCAGGATTTCCGACTCTTTCTGCGCTTCGGCGACGATCTCGACCACTTCGCGATCGGCGCGGGCGGTGATGCGCTGTGCCGCTTCATTGCCGCGCGCCCTCAGCCGCGCAGCTTCCGCCAGGCGTTCCGCCTTCATGCGGTCGAAGGTCTGCTGCGAGACTTCGGCCGTGAGATCCGTGCGGCGGATACGGACATCCTCGATCTGCAGGCCGAGCGATGTGGCGTCGGGCCTGAGCTGGTCGCGGACTTCGCGCATCATCACGGTGCGCTGTTCGGAAAGTGCGGCCTCGAAATCACGCAGACCGTAGACACGGCGCAAGGCAGCGTCGAGACGCGTCCTGAGCCGGGCTTCTGCCAGTTCGATCTGACCCGACACGGTGGAGCGGAAGACCCGCGGATCCGAGATGCGGTAGGCGATGAAGGCGTCGACCTCATAGAACTTGCCGCCTGACACCTGGACGCGGATGTTGTCGAGGTCGAAGCGCAGCACCCGGTTCTCGATCAGCTGCACGGTGTCGGCGTCGAAGAACGAGAACGGCGCCTTGAAGTAGATGCCGGGTTCGCTCTTGACGTCGACGATCTCACCGAACCTGAGCACCAGCGCCTGCTGGCGCGCATTGACCACGAAGACCGACGAATAGAGCAGGAACAGGATAACCGCTGCTGCGACGACGATGATGGGAAGACGGTTGGCCATCACTGGTTACCTCCCGTAACGCCACTGGGCGCAGCGGGTGCCGGCGCTTTCGGTTGCAATGCCGGCAGCGGCAGATAGGGAACGACCCCTTGCCCGTTGCCCTGCTCGACGATGACCTTGCTCGAATCCTTCAGAACCTTCTCCATGGTTTCCAGGTAGAGGCGCTTGCGCGTTACATCGGGCGCCTTGGCATATTCGTCATAGACCGAGATGAAGCGCTGCGCCTCACCCTCGGCTTCCTGCACGACCCGGTTCTTGTAGGCGGCCGCGTCTTCGCGGATCTGTGCGGCCTCGCCGCGCGCCTGCCCGAGCTTCTGGTTGGAGTACTGGTTGGCCTGCTCGACGAACTTGTCCTCGTCCTGCTCGGCGCGCTGCACTTCGTCGAACGCATCGGCCACTTCGCGTGGCGGTGCCGCATCCTCAATCGAGACGGCGTTGACGTTGAGACCGGCCTTGTAGCCGTCCAGCGTCGTCTGGATGATTTCACGCACCGAGGCGGCAATGCCCTGGCGGTCGTCGCGGAAGATGTCCTGCGCCGGCCGGCGGCCGACGGCTTCACGCATGGCGCTTTCGGCTACCTGCCGCAGCATACCGTCGGGATCGGACACATCGAACAGATACGCGCTCGGGTCGGAGACTTGATAGGCCACCGAGAACTGGACGTTGACGATGTTCTGGTCGCCGGTAAGCATCAGCCCGGACGTGTTGCCACTCGTCGCGCCGCCGCCGCCGATATCGACGAGCTGCTCGGAAATCTTGGCCGTCTCGACGGTTTCGAGCGGCCACCAATGGAAATGCAGGCCAGGCTGCGACAGTTCGGTCTTCGGCTTGCCGAAGCGCAATTCGACCGCGACCTCGTCGGGCTGCACGGTATAAACCGCCTTGAACGCCCACAGCACGACAAGTGCAGCCGCGATCAGCGCGAAGATAGCCGGGCTCGCGCCGCCGCCACCCGGAAGAGCGCGCCGCAGCCGGTCCTGGCCGCGGCGGATGATGTCTTCGAGATCGGGAGGCGAGCCCTGTGGCCCGCTGGGTCCCTTTGGACCCTGCCCCCAGGGTCCTTGATTGTTGCCGCCGCCACCCCATGGGCCGCCGCCACCGCCGCTTTTGTCGTTCCAGGGCATGAATGTCCTTTCGCTTGGAATTCCCTCAAGCGCCGGTATTACGGCGCAAAATCCAGTATTGTTCTTCTATAGGGACGCCACGAGGCGCTTTCAACGCGATGCGCTGCCGACTTCGTCCGATTTGTCCGGTCGCGACCCTTTGTCTTCCTTCAATGCCCCTTTTTTCATTCAATGTCTCTCTCGACGCCGCTCGTAGACCGAATAACGCGTCGGGTGGCTGTCCTTTTCCCCGGCTGGGACGTCGTGCGAGCTGACAATGTGCCAGGAATCAGGATCGATCGGCGGGAAATACGCGTCGCCGTCGACCGCTGCCAGCACATGGGTGACATGCAGGCGATCGGCCAGCAGCATGGCCTGAGCATAGATTTCGCCGCCGCCGATGACGCACACCTCGTCCACATCGGCCATGCGGCGCCCGCGCTCCGTCGCCAGTTGGATCGCGGCCTCGAGCGAATGTGCCGCCTCGACGCCCTCGGCGCGCCAGGTCTTGTCGCGGGTGACGACGATGTTCAACCTGCCCGGCAGCGGCCGGCCGATGCCCTCATAGGTCTTGCGGCCCATGATGATGGGCTTGCCCATCGTATCGGCTCTGAAGCGCTTGAGATCGGTGGAGAGCCGCCACGGGAGCCCGCCGTCCCGCCCGATCACGCCGTTCTCGGCGATGGCAACGTAGATTGCGACGTGCATCAATTGCCGTCCGTTGGCTCGAGGATCAGGATGTCGATGTCGCGCTCGGGGTATAAATCATCCGCCGTCATCTCGAATGTCGTCGGTCCGGTCTTTTTGACATTGTCGCCGCAGAACGAGACCAGGGCTTTCGGATTGCCCTTGTCGATCGTCAGCTTGAACTTGCCGATCGTGCCAGTGGCCCAGTTGCCGCCGGTGGTCAGGATATAGGCGATGCGGTTCTCGAAATATTTGGGGTAGCCGTCAGGGTCGTCCTTGGCAGCCTTGCGCACCGCATTTTCGAATGTGCCATCCATGCAATAGCGGGCCTTGTAGGCCGCATACTGTCCCTGGAATTTGCCGTCGTAGAAGAAGCTGACTGAAGACGTGCCGCCGACGCTCGGCTTATAGTGGTGGGAAACATGGACGTCCTTGTTGGCCGGAAAGGTCGAGCGCCACCAGTAGGTCGAACGCAGTTGCCAGAACGGCGTGTAGACCTTGGTGGTCTCGGTGCCGTCGCTGCCGGTGTCCTCGATGATGATGCCGCGGTTGACCCAGTCATCGACAACCGCTTGCGGCAGCTTGGCCAGCGCCGCCTTCGCCGCATCGCCGAATGGATAGAACGGCACGTTTTGCGCCTTCAACTCGGCGCTGATGTCGATGCCGAGCGCAAACACCTTCTGCTCCAACTGCGGCTTGACGGCAACACCGTCGATCGTCACCTCGAAGCCGAGGAAATTGTCGCTCTGGTTTTCGGGAATCGCCGGGATTTCTTCGGGATTGCCCGATATTTCGGGCATCGGGAAGGCGACGATTGCGTCGACATCCTTGTCGGTGTTGTTATGGAAGACATAGTCGACCGTCACCTTTTCCGGCGAGATGAAGAGGTCCTCGCTTTGCATCGACACGGCGTCGCTGCGCGACAGGATCAGGCCGCCGGTGCCAAGTTCGGCAACCGAATCATTGGCGAAGGCGGGCGCGGACGACAGGGCCAGCACGGCGGTCAGAATATATCGCAACATGGAAACAACCTCGGCCAGAATGCTTGCAGGACCCTAGCGGTTTCAATGTGGCGTTCAAAGCCCTTCCGCATCCGCGGACGCGCGCCAGCGCGGTCTGGACTAACAGGTTCCGATCGGGCAGGAGTTCGCCCATGCGCAAGCTTCTCGTCATCGGCATCGGCGCCGGCAATCCCGACCACATGACCGTCCAGGCCATATCAGGCCTGAACCAGGCGGATGTGCTGTTCATTCCCGACAAGGGTGCGAAAAAAAATGAACTAGCCGAACTGCGCCGCCGGATATGCGACCGCTTCGTCACCAATCCGAAGTCGCGCCGCGTCGAATTCGACGTGCCGGTGCGCGACATGCCAGTAGAAGATGGGCCGGAGCCCTCCTACCGCGCGACCGTCGATGACTGGCACGAAGCCATCGCCGCCATTTACGAAGGCCTGATCCGCGATGAGATTGCAGGCGACGGCTGCGGCGCCTTCCTGATCTGGGGCGATCCTTCGCTCTATGACAGCGCGTTACGCATCCTCGAGCGCGTGCGCCTGCGAGGAAATGTGGCGTTCGAGCTTGAGGTGATCCCCGGCATCACCGCTGTCCAGGCGCTTGCCGCCAGCCACAAGATGGCGCTGAACCGCATCGGCGATTCCGTCCTCATCACCACCGGCCGCCGCCTCACCGAGGAAGGCATGCCGGACAATGCCGGCAGCGCGGTCGTGCTGCTGGACGGCAAATGCGCCTTCAACACGCTTGTCGACAAGGATGTCGTCATCCACTGGGGCGCCTATCTCGGCACGGAAGACGAGATTCTCATCTCTGGCCGTCTCAGTGATGTCGGCGCCGAGATCGAGAGAACCCGTGAAGAAGCGCGCCGGAAAAAGGGCTGGATCATGGACACTTACCTGCTTCGCAAGCCAAGCGCAGAGGATTAGGCCCTACTGCCCTACTGCCCTACTGCCCTACTGCCCTCACCCAGCATCAATCTCCGCCTGCAATGCCTCCATATGCGCCGCCGCCGCGGCCGAGGCTGCGCGCTCGATGGCGCGGAAGCGGCTGACCACTGCCAGGCCGACCGCCGTCAACTGTGCGCCGCCGCCCTTGCGGCCGCCGGTCTGTGCCGCCACCAGCGGCTTGCCGAACACCCGGTTCATGTCCTCGACCAGGTCCCAGGCGTGCTTATAGGACATCTCCATGCCGCGAGCGGCGGCCGAGATGGAGCCGAAGGCGGCGATCTGTTCCAGGAGTTCGATCTTGCCCGGCCCGACGCGCCCGTCGGGATCGAGATTTATCCGCAAGCTCAGCGACGGCATCTTTGCTCTCCGCGGTCACAACCCAACCCCATACTAGAAGCTCCCTGGCGAAACCGCTATTCCAAAAAGGCATAGCGGGATCATCCATCCGCCTCGGCGGGCAGGCCGGCACCGGTGTTCGCCCGATCGAAGCTCACCGTCTTGATCACCGCGAAAACCTTGCCGCCAAGATGAAGCCTCAGCGCCTGCCGCGACTGTTCGGTGATGCGGGCAAGCACGGTTGCGCCATTGCAGTCGATACCGACCTCGACCGCGGGCCCTTCGCCGGGGCTCATCGCGGTAATGGTCCCCGGTAGGATGTTGAGCGCGCTGAGACCCGTCGGCTTTTCGGTGGCGATCATCACATCGCGGGCGCGAATACGGATGCGCACCGGCGTACCTGTCTTCATCGCCAGCTGTGGCACCCGGAGCTCGCCCGCGGCCGAGCCGAGCACGGTCATGCCGAAAGTCTCGTCGTGACGCAGCACCCTGGTGTCCAGCACGGCGCCGCCCTCGCCGCGCTCCTCCGCCGGCAACAGGTCGAGCCTTTGCATCACCGCCTCGGTCGGCCCGCTGGCAACGACATTGCCCTGCGCCAGCATCACCACATCGCTGGCCAGCCTCGCCACTTCGGCGACCGAATGACTGACATAGACGATCGGGATTTTCGTCTCGTCGCGCAGCCTTTCGACATAGGGCAGGATTTCGGCCTTGCGCGCTTCGTCGAGCGAGGCCAGCGGTTCGTCCATGAGCAGCAGTCTGGGGCTGGCAAGCAATGCCCGGCCGATCGCCACGCGCTGTTTCTCGCCGCCCGAGAGCTTTGCCGGCCGCCTGTTCATGAGCGGCCCGATGCCGAGCAGGTCGACGACGGCATCGATATCGGCGTAGCGCTCCGCCGGCGGCGTGAACCAGCGGCCGTAACGAAGATTGCCGGAAACGCTCAAATGCGGAAACAGCCGTGCGTCCTGGAACACCATGCCGATGCGGCGCTTGTGCTTCGGCACGAAAATGCCGGCACCGGTATCGACCAGCACACGGCCGTCGACCTCGATGCGTCCCCTGTCGGGCCGGATCAGCCCGGCAATCATGTTGATCAGTGTCGTCTTGCCCGACCCAGACGCGCCGAACAGCGCCGTCAGCCGCCCGGCGCTTTCGAAGCGGGCGTCGATGGCGAAACCACCCAGCCGATGACTGATGTCGACGAGAACGCTCATTCGATGTCCAGTCGCCGGCCGACACGCCGCGCCAGCACCTCCGAAGCCACAAGTGCTGCCATGGAGATGACGATCGAGATCAGCGTCAGGCGGAGCGCCCCTTCATCGCCACCCGGCATCTGCGTGAAGGTGTAGATCGCCGACGGCAATGTCTGCGTCTCATTGGGAATGTTGGAGACGAAGGTGATGGTGGCGCCGAACTCGCCCATCGCCTTGGCGAAGGCCAGGATGGCGCCGGCGATCAGCCCGGGCAGGATCAGGGGCAGCGTGATGGTGGCGAACACCCAGAGCGGATTGGCGCCGAGCGTTCCCGCCGCCGCTTCCATCTTGCGGTCCACCGCCTCGATCGACAGCCGGATCGCCCGCACCATCAGGGGAAAGCCCATGACGCCGCAGGCCAGCGCCGCACCTGTCCAGCGGAAGGAGAAGACAATGCCGAAATGCTCGGCCAGGAAGGCGCCGGCCGGGCCGCGCCGGCCGAAGGTCAGCAGCAGCAGGTAGCCGGTCACCACGGGCGGCAAGATCAGCGGCAGATGCACCAGCCCGTTGAGAACGGTCTTGCCCCAGAACTGTCCCCGGGCAAGCAGCAGCGCAATCAAGATGCCCGGCGGCAGGCTGGCGAGCATCGCCACCATTGCCACCTTGATGGACAGCCGAACCGCATTCCATTCGTCGGGAGTGAGGTCCAGCAGCCAGTTCATTGTGCCCCTTGGAACTCAGTTGCTCGGCGCGAGTACGGTAAATCCCTGATCCTTGAACAGCACGGCCGCCTTGGCCGACTGCAGGCATTTCAGGAAAGCCCGCGTATCCTTGTCCTTCGAATCGGCGGTCTGGGCAACCGGATAGATGATCGGCGGATGCGAATCCTCCGGGAAGGTGCCGACCACCTTGACGCCCTTTTCGGCATGCGCGTCGGTGGCATAGACAATGCCCAGGGCGGCTTCGCCCGTCGAAACCAGCTTCAGCGCCGCGCGCACGTTTTCGGCCTGCGCCACCTTGCCCTCGACCGAGGACCAGACGCCGAGCGATTCAAGTGCGGCCTTGCCGTATTTGCCGGCCGGCACCGCCTTGAAATCGCCCATGGCGAGCTTGCCGTCGCCGATCAGCTTGGCGAGGTCAAAACCCTTCTCGATCCTGGTGTCGACCGCCGAGTCCTTCGGCGCCACCAGCACGATCTCATTGCCGAGCAGCTTCACTTCGGTGTCCGGCTTGGTCAGCTTCTTGTCGGAGAGATATTTCATCCAGTCGAGGTCGGCCGAGATGAAGACGTCGGCAGGCGCCCCGCCCTCGATCTGTTTGGCCAGCGCCGAGCTCGCGGCATAAGAGACGGTCGCCGCCTCGCCGACATCGGCCTCGCAGGCCTTGTTCACGGCGTCGAGCGCATCCTTGAGGCTGGCCGCGGCAAACACCACCACCTTGTCTTCCGCATGTGCTGCCGGCACCGCCGCCATCAACATCGCCGCAAAACCCCCAATGGTGATCGCCCTCGATCCAAAACCTATGCGCGTCATGGAAGACTCTCCCTGGTTTGAAATCCGGCCGGCTCGAAGCCCGCTAACCGATATATCCGTATGAATATAACAAGGGAAGGCCCGGCGCCCCATGAAAGCGTCTGTACGACACCGATTGTTATGGTGAGACCGGCAAAGAAACCCTGGAAAGGAAACTCCGATGAAGATCAGCGCCCGCAACGTCCTCAAGGGAACGATCGCCGAGATCGTCAAGGGAGCCACCACCTCGCATGTCAGGATCGACATCGGTGGCGGCGCCATCGTCACCGCCTCGATCACCAACGAGGCCGTCGCCGATCTCAAGCTCGAAAAGGGCAAGCAGGCCTATGCCGTGGTCAAGGCCTCGGACGTGATGGTCGGCATCGACTGAAATTTGCGGCCTTAGACCGCGATCGGCGCCTTGATCGACGCATCGGCGACGTAGTTTTCCAGCCGGAAATCCTCGAAGCGGAAGGCGAACAGATCCTTCACCTCCGGATTGATCCACATCGTCGGCAGCACCTTCGGCGTGCGCCGCAGTTGTTCGCGTGCTTGCTCGAAATGGTTCGAGTAGAGATGCGCATCACCGAGCGTGTGGACGAAATCGCCGGGTTTCAGCCCGGTGACCTGCGCCACCATCAAGGTCAGCAGGGCATAGGACGCGATGTTGAACGGCACGCCAAGGAAGATATCGGCGGAACGCTGGTAGAGTTGGCAGGAAAGCCGCCCTTCCGAAACATAGAATTGGAACAGGCAGTGGCAGGGCGGCAGCGCCATCGCTTCCACTTCGGCCGGATTCCACGCCGAAACGATCAGCCGCCGCGATTGAGGATTTTTGCGTATCTCCTTGAGAAGATTCGCGATCTGGTCGATCGAGCCGCCATGGCCATCCGGCCAGGAGCGCCATTGCTTGCCGTAGACCGGGCCGAGATCGCCATTCTCGTCGGCCCATTCGTCCCAGATCGAAACGCCGTTATCGGTGAGGTATTTGATGTTGGTGTCGCCGGCCAGGAACCACAGAAGCTCATGGATGATCGACTTGAGATGCAGCTTCTTGGTCGTGGTGACGGGAAAGCCGCGCGCCAGGTCGAAACGCATCTGGTAGCCGAAGACGGAGCGCGTTCCGGTGCCGGTGCGGTCGCCGCGATCGGCGCCGTTGTCCAGTACGTGCTGCAGGAGGTCGAGATACTGGCGCATCGGTTCCGGCTCGATTCGGTTGTCCAGCCATCATAGCTGACGGACAGGCAATCGAACACCACAAAGCAGCGCAAGCCCTGCCCGAAGGCTGCCAGTCCCCAACAACATCAGGGCTAACGCATGGACCGCGCCAGCCCCTGCAAATTGACGTGCGGTCGTCAGAGGGAGCCGAGTTTACCCAGGTCCTTGGCAACCAGATAGTAGAAGGTAACCCGGTTCTTGGTACTGTCGGCGGCCATCGCCTTGCAGACCTTCTCGATCGAAGCGTCGGCCTTGTTGTCGTCCGATAGGCCGAGCTTCTTCGCAACCCAGCCAGCCTTGACGCGCTCTAGCTCCTTCGGATCGGTGCAGGACACCAGCGAGGAATCGCGGTTCCGGAGCGCAATGCCAAGATGCTTCACGATTTTGTCGACCACGTCGGCACTCGCCGAGGCATCGTATTTCTTCACGTCTGCAAGATAGTCGGCCATCAAAATTCCCCTCGTCGGCGCCACGGATCCGATCGATGAGGGCTGTGGCGCGCTGCTGCAACATGTGCGCTAGGTCGGTAACTCCTCACCGGGGCAAAGCTTCGGTTGAGACCGCGCCCAAGTCAACCCTTTGGACTTGCGGTTTTGTCAGGGGGACAAAGTGCCATTGCGGCCTTCCATTTCTTGCGATGGCCCCCTATATTCGGTTTGTCGGCTTGACCGACTATGGCGATAAATGGGCGATGAAATAAGCCGTTCGGACCCGGGGGCGGTACCCGGCGCCTCCACCAAAAGCCGCTGCTGATGACAGAGCGGTTTTTGCTGGGGGCGAAATAGGATCGACGAAGGTGTAAAGATCGTACTTTTGCCCGGCATGGTACCACCGTCATCGGGCTAAACCTGTAGTTGCAAATGACAACTATGCGGAAGCACGTCTCGCCGCGTAAGCGGTGCGATAGCTTCAAATCAAGCCCTAGAGGTTCGCACTTCTAGGCGGGGTTCGGAGGTACCTGGCAACAGAAACCTCCACTTCTCCCCTCCTCCTCAACATGCGTTACGCACAACGGCAGCTCCCGCCGGCCAACTTCGCACGCCCTCGGCCGCGAAGCCGCCCTGCCGCGTGCCACCTCTCCACGGACAAACATGCAAAACGATTCCGATCGATTCTTCGTGCTGACCGGCGGTCCCGGCTCCGGCAAGACCACCCTGATCGAAGCCCTGCGCCGGGCAGGCTTTGCCACCTCGATCGAAGCCGGCCGCGGCATCATCCGCCACCAGTCCGATATAGGCGGACCCGCTTTGCCCTGGCGCGATCGCGCGCTGTTTGCGGAGTTGATGCTGTCATGGGAGATGCGCTCGTATCAAATCGCGCAAGAACAGACCGGGCGTCCTGTTTTCTTCGATCGGGGCGTTCCGGACACGCTTGGCTACCTCAGGCTGAGCGGCCTGCCGCTACCCGAACACATCAACGCCGCCGCCAAGCGTTTCCGCTACAACCCCCGCATCTTCGTCGCCCCGCTTTGGCCGGAGATCTTCGCGCAGGACGAAGAGCGCAAGCAGACGCTCGACGAGGCCGAGCGTACCCACCATGCGCTGGTCGGCATCTACACGGAACTGGGCTATGAGATGATTCCGTTGCCGCTGGCACCCGTCGAGGCGCGGCTGCGCTTCGTGCTGGCCGAGACAGGATTGGCGTGAAAAAGGCCGGGATGAACCCCGGCCTTTTTCATTTGTTTTGGTTGCTTATTCCGCCGGCGCCTCGACGGCCTCGCGCGAGCGGCCGAGCGTGACCTTGGCCAGCGTGAAGGAAATCACCGCACAGAGCGTGATGCCGGCCACCATCGGCAGCGGCGTGCCGTCGAAGAACACGCCGGCAACACCCATGGCGAGTGCGCCGATGGCGAAATGCAGCGTGCCCATCAGCGCCGACGCCGTGCCGGCGATCTCGCCATGCTCTTCCATGGCCAGCACCGAGGTGGTCGGAATGATCAGGCCAAGGAAGCCGTAGCCGACGAACAGCAGCGCCGCCATCACGTCGAGCCGATCGATCCCCGTCGCCATCACCGCCAACAGCACCACCATCGTCGTCGCATAGCCGGTCACCGCGACACGCACCACGCGCCTCAGGCCGAAGCGCTCGGCCAGCAGCCCCGTCATCTGCGACATGCCGATGAAGGCGACCGCGTTGATCGAGAAGAACACGCTGTAGACCGAAGGCGACAGCCCGTAATGGTCGATCAGGATGAACGACGAACTCGACAGATAGACGAAGAAGCTGGCAATGCCGAAGCCGGCGATCGCCGTCAGGCCAAGGAAATTGCGGTCGCCCATCAGGAAGCGGTAGGCCGACAGCGCGGTGCCGAAGGAGGAACCGGCGCGGTCTTCCACCGGCCGCGTCTCCTTGAGCGATGTCGCCAGAAGGATGGTGGCCAGCAGAGCCGCACCCGTCACCGTCCAGAACACGGCGCGCCAGCCGAAACTCTCGATGATCACGCTGCCGGTCAGCGGCGCCAGGATAGGCGACACCGAGAACACCAGCATCAGCAAGGACATCAGCTTGGCGGCCTCATTGCCGGTGTGCAGGTCACGCACGATGGCGCGCGGAACGGCCATGCCGGCGCTGGCGCCAAGCCCTTGCAGGAAACGGAAAGCGATCAGCCATTCGATGGTCGGCGCCATTGCCGAACCGATGCCGCCAACCATGAACAGCGCAAGGCCGCCATAAAGCGGCAGCTTGCGGCCGACCATGTCGGAGATCGGCCCGACGACGATCTGGCCGAAACCCATCGACAGGAAGAAGATCAACAGGCTCATCTGCACGGCAGCGGTGCTGGCATGCAGATCCGCGCCGATCGACGGCAGCGCGGGCAGATACATGTCGATGGCGAACGGGCCGATGGCGGACAACAAGCCGAGCACGACCGCGATGCGGAGGAATTTGGGACTCATGATAAAGGCTTCTTTCAAATCTGGTTGCCGCCGCAGGCGACGTCTAACCTAGGACGTTCCATCCCGTGAGATTCCGACACCTCAAGAGCGAATTCCATTCGTCTCTCTCGCGCGAAATCTCTTTATCCTGTGTCCACAAATTTAGACACTCTTGTCTAAATCGTCAATCACCCCTATATAGTTTTTTATGAAGCTGCACGTTTCTCCTGACATTTTCCCGCCACGCGGCCATGAGGCCAAGCGCCTCTCGATCGTCGACTCCGCCGCCACCGTGTTTTGCCGCGAAGGTTTCGCCGGCGCCAACATCGATCTGATCGCGGCCGAAGCCGGCGTTTCGCGTCAGACGATCTACAACCATCATGGCGACAAGGAGAGACTGTTCGTCGCTGTGGTCCGCGACCTCACCGAACGCTGCAATGCCGGCATCTTCGCCACCATTGCCACCTTCCCCGACCAGCCGGGGGATCTCGAAGCCGACCTGATCGGCTTTGCCGTGCGCCTGAACCAGAACTGCATCTGCAACCGCGACGGAAAATTCCTGCGCAAGCTGATCCAGACCGAAGGCGAGCGCTATCCCGAACTGTTTGCCGAATGGCGCGAACAGGGTCCGGGCAGGACATGGCCGGCAATCGCGGCCCGCTTCGCCCGCCTCGCCTATGGCGGCTATCTCACGATCGAGGATCCCGACGTGGCGGCACGTCAGTTCCTCGGTCTCGTCAATGCCGAACTGCAGACCACCTTCATGCTTGGCGGCTCGCCGCGCGAGGACGAGGTGCTGCAATCCGCGACCAATGGCGTGCGCACCTTCCTGCGCGCCTTCGGCAAGCGCCGGTCCGCGGCATCGTCCGAAAAGCAAAGCGCGCTCGCCAGCGCCTGAGCGATCAAATCGCTGGCAATAGTCTTCGCTTCCGCGCGCGGGTGATCTATATGCGGTTTACGCCGCCCTCAAGCTTGATTACAGCTATGCGGACGATTCAACGGAACCCGACCGCCACATGGCCGACGACCACATCCGCTACGACATTCTGGCCCAGGAGGCGTTGCGCGGCGTCATGCGCAAGGTCCTGGCCGAGGTCGCGCGCACCGGCCTCCCCGGCAACCACCACTTCTTCATCACCTTCCTGACCGGCGCGCCGGGCGTACGCGTGTCTTCGCGGCTGCGCGAGCGCTATCCCGAGCAGATGACCATCGTCATCCAGTTCCAGTATTGGGACCTGAAGGTGACCGACACCGGCTTCGAGGTCGGCCTGTCCTTTTCCGATGTGCCGGAAAAACTCGAAATCCCGTTCTCGGCCGTGCGCGGCTTCTATGATCCCTCGGTCAATTTCGAGCTCGAATTCGACGTCAAGACGGATGGCGCGGCAGCCGAGGAACCGGCTGCGCCAACTCCGGAGCCGTTGACCATCGTCTCCGAGAAAAAGCCGAAGGCCGAGAAGAAGGCCGCCGCCGAGGCGGAGAAGAAGCCCGCTGCCGCGGACGCCGCCACCAAGGGCGCCGAAGTGGTTTCGCTCGACGCCTTCCGCAAGAAATAGGCCGACGGCATGGCCGAGATCGTCAATCTCCGCCAGGCCCGCAAGCAGAAGGCGCGGGACGAAAAGCTGCGCGCCGCCGAACAGAATCGCGCGCTGCACGGCCGCTCCAAGGCCGAAAAAGAACGCGACCGCATCGCCGCCGACAAGAGCGAAAAATTCGTTGCCGGGCATCGTCGTGAAAAGCCCGGCGACCCCGACCGTCAATGAGCCCGGTCGAAAAGCGTTCTGTGACCATTCGCGGTCACCGCACCAGCTACTCGCTCGAAAAACCCTTCTATGACGACCTCGTCGCGATCGCGGCGACCAGAAAGCTGACGCTTGCCGCGCTTGTTGCCGAAGTCGACGAGACAAGGCCCCGCGACACCAACCTGTCCTCTGCGTTGAGGCTCCATGTCCTGGAGTGGGCGAAGCGCGGAACGGATTTCTAGAGGCCTTCGACCGCCGCTTCCTTCTTCCTGCGTCTGGTGCCGAAGCCAAGCAAGGTCGAACGCTCGCGCTCCTCGGCCTGTTTCCTGGACCGCACGCGCATCAAATCCTTCCAGCCGACATAGCCGACCAGCAAGGAGCCTTCGCGAGTGACGACGGGCAGATGAGAGACGTTGGCCGTCAGCAGCTTGTCGGAGAGGCCTTCGAGATATTCGTCCGGATAGGCCAGCGTCACCTTGCTGCCGGCCAGCAGTTCGCCAAGCGTGGTGGTGCGGTGCGTGCCGGCGCGTCTCCAGCGCAATATAGCCGGCGGATCGATGAGGCCCAGCACATGGCCGTGCTCATCGACCACCGGGAAACTCGGATGCCGTGTTTCCGGCGCTGTCAGGAATGCCGCAGCGCCATGCAGCGTCATCGTCGCCGGCACGCTTTCAACCTGTGAGGTCATCACCTCGCGCACCCTGGTCAGGGCGAAAGGGTCGACGCGGTATTCGCGAACCAGATGATGTCCCCTTCTGGCGATCTTTTCGGTCAGGATCGACCGCTTCATCAGAAGCACGGTGACGGCGTGCGCCGCAGCGCAGGCAGCAATCAGCGGCACCAGCATATGTGTGTTGCCGGTCAGTTCGACGGCGAAAAACGTGGCGGTCAGCGGCGCACGCATCGTGCCGCCCATCGTGGCGGCCATCGCCAGCAGCGCCCAGAAACCGGGATCCGCGGCAGGCAGAACGCCGGCGAGCACAGCGCCCATAGCCCCGCCCATGATCAACAGCGGCGCCAGCACACCTCCCGACGTTCCCGAGCCGAGCGCTACCGACCAGATGATCGCCTTCACCACCAGCAGCAGGAGGGCCGCCGTCGCGACGGTGCGGCCATCCAGCATGTCGGTGATGTTGTCATAGCCGACGCCGAGCGCCTGCGGTTCGATCAGCCCGCCTATGCCGACCACCAGACCGCCGATCATAGGCCACCACATCCAGTGGATCGGCAGCTTCTGAAAACCGTCCTCGCAGGCATAGACCATCTGCGTCAAAAGCCCCGATAGCAGGCCGGCGCAGATGCCAACCAGAACCCAGCCGCCAAGCCCGGTGAACGAAACCGCCATGCCGCCCTGAAACGGGAAGATCGGCCCGGGCAGATGCAGCATGGTGCGCTCGACCTCGGCGATAACAGCCGCGACCGCCACCGGAATGAAGCTGCGCGGGGTCCATTCGAATAGCAGCAGTTCGACGGCCAGCATGATGGCGGCGATCGGGGTTCCGAACACCGTGGTCATGCCTGCTGCCGCACCAGCCACCAACAGCGTCTTGCGCTCGTTGTCGCTGACCGGCAGCATCTGCGCGATCAGCGAGCCGATCGCGCCGCCTGTCATGATGATCGGCCCTTCGGCGCCGAACGGTCCACCGGAGCCGATCGAGATCGCCGACGACAGCGGCTTCAGGATCGCCACCTTGGCGTCGAGTTTTGAGCGCCCGAGCAGGATCGCCTCGATGGCCTCGGGAATGCCATGGCCGCGGATCTTCTCGCTGCCGAAGCGCGCCATCAGGCCGATGATCAGCGCACCAATCACCGGGACGATGACGGCGGCAAGCCCAAGCGGTGTGTCCTCAAGCTTCAGGTCGGCAAGCGAGAACTGGCCGAAATAGGCGATGTTGGTGGCCAGCCGGATCAGCTTCAAAAGCGCGATGCCGGCAAACAACCCGGCTGTCGCCACCACCACGGCAATAGCGGCGACGAGCAGCACCCTGGCATCCGTGGTGAAATCGCGCAGGTGCTCCGGATTCGAATGAGGGGTCTTCATGGCAAAATTGCTTCCTGGCGGCGGGCCGTGTGTCTGAGATGCGGCACGGTCGAAGCGGCCAGCCGGGTTTATCGGTTGCTATGTATCGTAACACGATATAAATATTCAAGCCGGTTTCGCCCGAAATCCGTTTGAGCTTTCGCCGGAAAACGAACACATGTCTGATATGTCGCAGCCACAAAAACCACGCCCCGCCATCAGCCAGGCCGATTACCAGCGGCTGTCGGAGTTTCGCTACCTGATCCGCCGGTTCCTCGAATTCAGCCAGGTCCAGGCGGAAGACGCCGGCCTGACCCCGCGCCAGCATCAGGCGCTGCTGGCGATCAAGGGATTCCCCGGCGGCGGCCCGGTGACGGTTGGCGATCTCGCGGAGCGCCTGCGCATCCGCCACCACAGCGCCGTCGAACTGGTCAACCGCCTCGGCGAAGCTGGGCTGGTCACAAGGGATCAGGACAAGGATGACCACCGCCGTGTGCTGCTGCAGCTGACCGAGCGCGCCGACGATTGTCTGGCCGAGCTGTCGGCGGCGCATCTCGACGAACTGTCGCGTATCGAACCGATGCTGCGGCGTCTGCTCGATCGCGAGTGAGCGCTCCGGCGTCTTGCGGGCGACACGAATTATTTTTCGGCGCCCGAATCCTTTCGCCCCCCGACAACGTCTTGAGGATGAACACTCTCAAAGACCAGGGCAACCAAGAGGACAACTGCGATGAAACGACACCTGATACGCTACAAGACGAAACCGGAACGGACCGATGAGAATGAACGGTTGGTCAAGGCCGTGTTCCAGGAGCTGCGGGAAAAATCGCCGGACGGCGTTCGCTACATGACATGGCGGTCCGACGACGGGACCTTTATCCATATGGTAGAGACGAAAACCGAGGCCCATGCCGACATTATCACCGGGCTGGCGGCATTCGAGGCCTTTCAGAGCGGCATCAGGGATCGCTTGATCGAGCGTCCGCAGCGCGAGGAAATGACCGTGGTGGGCCACTACCGGATGCTGGACCAATAACGGCGAACAGAGGCGCATGACTATCCCCGGCGAGATCCGCGAACCTTTTGCCCGCCTGTTCGGCGAAATGCGTCCAAAACTGCATCGCTATTGCGCCCGCATGACCGGCTCGGCCATCGACGGCGAGGACGTGCTGCAGGAAGCCCTGGCCAAGGGGTTCGAGGCGCTGCCGGATGCCGGCCCGATCGCCAATCCGGAGGGCTGGCTGTTCCGCATAGCCCACAATGCGGCGCTCGATTTTCTGCGCCGGCGAGCCCGCGAAAGGGCTTTTTCCGATGAGGACCCGGACATGATCGTCGACCCAGCCAATCCCACCGCCGATCGTCAGGCCGCGGCGGCCAGCCTGCACACCTTCATGCGCCTTCCCGTCGCGCAGCGAAGCAGCGTGATCATGATGGACGTTCTAGGCTATTCGCTGCAGGAGATCAGCGACATGCTCGACACCAGCATCCCTGCCATCAAGGCGGCGCTGCATCGCGGTCGCGGCCGGCTCCGCCATCTTGCTGACGAACCGGACGACCGTCCTGTTCCGAAACTGAGTGCCGCGGAGCGCCTGCTGCTCAACGCTTATATCGACCGCTTCAACGCACGCGATTTCGATGCGGTGCGCGACATGCTGGCCGAAGAAGTACGACTGGAACTGGTTGCCCGGACACGGCTGAACGGCCGCAAGGAAGTGGGTACCTATTTCGGCAACTATTCCCGGGTGCAGGACTGGCGTTTCGTGCCCGGCTTCGTCGAAGACAGGCCGGCAATCCTCGTTCGCGATCCCAATGATCCGAAGGCGCCCCCTGCCTATTTCATCCTGCTGGCGTGGCAGGATGGCAAACTCTTGACCATCCGGGATTTCCGCCATGCCCGCTATGCGGCAGAGAGCGCGCAACTGCTCGTCCTCTGAATCTGCGGATCGCCGATCAGGAAGGCGTTTGGCCTACTGCAGCGACTTCAGCAGATTGTCGATCGTGAACGGATTGGACTTCGGCTTGGCCGGCGGCGGATTGTCGTTGGCTTCCGGCAGCGGCGCCCGCTCCACCTTCGGAGCCTGCTGCGCGGCCTTGCGTTCGGCCTCGAGCCTTGCCTTTTCCTGCGCCGCGATGCGCACAGCCTCTTCCGCCTTCTGCCGCTCCTGCTTGTCGACCTGCGCCTTGGCCGCCTCGTCGGCGGCTTGCTGTTCGGCAGCGGCCTTGGCGTCGGCGTCCGCCTTGGCTTTGGCATCGGCGTCCGCCTTTGCTTTCGCCTCCGCGTCGGCCTGAGCCTTGGCATCGGCATCGGCTTTCGCCTGGGCATCCGCTTCGGCCTTGGCCTTGGCGTCAGCCTCGGCTTTCAGCCGTGCTGCTTCCTCCTGCTTGCGCAATTCCTCGGCGGCCTTATCCCGTTCGGTCTTCAACGCCGCGTAGTAGCGCACCTCGCGCCGAAGCCGCTGCTTTTCCAGCAACGCGGCCTGCATCGCCTCGACGCGCTGCTGCTCTTTCTCCAGCGCGCGCTGGGTCAGGAACTGCGCCAGCGGCTCACTGTCGAATGCTCGTTTGACAGCGCCGAACGGCCCCTCGGCGGTGAAATTCACGACCGGCTCGGAGCCGACCAGTGCCTCGTCGCCAGGCCGATAGGTGATCGCACCCTTGGCCGACACCGTGGCCGCGTTGAGATCCGCCGTGACGTCGGCGGACAAGGTCGCCGCTGGATTTTCCAGGCTGACAGGCGGCGCCCGCAGCGTGCCGCCGGCGACCGTGAAGGCGACGTCGGTATCGCCAGCGGCGAAGCTGCCATTAGCGGCGATGTCAGGCGCAAAGCCGGCGGTCTTGGCCGCGTCGATGTCGCGCCCGATCGCATCCGCCTTGGCGAGGAACGCGCTGAACGCATCTGGATTGACACCAGCAACTTTCACGCCCTTCAACGCCGCCGTGCCGGAGCCCGACAAGGCGGCCACCATCCCTTCGACCGATTTGCCGCTGCTTGACAGCGCCGTCGAGAAATCGCCGATGCCGCTGATGCCGGCATCCGGCAGCACGGTCGCCAGATCGGCGCCCGCCAGTTTCATCTGGCCAGAGAACAGGCCGGTGCCGTCATTGTTCTTCAGTTCGAACAGGCCGGTGAGCGCCCCGCCCAGCAATTTCGCCTTCAAATCCGAAACGCGGATGCCTTCCTGGTCGAGCCTGAGCGAAAAGGCGGCATCATAGGCGGTGGCGAACCGACCGGCGGCGAGCGCTGCCGTCGTCAGGTCTAGGTCGGCGGTGAACGGCAGGTTGGATTTCTGGCTGAACGGTGTCGCCGGCCACACGCCACCCTTATTGGTTTCTTCCTTGTCGGCAAGAAAGGCGGAATCGCCGAACAGCGCCACCGCCATCGGATCGAGGTCGAGTTCGTCGAGCATCAGCGCCCCGGCCAGATGCGGCACGCCGGCCTTGCCGTCGACCCCCTCCTTTACATCGATATTGACGTCGCCGGACACCGCCGCTTCGTTGATGGCGCCGTTGAGTTCGTCCAGCACCAGCAGGCCGTTGCCATAGTCGCCCTGTGCCGAAAACGACGTCGACATGCCCGCCCCCATGCCCGGCAGGCCGATACCTGTCGTCATCAGCCATGGCTCGATGTCGGCGGCATCGAGGCTGAGCTTGCCCTTGGCGGCGAAGCCTTGCGGCGTATCGGCGATCGTCCCCTCGAAACCCGCCTTGAAGTCGTTGCCGGCAAGGCTGAAATTCGTCGTCAGGCCGCCACCAAGCGTTCCCTTGGCCTGAATGTCGGTGCTTGCCTCGCCCAGCATGCCGAGCGGCAGTGCCGGCAGGCCGTAGAGGGCCAGCAGCGTGGTGGCATCAGGGTTTTTGGCATTGAAGGTAAGCGCCACCGGCGCTTCGAGAAGCTTGTCCACCGCCCCCTTTCCCGACAGCGATGCGGAAAAGGCCGAGCCGCCGGCCTTGCCTTGTCCGCTCACCGCCAGGCCCGTGGTGCCGTCGCCATTGTCGGCCGCACTCGCCACGAGGTCGACACGCGCATCCTGGAACAGCTCGGGATAGGCTGCGGCACGGCTCGCCAGTCCCTTGAGCACGGCGCTGTCGGGATAATGCCGGGCGGCGACGTCGATCAGCGGCTTCAGATCGACGGCAACCACCGATGCATCGAGCTTGCCGGTCGGGCTCGCCGGGAAATCCTTGATCCTGCCGGTGGCGCTGATCGAGGCGCCGGCCAGCCCGCCCACCGACAGCCGGTCGATTTCGAGCAGTCCGTCGCGCAGCCTGAGCGCCGTGTCGACGGTATCCGCGGTCAACCCGCCAGCGTTGACCGGCCCTGCCTTGATCTGGAAATCGAGGTCGCGGTCGGCAAAGCGATTGGCGCCCTTGTCGCTGACGAAGATCGAGGCGAAGGCCGCCAGCCCGTCGACATCGAGGTCGCCCCCTTCGAGACGCATCAGCACTGAGGGCTTGGCATCGTCGGGCTGGCTGGAATCGATGCGGCCGGAAAACTTCGCCTTGCCCAGGATCAATTCGAGATCGCTGAAGGCCTGGCGCTTCTGCGAGAGGTCGACCTTGGCCTTGAAGCCGGCGGCAGGGAGACGGCGGATCGCCTCGTCGACATCCTTCGACAGCCAGGCGGCAAAGCCGGAGGGTTGCGCCACGGCCAGCAGCAGCGAACCGTTGAAGCCGAAATGACCCTCCAAATTGAGCACGAGCATGCCATCGGCTTCCAGCTTGGTGCGGCCGGGCAAGGTCGCGGCAAGCGATTTCACCGACCAGCCGCCATCGACCGGCTCGGCGGAAAGATGCACGTCGCGCACCGTGGTGTCGCCGACCACCACCGCCGGCAGCTTGACCTCGACGGTGCCGGGAATGGTCGGCTTCGGCATGTCGAGCAGCGCCTGCTCAAACGCCGCAATGCGCTGGTCCAGCGTCAGGCCGGCGCCGGCCTCGGCGCCCACCGCCTCGTCGAACTGCACCTGCGCGCCATTGGCCTCGATGGCGAAACTCGGTTTCAGCCCGAGATCGACAGAAGCCTTGCCATCGGCGATGTAGGGGTTGTCGAGCGGCCCGGTCTCGAAGCGGAACTCGTCGACACCGAGCTTCTCGTGGTCGAGCGAAAACTTGCCGTTCAGCCGAAAGCCCGGATCGGGCTTACCGGCCGAGACCTTCACCGTCTCGCCGTCGGTGCCGCGGAGTTCGGCGCTGTTCTTGTCGGCGCCGGAGATCTTGAACTGGCCGGAATAGACGGCGGCACCGTTGACGATGCCAGCATTGCCGTCGGCTTCGATGACCAGCGGATAGGCGTCGGGATCGGCCTTCAGCCGAAGCCGCATCTGCCCGTTGCCTTCGGCCTTGCCGGTGGAGGCAGTGACCGTGGTGCGAAGACCGTCGAGCCGCAGCGTGCCGTCCATGCGCCATGGCCCGGCCAGAGACTTGGCCGAGATGGTCGAATTGATCTCGGAAAACAGGTGGCTGCGCCCGCCGGCGGCATGGCGCAGTTCGATCTGCCCTTCCGTCACCGTCAGCTTCTCGATCGAGATCTGATTGAGGTCGAAGGGAGAGGACGGCCGCATCGCCCAGTCGACAGTGCCGTCATTGGCGATATCGATGGTCGCTTTCGGCCGCACCAGCCGCATATCGAAGATCAGCACTTCGCCGCGCAGGAAGGGCGCCAGTTCCGCATCCATCGAAAACGTCTCGACGGTCATGGCCGGCTGGCCATTGGGGCCGCCGGCGACGGCGACGTTGGAGAAGGTCACCGAGGGGAACGGCAACAGCCTTGCCGTGGCGTCGCCCTGCACGGTCACCTTGCGGCCGAGAATGGCGCTCGCCTCGCGCTCGAATTGGGCGCGATAGCCTGTCCAGTCGACAAAATACGGCACCACCAGCGCCGCACACAGCACCAGCACAAAAAGGCCACCAAAGATCACGAACAGGCGTGCGAGCATCAGCTCCGAACGGGTTGATTGAAATTCTGCCGCACTCTACCCGCATCCGCGTGTCGATAAAGAGGCAATTCATCCAGTGTTGCGCGATCCCGGATGATCTGAAACAAATCCCGGCGAAGCGGAGAATTCGGATGTCTGGAAAGAACTGGGATCGCGTGCCGATCGATGCGCAAAGTGTCGACGCCCCGCTGTCGCTTTCGGCGGTCTTTCTTGTCGTCACCGTCGCCAGCGGCCAGACCGCGCTCGCCAAGGTTGCCTCCGTGCTTGGCGGGATCGACGATCTCGTCAAAACCGTTGGATTTCGCGATCTTTCCGGGCGGCTTTCGTGCATTTCCGGCATCGGCCGCGATCTCTGGGATCGTCTTTCTCCAGATCGGCGGCCGCTGGAACTGAAACCGTTTGCGCCGATCAAGGGTGCCGTTCATTCGGCGCCTTCGACCGCCGGCGATCTTCTCTTCCACATCCGCTCCGAGCGGCCCGATATGTGCTTCGAGTTCGAGCGCATTCTGCTCGACAATCTCGGTGATGCCGTGAGCGTCGTCGACGAGGTTTCCGGTTTTCGCTATTTCGATGCCCGTGACCTGCTCGGCTTCGTCGACGGCACCGCCAACCCGACAGGCCTCGATTTGCCCGCCTCGGCACTCGTCGGTGATGAGGACGCCGACTTCGCCGGCGGCAGCTATGTCGTCGTCCAGAAGTACCTGCACGATCTCCAGGCATGGGGGCGGACGCCAACGCCTCTCCAGGAAGAAATCATCGGCCGCACCAAGATCGACAACATCGAAATCGATGATGACGACGCACCTCGCAAATCACACAAGTCGCTGGCCACCATCGAGGATGCCGATGGCAATGAGTACGACATATTGCGCGACAACATGCCGTTCGGCAGGCCGGGGCAAAAGGAGTTCGGCACCTACTTTATCGGCTACAGCAGGTATCTCTGGGTGATCGAGAGGATGCTGCAGCGAATGTACATCGGTGAGCCGCCGGGCGCTTACGACCGGCTGCTCGATTTCTCGACGCCGCACACCGGCACGACGTTCTTCGCGCCAACCCGCCCCATGCTGCAAACCCTTGTTGAGGGCGCATAGAAGACGCCTGCGACCGCACGGCAGGCCGGCGTCCCAACGATTTCACCCGGCGATTGTCAGAACCCTCAGCGTGCGTCGCGCTTTGCTTGCGCCACCTTGGCCGCCTTGCGCTGCCGGCCAAGCTCCATCGGTCGGACGAGGTCTTGCGCCCTCTGGTTTGCCACCGACCGCATCCCCTTGCGCGCGGTGCGCGAATTGAAAGCAGGGCCTTCCGGCGTCGCCCCTTGCTTCATGACAAATGCCTTGCGCGCGTTTTCGATCAGCGAAACGCTGGCCGCCAGCTGCCGGCGCCGCTCGGCCTCGCCATTCAGCCGCCGCATGGTCATGGCCAGCACCGCAAGCTTTGTCTGCGAACCGCCATCGGACTTTGAGGGCGCGGCGCCTTTCGGCGCTCCCTTGCCGCGTATCTCACGCCGGCGGCGGTGTGCTTGGGTCTGCGCCTTGTCGCGCCGCTCCCGCAACAGCTTGACCAGGCCGGCAAGATCGGCGTCGGAAAGCTCCTGCACCGCCGGGTGGTGCGATTTCTCCACCAGTTCCTGTTCGTCCGCGCTCAGCGCACGCGCCGCTTCCTTGCGTGAAATCGCCATGAAGTCGTTCCTCCGTTGGTGGAGCTTGCCTCTTCCGCTCGTCCCAGGCCGAAGTCTGCGTCCAAACGACGGTCCGATCAAGGTACAGGGAAATCCCGGTGATCAACCACGCCCCAAAAGCCGTGAGAAAAATCCCGTTGGCTTGACACGGCGCGTGGGAACAGCATGACCGACACTTTCCATCAGCGCCGGCAGTACCGCCCCCTGATGAAGGCTGGCCGAAAAGTTCTCGGTGATGAATTCCAGCGTCGAATCGTGGAACGTGAGTACAAAGTGCTGATAACCGGAAAACAGCTCCGGTGTATGGGATGTATGAACCCGATTTGCCTTTTCGAAGGAGGAGATCCAGGTAGAATTGAGAACTTCGAACGCGGAATAAGGCTGCAGCCCAAGTCCATAGAGACGGTGCCCGCTGATGGCTTCGTCGTTCGACGGGCCGAATTGCAACGCCAGATAGGGTTCTGCCGTTAGGATTACGATCGATTGATCGCCGGTCACAGACGAGATCGAGCGTGGATTCGTGCCGTCGAATTTTGGATCCGGTCTGTGGGCGACGTAAGCAACGAGCAGCCTGCGCTCATCGGCGAAGACATGAGGCAAAGGCGCGCCGGCGGACGATGGCGGCACGTCGATCGGCAGCAGTGTCTCGCTTGAGGCCACTCCTCTATTTCCACGCCATCGGCAAGATCTTGCCAGGGTTCATGATATCAAGCGGATCCAGCGCCTGCTTGATGGTGCGCATGATGTCGACGCCGTGGCCTAGCTCATGGCGCAGGAAGCCGATCTTGCCTTGGCCGATGCCGTGCTCGCCGGTGCAGGTGCCGTCCATGGCGATCGCCCGCATGTTGAGCCGCGCGACGAACTTTTCCGACAACGCGATCTCCCTGGGATCGTTGACATCCATCAGCACCAGCACGTGAAAATTGCCGTCGCCGGCGTGGCCGACGATCGGCGCGATCAGACCCATCTCTTCTATGTCGGCCTCGGTTTCCAGCACACATTCGGCAAAGCGCGAGATCGGCACGCAGACATCGGTCGACAGCCCCTTGGCGCCCGGCCGCAGTGTCAGCGACGACCAGTAGGCGTCATGCCTGGCCTTCCACAGTTTGGTGCGCTCCTCGGCGACGCTGGTCCACAGGAACGGCCCGCCGCCATTCTCTTCCGCGATCATGCCAAAGGTCTCGGCCTGTTCGGCAACACCGGCATCGCTACCATGAAACTCGACGAACAGGCACGGGCTCTCGGGATAGTCGAGCTTGGAATAATTCTTCATCGCCCGCATCTGCAGCGCGTTGACCAGTTCGATGCGCGCCACCGGGATGCCCATCTGGATCGTCGCGATGACAGCGTTGCAGGCCGCCTCGACGCTCGGAAACGGGCAGACGCCGCCGGAGATCGCCTGCGGGATGCCTTGCAGCTTCAAGGTCAGCGAGGTGATGATGCCGAGCGTGCCTTCCGAGCCGACCAGCAGCCGCGTCAGATCATAGCCGGCCGAGCTCTTTTTCGCCCGCTTGCCGGTCGTCACCGTCTCGCCGTCGGCCATGACGGCGGTCAACGACAGCACGTTCTCGCGCATCGTGCCGTAGCGCACCGCGTTGGTGCCGGAGGCCCGCGTTGCGGCCATGCCGCCGAGCGAGGCATTGGCGCCGGGGTCGATCGGAAAGAACAGTCCGGTGTCGCGCAGATGCCGGTTCAAATCCTCGCGGGTGACGCCGGGTTCGACCGTGCAGTCGAGATCCTGTGGATTGACCGCCAGGATACGGTTCATGCGCGATGTGTCGACCGATATGCCGCCGCCCGGTGCGTTGGTATGGCCTTCCAGCGAGGAGCCGACGCCGAAGGCGATCACCGGCACGCGGTGCGCAGCGCAGGCGCGCACGATCTCCTGCACCTCGGCGGTCGTCTCCGGAAACGCGACGCCGTCAGGCGCCTGCGTCGGAATATAGGTGGTGGTATGCGCGTGCTGCGAGCGGATCGCCTGACCGGTCTGGAATCGCTCGCCAAGCTGTTGCTTGAGAATGCCGAGCACCGCAGCGATGCCTTCCTCGTTGCGTTCGACCGGGTTGAGGTCGCTCAGAGCCATGAATTCCTCCGCGAATGGACCAGTGTCCACGCTTGTTATGCGATTATGGATGCGTAGTCTTACCCGCCACGCTCTGTCCAGCGCCAGAACAAGGAAGTTTCGATGCCCATCCCCACTCCCTTCGTCTCGAAACCCATGGACATCGAGAAGGACTGGATCGACTACAACGGCCATCTCAACATGGCCTATTACAACGTGCTGTTCGACCGCTGCTCGGACGGTGCCTTCGAGGCAATGGGCATGGGACCGAACTATGCCAAGGATCGTCGCCTGACCATCTACACGGCCGAAGTCCATGTCTGCTACGTGCAGGAGCTGCATCTCGAGCACAAGGTCACGGTCTCCTTCCAGCTCATCGACCACGACGACAAGCGGCTGCGGGCCTACCAGGAAATCCGCCATGTCGACGGCTGGCTGGCCGCGACTTCCGAATCGCTGTCGCTGCATGTCGACATGTCCGGGCCGAAGGTGGCGCCCTTCCCCGCCGATGTGCTGGCCAGGGTCGAAGCCATGCGCGCCGCCCATTCGGCACTGCCGATGCCGGAACGGGCCGGCCGTTCGATCAGCATCAAACGCAAATAGGGCGAAGCCGACACCTTCTCGTTCCCGGCTTCAAAGCCACACCCGCAATCTAAAATCGCAGAACCCTGCCGTCGGCCGGCAGCAATGCTTGAAGCGGCGCGGCGCCCTCGTTAACCTTACCAAGGTTTTAACGGGAACAAGCCATCTGAGCCGTTGCGCGACTCAGCGGGTCGGTCGAAAACGATCCGCATCGAGGTAGCGACACGGGCGGCGCGGCGCCGGTTCGAGGAAAGTGCATGAAAACCGACATCAAGGTCGAAGTGGACAGGCTGGCCGCCGATCCGCGCATCACCGACTATGATTTCTGGCGCTCGCTCAAGAACGTCAACAACGAGATCTTCCACATCGCCAACAACAACGAGCCGATCCCGTTCGACATGATCCGCTGGCGCGCCATCCTGAAGCAGGCGCGCATGAAGCGCGGCCACGCATAGGTTCCTCTCCCGTAGGTCAAGCCTGGCGCCTCAACGCTCCCAGCGCCGAGCGCGCCACCACCGGCGACGACTGGATGATCGCCGTATTGGTCATCGCATAAGGAATGATGCGGTCGATCACCCGCTCGAGTTCGGCCACCGAGCCGACATGCGCCAGCGCGATGAAACAATCCTCTCCGGTCACCCGGTCGCATTGCACGATCTCCGGCAGTTCGCGGATGATCTCGGCCACGACGGCCAGTTGCCCCGGCACCGGCCGGATGCGCAGCCATGCCGACAGCGGCAGGCCGAGTGCCGCCGGGTTGATCCTGACCGAATAGGCCTCGATGACGCCGCTTTCCTGCAGCCGCTTGATGCGCTCGGCCACGCTCGGCGCCGACAGACCGACTGAGCGTGCCAGCTCCGCCGTGCTGGTGCGCGCGTCCTTCTCCAGCAGACGCAGGATCTTCATGTCAGAGACATCGAGGTCGGCACTTTCAGTTCGAAGGCGCTTCATGGGAAATTCCTTGCTTCTGAGAGAAATCTCGCCAGACGAGCCCATCATCACTCATATAAACCGGCAAATATGCCTGCGATACTGATCCGGTGGATGATCAAACGCAAGCTCTTACGGCAGATCCTGCCCCGGGCAACCCCACCCTGGCCAGGCCGACGGCAAAATTGCCGCCGCATGTCTGGTTCGCCGTCAGCGCCGTCTTCCACTATCTCGGGCCGGCCTTCGCCGTGCTGCTTTTCCCGCATGTCGGCGTGCTCGGCATGGCGTGGCTGCGCATCGCCACGGCAGCACTCATCTTCGCGCCGCTGACCCGTCCATGGCGAAGCTTCGCCCGCGCCGATCGCTCGACAAGACTGCTGTTGCTGGCCTTCGGCACCTGTCTGGCGGTGATGAACTGTTCGTTCTACCTGGCGCTCGACCGCCTGCCGATCTCGCTGGTGGCGGCGATCGAATTCGTCGGCACCATCGGCGTCGCGGCGATCGGCCTCAGGAGCCCGCGCAATCTTGCCGCCCTTGTCGTCGCCGTCGCTGGCACCTTGCTGCTCATCGACGTCAGATGGTCCGACAATCCCATCGGGCTGTGCTGGGCCTTCCTCAACGGCGCGCTGTTTGTCGGCTACATCGTGCTCGGCCACCGCGTTGCCGCGTCTGGCGTAGGCGCCGGCATCGCCGGCCTGGGTGCTGCCATGGCGATCGCCTTCATCGTCGTGCTGCCGATCGGCCTCACCGATGCGCTGCCGGCCTTTTTCTCACTGCCGCTGCTGTTCGCCGCCATCGGCGTCGGCATCTGTTCCTCTGTCATTCCCTACATCTGCGACCAGCTCGCCATGTCGCGGCTGCCACGCGCCAGCTTCGCGCTGATGCTGTCGCTGCTGCCCGTCACCGCGACGCTGATCGGCGTCGTCGTGCTGCGCCAGATTCCAAGTTTTACCGATTGCCTCGGCATTGCGCTGGTGGTCGCCGGCGTCGCCTTCCACAAGCCGGCGAACACGGATTAGACGAACGCCCTATGCCAGTTTCTGCTTGAGGAAGGCGATCGTTCTGCCCCAGGCGAGGTCCGCTGCCTTCTTGTCGTAGCGCGCTGCCGACGTGTCGTTGTTGAAGGCATGGTTGGCGCCTTCATAGACATAGACCGTGTATTCGACATGCGCCGCGTCGAGTTCCTTCTTGAAGGCGTCGATGCCGGCATTGATGCGCTCGTCCAGTCCGCCATAGTGCAACAGCAAGGCCGCCTTGATCTTGGATACATCGGCGGCCTTCGGCTGCATGCCGTAATAGGCAACGCCGGCACTGAGATCGGGCGCGTTGATGGCCAGCATGTTGACCGTGCCGCCACCCCAGCAGAAGCCGATGGCGCCGACCTTGCCGTTGCCGTCCTTGTCGCTCTTGAGGAAAGCGACGGTCGCGACACCGTTGGCGATGGTCTGCGCCGGATCGAGCTTGGCGAACATGTCGCGCGCCTTGTCTTCATCGGTTGGCGTTCCGCCGAGCGGCGACAGGAAATCCGGCGCCAGCGCCACGAACCCCTCCAGCGCCACGCGTCGCGTCACATCGCGGATATGCGGGTTGAGCCCCCTGTTCTCATGCACGACGATCACCGTCCCAAGCTTGCCCGCCTTGTCCGCCGGCTTGACCAGGTAGCCCTTCATCTCGCCGCTGCTGCCGGGATAGCTGATGTCCTCGCCCTTCACCCGCGGATCGTTGTCGGCGACAACAGCCGCTTGCGCCGAATTTGCCGCCAGAAGCGGCGCGATCGCGGCGGCCGCCGCACCCGATCCGGCAAGCCGGGTCAACTGCTCCATGAACCGGCGGCGATCGAGCGTCAGATGCGTATATTCGTCATAGGCGTCGATCATCGCCTGGGTGATGGCGGGCTTGGCGTCGGGTTTCGTCATGGATGGGGTCCTCTGCTTCGGGCTTTAGTTCCCAGCTACATAGGGACCAAGCCGGCATGATCCAGTCGAGCACTCATCGCGGCCGCCGATTGCCTCAGGGCGCAGGGCGCCGGCCGCGCCCGAGCAGTAAAGCCGGCGCCATGCGCGGCCATGTCATCACTTTTTGGTCATTGGCGATAAATCCTGCTGGCGCTGCCACAATCGTGAGGGAAGGTGGCTATCGACCAGTATCTGGCCGTGTGCCCACACGTCAGACCCAGAAGGAAGCGATGACCATGACCATGCCTTCCCCGATCCTCGCCAGCGCGCTCGTCCTTGCGGCGACCGCCGCTTTGGCCCTGTGCTCGATGGTTCTGAACGCAGGCAGACGATCGTTGATCAGGGTCCGCACTGAGCGGAACCGCAACACGAAAACCCAGGGCTGAGTGACGCCATGAACGTCCAGGATATCGTCAACACCGTCTCGCAGAAGGCGGGCCTCGACCAGGTGACGACGCAGAAAGTCGTCGGCACCATTTTCTCGGTGCTCGAACACGAGGCGGAGGGCACAAGCGCCTCGGCGTTCTTCGCCAGGATCCCCGGCGCCGACGACCTCGCCCATCAATATGACGTCATGGCCGCCGCTCCGGCCGGCGGTGGCGGTTTTCTGTCGTCGCTGCAGGGCGCGCTTGGCGGCGTTCTCGGCGAGAAGGCCGGCGCGCTGATCAACGGCGTCGCCGCACTCAAGGCATCCGGGCTCGACATGGCGCAGATCCAGAAGGCCGGCGCGACGCTGATCCAGCAGGCCGAAGCCGCCGCCGGCCCCGACCTGACCAACAAGGTGCTCGGCTCGGTGCCCAGCCTGAAGGGCCATCTGGGGATTGGCTGATCGACAATCGGGCCGATCGGAAGGTTTGCCGCCCCTCATCGCCCAGTCGGGCACGTTTCCCCGTCACTATGCGGGGGAAAGATACCGGCACAGATGATGGTCGGCGCGACCTCTGAGAGATCGCGCCCCCCTGCGCCCCTACTTCGGCAGCGCGTAGGCCATCACATAGTCCCCAGGCTTGGTGCCGACCGAACCGTGGCCACCGGCGACGATGACCACGAACTGGCGGCCGTCGGCGACCGTATAGGTCATCGGCGTCGATTGCCCGCCGGCCGGCAGCCGCGCCTGCCACAGCTGCTTGCCCGACGTCAGGTCGTAGGCGCGCAGATAGTCGTCGACCGCGGCCCCGAGGAAGGCGACGCCACCGGCGGTGATCATCGGCCCGCCGATGCCGGGCACGCCGACCTTCAGCGGCAGCGGCAGCGGCGTCATGTCGTAGACGGTGCCGTTGCGGTGCTTGTAGGCGATCTTGCCGGTCCTGAGATCGGCGCCGGCGACATAGCCCCAGGGCGGCGCCTGGCAAGGAATGCCGAGCGGCGACAGGAACGGCCCCATCACCACCGCATAGGGCGCACCCTCGTTGCGGTTCAGCCCCTGCTCGCTGCCGCGCCCTTCGTCCGGCGGCGGCATCTGATCGCGCGGAATGAGCTCCGACTTGAACGCCAGATAGGTCGGCATGCCGAACAGCACCTGCCGGACCGGGTCGACGGCAATGCCGCCCCAGTTGAAGGTGCCGAAATTGCCGGGATAGATCAGCGAGCCCTGGACGGAAGGCGGCGTATAGCGCCCCTCATAGCGCAGGCCCTGGAATTCGATCCGGCAGGCCAACTGGTCGAACATGGTTAGGCCCCACATGTCGGCGCCGGTGAGCGGCTTCGGCATGAAGGTAAGGTCGGAGACCGGCTGCGTTGGCGATGTGTGGTCACCTTCGATCGCGCCGCCGGGCGCCGGCACTTCGTTGACCGCAATGACCGGCTCGCCGGTGCGGCGGTCGAGCACATAGAGGTCGCCCTGCTTGGTCGGCCCGACCAGCGCCGGCACCACCGTGCCGTCGGGTTTGGTGATGTCGATCAGGCTCGGCTGCGCCGGCACGTCCATGTCCCAGAGATCGTGGTGCACGGTCTGCCGCACCCAGCGCACCTGCCCGGTGTTGAGGTCGAGCGCGGTGATCGACGACGAGAACTTCTCGACATTGGCACTGCGCCCGGCGCCGAGCTGGTCCGGCGTCTGGTTGCCGAGCGGCACGTAGAGCAGGCCGAGCTTCTCGTCGGCGCTCGGCGTCGACCACATGTTGGGCGAGTTGGCGGTATAGGTCTGGCCGGCCGGCAGCGGCGTCGTCTGGTCCGGATTGCCGGAATCCCAGTTCCACACCAGCGCGCCGGTGGCGGCGTCGTAGGCGCGGATGACGCCGGACGGCTCCTGCGTCGAATAATTGTCGTTGACCGCGCCGCCGACAATGATCTTGCCGCCTGAGATCAGCGGTGCCGAGGTCGAGTAATAATAGCCCGACTTCGGATAGGGCATGTTGGTCAGAAGGTTCAGCGTGCCGCCCTCGGCAAAAGCCTGGCAGATCTGCCCGTTGGCGGCATCGAGCGCGATCAGCCGCGCGTCCGAGGTCGGCAGGTAGACGCGGGTCGCACAGGGCTGCCCGGCGGCGCCGGCGGCATCGGCGTAATAGGCCACGCCGCGGCAGGTCTGGTGCTGGCGGTCCTTGTCGAGCTTGACCTTGGGATCGAAGCGCCATTTCTCCTTGCCGCTCGCGGCATCGATTGCGATGGCGAAATTATGCGGCGTGCAGATGTAGAGCGTGTCGCCGATCTTCAGCGGCGTCACCTGATAGGTGGTCTCGCCGACATCGTCGGGACCCTTCACGTCGCCGGTCTGGTAGGTCCAGGCGGGCTGCAGCTTGGCGACATTGTCCGGTGTGATCTGGTCGAGCGGCGAATAGCGCTGGCCGAACTGCGTGCGGCCGTAATAGTGCCATTCGCCGGCCGGCACATCATTGCCGAGATTGGCGTTGGCGACCACCTTGTCGGTGCCGAGTTCGCCGGCAATATCCTTCGGATCCGAAGTCATCGAATAACCGGCGACGGCTAATGATGCCAGCACGGCAAGGATCAGCGGCGCGCGTGCGTCAGGACCGACAAGACCCCGCCTCGCCCACGGCATCAGCAGCCACAAAGCGAGAAGCACGATGATGCCGCCGCGAGGCCCGAGTTCCCACCAGTCGAAGCCGGTTTCCCAGACCGCCCAGGCCAACGTGCCGAGCACGATCACCGCGTAGAGCCACAAAGCAGTCGACCTGCGCCGGTAAAGCAGCCAGGCGGCGATCAGGAAGGCAAGGCCAGCAACGACATAGTACCAGCTGCCGCCCAGCATCGCCAGGCGGATACCGCCGCCGCCGAGTGCCAGGCCGATGAGGAAAAGAATGAGGGAGGTGATGGTGACAGCCAAGATGATACTCCTTCGACTGTTGCGCTTTGCGGCGCTGCCATGGCAACCCGGCATTGCGTCGCTGCCCGAAGCACAACTTTCTCCCGACGGTCCCGCCTGTCAAGCATGGGCCTCAAGCGCAGGCGGTAATGGTCCATCGCCATTGGGATAACATCGACCGCACTGGGAGCGTGGGCAGCAATCGGGCACTTTAGCGGAACAAAACGTAGACAGTTCTGGTCTTTCCCCACCGAATCACTACATTCGGGGCAATGTCCGGCTTTTCCGAAGACATGCCCTTTTTCGACGAACCCAATGCGCGGCCCACGGCCCCGTCGGGCATCGCCGCGCGCGCCATGGCTGCCCGCAGCGGTCAAAACAACGCACCCGACTACCTGAAGGGCCTCAACCCGGAGCAGCGGCTAGCTGTTGAAACCACCGAAGGTCCGGTTCTGGTGCTGGCCGGAGCGGGCACCGGCAAGACCCGCGTGCTCACCACCCGCATCGCCCACATCCTCGCCACCGGCAAGGCGTTCCCGTCGCAGATCCTCGCGGTGACCTTCACCAACAAGGCCGCGCGCGAGATGAAGATCCGCATTGGCGTGCTGATCGGCGAAGGCAATGTCGAGGGCATGCCATGGCTCGGCACCTTCCACTCGATCGGCGTGAAGCTGCTTCGCAGACATGCCGAACTCGCCGGTTTGCGCTCCGACTTCACCATCCTCGACACCGACGACGTCGTGCGGCTGATCAAGCAGTTGATCCAAGCCGAAGGTCTGGACGACAAGCGCTGGCCGGCCAAGCAGTTCGCCCAGATGATCGACGGCTGGAAGAACAAGGGGCAAGGCCCGGCCGACATCGCCGAGGGCGACGCCCGCGCCTTCGCCAACGGCAAGGGCCGCGAACTCTACAAGGCCTATCAGGAGCGGCTGAAGACGCTGAACGCCTGCGATTTCGGCGACCTGCTGTGCCACCCGATCCGCATCTTCCGCGCCAATCCGGACGTGCTGAAGGAATACCACAGGCGCTTCAAATACATCCTCGTCGACGAGTATCAGGACACCAATACCGCGCAGTACATGTGGCTGCGCCTCCTGGCGCAGCGGCCTCAAGGCAAGCCGATCTCCCCCCTTGAGGGGGAGATGTCCGGCAGGACAGAGGGGGGCGCCTCGCGCCGACAGGCTGGAGGGACAGCGCCCCCCTCTGTCGCCTCCGGCGACATCTCCCCCTCTAGGGGGGAGATTGGGCGCTCTTCGGCCGAAACCCGCGCCACCGTAAACATCTGCTGCGTCGGCGACGACGATCAGTCGATCTATGGCTGGCGCGGTGCCGAGATCGACAACATCCTGCGCTTCGACAAGGATTTTCCCGGCGCCACCATCATCCGGCTGGAGCGCAACTACCGCTCGACCGCGCACATCCTTGGCGCTGCCTCCCACCTCATCGCCCACAATGAGGGCCGCTTCGGCAAGACGCTGTTCACGGACCGCAACGATCCCGAAGACGGCAAGGTGCATGTCCACGCCGCCTGGGATTCCGAGGAAGAAGCGCGCGCCGTCGGCGAGACCATCGAGACCTACCAGCGGCAAAAGCACAATCTCAACGACATGGCGATCCTGGTCCGCGCTTCCTTCCAGATGCGCGAATTCGAGGACCGTTTCGTCACGCTCGGCCTCAATTACCGCGTCATCGGCGGCCCGCGCTTCTACGAGCGCATGGAGATCCGCGATGCGCTGGCCTTCTTCCGCGTCGTCGCGCAAGGCGCCGATGACCTTGCCTTCGAGCGCATCGTCAATGTACCCAAGCGCGGCCTGGGTGAAGCCACCATCCGCCAGATCCACGACACCGCGCGTGCGCTGCGCATCCCGATGCTGGAAGCCGCCGCCAAGCTCGCCGAAAGCGACGAGCTGAAGCCGAAGCCGCGCGCTGCCTTGCGCGAGGTGGCGGCCAATTTCGAACGCTGGCAAAAGGCCCTGGAAACCACGCCGCATACCGAACTCGCCGAGACCATTCTCGAAGAGAGCGGCTACACCGACATGTGGAAGAACGACCGCTCGGTCGAAGCGCCCGGCCGGCTGGAGAACCTGAAAGAACTGATCCGCTCGATGGAGGAGTATGAGTCGCTGCGCTCCTTCCTCGAACATGTCGCACTGGTCATGGATGCCGAGCAGAACGCCGGGCTCGACGCCGTCTCGATCATGACGCTGCATTCGGCTAAGGGCCTCGAATTCGAGACCGTCTTCCTGCCCGGCTGGGAGGAAGGCCTGTTCCCGCATCAGCGCGCGCTCGATGAAGGCGGCCGCTCCGGGCTGGAGGAAGAGCGCCGCCTTGCCTATGTCGGCCTGACCCGCGCCAAGAAGAACCTGCATCTGTGGTTCGTCTCCAACCGCCGCATCCACGGCCTGTGGCAGTCGACCATTCCGTCGCGCTTCCTCGACGAACTACCGGAAGCCCATGTCGAGGTCGCCGAAAGCGGCAACTCCTACGGTGGCTACGGCAATTCCTATGGCGGCGGTTCCTTTGCCTCCGGCCGTGGCGGCCAGGGCGCGGGACGGCAAAACCCCTATGGCGCCTCGCGCTTCGACAATGTCGGCGCCGACAGCGAAAAATCCGGCGCCTTCTCCAACACCTATGCGACGCCGGGCTGGCAGCGCGCGCAGGCCAACCGCACCGAGGCGACCGACCGCAATTGGGGCTCGCGCTCCGGCCATCAGGTCGAGCGCATCGGCTATGGCGAGACGGACAGCGGCTACGGCGCCGGCCGCACCTCGGTCAAGGGCCGCACCATCGACGGCGAACTGGTCGCCAAATCCGTCTCCGACATGCCATCGCCCTTCAATGTCGGCGATCGGGTGTTCCACCAGAAATTCGGCAACGGCAACATATCCAACATCGAAGGCAACAAGCTGACCATCGACTTTGACAAGGCCGGCCAAAAACGCGTGCTGGACGGGTTTGTAACCGGGGCAACAAAATAGGCCAAAGAAGGTCGGGGACACATGTCAGTTGAGGAAGATCTAACAAAAATATTTAAAGCAAAGGCGGCCGGTCCATTCCTGTTTGTTGGATCAGGATTTTCCAGAAGATATCTAGGGCTCGAAGATTGGTCTGGGTTGCTACGGCGTTTCTGTCGTGGACCCCAGCCGTTTGAATTCTATCTGGCATCGGCAGATGGAAATTTGCCATTAGCGGCCAAGTTAATTGCGGAACAGTTCAATGATTTTTGGTGGACCTCTGATGAATTTAAAGAGAGCGTCTCGAAGAATAAAACGAAGGCGAAGGGGATAACATCCGCGCTGAGGATCGAAATTGCTAATTACCTACTAAAATTGGATCAGAACATAGCAAAGAAGTCAGAATATCAAAAAGAGGTTGAGCTCCTATCTTCTTTGAACGTTGATGGGATTATAACAACTAATTGGGATCCATTTCTTGAACAGGTATTTCCAGATTATAAAATATACGTCGGACAGGAGGAGCTTTTATTCTCAAACCCGCAAGAAATTGGAGAAATATACAAAATCCACGGATGCGCATCGCGCCCCGAATCTCTCACTCTAACCTCCGACGACTACCACGATTTTAACAATAAAAACGCCTATCTCGCCGCTAAATTGATCACGATATTCGTCGAGCATCCTGTGGTATTTATTGGATACTCAATATCCGACCAGAATATCAGCATGATGCTTAGGTCAATTTCATTGTGCATCGGAAAGGAAAACGTGGAGAAACTTAGAAAGAATCTGATATTTGTGCAAAGGCCCGCCGATAAGGAACGGTATATCTGATACCTATATTTCAATTGATGGCGTGCAAATCCCGCTCGTTCTTGTTAAGACGAATGATTTTTCTCAAATTTACCGATCTCTTGAGGCCACAAAGAGGAAGATACCAGCTAGAGTTCTCAGATATTGCAAGGAGCAACTTTATGAATTGGTAAAGTCGGCAGAACCAGAAAAGAAGATTTGTGTCGTAGACATTGATGAGATCGACAGGAAAGAGGACGTCGAATTCTTGGTAGGCGTGGGTGTTGTATCGCAACAACTGGCTCCTATTTCGGGCGTAGGTTATGCCGGTATCGACGCCAGAGATCTGATCGCTGATCTGATTTTCGAAAATCGAGGGTATGACCCGCAACAGGTCCTCGACCAATCGATAAAGACGGCAGGACGCAATACGAAAAACGTCCCTGTTTTCAAATACTTGCGCGCATCCGGAATTGCGAACAAGGATGATTACACAAAGATGGGGAACAATCTGGATAAATGGGTGAACCGGCCAGCCAAAGACTTTAGGCTAGGGATGTATGCCAAACCCTTTCTTTCGAAATACAAAGACTGCAAAATTGATGAAATTATAGGGAGATGCACGCCGGAGAACGCGACGATATACATCCCGTTCCTAAAACCGGACGAGATCGACTTGGGCTGCCTAAGTGATTTTCTTAGAGAAAATTTCGAAAAGACTGACTATCTGAAGTCAAATTACGCGAGCTATTTTCGTAAATTGGCGTCTTTCTATGATAGGTTGAAATGGGGGTTTTGAGGCCTCCCTACGGTCATTCCTAGCTAGGCGGCCACGATTCGCTCCTTCTGGCGAGTACTCGCTTCGGCCAGTTGATGACGGCTAGTCGAAATGTCCTGCCGCTTACCGATACCGCGCCTGGTTCCATTTATGCCCCAGCAGCGACAGGATGATGATCAGCCCGTTGAAGAACTGCACGTAGAAGCCGCTCAATCCTGCCGCGACGACGCCGGTCTGGATGAACGACACGGTGACCGCGCCGATGGCGCCGCCGACTACGGTGCCGATGCCGCCCCAGGTCGGCGTGCCGCCGACGAAAACCGAGGCCAGCACCGGCAGGAGATAGCCGTCGCCAGCCGTCGGCCACCAGGTGAAGTTGATCATCACCGAGAAGGTGCCGGCGAGCGCCGCACCGATGCCGACGAAGACGAACACTTTCACCCGCACGCGCTTGACGTCGATGCCCATCTGCTGGGCGCTGTCGGGGTTGTCGCCGACCACCCTCACCTGCGCGCCGAAGCGATGCCTGTTGTAGAGCATCGCCGACAGCACGACGAAGCCGATGGCCCAGAAGATCTGCACCGGAATGCCCAGGAGCTGGCTTGAGAAGATCGTGTAGGCCCAGCTGTCGCTGAGGCTGGTCAGCGCCATCGACTTGCCCTCGTTGATGATCTGGATCAGGCCGCGCAGCAGGAAATTCATGCCGAGTGTGGCGATCAGCGACGACAGCCCGCCATAGACGACCAGCGAGCCCACCAGGAAGCCGAGCAGCATGCCGGTGACGAGTGCCGCGGCGATGCCGAGGAACGGATCGTAGCCGGCCTGCACGACCAGCGCGAAGACCCATGAGGCAAAGCCCATCGTTGCCGGAAATGACAGATCGATCTCGCCGCAGGTGACGACGAAGACCAGCGGCACCACCACGAACAGCGCCACCGGCAGCGTCGTCAGCACCGAGCGGTAGAGATACCAGGTAGTGAAGACGGTCGGGTTGGCGATCATGAACACCGTCATCATGACGATGAACACGGCGAGCGTGCCGAGCGCGGCACGGTTGTCGAGGATGAAGCCACGCATCCAGTGATCGGACGGGTGCCTCCATTCCTTCTGAGAACCGGGACGGGGAATACCGGCGGACGGCTCGTGCAGGTCGGGCTCCATGGTCTTGCTCATCGTGCTCTCTGCTCCGCGTCGCCGGCATCGTGCAGCCCGGCCAATCCGCCGGGATGCGCGACCTCTTCCATGAAGTTGATAAGATCTTCGGCCGACTTGACCTCGCTGCGGTCGGTCGTCAGTGCGACCTTGCCGCGGTCGAGCACGACGAAGCGGTCGGCGATGTCGAAGACATGATGGATGTTGTGGCCGATGAACAGGATCGAGCGGCCGCTCGCCCGCACCTGGCGCACGAAATGGAACACCTTGGCGGTTTCGGTCAGCGACAGCGCCGTCGTCGGCTCGTCGAGGACGATCAGCTCGGCCTGCTTGTAGATGGCGCGGGCGATCGCCACGCCCTGGCGTTCGCCGCCCGAAAGCTGGCCGACGATCGACTGCGGCGTGAACACTTTCGAGGTGAAGCCGATCTCGCGCATCAGCCGGCTCGCCTCCTCGATCTCCTTGTTGACCCTGAGAAAGCCCATGAAGCCGGTCAGCTCGCGGCCCATGAAGATGTTGCGAACGATGGTCTGCTGCACGGCCAGCGCCCGGTCCTGGAACACCGTCTCGATGCCGGCCTCGCGCGAACGCGCCGCACTCCACCCGGTCACCGGCTTGCCGCGCACGAGGATTTCGCCGCTGGTCGGCTTGACCACGCCGGACAGGATCTTGATCAGCGTCGACTTGCCGGCGCCATTGTCGCCGAGCAGGCCGACGACCTCGCCGCGGTCGACGCTGAGATTGACCCCGCCCAGCGCATAGACCTGGCCATAGGATTTGCTGATGTCGCGCAGTTCGATGAGGCGTTCTGCCATCGGATCCTCGCTTTGATTGTCTCGTGCCGGCTGCGTCGCCAGCGGTCCCGGGGGGCGGGGGGGGGGGGCCGGCGGGCGCGGGGGGGGGGGGGGGGCGCGCGCGGGGGCCCCCCCCCCCCCCCCCCCCCGCCCCCCCCCCCGCGGGGGGCGGCCGGGGGCGGGGGGGCCGCCCGCG
>NZ_JBVVQW010000006.1:368034-479721 GCF_055811655.1 Mesorhizobium sp. WSM4809
GGCCCCCCGTCCGCGCCGCGTCCCCCCCCCCGCCCCCCGGCTTTGATGGCCCCGGCCCGCCGCGGCCGCCGGGGGCCCGGGGGGGGGGGGCCGCCCCCGCCCCGGCGGCTTGGGAGGTCAGCGCAGCGCCTGCTTGGCGAGCTCGGCGACGATCTCGTAATTCTCGGGCGTGACGAAGCCGGCGCCGGTGTCGACATTCATCGGCGCCAGCCCCAGCACAACCTGCTGGCAGAGGCTGAGGATCGGCAGATAGCCCTGCAGGAACGGCTGCTGGTCGGCGGTCAATTGCACCCAGCCGCCCTTGAAGCCCTCGACGATCTGCGGGCTGGTGTCGAAGCCGAAATTGAAGATCTCGCCAGCCTTGCGTCCGGCCGCCTGCATATAGGTCGAGACATTGCCGAGCATCTGCCCGCCGGGATAGCCGACCGCCTTGACGTCGGGATTGTTGAGCAGCGCCGCGGTGATCACTGGAATGGCCAGATTGGGATCGGACGCCCATTCGCCACTCGGCGGCGAGGACAACTGGATGACCTCGACGCCGGCTTCCTTCAGTGCGGCGACCGTACCGCGCTCGCGCGCACCACGGCTCTCATTCTCGAACGGACCGATCATGATCGCCTTGTCGCCGGCCTTCAGCTTGCCAAGCTTGAACGCCTCGGCGCCGAGCGCGCGGCCCTGCTGTTCCTGCTGGGCGCCGACATAGCCGCCGCCGAATGCCGCCATCACCTTCGGCACCGGCACGTTCTGGTACATCATCTTGATGCCGTCCTTGTGCGCCTGTTCGGCGAGCGGCATGATCGACGCGTCGCCCGGATGGCCCATCATGGCGATGCCGTTGGGCTTGACCGCGACGGCCTCACGCAGTTGCTGCACCATCTTTTCGATGTCCCACTGGGAGAAGATGTAGTCGACCTTCGGCCCGAGATCGGCCTCTGCCTGCTTGGCGCCATTGTAGACGATGGTGCCGAAAGCGTCGCCCTCGGCGCCGCCGACGAAGAAGCGGATGTGGACGTCCTTGCACCATTTGGCGTCGAGCGCCCGCGCGGGCAAGGTGGAGATCGCAGCGGCAAGTACCGTGGCGGCGGCCACGACGGTCGAGCGCAGAACTGTCCTTCTCATCGTCATGCTCATGCACTTATCCTCCCTTTTTGTCCTCGCAAGCGAGGGGTTTCGACATTCGCTTCGGCAATGTGCGTTGCAGACATCCCGGCCGGCTCCTCCCGCTGGCCGATCCTCACATCGGGTTCGGCAGGTAGCTGGCCCCTCCCCGGCATTGCTTGAGATATTCCAGCGCCCGCACCTGGCCGGTGATCTCGAGGTCGCCGCGATAGACCGGGTCGTGCCAGCCTTCGATATCGATGGCCCCCTTGTAGCCGGCCAGCCGCAATTCGCTGATCACCCGCGTCCAGTCGCTGTCGCCGAAACCGGGCGTGCGCATCTGCACGAAGGGCAGCCGGCCGAACACGCCATGCTCGCGGATGACATCCCAGCGCACCGTCGCGTCCTTGCCGTGCACATGGAAGATGCGGGGCGCCCATTTGCGGATCTGCGGTATCGGGTCGATCAGATAGACGAGCTGGTGGCAGGGCTCCCATTCCAGTCCGAGATTGTCGTCCGGCACTTCGTTGAACATCAGCTCCCAGGCGTCCGGATTGTGGGCAATGTTCCAGTCGCCGGCGGCCCAGTTGCCGTCCATGGCGCAGTTCTCGAAGGCGATGCGCACGCCCTTGTCGGCGGCGCGCCTGGCCAGCGGACCCCAGACTTCCTTGAAGCGCGGCAGGCTGTCCGTCAGCTTCTTGCCGCGCAAACGGCCGGTGAAGCCGCTGACCATCGAGGTGCCGAACAGATGCGCATTGTCGATCACCGTCTCCCAGGCCTTGAGCACGCCGCGATCGACCTCGCCGTCTTCCAGCGGATTGCCGAACACGCCGAGCGAGGACACGGTGACGTCGGCATCGCCGATCGCCTCGCGGATCTGGCTGGCGAGAAGCGGCAGGTCCTTGCCGCCAAGCGTCTGCCAGAAGAAGGGCTGGATGCTTTCGAAGCCGAGCGGCAGGATCTGTTTGATGTAAGCCGCCGGGTCGTCGAGATTGGCCCGCACCATGGTGCCGATCCGGATGTCGAGAAGCGGGTTCGGCGTCATTGTGTGTCCTCTGCGATCGCCACGCGGCGTCCGGTCTCGGCGCTCTCGATGGCACCGAAAACCATGGCCAGGCTCTTGATGTTGTCGGCGCCGCGCGTTTCCGGCTCGGTGCCGGTCTCGATGGCGTGCATGAAATCCAGGAGAATGCCGAGATGGCCGCCGACGCGATCGGACGCATCGAGCGGCGGCACCTCGATCGGCTGGGTTTTGTCGAACATTCCGTCGCGGCCCGGCATCACTGCTTCTGCCCTCAGCTCGTCATTGCCGTCCCAGAGCAGGCTGCCGCGCTCGGCTACGATGCGCCATGTACTTTCCCAACTGGTGCGGAAGCCGGCGGCGCACCAGCTCCCGGCATAGGTGAAGACCTTGCCGCGGCCGAGATCGAAGACGGCGCTGGCCGACGATCCCTGCCGGTACCAGGAATTGGCCGGCTCCCATTCCTGGCAATAGACGCCGGCCGGCTCGCCGGCGACCATATAGCGGGCGGCGTCGAATGTGTGGATCGCCATGTCGAGCAACAGCACATGCGCCATCTCCTCGCGAAAGCCGCCGAAATGCGGCGCGACGAAGAAGTCGGCGTGGATGCTGGTCGGCGTACCAATGGCGCCGGAATCCAGGAACCTGCGGATGCGCCTCACATTGGCGACATAGCGGCGGTTCTGCACGACGGCGTGAATGCGCCCGGCGCGGCGAGCGGCCTCGACGATGGCGCGCGCATTTTCCGGACTGTCGGCGAGCGGCTTTTCCGTCAGCAGATGGCAATTGTGGGCAAAAGCGGAAAAAGCGACTTCGTGCCGGGCGGCTGGAACCACCACGTCGAACACTGCTTGCGGTTTGGTCTGGTCGAGCACGGCGTCGAGATTGCTGCCGATGACGGCATTGGTGAGGTCGTATTCGCGTGCCCTCGCCCGTGCCCTGTCGGCATCGAGATCCACGAGGCCGACAAGGGTGAGCCCGTGGATCTGCCTGATGGCATCGAGCCAGGCCTTGCTCATCGCTCCGCAGCCGACCAGGACGACATCGATCATCCAGCGCTCCTCCTCCGCTCGGTCCCTCCAGACCGATCGTCACGGCATCCACGGCAGGACCGTAAACGTTTTTCCGTAAACGTTTACGAGAACACACCCGAAGGCGTAGAATGTCAATCGGCCCTTGGCGAAATTCGTCTTACCGCCTTGGCCTGAGCGGCTACCGGTGCTAGCCAAGCAAGGGGGAGAACAGTCTCTTGGCGTCCAGCATTCACGACCTTGCCCGTCACTTGAACATATCGATCGGCACGGTGTCGCGGGCGCTGAACGGCCGCGCCGACGTCAATGCCGACACGCGCCAGCGCGTGCTCGAGGCGGCCAGGACGCTGAACTATTCGCCGAACCAGTCCGGCCGCAGCCTGAGGCAAGGCGCCACCCGTTCGATCGCCTTCATGCTGCAGCCGCATCCCGGCGACCAGCAATATGGCGAGCCGTTCTTCATTCCGTTTCTGATCGGGCTGCAGGCCAGGCTTGCCGAAAGCGGGCTCGACCTGACCGTGGTCATGGGGGCGCCGGGCGACTACCAGCAGGAGCGCCTGCGCCGTGTCGTCGAAACGCGCCGCGCCGATGCAGTGCTGCTGGCCTGGACGCGGCGCGAGGACGAGCGCATCGACTATCTCACCCAAGCCGGCTTTCCCTTCGCCACGCTCGGCCGCAGTCGCTCCGGGGCCAAGTCCTATCCTTCCCTCGACCTCGATTTCGAGAAGGCCGGCGCCGACGCCGTCGACCGCCTTGTGGCGCGCGGTCACCGCCGCATCGCCGCTATCCGTCCGTCGCTCGACCTCAACTTCGGCTATCTGTTCCTGGCCGGCTACCGCAAGGCCCTGAAGCGGCACGGCATCGAGATCGACCCCGAGCTGATCGCCTCCGGCTTCATCAACGAGGCCGGCGGCTACGAGGTGACGCCGCAGGTGATGCGCTCCAAGGCCCCGCCGACCGCCATCATCTTCAACAATGATGCAATGGCGCTGGGCGGCTGCAAGGCGCTGGCCGAGATGGGCATCAGGCCGGGCCAGGACATGGCGGTAACCGTCATCGTCGACACGCCGCTCTGCCGCTATTTTTCCCCGGCGTTGACCGCCTTCCGCCCGGCGCTGGAGCCAATGGGACAACGGCTTGCTGAAATGCTGCTGGCGTCGCTTCCCGCCTTCGCCGGCCCGGAGGGTCCACGGATCATCCGCGAGGTCTGGCCGCTGGAGCTGGTCGCACGCGACAGCGATTGATGGTGGCAGCAGGGCCGCCGATGTCGTCCTCCCCTCAAACAGCACACCGGTGCCGCAGTGAACCGGCCGCAACCTTGAATGCGCGGGAGGCGCTGCAGGTTCCGGATCGCGCCACAACCAGGGCGATCAGCGAAAGCCGGCCTTAAGACACCGGCGCCGCTCCGCCCTCTGCCGTGCGCCGCGCGATAAACTCATCCAGCACGCCTGATGTGGCGGCAGCCGTTGCCGGCGGCGCGAAATCGGAAAGCACCCGCCTCCAGACGCCGGTGGCGCGCTCGCTCGCTGTCTTCGAGCCGCTCTGCGTCCAGTTGCCGAAATTCGACCAGTCGGCCACCAGCGGTTCGTAGAAGGCGGTGCGGTAGCGCGCCATGGTGTGGCCGGCCGAGAAGAAGTGGCCGCCCGGCTGCACCTCGGCGATCGCCTCGAAGCCGATCGTATCGGTATCGCCGGGCGTCGCGGCGCAAAGTTCAGCCACCGTCTGCAGCGCCTCGATGTCGGTGATCAGTTTCTCGAAGGAGACACTGAGGCCGCCCTCCAGCCAGCCGGCGGCATGGATGCACATCGTCGCCCCGGCCAGCACCGAGCCCCACAGCGCGAACTGCGTCTCGTGCGCGGCCTGCGCGTCTGAGATGTTGGCGGCACTGCCGCCGCCCGATCGCCACGGCAGTCCGGTGAAGCGCGCCAGCTGACCGGCGCCCAACGTCGCCTTGACGTGCTCGGGCGTACCGAAGGCCGGCGCGCCGGACTTCATGTCGACATTGGAGGAGAACGAACCGTAGACGACCGGCGCACCCGGCCGCACGATCTGCGCCAGCGTCAGCCCGGCGAGCGCTTCGGCATGCTGCAGCGTCAGCGCGCCGGCGACCGTGATCGGCGCCATGGCGCCCGCCAGGCAGAACGGCGTGATGACGGAGATTTGGCCCGCGCGGGCGAAATCGATGATGCCTTGCGCCATCGGGATGTCGAGCTGGCGCGGCGAGTTGGTGTTGATGACGGTGTAGCAATATGCATTTGCCAGAAACTCGTCCTGCGACAGGCCGCGCGCCAGACGAATCATCTCGAACCCGTCCTCGACTTGCGGGGTGCCGCGCGCGAAGACGAACGGGAGCTTGTCCGACAGCGTCAGCTGCGCGCGGTTGACGGCATAGTGGCGAAAGCGGTTGTCGACATCCTGCGGTTCGATGCAGGGCCCCAGCATATGCAGCACGTCGAAATGCTGCACCAGCCGCATGAGATCCTCGAAATCCGCCAGTGTTCCCGGCCGCCGGCCGCGCTCGAGATCCGTGACGTTCGGCGCCCCGCATCCGGCGAGGAAGGTCATCGAGCCGAGCTCCAGCGTCAGATCGCGGGCGCGCGAACCGGCGTGAGCGTGGATCGATCTCGGCGCCGAGGCGAGTGCCGCCGTCACCATGTCGCGGCCGATGCGCACCATGTCGGTGTCCGGATCGACCAGCGCGCCGGCGCTGGCGAAGTGCTCACGCGCCTGCGGCAGCAGCACCTTGATGCCGAGCTCTTCCAGCACCCGCAGCGCCGTTTCGTGAATCGCGGCCACCTGATCATCAGAAAAGATCGGCTGCGGCAGGAACGGGTTCTTCAGCGAATGGTAATTGGGACGGCGGCTGCTTTCGCTGCCGGCCTCGCCCGTGCGTCCACGCCGGCGCTCGCGCCTGCCGTCCCGTGCCGCGTCATCGACCATCGGAAATCCTCCTCATTGCCGCATTGCCTTGCCCAGGGGATCATAGGGCGAGGCCGCGACGACATGCGCCGGCCGTTCCTCCCCCACGACATGCACGGAGAGCGCGGTGCCCTCGCCCGCGAAATCGCGGTCGACCAGCGCCAGCGCCAGGCTCTTGCCGATCGTATAACCGTAACCGCCCGAGGTGACGAAGCCGACGCGCCGGCCCTGATGCCAGACCGGCTCGAAGCCGCTGGCATCGGCATCGAGCGCGTCGACTTCAAGCGTCACCAGGCATTGGCCGCTGCTGGCCTCCCGCTGTTTCGACGCTGCTTCGCGGCCGATGAAGTCGCTCTTGCCGAAAGCGATGAACCGGTCGAGACCGGTCTGGCCCGGCGTATAGCCTTGCGTGAATTCACGCGACCAGATGCCAAAGCTCTTCTCCAGCCGCAGCGCATTGAGGGCATAGTATCCGATTTCGGCCAAGCCGAGATCCTCGCCCGCAGCCAGCAGCGTGTCGCGCAGAGTGGCATGCATGGTCGCGGGGCAACTTATTTCGAAGCCGAGTTCGCCTGATATCGACAGCCGCGCCACACGTGCCTGCACCATGCCGATGTCGAATGCGCCGCAGGCCATGAACGGCAGCGCTGCGCCGGACACATCCTGATGCGTCGTACGCTCCAGAATCTCTCGCGCATTCGGCCCCGTCAGCAGAAAGCCGCTCATCGTGTCGGAGAGGTCGGCGACGGTGACGCCTTCAACCGAATGGCTCTCGAACCAGCGCATGTGGAATTCCCGGAGATAGTAGGAGCCCATCAGCCAATAGTCGCCGCCGCCCCAGTTGAAGACGGTGAGGTCGCCCTTCAGCCGTCCGTCATGGCCGAGCATCGGCGCCAGACCGGCCCGCCCCGGCTTCGGCAATCTGCAGGCGAGCAGCCGGTCGAGCCACGCCTCGGCACCGGGGCCTGAGACCGCATAGCGCGCATAGGCCGAGATATCGACGAGACCTGCGGCGCGCCGCACCTGCAGCGCCTCGTCGCCGACGATGTCGAAGGCGTTGGAGCGCCGCAGCGTCGTGTTCTCGGCAAACCCCATCGGCGCGAAATAGGCCGGGATTTCCAACCCCCAGGAAGCCGTCCATTCGCATCCCGCTTCCGTCATGCCGTCATAGGCGCCGGGGCGTTTCAGCGGCCGGCCGGCGGGCAGCCGCTCATTGGGAAAGGTCATGACGAAGCGGCGCGAGTAGAACTGGCGCGTCGTCTGCCTGAGATATTCCCGGTTCGCGGCGAAGGCACCATAGCGGGCGATGTCCATGCCGAAAATGTCGGCCTGCGGCTCGCCATAAATCATCCATTCGGCAAGCGACTTGCCGACGCCCCCGCCCTGGCTGAAACCGGCCATGACGCCGCAGGCGACCCAGTAGTTCTTTAGGCCGCGCACCGGCCCGACGATCGGATTGCCGTCCGGTGTGAAGGTGAAGGCGCCGTTGACCCATTTGCGGATGCCGGCCGTCGCCAGGCAAGGGAAGCGCTCATGCGCCTTGGCGAGTTCCGGGCTGATGCGGTCGATGTCTTCCGGGATCAGCTCGATGCCGTAGTCCCACGGCGCGCCATCCATGTTCCAGTGCTTTGGATTCTGCTCGTAAACGCCGAGCAGCACGCCCTTGCGCTCCTGCCTGAGATACGAAAAGCCGTCGAGATCGACGGCGATGCCGATTTCCCTGTCCAGCGCCGCGATCTCGGGAATGTCCTCAGTGATGAAGTAATGGTGCTCCATCGGCGTCACCGGCAGATCGACGCCGGCCATGCGGCCGAGCTGCTTTGCCCACAGCCCGCCGGCATTGACGACATGCTCGGCGATGATGGTGCCCTGCTCCGTGACGACATCCCAGCGGCCGTCGGCGCGCGCCTTCAGCTCGACGACCCGGTTGCGCAGGATGATGTCGGCGCCGCGCTTTTTTGCAGCGCCGGCATAGGCGTGCGTCGTGCCGTACGGGTCGAGATGGCCTTCGTTGGAATCATGCAGGCCGCCAAGCACGCCGGTGACGTCGACGATCGGGCAGATCGCCTTGATCTCGTCGGGCGTTACCAACCTAGCGGTCTCGATGCCGACCGACTGGAACACCGCCCAGGCCGATTTCAGCCACTCCCAGCGCGCGGGATCGCTGGCGATGTTGACGCCGCCGGTCATATGCAGGCCGATATCCCAGCCGGATTCGGCCTCGATCTCGCGGTAGAGATTGATGGTGTAGTCCTGCAGCGCCGCCACGTTGGGGTCGGCGTTGAGCGCATGGAAGCCTGCCGCCGCGTGCCAGGTCGAACCGGCCGTCAGTTCGGCGCGCTCGATCAGCGCCACATCGCTCCAGCCAAATCGCGTCAGATGATAAAGGACGGAGGCTCCGACCACGCCACCCCCGATGACGACTGCGCGGTAGTGCGACTTCAAGGCTTCCCCTCCACGGTTAGTCCGAAGGCTGGACCATATACGCACTAGACATAAGTGTCCAGTACCGCGCGCGCATCGTTTTTCGTCGACCGCCGGCATGCACTGCGCGCTGTCACGCAAGCATCATGTTCGCGCCGTAGACCGCGTTTCGGGGAGGCTTGCGCGGCATCATCGATGTCGCACCTCTTTCAGTTTTTCGTCCCGCGGCCGCTCCGGCACATCCGTCACAAAGAGGATTATCCATGAAACACCTATATCGAACCGCGTCGCTCGGCGTCGCGCTGGCCTTGTTCACCGCCTTGACGCCGGCGCTCGCCGACAGCACCGCGACCGTCGGCGGCACGAGCTTTGTCAACAAAGGGCTGGTCGGCGTCGGCCGCATCCCGGCCGCTCAGCGCGACAAGTTCGGCGAGACGTTTGGTTCGGGCTCGGGCATGTCGATCGACACATCAGGCTGGACGCATGAGGCCGCCGGCTACAAAGGTTCGCTCTGGCTGCTGCCGGATCGCGGCTACAATGTCGTCGGCACCACCGACTACCGGCCGCGCCTCAACACCGTCGCCATCGAGTTTACCCCGGTGGCACCAGGTGCGGCACCTGCTGCCGGCCAGCAGCAGACCGGCGTCAAGGCAACGCTCGCCGACACCATGCTTCTCACCGACGACAAGGGGGCTGATGCCACAGGCCTCGATCCGCTCAACGGCGTGCGCGCGGCAAGCGGCGACATGCCGATCCTGCCGCAAGCCGACAATGGCAAGCTGGCGCTCGACAACGAGGCGATCGTGCGGCTGCCCGATGGTTCGATGTTCATCTCCGACGAATACGGCCCGAACATCTATCGGTTTTCCGCCGACGGGCATCTGCTGTCGGCAACCCAGCCACCGGCTGCGCTGGTGCCGATGCGCCACGGCACGCCGAACTTCGCCTCGGACAATCCGGGACCCGGTGCCGCCGAGCCCGATCCGAAGGATCCCGACACCGGCCGCCAGAACAATCAAGGCCTCGAAGGCATGGCGATGACGCCCGACGGCAAGTTCCTGATCGCCGTGCTGCAGTCGGCGGCCAGGCAGGACGGCGGCGATTCCGGCTCGACCCGCCAAAACACCAGGGCGCTGGTCTATGACGCGTCCGACCTCGCCCATCTCAAATTGGCGCACGAATATGTCGTGCCGCTGCCGGTGTTTAGGGATGCCAAGGGCAAGACCAAGGTCGCCGCGCAGAGCGAGATCGTGGCGCTCTCCGACAAGAGCTTCCTGATGCTGGCGCGCGACAGCGGCAACGGCCAGGGCCTGAAGGGCGACGCCTCGCTCTATCGCCAGGTCAACGTCGTCGACCTATCCACCGCGACCGACATCGCCGGCGGCGCCTTCGACGGCGCTGACAGGCCGGTCGCCCCCAAAGGCGTCGTCGACCCATCGGTGACACCGGCCAAGCTGACGCCATTCATCGACATCAACGACAGTGCCGAGCTCGGCCGCTTCGGCCTGCACAATGGCGCGCCCAATGACCAGGATAACCTGTCCGAGAAGTGGGAGGCGATGTCGGTGGTCAGCGTGCTCGATGCGAAGCTGCCCGACGACTACTTCCTGTTCGTCGCCAACGACAACGACTTCCTCGCCCAGGACGGTTTTCAGGTCGGCGCGCCCTACAAGGCCGAAGACGGCGCCAATGTCGACACCATGTTCCTGGTCTATCAGGTCACGCTGCCGGGTTTGGCCAAGAAGTAACGACCACTGCACGGACGGGCGCGCTTGGCGCGTCCGCCCGGAGCACTATTGCTGGTGTTTTTCCAGGCAGATTGATTGAGAAGGCTTACTTCAAGAACTCCGCGTCCTTCGGGACGCCCGCATCGATCGGCTCGGCGGTTCTGCTCGACACGGCCATGATCTTGCCGGCGGCCGACAGGTTGGGACGCACGAAGACCTGAGCGGGGCCGTTGACGCGGCTGTAGAGGTCGATGATGTCCTGGTTCATGAAGCGCACGCAGCCCGACGAAGCGTTCTTACCGATGGAATCCCACTCCGGCGTGCCGTGCAGCCGGTACATCGTGTCCTTGCCGTCGCGGAACAGATACAGCGCGCGGGCGCCCAACGGGCTCTGCGGGCCGGGCGGCATGCCGTCCTTGTATTTCGCCAGTTCCGGCCGGCGCTGGATCATCTCCGGCGGCGGCGTCCAGACCGGCCACTTCTTCCTCGCCTGGACCACGGCGCTGCCGGTCCATCCGAAACCGGCTTTGCCAAGGCTGACGCCATAGCGAATAGCTGTGCCGCCCTCGCGCACCAGATAAAGGAAGTGCTCAGACGTATCGACGACGATCGTGCCGGGTTTCTCCCCGGTCGGATCAGCCACGATCTGGCGCACGAATTTCGGATCGACCTTGGCAACCGGGATTGCCGGCAGTTGATAGCCCTCGTCGACACGCGCCGCATACATGCTTGCGGCATCGCCGAAAGCCGGATCGCTCGGCGGTGCTGCATCCGGCGGCGGCGGCGCCACGTCTGTTGTTGTACACGCCGAAACAGCCAGGGCGCCCAAAGCGGATGCACCGAGAAACGCGCGCCGGTTCAGGCGCACAGAAAACAGCGGAATATCGGACATGACCCCCCGGCTTATCCAAGATCTGATAGGAATGCGGCCCCACGCATCGAGGATCAATATCCCATTCCGGAAGCTTTGAGAACATGATTAGATCAAGGCACAACCTGCGTTCCGTTGTATCGGCAATCATCGCGGACGCGACTTGAAACAAACCGTCGCCGAGCTGCCCGCCATGGACGAAAAAAATCCCCCGCGCCGGCGCACCGGCGACCTGACCAGCGGCCCGATCCCGCGCACGCTCTTGCTGTTCGCTCTGCCGGTGCTCGGCTCCAACGTGCTGCAGTCGCTCAACGGTTCGATCAACGCCGTCTGGGTCGGCCGTTTCCTCGGCGAATCGGCGCTGACCGCCACCTCCAACGCCAACCTCGTCCTGTTCCTGATCCTCGGCACCGTGTTCGGCATCGGCATGGCGGCCACCATCCTGGTGGCCCAGTCGGTCGGTGCCCGCGACCTGCCCGAGGCGCGCCGCATCGTCGGCACCAGCGCGACGTTCTTCTTCCTCGTTTCCGTTATCCTCGCGGTCTGCGGCTGGATCTGGGTCGACGCCATTCTCAACACGCTCGGCACACCGGCCGATGCCTTGCCGCTCGCGCGCTCCTATCTGCGCATCATCTTCGTCGCCGTGCCGATGATGAACCTTCTGTCCTTCGTCATGACCGTGCTGCGCGGTGCCGGCGATTCACGCACGCCCTTCTTCTTCATGGCTCTGGCCGTCGTCCTCGACATCGTGCTCAACCCATTGCTCATCCGCGGCATCGGACCGTTTCCCGAACTCGGCATCGCGGGCTCCGCCACGTCCACGCTGATCGGCCAGACGGTAAGCGTGATCGCCATCCTGATCGTGCTCTATGTGCGCAGGCATCCGCTGCGGCTGGCCGGCGCCAACCTCGCCCTGCTGCGGCCCGATCCCACCTTGCTTCGCATCGTCGTCGTCAAGGGCGTGCCGATGGGTCTGCAGATGATCGTCATTTCGGCGGCGGCACTGACGGTGATGGGCATCGTCAATTCCTACGGCTCACAGGTCGCCGCCGCCTACGGCATCGCCGCCCAGCTGTGGACCTATATCCAGATGCCGGCGCTCGCCATCGGCGCCGCGGTGTCCTCGATGGCGGCGCAAAATGTCGGCGCCGGGCGCTGGGACCGGATCGGCCGCATCGCCGCCTCCGGTGTCGGCTTCAACCTGGTCCTGACCGGCGCACTGGTTGCAGTGCTGTCGGTTTTCGACCGTTCGGTGCTGAGCCTGTTCCTGAGCAGCGACAGCGCGGCGATCGACATCGCCGTCCACATTAACAATGTCGCCTCGTGGTCGTTCATTCTGTTCGGCATAACCATCGTGCTGTTTGCCACCGTACGAGCCACGGGTGCCGTGATGCCGCCGCTGATCATCCTGGTCATTTCGGTGCTGGTCGTGCGCACCGGCTTCGCCTATTTCATGCGTGGCGTGATCGGCGAGGAAGCGCTGTGGTGGAGTTTCCCGGTGGGTTCGATCAGCTCGCTTGTACTGGCGGCGGCCTACTACCGTTTCGGCCGCTGGCGCACCACGCACATGATCGAGAACAGACCAGCAGCCGGCGAGCCGCCGGATACCGGTCTTGGCGTGCCACGCGGACGCGCGCATCTTTCGCCTGAAACACCGAACGGCTGAAGTACCCGTCAGGCCATGGACATGGCGGCAGGGCCGCAATTGATTTGCCGCCCTGCCCGTCACGCCAGACCCGGCGCAAATGAACCTATTTGCAGGAGAAGCCGGGCGCGATCTTGCACTTGCCGGGACGTGGCCTGTGCGGCCGATGGTGCGGAGGACGGTGCGGCTTGTGCCAGTGTGGCGGCCGATGCGGCGGACGCACGATGATGATTGGCGGGCGAACGATTTGGGAGCGTTCGAGATAACCGGAGCTGGCCCAGCCGCTCACGCCGCCGCCATGAATTCTGCACCAGCCCGGCTGGCAGCCGGTGACATTGACCCTGAAGCCGCCGGGCAGCGTTCCGACCCTGGCATATCCCGCTCCCGGCCCACTACGGACATTGAGATTGGTCGTGGTGTGGGCGCTGTAAGCGAAGGCTGCGGCGGACGTCCCGAAGACCGCGGCCATTATGGTCGCGAACACAAGCAGAAAACGAAATCTCATCAGTCCCTCCATTCGAATCCGGCCGTTCATCTGCTTCGGCCAAGACTGCCCTGCAAGAGGGAGCGGCCAAGCCAAGAAAAGTCAACAGGTGGGCGGCCGTAACCGTCCTGGCCAGCGGGACTGATGCCGGATTTTTCTTGGACATGGTTGAGGAATTTCCCGGTTGCCGCTTATTGGCTCTTCAACACCGCTGACGTTTACTGTTTTTCGACAATTCACCGCGGATCCATGGGCAAAGGCAGGGTCGAGGCATTCACCGACGGCGCATCGCTTTCAGTTTTTCCGCCACCGATGCGGCAAGGTCGGCATAGCGCTCCTCCAGCCGTTCCGCGGCCTTGATGATCGAGAAATCGTGGCCGAACTTTTCCAGCGCCATACGCAGCTTCTCGACGAACTCGGCTTGTTTCTCCAGGGCGGAAAAGAGCGTCTTCACCTGCGTTTCGCTGATGTCGGGGTTGGCCAGCATCTGCGGCACCTCGCGGCCCATCTGGTCGCCAATGGCGGTCTGTTCTTTCAGGATTGCAACCCAGTCCGTCAATCAGGAAATCTCCGTTTGTCCCCGAGGCTGAAGTTTGTTTTGTCCCCAGGCAAAATCTCTTTTGCGGAGGCAAAGGGCAACATGCGCAGCCTCGACCGAACTGGTCAACCCGACAAGGCGGGCAGAGGCTTGCGCCGGCCGGTTCCGGCGCTAAGTTCGGCGCCATCGAACAAGGAACCCATCGCCCATGATCACCGACGCCGAGATCCAGACCGCCCTGCCCGCGCTTGCCCCAGGCAATGCCGCCGTTATCACCGGCGCCGCCAGCGGCATCGGTCTGGCGGCCGCCAAGCGGCTTGCACTGATGGGCATGAAGATCGTGCTGGCCGATATTGGCGGCGCGCGGCTGGACGACGCCTCGCGCGCCGTTTCCGCGATTGCCGGCGACGATGCCGTGCTTGCCGTCGCCGCCGACGTTTCGAAGGCGGATGAGGTACACCGCCTCGCCGAAAGGGCGTTCGGCGCCTTCGGCGGCGTGTCGCTGCTGATGAACAATGCCGGTATCGGCGACAATCCCGGAAAGCCATGGGAAAACGGCGATGCCTGGAAACGGCTGCTGGACATCAATTTCTGGGGCGTCGTGCATGGCGTCGAGGCCTTCGCGCCGCGCATGCTGGCCTCGGCCAGCCCGGGTTTGATCGTCAACACCGGCTCCAAGCAAGGCATCACCACGCCGCCCGGCAATCTTGCCTACAATGTCTCCAAGGCTGGGGTGAAAACCTTCACCGAGGGCCTGTCGCATGCGTTGCGCAACGAACCCGGCGCCCATGTCGCTGCCCATCTTCTGATCCCCGGCTTCACCTTTACCGGCCTGACCGAGGGCGCGACGGAAAAACCGGCCGGCGCCTGGACCGGCGAACAGGTTGTGGATTTCATGCTGGAATCCCTGACCCGAGGCGATTTCTACATCCTGTGCCCGGACAATGAGGCGGCCCGCCCGCTGGATGAAAAGCGCATGGCCTGGGCGATCGGCGACATCATCGAGAACCGCCCAGCCCTGTCGCGCTGGCACCCGGACCACAAGGACAGTTTCGCGGCGTTCATGAAGAACTGATCTTCAGGCCGCCTGCTTTTTCGACCCGCGCTTTTTCGCCACAACCTTCTTCGCCGCCATGTCGGCGATTTGTTCGTCATGCCGCTTTGCAGCACGCTCGCATTTGGCGCGGATTTCCTCGACTTCGGATTCGGTCAGATGCTCGATGCCGATGAAGTGGTTGTGGCCCTTGCCGACCCGGATCAGTTCGTCGAGCTTGGCCTGGATCGCCGCGCCGTCGCGGTTCTGAGTGTTCTGGATCAGGAAGACCATCAGGAAGGTGATGATGGTCGTGCCCGTGTTGATGACGAGCTGCCAGGTGTCCGAAAAGCCGAAGAACGGACCGCTCACCGCCCAGACGATGACGATCAGGCAACAGAGGGCGAATGTCGGCGGCAGGCCGGCTATGCGGGCGACCCAGTTGGCGACCTTGGTGAAATGCTTTTCCATCGATCAAAATCCTCAACGCTGCGGCGCGATGAGAACAATCAGCGACCGTTTCAGGTTCCCGATGCAAGCAAATACCTCCAGGTACAATTGCCTACACGCATAGGGAGAATAGCCTGGAAAACACACCTTATGGGTCCAATGTCACAATGACCCTGCAGGCGAGAGTGCCTGTTCCTTCCGCTTCACAGCGGTTTAACTCCAGCCCCTTCCGCTGCGCCACCCCCGCATGGCGGAAGGGGTTTCAGTCCGGCGGGCCTTGAAGCGCGTCGCCCGACTCCGTCTCAACGCTACGCACTTGAACTGGTCAGACGGCGTCGTTTTCCCAGCGATCGAGGAACGTTTCGATCGGCATGGCCTGCATGTCGGGAACCGCTCTGGCCAGCTTTTCGACCGGCCAGTCCCACCAGGCGAGAGCTTCGATCCGCGCCGTGATATCCGGAGCGAAGCGTGGCCGGAGAGCCTTCGCCGGCACGCCGGCGACGATCGCGTAGGGCGGCACATCACGTGTCACCACGGCGTTGGCGCCGATGACGGCACCGTTGCCGATGGCGACCCCAGGCATGATCACCGCGCCGTGGCCGATCCAGACATCATGGCCGATGGTCACGGCTTTCGCCTGCCGCCGCTCGCGGAATGCGGCGTCGACGCCCAGCCAGCGAAAATACTCGTTCGGCCGGTAGCTGACCTTGTGCTGGGTCAGCCGCTCGATGGGATGCTCCAGCGCGTTGACGCGGCTGTTGGCGGCGATCGAGCAGAATTTGCCGATCGTCGTGTAGATGGCTTCCGAATGGCGTTCGAAATAGGAGAAGTCACCGACCGTGACCTCGCGCAGCACCACCCGCTCGCCGATCGAGGCATAGCGGCCGAGCTTGCACGCCTTCAGCTCCGCGGTCGGATGGATGCGCGGCTCGGGGTCTTTCGGGACGAGATTTTCGGAACGGTCCATGCCGGCGGCTTTACCCCTAGGCGATTGGTCCCGCAAGCGGGGCCAATCGTCCGTCAGATCGTTTCCCAGCAAGGATTCGCCCGCGCGAATGGTCCCGCAAGCGGGACCATTCGTCCGTCCGACCAGTTCCGGGAAAGAATTAAACTGCCTATTGCGGCTTGCCTTTGGTCCACACCACGTTCTGGCCGTAGAGCGGCACGGTGGTGACCGACATCTTGGCCGAGCCGTTCTGCACCTGGCGCGAATGCGAGAGATAGATCAGCGTCTCATTGGCCTTGTCGTAGATGCGGTTCACCACCTGCTTCTTCCAGATCAGGCTGATGCCTTGCTTGAACACTTCCTCGCCGCCCTCGCTCATGTCGATGTCGCCGATGGTGATCGGGCCGGTCTGGCGGCAGGAGATCGAGGAATCGGACGGATCCTCGAACCAGTTGCCCTTGTGCAGGCGATCGATGATGCCGCGATCGAAATAGGAGACGTGGCAGGTCACGCCCTCCACCTTGGGATCCTTGATCGCCTCGACGATGATGTCGTTGCCGAGCCAGTCGACGCCGACCTTGCCGACTTCCTCGGCCACAGCAGCGCCGGCGCCAAAGACAACGCACGCGGCCAATGCGCCGCCGATCAGTTTTCGCCCAATCAGTCCGTTCCCAATCAGTCCGTGCCCAATCAGTCTGTGCAATGGAGCCTCCTGCGGTTCGAGTGCCGGTCACAGGTGGGGCGAGCAGCCCGGCTTTGCAAGCAGATTCGTCAACACCGCTGCGGTTGCGGCAACGCGGCACTTTGCCTGCGCGGGGCCGAACCGCTAAGACTGTCGCACGGGCGCGGCATGGAGCCGGCGCGACGATTTCTGCAGACGGACTTTTCTGATGATGCGTTCTATCCTGGTCGGCATTCTCGTCCTGATGGCGGCCGGCATCGGCTGGCTGACCTTCGACTGGTACCGCGGCCACTATGGCGGCGAGCCTTTCGGCGCCGCCTTTACCCTGGTCGACCAGAAAGGCGCGCCGATCACCGAGGCCGCCTTCAGGGGCGAGCCCAGCGTCGTCTTCTTCGGCTTCACCCATTGCCCCGAGGTCTGCCCGACCACGCTGTTCGAACTGGCCGGCTGGCTGAAGACGCTCGGCGACGACGGCAAGACCCTGCACGCCTATTTCGTCTCGGTCGATCCGGAGCGCGACACGCCGGAGGTGATGAACGCCTATGTCAGCAATTTCTCCGACCGCATCGTCGGCATCACAGGCGATCCGGACAAGGTCCATGCGATGGCCAAGTCGTTCGGCATCTACTGGAAGAAGGTCGACACCGGCAACGGCGACTACACGATGGACCACACCGCCTCGGTGCTGCTGCTCAACGCCAAGGGCGACTTTGCCGGCACAATCGCCTATGGCGAAAGCGCCGATACGGCCATCGCCAAGCTGAAGCGGCTGGCGGCGAAAAGCTGATAACCATCTCATGACCCAGACGCGCCTTTACTTCACCACCGGAAAGATCGAGTCCGTCAGCATTTTCGCGGCGCTCGAGGCGGCCTTCGAGGAAGAAGGCCTGCCGATCGCCGTGCTTGAGGTCGACGAGGACAAAGACATCCACGAAGTGTCGCTCTATGCCGATGGCGACGTCGATATGGTCGAGACCCGCTTGAAAGACATTCTTGCCGGGCTTTCCTTGTCGAGGCCGATCGAGCGCGAGGCCCTGCCCGACATCGACTGGGTGGCGCATTCGCTGGAAGAGTTGAAGCCGGTGCGTGCCGGCCGTTTCTTCGTCCACGGCGCGCATGACCGGAGGAAGCGCCACAGCGGCGAGCTCGCCATCGAGATCGAGGCCGGCCTCGCCTTCGGCACCGGCCACCACGGCACCACCGCCGGCTGCCTGGAAATGCTGGAAAAGGTTGTTCGGCGCGAAAACCCGCGCAATGCGCTCGACCTCGGCACCGGCAGCGCTGTGCTGGCGATTGCCGTCGCCAAGCTGGCGCATATTCCGGTGCTCGCCACCGACATCGATCCGGTGGCGGTCAGGGTCGCCGCCGCCAATGCGCGGCTGAACCACGTCAAGGCGCTGGTGGAAACCGCGACCGCGCCGGGCTTTCACCACCCGATCTTCGGCAAGCGCGCGCCCTTCGATCTGATCGTCGCCAACATACTCGCGCGGCCGCTGATGCGGCTGGCGCCGCAAATGGCTGATCACATCGCACTTGGCGGCTCGATCGTGCTGTCAGGCATCCTCGAGCGACAGCGCGACGCCGTCATCTCGGCCTATGTCGGCCAGAATTTTCGCCACGTGCGCACCTTGCACCGCGAGGGCTGGGTGACGATCCATCTCAAGCATTGAGGCAGACAGGCGACTGAAGACACGGCAGCGGGCGTGAAATCCGACCCTAGCGGAAATGCCAAGTCTCTAGGCGCCGAGAATCCAACCAGCCCCTGAGATTGACTATGCTTTCAGGCGGGGAACCACTGGCGCCGGAAATATGCCTGAAGCTTGGACGCGCTTAATCGCATCGCGTCGAATTGCGAGGGTCCCAGCATCCACAAACGCGACGACATTAGGGCGCGCAACACTCGGAGAAACATCGCCCTTTTTCTGACCTCCCACTTTCAGATCAAGCGAAAGTTGCTCGCCTGATTCCTGACGCCTGGTCATCCCCATCCTCCTGCAGCGAGTGCCTATCTAAACAGTTTGCTCTTTGTCTGAGAGGTCCGCAATAATTTTCGCTTCATATTCTGACTGATTGTCGAGAGGTATGCGAAACACCGGAAGGGCAAATTTCGGCGACTGCTTGATCAATGCCCCATCCTTTTTCCGATCTGCGGAAGGCCTAAACAGCCTGAGATAGTTTCTTGGCGCGACGCCATCATATTGGCGAAAGACGACCCGCCCCTTATCTTCGGGGTCTTCGGTTACCGAATCGTTATGAAGCGCGACAGCCAAGCTCTTATCGTAAGGCTCGATATAAATAACTGACGTAATCCCAGCCGCGACAATGTGCCTAGCACAATTGTGACAAGGGTATACACTCGTGTAGAGAGTCGCATTTGAAAGGGAGTTTCTACCCTCACGAGCAATAGAAAGTATTGCCTCCATCTCCGCATGAATCGACCGTGAAAATTCAATCAATGAATCAATCTCTGTGCCTTTTAATAGATTTCTAACATCGACATAAGTCTGACCCTTCTTAAGAATTCCGGATCTAGATATTGTCATAGCTATCTTGTCAACAATATCGGTTCTTCTGGTTTCATTGTGGCAAACGCAACGCCCCCATTTGAAGCATCTATTGTCATTGTCTACCAGCGCTTTCTTTTCCAAGCTCCACACTGATTGGTCGTCCTCATTGTATGGGCCGCCACCAAAGCGAGGAACATCATTCCAGCCCACTGAAATGAGCTCGCCTCCCTCGGAAACAATCGCCGCGCCCACTTGACGTGACATGCAGGCCGAATTTGCCGCCGCTGAACTAGCCTCATACATTGCAGATTCTGCTCTTGTCGGCGTATGGACAGAGGTATTGAAAGTGATGGAAAGATACCTTGATATCTTCTTTCTAAGCTCATCGATTTTGTTGTCATTGCAAACAAAAAAATCGGCCTCTACAAATATCTTTCTAGTTTTCTGACCGAATGTCTGGATTTCTATACGATCGCGATCCATGATCCTTTTGACTGAATCATCTGGGACTCCGTTGTTCTTAAGTCGCGAGGATCGCAAACCGTCGGGAGCAAAAACCCCGAAGACGCACAGCGTTTCTCCATAAATTTGCTTAAGTAAATTTAGCTCGTCTGTATTCTTAAGCGAATCAATGATGTAGGCTCGGCGCCCTGGAAGCAACAGGCCGCTCTCCGAAAGACCGCCATTTTCCTTGCGAAATTTGTATATCCGCTCGATTGCTTTTTCAGCAAGATAATTGCCCCCAAAGCGCTCTCTAAGGCTGTTTCCAGCTGTTTGCATCTCAGTGATGTATTCATCCAAAGGCGCTTTCGGAATGCCCGCCGTTCGTACGCGGTGAGCTTCAGCGCGGATAATCTCGCTTGGCTTTATCGTTGGACAGACATTATAGCCAAAGTCCTGAGTAAGAATGTCGCGGATAAATCCTGCCGCTGTCGACACCCCAGATCCCACCGGCCCCACCAAGGCGATGACAAGTTCTTGCGAAAGACGCTCTGCGATGTTCGTCGCAACGCTTGTCCGCTCTGATTTTTCGAGAAGATCTTGTAATGCTGTTGAAGCCATGGATGATTGCCCCTCCCATCTGCAACTTCAATTGAAGCGCACGGAATTTACTTTTGTCAGATTCGCTGACTAATTATCACAACTTTCAAACCGGTCACTGCCGAAATCAGATGCCTTGCACACGAACCCTTCCGAAAATCCATTCCGATTTTCAGGCCCATGCGCTACGGTCGCGCCGACTTGAGGGAGGCCCACCATGTTCCAGACTTTCGATTCCGCGGGCGACCCGGCCGTCGGCAAGCCACGCGTGGCACCGCTACGCCAATGGCTGGCGGACAATGGGCTGGACGGTTTCATCGTGCCGCGCGCAGACGAGCACCAAGGCGAATATGTCGCCGACCGTTCGGCACGGCTGAAATGGCTGACCGGCTTCAGCGGCTCGGCCGGCGTCGCCATCGTCCTGCGCGACCGCGCCTTCGTCTTTGTCGACGGGCGCTACACGCTGCAGGTGCGCAGCGAGGTCGATCTCGATGTCTTTTCGATCGAAAGCCTGGTCGACAATCCGCCGGCGGTCTGGCTGAAAGACAATCTTGGCAAGGGCGCGCGGCTCGGCTTCGACCCATGGCTGCACACGATCAGCGAGATCAAGGCGCTGCAGGCCTCGGCCGACAAGTCGGGCGCTGTGCTGGTGCCGCTCGACAAGAACCCGATCGACATCATCTGGAAGGATCAGCCCGACGCGCCGGTCGCCTCCGTCGAGCTCCACCCGATCGGCTTTGCCGGCGAGCTCGCCAAGGACAAGCTGGCGCGGCTGGCGACGGCGATCGCCAAGGACGGCGCAACCCATGCGGTGCTGACCGACCCCTCCTCTATCGCCTGGGCCTTCAACATCCGTGGCGGTGACGTGCCGCACACGCCCCTGGCGCTCGGCTTCGCCATCCTCGCCGCCGATGGGTCGCACCAGCTTTTCATGGATAAGCGCAAATTCTCGCGCCAGGTCGCGGCCTATCTCACCCAGCTCGCCGAGCCGCATGAGCCCGGCGAATTCGAAGCGGCAATCGTGGCGCTCGCCAAGAGTGGCGCGAAAATCGCACTCGACCCGGTGCTGGCGGCCGACAGGCTGCGCATGCTGGTCGAAGAGAATGGCGGCACCGTGATCGCCGCAGTCGACCCTGCCCGCATCCCGCGCGCCACCAAGAATCAGGCCGAGATCAACGGCTCGCGTGCCGCGCATCGCCGCGATGGCGCGGCTGTGGCGAAATTGCTGTGCTGGCTGGAGCGGCAAAAACCCGGCTCGCTCGACGAGATATCAGTCGTCACCAGGCTGGAGGAGTCGCGCCGGCAAACGGGTGAGGAAACCCAGATGCCGCTGCGCGACGTCTCCTTCGACACCATTTCGGGCGCCGGCCCGAATGGCGCCATCATGCATTATCGCGTGTCGCGCGCCACCAGCCGCAAGCTGCAGGCCGGCGAGCTGTTCCTGCTCGATTCCGGCGCGCAGTATCAGGACGGCACCACCGACATCACCCGCACCGTGCCGATCGGCCAGCCGACCGAGGAAATGCGCGAACGCTTCACGCTGGTGCTGAAAGGCATGATCGGTATTTCGACGCTGCGCTTCCCCGCCGGCACGCGCGGTTCGGAAATCGATGCCGTCGCCCGCATGGCGCTGTGGAAGCACGGTTGCGACTTCGCCCACGGCACCGGCCATGGCGTCGGCTCGTATCTGGCCGTGCATGAAGGGCCGCAGCGCATTGCCCGCACCGGCACCGAAAAGCTGCTCGAAGGCATGATGCTGTCCAACGAGCCCGGCTACTACAAGGAAGGCGCCTACGGCATCCGCATCGAGAACCTCATCCTGGTGACGCCGGCGGAAGAGGTCGAGGGCGGCGATATCGCCATGCACGGCTTCGAGACATTGACGCTGGCGCCGATCGATACCCGCCTGGTGCGCACCGATCTCCTGACGCGCGACGAGCTGCATTGGCTCGACACATACCATGCCCGCGTGTTGGCCGAGATCGGGCCGATGCTCGACGGCGAGACGCTAGCCTGGCTAGGAAAGGCCACCGCGCCATTGCCGCACGATCTCAAGCAGTAGTCGCGGCGGCAACCTTGCTTGGTATTGGGGAGCCTTGCTCCGCAAGCAGCTCCCGCAAAGCCTGGACGTTGGGAGAGCCGGCTCCCTTGCGCCAAAACAATACCGTCAGGGCATTGTCCTCGTCCGAAGGCAGTTCATGCACCTGCAGCCTGCCACTTTCAGGGAAGCCCTTGAGCACGCTTTTGGGCATCAGCGCTATGCCCATGCCAGCCGCCACGCAACCGAGCATCGCATGATATGAACCGAGCTCGACGATTTGCTCGGCCATGAAGCCTCGGCGAGCATACCATTCTTCCAGCCGCCTGCGATGTGGACAGCCATGCTCGAAGGCTATCATGGTTTTGGGCATGTCGCTGCGGTCCTCAATCGAACCACGCGATGCCGCCGAGACAATGACCAATTCCTCACGAAATGCAGCCTGCTTCTCGAATGGAGCGTCTGCGAGCGGCTCGGCCGCGAGCGCAGCGTCGAGTTCGCCGGCGAACATGGCGGCCGCGAGAACCTGCGGGTTGCCGGTGCGCAGTTGGATCTCCACCTCGGGATAGCGTGCGTGGTACTCGGCGAGCAGGCCTGGAAGCCGCGCTGCGGCGGTGCTCTCCATAGCGCCAAGTCGCAGCTTACCGCGTGGGCGCGGATCGAGGACCGCCGTTCGCGCTTCCTCGGCAAGCGCCAGCAACCGGTCCGCATAGACAACCAACCTTCGGCCGGCGGCCGACACCTGCAGCCGCTTGCCTTCGCGGATAAACAGCCGCACGCCCAGATCCTCTTCAAGCTGCCGGATGCGAGTGGTCACGTTGGACTGCACGCGAAACAGCTTTTCCGCCGCCTTGGTGATACCGCCCTCGCGCACCACCATGCGAAAGATGCGAAGGTCGGCCAAATCCATATATCTCTCCCGGAGAATAAAATGATCTTAATAATTCATTTTATCTGATGATAAACGGCGCGTAAATCGCCTGTTATCGACGCCGATTCGGGCGTCAACCACGGGAGATGGAAATGTCACCTGAACCTCTCGGCCGCTGGCCGATCGATCTTGGCGCATTGACTGCGGTGCAGCGCGACGCCCTTTACACCAACCTTGTGCGTCGCGCCCATCAGGAGAGATCGGAGGCAATTCGGCTGAGCGCGGTGTGGATTGCTTCGATTTTCAAGGAGCGCCTGACAGGAATTATTGCCTCGATCACTACGTGTATCGGCGCTGCGTCAGTGAGCATACGTGGACTGACTAAGTCAAAAAGTCAGCCGGCGAACTGCCGGGCGATGATCAGCACCGCCGCACCCGCCAAGAACATGGACATCAGCCCACCGCGCAGCGAAACCACAGCCGTTACCACCAGTGCTGCCCACTCCGCCGGCCCGGCATTCAACAGTTCCGGCGCCACCAGCGTCGTCAGCACCGCCGCCGGCACGGCGTTGAGACCAGCCTCGACGCGCGGATGGATGGTTTCGAAGCGGGAGATGACCAGATGCCCGCCGATGCGCGTCAGATAGGTCGCGATTGCGCCGGCGATGATGATCCAGAAGGTCGTGCTCATGGCCGCGCCTTTACGCCGCTGTGATGGGGAGGCAGGATGACCGCCAGCAGCACACCGGCAACAGCGCCGATCGAGACATGCCAGGGCGAGCCCACGGTCTTATAGGCGATGATCGAGGCGGCGGCGCTGGCGATGACCACCGGCAGCCACAGCGGCCGCTTGCGGAAGCCCAGCACGAGACCGAGGAAATAGATCGGCAGCAGGAAATCGATGCCGAGCGCATGCGTGTCGGGGATCAGCTTGCCGAACAGTGCGCCAAGCGCGCTTTCGACGATCCAGAACAGATAGACCGGCAAGCCAAGCCCCAGATACCAGGCAAAGCCGACCGTCTGGCCCGATTGCGCCCGCGCTTCGGCCACCGCGAATTGCGGATCGGTGAGGATGAAATAACCAAGTGCCTGCTGGATGACAGGCCAGTGCGCGATGCGCCGGCCGATGCCGGCGGAATAGAGCACGTGGCGGAAATTGACGGCGAAGATCGACAGCACGATCAGCCACGGCGCCACATGCTGGCCGAACAGCTGGATGCCGACCATCTGGCTGGCGCCGCCATAGACCAGCGCGCTCATCAGGAAGGCTTCCAGGACCGAGAAACCATTGTCGACGGCTAGCGCACCGAACAGCACCGCAAACGGCGCCGACGCCACCACGACAGGCATCGACAGCCGCACGCCCTGCCAGAAATCGCTTTTATCGCCGCTCTCGGAAATTGCTTGCGCCGACATGGCCTCTCCTTGATCAGGGCCTGATGTAGGAAGCGCTGCCTGCCTTGTCACACGAATTCGCTTGAGCCAAACGATCAGCGGAAATGATCGTCGGGTTACCGGAGCCGGAGGCTAGTCAAGCGAACCCTTGCCCTCGATCGCCCTGCCCCAGTCGAGCAGCGGCTTGGCGCGCAAGGTGAAATCGACGAGTTCGTCGACCAGATCAGCCGTATGGATTCCGGCCGGATCGATGACATGCTGGACATAGAAATGCCGGTGGCGGATGGCGGCGACCAGATCGGGATCGCTGATTTCCTCGAAGCCGCCTGGCGTACGCTTCATACGGCCTTCGGTCTCGAGTTCAAGCCGGTTCTTCTTCAACGCCGCCACCAGGCCGCGAAAATTGTCCGGCTTGGTCGCGATGGCTTTGCGCATCGCCAGCAGCAGCGCCGGCTCCGGCTGCCACCAGGCAATGTCGGCAAAACAGCGCTCAAGCCCGATATGCACGTAGAACACACCCTGCTCCATCTTGGTGCCGTCGGGCGACAGGATTGCCGACAAATGCCTGTTGTAGGGCCGCTTGTCTTTGGCGAAGCGCACGTCGCGATTGATCCGGAACAGCGACTTCTTGCGATCGCCGCGCAGGCCGAGTCCGGCCTCCGCGAAACGCTCGGTCAGCGTGTCGACCAGATCACTGAGCGGATCACGCAGCTCCTTTTCGAACAGGTCGCGGTTTTCTAAAAACCACTCTCGGCTCTGGTGGAAATCCAGCGCCTTCAGGAACGGAATGGCTTTCGGGCCGAAACCCTTGAATGCGCCTTCCATCACGCCTTGCCGATCCGTACCAGCCAGCCATCCTCGTCGATCACCTCGATGCCGAGTTCGCTGGCAAGCTTGAGCTTGGAGCCGGCACCCGGCCCGGCGACCACCAGATCCGTCTTTGCCGAAACCGAGCCCGCGACCTTGGCGCCCAGGCGCTCCGCCATCGCCTTGGCTTCGGAGCGTGTCATCTTCTCCAGCGAGCCCGTGAACACGACCGTCTTGCCGGCGACCTCGCTGTCGGCCGAGACGTTGACGATATACGGCTTCGGCTTGACTTGGCGGAGCAACGCGTCAAGCACGTCGTCATTGCGCTCATTGCCGAAGAAGTCGCGCAACGCATCGATCACGGTATCGCCGATGCCGTTGACCGAGGGGAAAACCGTGTGTGGATCCTCCGCTGCCGCTGTCTCCTTGCCGACCCGGATCATCTCCTCGATGGTCGAGAAGGTGCGGGCAAGCACGGCGGCCGTCGTTTCGCCGATATGCCGGATGCCGAGCGCGAAGATGAAACGGTCGAGCTCCGGCTCGCGGCGCGAGTCGATGGCGGCGAACAGCTTGTCGAGGCCCTCATAGTTGCGATCCTCGACGCTGCGCACATTCTTGCGCGTCTTGCCCGATGCGGCCTCGCGCTGCCTCGCCTGCTCCTCGCGGCGTTCGGCCAGCGCCCTGGTGACGGCCGGACGGCGATCCCTGAGCGTGAAGATATCGGCGGCGGTCTTGATCAATCCCGCATTGAAGAACGTGTCTATGTTCTCCGCGCCGAGGCCTTCGATGTCCAGGGCGCCGCGTGACACGAAGTGGCGCAATCCTTCCACCGCCTGCGCCGGGCAGATCAGTTCGCCGGTGCAGCGCCGGCGGGAATCTTCCTTGCCGGTCTTTTCGTTGATCTCGCGCGTCGCCGGCGAGCCGCAGATCGGGCAAGTGTGAGGGAACTCGTAAGGCACCGCATCAGCAGGCCGCTTGTCGATGACGACGCTGACGATCTGCGGAATGACATCGCCTGCCCGCTGGATCACGACCGTATCGCCGATGCGCACATCGATGCCGTCGCGGATCGGCTCGCCGGTCGAGTCCAGGCCCTTGATGTAGTCCTCATTGTGCAGCGTGACGTTCTCGACCACGACGCCGCCGACTGTGACCGGCGCCAGCCGCGCAACCGGCGCCAGCGTACCGGTACGGCCGACCTGGATGTCGATCTTCTGCACGGTCGTCATCGCCTGTTCGGCCGGGAATTTATGCGCGACCGCCCAGCGCGGTTCGCCGGTGACGAAACCCCAGCGGCGCTGCAACTCCAGCTGGTCGACCTTGTAGACGACGCCGTCGATATCGTAGCCGAGCGCCGAGCGCTGCTCCTCGATCCGATGATAATGCGCGATCAGCTCCTCGGCCGATTTCGCCCGCACCATCAGCGGACTGATCTTGAACCCCCACTCGGCGAATTTCTGCACCGAATCATATTGGGTCGGAGCGGGATCAGCCGTCGTGTAACCCCAGGCATAGGCGAAGAATTTGAGGTTGCGGCTGGCGGTGACGGATGGATCCTTCTGGCGCAGCGATCCGGCCGCCGTATTGCGCGGATTGACGTAGTCCTGGCCGCCGGCCGCAGCCGATCGCTGCTTCAGCGCCTCGAATTCCGCATAGGTCATGTAGACCTCACCGCGGATCTCGATGATTTCGGGCCAGCCCGAGCCTTTCAGCTTCGCTGGAATATCGGCGATCGTCTTCAAATTGGCGGTGATGTCTTCGCCAACGGAGCCGTTGCCACGCGTCGCGCCCTGCACGAACACACCGTTTTCGTAACGCAGCGAAGCCGACAGCCCGTCGATCTTCGGTTCGGCTGTGAAGGCGATGTCGAGCTCCTTGTCGCGATCGAAGAACCGCCGCCCGCGTTCGATGAAATCCGTGACGTCATCGTCGGTATAGGCCTTGGCAAGGCTGAGCATCGGCACGGCATGGCGCACCTTGGTAAAGCCTTCCGCCGGAGCGGCTCCGACCCTGAGCGATGGCGAATCCTCGCGCACCAGCGCCGGAAAGCGCTCCTCGATGGCAAGGTTGCGCCGTGCCAGCGCATCATACTCCGCATCGGTGATAACAGGCGCATCTTCGGTATGGTAGCGCCGGTCGTGCTCGGCGATCTCTTCCGCCAGCCGCTTCAGCTCGGCTTCGGCCTCGCTTTCGGTCAGGGCATCAACTGGTTTTTCGGACATGCTTTCTTCCCCGAACGGTGGCGCTACACAATAGATCAGGATTTTAGGAAAATCATTCCTGAACAGCAGGATGGAGCCATATCCTGACTCGATCCCTGACATCAGCTGTTCTTATGCAGCTGTGGTGTTCTCGCGCAGCAACCGTTCGGCGGCCGCGCGCGCTTCATCGGTGATGGTGGCGCCGGCCAGCATGCGAGCGATCTCTTCCTGCCGCGCCGGCCGGTCCATCTCGGCGATGCCGGTGGCGACACGGTCGGTGGTGCCGGATTTGGAGATCAGGAAATGCGTCGCCGCGCGTGCTGCCACCTGTGGCGCATGCGTCACCGACAGCACCTGGACGCGCTTCGACAGTCGCGCCAGCCGCTGGCCGATGGCGTCGGCGACAGCGCCGCCCACACCGGTGTCGATTTCATCGAACACCAGCGTCGGCGCCGAACCGCGGTCGGCCAGCGCCACCTTCAGCGCCAGAAGGAAGCGCGAAAGCTCGCCGCCAGAGGCCACTTTCATCATCGGCCCGGGCCGCGTGCCTGGATTGGTGCGCACCCAGAATTCGATCTGGTCGATCCCCTCTTCCATACGGCTCTCGGCCTCGCTCTTCATTTCCACGATAAAGGCGGCGCGTTCGAGCTTCAGGGCCGGCAGTTCGGCCATCACGGCCTTGGTCAGGCCTACCGCCGCCGCATGACGCAGCGAGGACAGCTGCGCGGCGGCAATGTCGTAGGTCTCGCGCGCAGCGGTGGCCTGCTTTTCCAGCCCTCGCAGGCGCTCCTCGCCGGCATCGAGATCGGCGAGATCGGCCGACATCGTGTCGCGCAGCTGCGCCAGATCGTCGACGGCGACGCTGTGCTTGCGCGAGGCGGCGCGCAGCGAAAACAGCCGCTCCTCCGCTTTCTCCAGCCGCTGCGGATCATATTCGGTGGCGCGCAATGCTGCCTCGACGCCCGATTGCGCCGCGTCGAGCGACAGCATCGCCTCGTCGAGCGATTTGACGACATCGTCGAGCAGGCCGGGCGCCTCCGTCACCTTGCGCTGCAGCCGCCGCAACAGGCTGGCCAGTTGCGGCAGGGGCGAAGATGGGCCCGACAGCACATCCTGCGCGTCATGGATTTCGGAAGCGATCTTTTCGGCCCGCATCATAGACGCGCGCAATTCGGCAAGGTCGGTCTCCTCGCCCGGCTGCGGATCGAGCTTGGTCAATTCCGCCACCGCCGCGCGCAGATAGTCGGCCTCGCGCGCGGCCGCCGCCACCTTGGCGCGGTGGCGCGACAGCTCCTGCTCGCAGGCGCGCCAGTGCCGCCATGCCTCGCCGGTCGAGCGGACGGCGCCGAGATGGCCCCCGAAAGCGTCGAGCACCTCGCGGTGTGCTCCGGGATCGACCAGCGCGCGCTCGTCATGCTGGCCGTGGATCTCGACCAGCGCGCGCCCGACATCGCGCATCAGGGTGACGCTTGAAGGTTGATCGTTGACGAAAACACGGGTGCGGCCGTCCGCCGTCTGCAGGCGGCGCAGGATGATGTCGCCATCATCCTCGATCGCATTGTCGGCAAGCAGCGTACGGGCCGGATGATTGCGCGGCACGTCGAAGACGGCGATGACCTGGCCCTGTGCCGCGCCATGGCGCACCAGCGACGCGTCGCCGCGCGCTCCGAGCGCCAGCGACAGGGCATCGAGCAGGATGGATTTGCCGGCACCGGTTTCGCCGGTCAGCACCGAAAGGCCCGGCTGGAAGTCGATATCCAGCTTCTCGATCAGGACGATATCGCGGATCGACAGTCTGGAAAGCATCAGAACCCGAATCTAGAACGGCACGCGACCATTTGCAGTCGCAGCGCCGCACTATCTTTTTGTTTGAGCACCGGATCAATCCGAAAAGCGCTGTGGCGCTTCAGTCGATGCTCATACGTCAGGCGCCGGTGATCATCTTCCCGGCTTTGGATATCCACGACCCGGCATTCTCGCGCGGTGCAAGCCCATTGCTCTGCAAGAGCTTGTAGGAATCCTTGTACCATGGGCTGTCGGGGTAGTTGGTGCCGAGCACGGCGGCGGCGGTTTGTGCCTCCGAGGTCAGACCCATCGCGTAATAGCTTTCGGTCAAGCGGGCGAGCGCCTCCTCGACATGGCGGGTGTTGGAATAGTTCTCGACCACGGTGCGGAAGCGCTTCACGGCAGCGATGTATTCACGCCGCTCAAGATAGTAGCGGCCGATCTGCATTTCCTTGCCGGCCAACTGGTCGTTGGCAAAGCGGATCTTTTCCTTGGCGTCGTCGACATATTCCGATGTTGGCCAGCGCGTGACCAGATCCTGCATCGTCTGGACGGTCTGACGCGCTTCCTTCTGGTCCTGCGTCACGTCCTTGATCTGACGGTAGTAGCTCAAGCCGATGATGTACTGCGCATAGGCGGCGTCATCGGTCGACGGGTAAAGCGTGAGATAGCGCTTGGCCGAGCCGATCGCCTCATCGTAATTGCCCTGGCGATAGTCGGCGAAAGCGCCCATAACCATCGATTTGCGGGCCCATTCCGAATAGGGATGCTGGCGGTCGACTGCGTCGAACTTGCGGCTCGCCTCCTGCAGGCGCCCGGCATTGAGATTGGCAAGGCCCTGATTATAGAGAACATCGGCCGGCTCGGTCTGCTCGACATAGGTCGACAGGTCGATATCTTTCTCCGACGACATGCAGGCCGACAGAAAGAGCGATGGAACAACTACTGAAAGCACCAGGAAAACAGCCCTCTGCGGTGCTTTCAATTGACCAACTCGCTTGAAGAACATGATTGGATCTCGCCCTTTCGGCGCTATTTCAATGCCAGTTGCATGCCATTGTTTCAAAACTGGTCCCCACTTTTGAACGACATGCATTAATCGACGGCAGCAGCCATAAACCATAACCGCCTTGCCCGGCAACGCTATCTCCGGCCAATCGCGCATTTTTGTGGCGGCCGGACGCCACTTGGACATCAATGCAATTTCACTGGCGGGTGGTGCATTCCTGCAACATTCGCTATCACCCATGGAACCCGAAAAAACCCTGGGAAATCAGATCATCCAGGGTGCGTAGAGTGGCGCATTGACGGCGTTCATCTCGGCGCTGCGGCCACGCTCACGGCGCGTCGTCTCGACGATCTCGAACGCCGTGCGGTCCGACAGCAGGCGGCGCAGGGCCGCGGCATTCATCCTGTGGCCGCCGCGATAGGAGCGGAAGCAGCCGATGAAGCGGGCGCCGGCCAGCGCCAGGTCGCCCATGGCGTCCAGCGTCTTATGTCGCACGAATTCGTTAGGGTAGCGCAGGCCGCCCATATTGATGACGCGGTTGTCGTCGCCGATGACCAGCGAGTTCTCCAGCGAGGAACCGAGCGCGTAGCCTGCGGCCCACAGCCGCTCGACATCCTTCATGAAGCCGAAGGTGCGGGCGCGCGCGATGTCACGACGGAAAATATCGGCATTGAGGTCGGAGGCAAACAGCTGACGACCGATCGCCGGGCTTTCGAAGTCGATCTCGATCTCGAAACGGGTCCCGTCATAGGGCCGAAACTCCGCCCACGAGGCGCCGTTCTCGATGCGGACCGGCTTGATGACCCTGATATAGCGCCGCTTGACCGAGAGCGTCTCGATACCCGCCTGATCGATGGCTTCGACGAACGCCATGGCGCTGCCATCGAAGATAGGAACCTCGGAACCATCGATCTCGACAGCGACATTATCGATGCCGAGCCCAAACAGCGCCGCCATGATGTGCTCGACCGTGGCGATATGCTCGCCGGCGGGATCACCAAGCATGGTGCACAGGTCGGTAGCGCCGACTTCCGAAACCAGGGCACGAAACTCGCGGCCCTGCTCCGCACCGTTGAAAAGCTGGAAAACGATGCCGGTGTCGGCATCCGCGGGCACGAAGCTGATGGACACTTCCTTGCCGCTGTGGACGCCGGTGCCGGTAAGCGACGCGCGCGTCTTCAATGTCGTCTGATAGTCGTGCAAGACAATCCCCATAAGCCCGTAATGCCTAGGTCCGCTTCTCCAGCCCGAGGGCGCGGCTCTTGTGTGAATCGGCTGGCAGGGTGACTTCCCCCGAAATCCCGGCAAACCGATGATGGTAGGCAGCGAAGATAATGTCCCGTCAGGGAGACTCCAAATCACGGTTTCTTACTCTGTGTAACCGCGAAATGGAATGAGTGCGACTTGGTAAGTCGTTGAAATCACATCATTTAAAACATTAACAGGCAAGCGATTCCTCGCTTGCCTGTTAACAAATGTTACAGTCCGTTTACCAATCAGTTGGCCTGGCGGCGCAGGAACGCCGGAATCTCCAGCTGATCGTCTTCCTGAGTCGTCCTCACCTGCGGCGTCAGGCGGCCCTGATCGTCGAGCTGGCCGCGGCGCGGCGCATAGAGCTGCGCATCCTGGCTGGCAAGACGGCGCACTTCGGGCGCGGCCTGGCGCAGCTTGGGCTCGCGCGGCTGCGCTGGCTGCAGCCGTGCGGGTTCTTCCTCGCGGCGGGTCAGGCCATTGGTCAGGCGCTTCAGCAGGCCCATCGGTCCGCTGTTGTTCTCGTGGTCGACCGGGCGGCTCTTGGCATCCACCTCGGCCTTGACGACCGGCGGAAAGTCCTCGACGCGCGGCATGCGCTGCGGCGCCATGGCAACCGGCTGCGGCGCCTCGCGCTGCAGCATCTCGCGCGGCTGCGGGGCCGGCTGCATCTGCTGGACCACCGGCTGCGGCATCGGCTGGGCGGGCGGTGCCTGGAAGATCTTGCTCTGCGGGCGGAAATCTTCAGCGTGGGCGACCGGGGCCGGGCGCGCCTGCGCCATGGCCGCGGCATTGGCTTCGGCCAGATGGATGGCTTCCGCGACCGGGTCAAGGGCACGTGGCTCGTATGCCGCCTGCTGGACAGGCGCCGGACGAACCTCCGCGATCTGAGCCGCCGGGCGGCTGGCCGGCTTCGGAGGCGCCGTGCGGATCGAGATCGGCGCGGCGGCGATTTCAGCCGCCGACTTGTCGATGCCGGTGGCAACCACCGAGACGCGGATGACGCCTTCGAGTTCCTCGTCGAAAGTGGCACCCAGGATGATGTTGGCGTCCTGGTCGACTTCCTCGCGGATACGGGTCGCCGCTTCGTCGACTTCGAACAGCGTCAGGTCGCGGCCGCCGGTGATCGAGATCAGCAGGCCCTTGGCGCCCTTCATCGAGGTCTCGTCGAGCAGCGGGTTGGCGATCGCCGCTTCGGCGGCGGCCATCGCGCGGCCCTCGCCGGAAGCCTCGCCGGTGCCCATCATCGCCTTGCCCATCTCGCGCATGACGGAACGGACGTCGGCGAAGTCGAGATTGATCAGGCCTTCCTTGACCATCAGGTCGGTGATGCAGGCGACACCGGAATAGAGCACCTGGTCGGCCATGGCGAAGGCATCGGCGAAGGTGGTCTTGTCATTGGCCAGCCGGAACAGGTTCTGGTTGGGGATGACGATCAGCGTATCGACGCATTTCTGCAATTCCTCGATGCCGAAATCGGCCGTCTTCATGCGGCGCTGGCCTTCGAAGTGGAACGGCTTGGTGACGACGCCGACGGTGAGGATGCCCTTTTCGCGCGCTGCGCGGGCGACGACCGGAGCAGCACCCGTACCGGTGCCGCCGCCCATGCCGGCGGTGACGAAGCACATATGGGTGTTGGTCAGGTGATCGAGGATTTCATCGATGCACTCTTCCGCCGCCGCACGGCCGACTTCCGGCTGCGAGCCGGCGCCAAGGCCTTCGGTGACGTGCGCGCCGAGCTGGATCAGGCGGCCGGCCTTCGACATGGTCAGCGCCTGCGCGTCGGTGTTGGCCACCACGAACTCGACACCGCGCAGACCGGCGGTGATCATGTTGTTGACGGCATTGCCGCCGCCGCCGCCGACACCGAACACGGTGATGCGCGGCTTAAGCTCGGTGATGTCCGGCTTTTGCAGATTGATGGTCATTGTCTCCGTCCTTTGCCTTTCACGCCGCTTCGCCGCCGCGGCCGCCTATGGGGCTGTCCCCGTCAATTTTAGAAACTGTCTCTCAACCACTGACTCATGCGATGCAGTTTTCCGCCCGTTCCGGTCATTTTGAGACCGGAAATTCCTTTCGCCGGATGGCTCTCGAAGCTCGCCATCTGCGGATAGATCAGAAGCCCCACCGCAGCCGAGAAGGCCGGCCCCTTCGCCGCTTCCGGCAGGCCGGCCACGCCGAGCGGGCGGCCGATGCGCACATTGCGTCCCAGGATGCGGCGCGCCGCCTCCGGCAGGCCGGCAAGCTGGCTGGCACCGCCGGTAAGAACCACACGCTTGCCCACTGCATTGCCATAGCCGGACTTGTTCAGCCGGTCGCGCAGCAGTTCGAGCGTCTCGTCGATGCGGGCGCGCACGATGCGCGTCATCACCGAGCGCGGGATCTGCAAGGGCACGTCACCGTCGTCGCCGATCGGCTGGATCGAGACCAGGTCGCGGTCGTCGGCGCTGCCCGGCAGTGCCGAGCCATGCATCACCTTCAGCCGTTCGGCGGCATCGAGCGAGGTCGACAGCCCCTTAGCCATGTCCAGCGTGACATGGTTGCCGCCAATGGCGATGGCGTCGCCATGGACGAACCTGCCTTCCGAAAACACCGAGATCGTCGTCGTGCCGCCGCCCATGTCGATGCAGGCCGCGCCCATTTCCAGCTCGTCGTCGACCAGGGCCGCCAGGCCGCTGGCATAGGGCGTCGCCACCATGCGCTCGACCGACAGATGCGAACGGTTGATGGAAAGCTCCAGATTGCGCATCGGCGCGGCGTCGCCGGTCAGCACATGCATGTCGACGCCGAGGGCGTCGCCGACCATGCCGCGCGGATCGCGCACGCCGCGTTCGGCATCCAGCGAGAAACCGACGGGAAGCGAATGGATCACCTCGCGCTCGGCCTTCAGCGCCTGCTTGGCGCCAGCACCGAGAACGCGCTTGATGTCGGCCTCGTCGGCCTCGTGGCCGCCAAGATTGATGGTGGCGGAGAAGGCTTCGCTCTTCAGCCGGCCGGCGGTCATGTTGACGATGAGAGAATCGACCGTCAGCCCGGCCATGCGCTCGGCCGCGTCGACGGAAAGGCGGATGGCATGTTCCGCCCTATCGAGGTCAACCACGACACCCGACTTCACGCCTTGCGACTTCTGATGGCCGATGCCGATCACCTGGATCCGGTGCGAGCGGCCGCGCAGCAGCTTGCCGTCATCGCATGGCTTCAGCTTGGCCACCATGCAGCAGACCTTGCTCGAACCGACATCCAGCACCGTCAGGGTGCCGGACCGGCGCGACGCGGCATCGCCAGGACCGCCAAGCCAGCTCATATCTTCGTCTCCGGCTTCCGCTTCAGGCTCTTGGGTTTCTCGTTGAGGGCGGCTTCGCGCTGCGTCGCCGCTTCCGCCGTCAACTGCACGACCAGCCGGTCCGTCAGGCGCATGTCGACGGCGGCGATGTCGCGCGACAGCAAGCCATTGTCATGATCCATCTTGACGAGTTCGGCGAGCGCCTGTTCCTCGTCATCCTCGGGAAGCTTGATGGTGATGCCGTTGTCCAGCTTCAGGTCCCAGCGCCGTTCGCCAACACGGATATAACCTTTGATCCGGCTCGCGAGCTCGGGATATTTCTCGACCTTGGCCAGGAAATCGGGCGCGCTCGCCGGCGCGCCGGTGCCGATCAGCAGCGGCAGGAGCGCCTGCTTGCCGCCCGAGAACGGCGCGATCATGGCGCCATTCCGCTCGATGACCGAAAGCGCGTCACCCTGTTGCCAGAGCGCGAAAGCCTCACGCTCCTCGACGCGCACTTCCAGAGTATGCGGGTAGACCTTGCGGACGGCCGCGACCTCGATCCACGGCAATGTCGCAATTCGTTCCCGCGCGGCCTCGGCATTAAAGCCGATCAGCGACGTCCAACCGTCGAGTTCAAGCCTGTCGAGTATGTCGATTTCCGAGGTCTGGCGATTGCCGACCACCTTGACCTGATCGACGGCAAAGCCGGTACGGGCGGTGATGCTCTGCACGATACCCTCGACATGACCGCCGAGATAGGCACCATAGGCGCTGCTCGATAAAATCAGCACGGCCGACATCATGGCCGCGGAAAAGCGCGGCACCTGGAATTCCCCGACGCCCAGGCGCGCCAGAATGCGCACCGGGCGGCGCAGCATGCGCGGCAGCACGAAATGGCCCGACGACAATGGCAGGCCGAACAGCGCCGGCCCCGCCGCGCCCCTCTCCCAACCTTGTCTCCATTTCAACGCAGACACGAAGCGTCCTCCACCATCCAACTCAACAAATCGCCAAACGAGTGCCCAGCCTGGGCGGCGATTTCAGGCACCAAGGACGTCGGCGTCATACCCGGCTGGGTGTTGACCTCGAGCCAGACAATCTCGCCGTTTTCGGAATGACGATCGTCATAACGGAAGTCCGAACGGGAAACGCCGCGACAGCCGATCGCTTGGTGAGCCTTGAGCGCCAGTGTTTGTATTTTTTGGTAAATATTCGGTGAAACTTTTGCGGGGCATTCGTGCTTTGATCCCCCGGCGACATATTTTGAATCATAGTCATAGAAGGAATGGCCGGTCGGGATGATCTCGCAGACCCCCAGCGCCACATCGCCCATCACCGCGCAGGTCAGCTCCCTGCCGTGGATGTAGCGCTCAACCATGACGGTATCGCCATATTTCCACTCGGACGAGCCGATCACCTGCGGCGGATGCGACTGGCCCTCATGCACGATGACGACACCGAAGCTCGAACCCTCATTGACCGGCTTGACCACATAGGGCGGCTTCATCGGATGCTTGCTCTGGATGGCGAAGCGGCTGGCGACCTTCGATTCGGCGACCACGATGCCGACCGACTTGGCAACCCGCTTGGCCTGCTCCTTGTTCATGGCCAGAGCCGAGGCGAGCACGCCGGAATGGGTGTAGGGAATGCCGAGATATTCAAGGATGCCCTGAATGGTGCCGTCCTCGCCAAAAGGGCCGTGCAGCGCATTGAAGGCGACATCGGGCTTGAGCTCGGCAAGCACGGAGCCGACATCGCGCCCGACATCGACACGGGTGACCTGGTAGCCTTCCTTCTCGAGTTCATCGGCACAAGCCTTTCCCGACGATAGAGACACGGGCCGCTCGGACGAAAAACCACCCAGCAGGACGGCCACATGCTTGTTTTTCATTCCCCGGCATCCCCTCTCTCACGGCGGACCAAAACCAGATTTTCCGCAACATTGAGTCAGAGTCTCCCGGCAGGTTGCCCCCCAGACGGAAAACGCTGAAAACGCGTCGAACGACTCAAATCAGGAAACGCTTTCGAGCAGAGAATCAGAGAGTTGATTCACTGGCAAGTGCTTACGATTCCGAGAGATTCACTTTCTGAGAAAATGGATGCGAAAAGCGTGTCGTTGAGTCTTTGCGGCAACGGTCGCGGACCGTGTCGGCCGTGTTAAAGTTCATGCATCACATGAACTTCAACACGCGCCACGCTGCGCTTTAAAGAAGCTGTCCCAAAAACTCCTGAACCGCATGTCCCGGCCGGAAATTGCCGATGCGCTTGATTTCCCATTGCAGCCGGATACCGGAATTCTCCAGCACCCGCGTGCGCACCGTCTCGCCGAGATATTCTAGGTCGTAGCCGGTCGCGGTTCCCGTGTTGATCATGAAGTTGCAATGCATCGGCGACATCTGGGCGCCGCCGATCATCAGGCCGCGGCAGCCCGCTCTGTCGATCTCCTTCCAGGCCGACGTGCCTTCCGGATTCTTGAAGGTCGAGCCGCCGGTCTTCTCGCGGATCGGCTGCACGGTCTCGCGATGGTTCTGCACGGCCTCCATCGCCGCCTTGATCGCCGCTCTGTCCTCGGCAAAGCCCTCGAACACGGCCGAGGTGAAGATCAGCCCGGCAGGCGCCGCCGAATGGCGATAGGCGTAACCCATATCGGCATTGCTCAGCGTCTGCACATTGCCCTTGCGGTCGAGCGCTCGCACTTCGACGACCCGCTCGCGCGTCTCGACGCCGTTGGCGCCTGCGTTCATCCGCAGCGCACCGCCGATTGCACCCGGAATGCCGTGGTAGAAATGAAAGCCGCCAATGCCGGCCTCGAGCGCCACCGCTGCGACGCGCTTGTCGGGGGTCGCGGCTCCCGCCTTGATCCTGATCGGCGAAATCACCTCGGCCTCGCCGAAGCCCTTGGCTGAAAGGCGGATGACAAAGCCCTCGATGCCGCCATCGCGGACCAGAAGGTTCGAGCCGACGCCGACGACGGTCAGTGGTATCTCTTCGGGAACGGCTTTCAGGAACACCGCAAGATCTTCCTCGTCGGCCGGCTGGAACAGCACCTCAGCCAGACCCCCTGCACGGAACCAGGTGATCTTGTCCATCTCGGCGTTCGGCGTCAGGCGGCCGCGCAGGCCGGCAAGCCGGTCGCCCAGTCTGTCGATCAGGGCCTGGCCGTGCATCATGAGACGGTCCCGCCAAGCTCCTTGGGCAATGCATAGGCCCATTGGGTGATGTTGCCGGCGCCCAGGAAGACGACGAAGTCACCCGGCTTTGCCAGATCACGGATGACGGGCGCGATCGCCGCCGGACCCTCGATGTAGCGTGCGTCGCGATGGCCGCCGGCGCGGATGCGCGACACCAGCGCGTCCGAGCTGACGCCGTCGATCGGCTCTTCGCCGGCCGCGTAGACCGGCGCCACCATCACTGTGTCGGCGTCGTTGAAGCAGGTGGAAAACTCGTTGAACAGATCATGCAGCCGGGTGAAGCGATGCGGCTGGGCAATGGCGATGACGCGACCTTGGGTGGCGCTGCGCGCCGCCTTCAGCACCGCCGAGATCTCGACCGGATGGTGGCCGTAATCGTCGAATATTTCGACGCCGTCCCACGAACCGGTATGGGTGAAGCGGCGCTTGACGCCGGCGAAGGACGACAGGCCCTTCTTGATCGCCTCGGCCGACAGGCCGAGCTCATGCGCGACCGCGATCGCTGCCGTCGCGTTGGAGACGTTGTGGCGGCCGGGCATCGGCAGGCGCAGGCCTGCTATGACAGTCTGACCGCCTGTCTTGCGGTCGCGGATCACCACGTCGAATTCCGAAATGGCACCTGCCATGCGGTGATTGGTAAAGCGCACGTCGGCCTGCGCATTCTCGCCATAGGTGATGACCCGGCGGTCCTCGATGCGGCTGACCAGTGCCTGCACCTCGGGGTGGTCGGTGCACATCACGCCAAAACCGTAGAACGGCACGTTCTCGACGAACTGGCGGAACGCCTCGCGCACCTTGTCGAAGCTGCCATAGTGATCGAGATGCTCGGGATCGATGTTGGTGACGACCGCGATCTCCGCCGGTAGTTTCAGGAAAGTGCCGTCGCTCTCGTCGGCCTCGACCACCATCCATTCGCCGTCGCCCATGCGCGCATTGGTGCCATAGGCATTGATGATGCCGCCATTGATGACGGTCGGATCGAGCCCGCCGGCATCGAGCAAGGTCGCCACCATCGAGGTCGTCGTCGTCTTGCCATGCGTGCCGCCGATCGCCACCGCCTGGCGAAAGCGCATCAGTTCGGCCAGCATTTCGGCCCGGCGCACGATCGGCAGCAGCTTTTCGCGCGCGGCCTTTAGCTCTGGATTGGATTTCTTGATCGCCGTCGAGACGACCACCACCTCGGCATCACCGAGATTTTCGGCCCTATGGCCGACGAAGCATTCGATGCCCTTGTCGCGCAGCCGCTGCACATTGGCGCTTTCGGCCTGGTCGGACCCTTGCACCTTGTAGCCGAGATTGTGCAGCACTTCGGCAATGCCGCTCATGCCGATGCCGCCAATGCCGATGAAATGCACAAGGCCGATGGTCTGCGGCATCTTCATGCTTGCGTCCTCTTCCTGAAATCCGAAACGGTTTTTTTGGACGCAATAGCCTCTGTAAGATCAGCGAGCAACCGTGCCGCGTCCGGCCTCCCGGCCGATTTCGCACCCGCCGCCATCGCCGTCAGCCGATCGGGGTCTTCCATCAGCTCGCCGATGAGCGCTGCGATGCGTTCGGACGAGAGCGAGGATTGCGGATGCACTTCGCCGCCGCCGGCAGCGGCAAGGGCCGCCGCGTTCGCCGCCTGATCGTGGTCGAGCGCATAGGGGTAAGGCACCAGCAGCGCCGGCCGGCCGATGACGGCGATCTCCGAGACGGTCGAGGCGCCGGAGCGCGAGATCACCAGGTGCGCAGCCGCCATGCGCTGCGCCATGTCGGTGAAGAAGGGCGAGACCTCGACGGCGCCGCCAAGCGCGGCATAGGCTGCCTTGACCCGCGCCACGTCATCCGCGCGCGCTTGTTGGGTGATCACCAGCCGCTTGCGCTGTGCGTCGGAAAGCAGCGCGATGGCTCCCGGCACGGCATCGGAAAAGAACTGGGCGCCCTGGCTGCCGCCGAACACCAGCAGGCGGAACGGCTGTTCCCCGGTCGATGCCGCATAATTCATCCTGGCCGCTTCCAGCACGGCCGGCCTGACCGGATTGCCTGTCGTCACCGTCTTCACACCGGCAGCACTGGTGTCCTGCGGCAGGAAGCCGCCGGCGATGGCATCGACACGGCCGGCCAGCGCCCGGTTGGCGCGCCCCATCACCGCGTTCTGCTCATGGATCAGCGTCGGCACCTTGCGCCGTGTCGCCGCGTAGAGCGGCGGCAAGGTTGGATAGCCGCCGAAGCCGACGACGGCATCCGGCTTGATCCTGCCGATGACGGCGGAAGCCTGGCGCACGCCGCGCCAGATTTTCCAGAAGGCACCAAGCAGGGCAAAAGGGTTTTTCGAGCCCATCGTCGCCGACTGGATCGGGTGGACGGCGGCGGCCGGAAAATGGCCGGCGAAACGCTCCGCACGGTCGTCGGTTGCCAGATGCACCGACCAGCCGCGCTCGTTCAACTCATGCGCCAGCGCCTCGGCCGGGAAAAGATGCCCACCGGTGCCGCCTGCCGCGAGAAGGATGACGCCTCTGGCCATATCACTCCGCCGGCATGGCGCGTTGCGACAGGCCAAAGCCCACCTGCTTGCGCTTTTCCGGCCGCTTGCGTGTCAGCGCCAGCACCATGCCCATCGAGATGGCGATGGCGATCTGCGAGGAGCCGCCATAGGAGATGAACGGCAGCGTCATGCCCTTGGCCGGCACGAGCTGGAGGTTGACGCACATGTTGATGACCGCCTGCAGGCCGAACACGGTGACGAGACCGCCGACCGCATAGCGGGTGAAATCGTCATGCTCCTTCAGCGCCGTGTTGAGGCCGCGCAGAACGATGAAGGCGAAGATCGACATGATGAAGAAGCACATGATCAGCCCGAACTCTTCGCCGGCAACCGAGAAGACGAAGTCGGCATGGCTGTCGGGGATGACGCGCTTGACGGTGCCCTCGCCCGGTCCGACTCCGAACCAGCCGCCATTGATCAGCGCTTCGCGCCCCATGTCGACCTGGAACGTGTCGCCCTCGCCGGTGAGGAACTTGTCGATACGCAGGGCAACGTGCGGGAACACCGTATAGGCGGCAAAGACGCCGCCGACGCCGGCCGCACCCAGCGCGACGATCCACAGCCAGGGCAGCCCGGCCATGAAGAACATGATGCCCCAGGTGCCGGTCGTCAGCATGGTCTGGCCGAGGTCCGGTTGTGCCACCAGCAGCGACACGACCAGCACCAGCAGCAGCATGGCGAACAGATTGCCCGGAATATCGGGCTGGCGCTTGTGCTCGGCGAAAAGCCACGCGCACATGATGACGAAGGCCGGCTTCAGGAATTCCGACGGCTGGATCGACAGGCCGGCAAGCGACACCCAGCGGCGCGCACCCTTCACCTCGACGCCGATGTAGAGCACCGCCACCATCAGCACCAGCATCAGACACAGGATGACCAGCGCCATGCGCCGGATCTGCCTGGAATCGAGGAAGGAAACTGCCAGCATCACACCGAGCGCCGGCACGGTGAAGATGATCTGCCTGGTGGCAAAGTGGAAACTGTCGAGGCCGATGCGTTCGGCCACCGCCGGACTGGCGGCGAAGGACAAGACGATGCCGAGCCCCATCAGCGACAGGAACGCCGCGAGGAACCAGCGATCGATCGTCCACCACCAGGTTGCCACCGGGCTTTTGTCGAGACGGCTTTGCATTATCGTGCCCCTCCGATGGGTTTCACACCCTCGATAGCATCCGCAGCTTGCCTGAAGGCTTCGCCGCGGACTTCGAAATTCTTGAACTGGTCGAAACTGGCGCAGGCCGGCGACAGCAGCACCACCGCCTCGCCGCTGTCGTCCTTAGCGGCATCATGCGCGGCGTGCTCGACCGCGGCGGCCAGCGTGCCTGAGATCTCGTAGGGAACTGCCTCGCCCAGCGTCGCCGAAAAGGCCGGCGCCGCCTCGCCAATCAGATAGGCCTTGGCGATGCGCGGAAAGAAGCCGCGCAACGGCTCGATGCCGCCTTCCTTGGGCAGGCCGCCGGCGATCCAGTAGATGCGCGTAAAGCTGGATAGCGCGGGTGCTGCCGCATCGGCATTGGTCGCCTTGGAATCGTTGATGAACAGCACATGGTCCTTGCGGCCGACCTGCTCCATGCGGTGAGCGAGGCCGGGAAAGCTTTCCAGCCCCGACTGGATTTCGCCAAGCTCCAGTCCGACCTTGAGGCAAGCGGCGACCGCCGCCAGCGCGTTCTGGGCATTGTGCTGGCCGCGCAGCGAGCCGATGCCTTCGAGGAAGGCGACGCGGCTGTAACGGCCGTGCACCGCTTCCATCAGATTGGTGCCATCGGCGAAATAGCCGTCCGTCAGTGGCAGGCGCTTGGAAATGCGGGTGACATGCCGCCCCGCCCGCTCCAGCCGCTCGGCGATCTGCGCGCACCAGGAATCGTCGATGCCGACGATCGCCGTCTCGCTGCCGGCCACCAGCCGCTCCTTGATCGCGGCGTAGTGCTGCATGGTGCCGTGGCGGTCGAGATGATCGGGCGTCAGGTTAAGCAGGATGCCCGCCGTCGGATTGATCGAGGGCGCGAGGTCGATCTGGTAAGACGAGCATTCGACCACATAGTGCCGATCGGGCTCGGGCGGATCGAGCGTCATCACCGCGCGGCCGATATTGCCGCCCATCTGGGTATCGCGTCCCGCGGCCTTCAGGATATGCGCGGTCAGCGCGGTGGTCGTCGACTTGCCGTTGGTGCCGGTGATGGCGATGAAAGGCGAATTTGGCGCGCTCAGCGTCCGCTCGCGGCAGAAAAGCTCGATGTCGCCGATGATCTCGACGCCTGAACCGCGCGCCAGCTCCACCGTCCAATGCGGCTTGGGATGCGTCAGCGGGACGCCCGGCGACAGCACGAAAGCCGAGAATTTCGCCCAGTCGGCGCCGCGCAAATCAGCGGTCGCAATACCGGCAATAGCGGCCTTGGCAACGCTTTCGGGATTGTCGTCCCAGGCCAGCACGTCCGCGCCGCCCTCGATCAGCGCGCGCGCCGTCGCAATCCCCGAGCCACCGAGCCCGAAGAGGGAAACGCGCTTGCCTGAAAAGGATGCGGCGGGGATCAAAGGGCTTCCTATCTCAGCTTGAGGGTCGACAGGCCGACCAGCGCCAGGATGACGGCGATGATCCAGAAGCGGATCACCACCTGGCTTTCGGTCCAGCCGAGCTTTTCGAAATGATGGTGGATCGGCGCCATCAGGAACACCCGCTTGCCGGTCATCTTGAAGTAGCCGACCTGGATGATGACCGACAGGATTTCCACGACGAACAATCCGCCGACGATGACCAGCACGATCTCGTGCTTGGTGGCGACCGCGACGGTGCCGATCAGGCCACCCATGGCCAGCGAGCCGGTATCGCCCATGAAGATCGCCGCAGGCGGCGCGTTGAACCAGAGGAAGCCGAGGCCGGCGCCGATGACAGCGCCGAGCACGACCGCCAGTTCACCGGTGCCGGGCACGAAATGGATCTGTAGATATTCAGCGAATACCGCATTGCCCGAGAGATAGGCGATGACGCCGAAGGAGGCCGCCGCGATCATGATCGGCACGATCGCCAGCCCGTCCAGACCGTCGGTGAGGTTCACAGCATTGCCTGCTCCGACGATGACGAAGCAGGAGAACGGAATGAAGAACCAGCCGAGATTGACGATGAATTCCTTGGCGAAGGGAAACGTCAGCGACGAAGAGAACGGCGCCTGGCCATTGTGCATGATCACCCAGGCGGCGATGCCGGCGATGACGAATTCAAGCGCCAGCCTTGCCTTGCCGGAAAAGCCGAGATGCGACTGCTTGGTCACCTTCAGATAGTCGTCGTAGAAGCCGATCGAGCCGAAGCCCAGCGTCACCAGCAGCACCACCCAGACATAGATGCTCGACAGGTTGGCCCACAAAAGCGACGAGCCGATAATGCCCGACAGGATCATCAGTCCGCCCATGGTCGGCGTGCCGGCCTTCTTGAAATGCGTCTGCGGTCCGTCGGCGCGGATCGGCTGGCCCTTGCCTTGCCGCAGCCGCAGCGAATTGATGATGGTCGGCCCGAAGATGAAGACGATCAGCGCCGACGTGATCAGCGCCCCGCCGGTGCGGAAGGTGATGTAGCGGAAGACATTGAAGACCGAGACCTTGTCCGCAAAATCGACGAGCAGTGTAAACATGCGCTTTTCGTCCCCCGACCTAGGTCTGTTTTCTGGCTGTCGATTCAGCCGGGAATTTGCCCAGCAGCGCATCGACCAGTTTTGCAAAGCCGATGCCCTTCGACGATTTGATCATCACCACGTCGCCCGGCTTGAGCGCGGCAAGCAGCACCGGCTTCAACTCCTCGACACCGGCGCGGTATTCCGTCTTGATCTCAGCCGGCAGCGCTTCTGCCAGCACCCGCATTTCCGGGCCGCCGAGAAAGACGGTCTGCGTGCCCGAGCTGACGATGAGATCGGCAAGGGCTGCATGCAGCTTGGCCGAGTGGTCGCCAAGTTCGAGCATGTCGCCGAGCACGGCGATGCGGCGGCCCTCGCCCGTCACAGGCGTCGCGTTGAGCAATGCCATGGCAGCAGCCATCGATGCCGGATTGGCGTTGTAGCTTTCGTCGATCAGCGTGATCAGTCCACCTAGGTAGCTCGAAGTCGAGCCGCCGGGATGGCGCAGCACATGGCGCTTGCCGCGCCCGCGTTCGGCCGAAAGATCGGCCAGTGCTGAAGCCACCTTGTCGAGATCGGCGCCGACCAGATGCGCCGCACCCAGCACCGCCAGCACGTTCTGCACCATATGGCGGCCGGGCGCGCCGATCCGCGCCGCCACTTCGTGGCCGCCGATCCTGGCGATGATATCGGAATGATCCGCATGCAGTTCGCATTTGGTGAGCTTGAAGGTAGAGCGCGCATTCTCGCCGAAGCCGTAGACGTGCTCGACACCGGCGGCATGGGCCATCTTGTCGAGCAGCTTGAAGCGCGCATCATCGCGGTTGAGGATGGCGGCCCCCTCGGGCTCCAGCCCTTCGAAAATCTCGGCCTTGGCCTTGGCAATCTCGTCGAGATTGCGGAAAAAGCCGAGATGCGCCGCCGCGATCATGGTGACGATGGCGACATGCGGCCTCACCATTTTTACCAGCGGCCGGATTTCGTCGGGATGGTTCATGCCGATCTCGAATACGGCATAGTCGCAATCATCAGGCATGCGCGCCAAGGTCAGCGGCACGCCCCAGTGATTGTTGAAGGACTGCGCCGAGGCGTGCACCTTGCCGACGGCTTGCAGCACATGGCGCAGCGCTTCCTTGGTCGTGGTCTTGCCGGCCGAACCGGTCACAGCGATGATTTTCGCGCTCGAGCGGGCGCGCGACGCAACTCCAAGCTTTTCCAGTGCGACCAGCACGTCCTCGACGACGATGATCGGCGCTGTCAGCCGCCCGAGCGACGGCAGCTTGCCTTCGGCCACCACCAGCACGCCGGCGCCGGCCTTGATGGCCGCGGTGGCGAAATCATGGCCGTCCATCGCCTCGCCCTTGATGGCGAAGAAGGCGTCGCCCGGCTGCAGGCTGCGGCTGTCGATCGAAATGCCGGAAATGCCTTCCGGCATCGGCCCCAACGGCCGCCCGTCCATGGCGGCAACCAGCGCCTCGCAGGACCACAGCAAGCTCATGCGGCACGCTCCGTAAGTGCCGCGCGAACTTCCTCGTGATCGGAGAAATGCAAGGTTTCGGAGCCGATCGTCTGGCCTTCCTCGTGGCCCTTGCCGGCCACGATCAGCGTGTCGCCGGCATGCAGCATGGCGACCGCCTCGTGGATCGCCATGCGCCGGTCGCCGATCTCGATGGCGCCGGGGGCGGCGGCCAAAATAGCGGCGCGGATCGTTTCCGGCACTTCGGAGCGCGGATTATCGTCGGTGACGATGACGACATCTGCAAGTCGCGTCGCAATCTCGCCCATGATCGGTCGCTTGCCGCGGTCGCGGTCGCCGCCGCAGCCGAACACCACGATAACGCGGCCGGTGGTGAATGGGCGCACCGAGGACAGCACGTTTTCGAGCGCGTCGGGCTTGTGGGCGTAATCGACATAGACCGGAGCGCCATTGCCGGTGGTGCCGACGAGGTCGAGCCGGCCCGGCGCGCCCTTCAATTTCTCCAACGCTAGCAAGGCCTTGGCGACAGGTGTTCCCGTGGAAATGGCAAGACCCGCCGAAACCAGTGCGTTCGAAATCTGGAAATCACCGGCCAGCGGCAGGTCGATCTCGTAGAGCACGCCATCGGCCTCGACCTCGGCCCGCTGGCGGTGGCGCTCGTGCTCGACCCGCTTCAGCCTGAGGAAATCGCCATGGCGGCCAACCGTCAGCACTTCGAGCCCGGCGGCCCGCGCCGCCTGAAAAGTCGGTGCCGACCATGGATCGTCGGCGAAGATGACGGCCGGTGCGCCTTTCGGCAGCAGCGCGTCGAACAGACGCAGTTTGGCGCGGTGATAGTCCTCGATGGTCGGATGATAGTCCATATGGTCGCGGCCGAGATTGGTGAAGCCGCCGGCCGCCAGCCTCACGCCGTCGAGACGGCGCTGGTCGAGCCCATGGCTGGAGGCTTCCATCGAGGCGTGGGTGACGCCGGCATCCGCCAATTCCCGCAGCAATTGATGCAGGGCGACTGGATCGGGCGTCGTCAGCGAGCCATAGTCGTTGCGCCCAGGCGCCACTACGCCAGTGGTGCCGATCGAAGCGGCGGCATAACCGGACTGCTCCCAGATCTGCCTGGTGAAAGCCGCGACCGAAGTCTTGCCGCTGGTGCCGGTCACCGCGACCATTATCTCAGGCTGCTTGCCGAAATAGCGGGCCGCACTCAGCGCCAACGCCAGGCGCGGATCGTCGACTGCCAATACCGGGACCGACAGCCCGGCAACGGTGCTGCCCTTGCCCGCTACGATCGCGGCCGCACCGCGCGCGGCGGCGTCGGCGGCATAAACGGCACCGTCGGCCTTGGTTCCCGCGAGCGCAAAGAAGACAACACCCGCTTTTACCTGGCGGGAATCCGAAGAAATCCCTGTAACCTCCAGATCGACGGAAGCTATTCCCTCGACGGGCAGGATACCGGCTAGATCTCTGAGCTTCATCGAGTCCCGTTCACCGCAACAAAATAGCGCGCTGTTGCCGGCGCGCCCTAAGAATCACTGATAGGAAACCAGCGTTGCACCATTTTCATGGCTGAAATCTGGCTTCACGCCAAGCATGGCAGCTGAACGCCTGATGATATTGCCGGCCATAACCCCCGCATTTGCGGCCGCGACATCCGTCATGCCCGGCTTTTCAGGGTGCGGGGCATCGGCAATGGTAAACACCAGATACTGCGGATCGTCCATCGGGAAGGCGGCGACGAAAGTGTTGAAATTCAAGTCCTTGGAGTAGCGGCCATTGACGACCTTCTCGGCCGTTCCGGTCTTGCCACCAACGCGGTAGCCGGGGACTCTGGCGTTTCGGGCAGAGCCCTTCTCGGCATTGAGCGAATAGAGGTAGCGCATGCCTTCGACGGTCTTTTCGCTCACCACTTTCTTGGCGGTGGCCATCGCTTCCGCCTGCGTACGCACCAAAAAGGTAGGGTTCATCAGGAAGCCGCCATTCATCAACGCCGCGCAGCCCACAGCCGCTTGCAGCGGCGTCGTCGACACGCCATGGCCGAAGGCGATGGTGAATGAATTCACCTGTTTCCAGACCTTCGGTTCAGTCGGACGGGCAGTCTCCGGCAATTCGGTCTGCATCCTGTCCAGAAGGCCAAGGCGATGCAGGAATTCGCGATGGCCCTCGATGCCGACCATCTCGGCTTCCCTGGCCGATCCGATGTTGGACGAATAGAGGAACACCTCCGGCAACGACAGCACACGGTTCTTGCCGTGGAAATCGTGAATGGCCTGATGGCCGACCCGGATTGGATGCGAAGCATCGAAGCGGCTCGCCATCGTCGCCTTGCCGGAATCGAGCGCCATGGCTGAGGTGAAGCTCTTGAAGGTCGAGCCCATCTCGTAGAGGCCCGCCGACATGCGATTCAGCCGGTCCTTGTCCTGTGCATTGTAGGGATTGTTCGGATCGAAATCCGGCACCGAGGCCATGGCCACCACTTCGCCGGTCTTGACGTTGAGCACGACGGCGCCGGCGCCCATGGCACGATAGCGCTCCAGGCCGGCGGCGATCTCGTCGCGCACCACATGCTGCACGCGCAGATCGATCGAAAGCTTTACCGGCTTGAGATCCTTGGCAATGGCAAGGCCCGATGCCTGCAGGTCGCTCAAGCCTTGCTCGTCGACATATTTCTCCATTCCGGAGATGCCCTGGTTGTCGATGTTGGTGAGGCCGACAATGTAGGACGAGGTCTCGCCGCTCGGATAGAAGCGGCGCTTTTCGGTACGGAAGCCGAAACCGGGAATGCCGAGCTGCATGATGTCGGACTGTTGCTTGGGCGTCAGCTGCCGCTGCAGCCAGACGAAACCGGCGCCGCTCTTCAGCTTATGGTAGGTCTGCTCATAGTCGATGTCCGGAAGCACCGTCGACAGCTTCTCGATCGCCTCGTCGGCGTCGACAATGCGGCGCGGTTCTGCAAACAGCGACGCCGTCTTGATATCCGTGGCCAGCACTTCGCCGTTGCGGTCGACGATGTCGGGCCGCGATGCCGTCACCCGGCTCTGCGGACCGCCCGACATGTCGGGGGTCTGGAAGCCGAGATAGACCAGCCGCCCTGATATGGTCGAGAAGATACCGAAGAACACCGCCATCGTCATGACGATGCGCGTCCTGCCCTTGCCGCCGGTCGCCTTGCGGGCGCCCTCGACGACGATCGATCCATCTTCACTCGTCCTGGCGCGACGCTTCAGCAGTTTGCCGATCATTGGGCGATGCCTCCGGTCACGACGGGATCCTTACTGTCCGAAGGCGCTTGGTCGGAATTGTCGGCCATACCACCCTGGCGTCCGTTCAGGATGTCCTGGATGTCCAGGGATTTGGCCGGCAGGTCGCCGATGCCGCCTATCTGGCGGGCGCTGACCGGCTCGAGTTCGAGCTGCGACTTGTAGAGTTCAGCCAGCTTCTGCAGCCGCGACGGCTGGGTAAGCAGGCTCCAGTCGGCTTTGAGCAGGTCGATCGTATCCTCCTCATAGCGTATCTGCGCATGGATCTTCTGCACCGCGGCCAATTGTTCCTCGGCCTCGCGCTTGGCCTTGTAGGTAAGGGCCGCGACCGCAACCATGACGGCGATCAGGACAATGTCGCTGGTACGAAACACTTAGCTACCTCTCCCCCGGCCGGCCTGTGCCGGGAAGTGTTGGGCCGGGAAGCTTTGGAAGGCCGAAAATCGAAAAATCGCTGCTGCGCGCCGACGCATCCGTGCGGATTGCCGCGCGCAGCCTGGCCGAACGGGCGCGCGGATTGGCCGCCACCTCGGCGTCGCCGGCAGTCACTCCGCCGCCCGCCTTGCGAAACGTCGCGGTGCGGGCATGCGCCTCGGGCAAATGCCGCGAGCCGGTCGCAACATCGGCCCGGTCGGCGATGAAACGCTTGACGATGCGGTCTTCCAGCGAATGGAAGGTGACCACGGCGAGCCGTCCGCCCGGCTTCAGCGCGCGTTCGGCCGCGAACAGGGCCTTGGCCAGTTCGCCAAGCTCGTCATTGACGAAGATGCGCAGCGCCTGGAAGACGCGCGTCGCCGGATGGATCTTGTCCTTCGGCGCCCGGCCGATATGCGTCTCGATGGCGTCGGCCAGCTCCAGCGTGCGCTCGAACGGGCGCTTTTCGCGGCGAGCCTCGATCATGCGGGCAATGCGTCCGGCGTGGCGCTCCTCGCCGAGGAAGCCGAAGATACGGGCAAGGTCGCCTGGCTTGAAGGAATTGACCACGTCGGCGGCACTCAAACCAGCCTGCGCCATGCGCATGTCGAGCGGCCCGTCGGCGCGGAACGAAAACCCGCGCTCCGCCTGGTCGAGCTGCATCGAGGACACGCCAATGTCGAGCACGACGCCGTCGGCGCTCTCGACATGTTCGTCCAGCGTCGAGAACGGCGCCTGCACCAGCCGCAGCCGGCCGCCCGACTGCACTTCCAGATCGCGCCCGGCCGCAATGGCATCCGGATCGCGGTCGATCGCCACCACGGAAGCGCCCGTCGCCAGAATGGCCCTGGTGTAGCCGCCGGCGCCGAACGTGCCGTCGATGATGAGGTCGCCCTGCGCCGGCGCCAGTGCTTCAAGCACTTCGGCAAGGAGGACCGGAATGTGGCGGGCCGATCCGCCAACGGCGTGCCCATCGACGGCGTGAGGAAGGTCATCGCCGTGGCCTGCCGTCATTCCGGTCGCTCCCCAGGCTTCGTCCCCTGCCGAAGCTGCAAAAGCCGTGCCCGCGCCTGCGCCCCATAGGCGGCAAGCCGTCCCGGCTCCCAGATCTGAAAGAAATTGCCGCGCCCGACAAAGGCCACTTCCGCCGAAATGCCGGTGTGTTCGCGAAGAAAATCGCTCATCGTGATGCGGCCGTCCTGGTCGAGTTTCAAGAAGGTTCCGTCGCCATGGCAGAAGAACGACATATCGTCCGCCGTCTGCAGGAAAGGATCCTCGAGCGCGATGCGCTCCTCGTAGCGGTCGAGCAGATCGAGCCCGCCGACATCCATCGCCGGCAGATCCAGGCAGCGCAGCGCATAGAGTTCCGAATAGCCGCGCTTCTGCACGACCGCACGGAAATGCGCGGGAACGGACACCCGTCCCTTCGCATCGATCCTGCTCACCGTGTTTGACAGAAACCGGTCCATTAAACGCTACAGCCGCTTGCGCCGCCGCACCCCTCTCCATCTTGTCGCACGCGCCGCCGCAGCGCGCTCCCTGCCCCGCATCAGCCTCATCCGCACGGGCAAAAACCGGCAAACGCGCAGCCGCCGCGGCTGCCCGATTGGCGTACGCTTTACCCTGACACGGAACGAAGGCTTTGATGTCTAGATGGGATATCATGGGGCACTATGGGCGTCAACGGGATTAGGCTTCACAAACACGCGCGCCGCGACCAATGAGAGCAGCCTCGCCGACACGTCTCGTCTTTATGGTCTATTAAGCCTAACGAACCGTTTAGAGCCGCCTGGCCCAACCGGACGCGCCTTGCCGCGCGCCGCTGCCGGGAATAGCGTCTCGCCACATATCGCCGGTCGCAAACAGGGTTGGAAATTCGATGTCCGAAACTGCAAAGTCACGCGCTGCAGCGCTTCCTCACCTGCGTCGCAGCGGGCTTGCCATGGGCGATTCCATTCCCCTGCCACTGACCATGGCCGCCATCTTTCATGCGCCCGGCGACGCCACCGGTTTCAACCAGTACGGGCGATTCAGCAACCCGACCTGGGACGCGGTCGAACATATGCTGGCCCATCTGGAGGACGCGCCTTGCGTCGCCTTCCCTTCAGGAATGGCGGCAATCTCGGCGGCGTTTTTTGCCGTGCTCAAGACTGGCGACCGTATCCTGCTGCCATCGGACGGCTACCACACGACAAGAGCGCTGGCCGATCGCTTCCTCAAGCCGCTCGGCATCGTCTACGATGTCAGGCCTACCTCGACCTTCCTCGACGGCGGCTTCGATGGCTATCGCCTCGCCTTTGTCGAAACCCCTGCCAATCCGGGGCTGGATATCTGCGATATCGCCGCCGTTGCCGATGCTGTTCACAAAGCCGGCGCGATCCTTGTCGTCGACAACACGACCATGACACCCTTCGGCCAACGGCCGCTCGACCATGGCGCCGATATCGTCGTTGCCGCCGACACCAAGGCACCCAACGGCCATTCAGATGTGCTGTTCGGCCATGTCGCCAGCCGCAATGCCGAGATCATCGCCGCCGTGACCGGCTGGCGCGAAGTTTCCGGCAGCATTCCCGGACCATTCGAAGCCTGGCTGGTGCATCGCGGCCTGGAGACACTGGATGTGCGCTTCGATCGCATGTGTTCCTCGGCGGAAGTCATCGCGCGGCGGCTGCAGGGCCACCGGGCAATCAGCGACCTGCGTTATCCCGGACTGGAAGGCGATCCGTCGCACAACCTTGCCCGTGCCCAGATGGAGCGCTTCGGTTTTCTGATCTCTTTCGAACTCGCCTCGGAGGACAAGGCCGAGGATTTCATTAACAATTGCGCCTTGATGCAGGCCGCGACATCCTTCGGCGGCGTCCACACTTCCGCCGAGCGGCGCTTGAAGCGAGGCGATGCCGTTGCCGCCGGCTTCGTTCGCCTCTCGGTCGGCTGCGAGCCGGTGGAAGAGCTCTGGAAGGCAATCGAGACGTCGCTGGACAAGATCGGCGGCTGACCGGACCGATCACGGGCCGAGATCGTCGGCTTCTATGTTGCGATGGCCGTGCAGTACACGAATGATCTCGGGCGCGATGTCATCGCGCGGCGCGCCGGAGAAGGGATAGGTCTCCAGTTGCTGCCACCGTGCCTCGATGCGATCGAGCAACCTATCCGCTGCGACCTCGCTATCGCGTGCAACATGAAGCCAGATCGCGATCAAATCGTCTTCTGCGCGCGCGTTCCGGACGATGAATAGCGAATTCATGCTGCGTCGTCAGATCGCAAGCGCCTCCGCGCCTCGGCCTTGATTTCATCCATCGACGCAAATCGTCCCGGCCCGCTGTCTATCCCTTCCTGCACCAGCTTGCGCAACTCATCGAGCGTATAGCCGAAGAGATCGCGCCGATCCTTCCATTGCCGCAGCGCATCGCGGATCACTTCGCTGGCGGAGGCATATTCGCCGGCGGCGACGACATCATCCACCGCCTGCGCCAGTTCCGGCGACAGCGTGATGCTGCGTTTGTCGACCTGTCCCATGAGAGGCTCCCGATACCATTTCCCGATCACGGTACGATTTAATCGCACCGGTTTCAAGCAATGGCCGACTCTCGCTCGCACGGATGAACGGCCGGGCAGGCTTGAATCAACAGGCGCGCCCGAGGGCGCAACCTGCTGAATTCAAGAGACTTCTCTTGATATCGGGGGAGAGAGTTGCCAGCTGGCCTGTAAGCCGGGTTCTGTATGGCCCCCGCCCCTTGCGGGGCGAGAACGTGGCGGCCATTCATCTTGGGCGCATGTTGCCATGCGCCTCACGCAACCTACCCGGACGGTGAGCCGGAAACAGCCCTCGAGGGTTTCCCCTCGCACCGCCCCTATTCGGTCTTGCTCCCGGTGGGGTTTGCCGTGCCGCTCCTGTTGCCAGTCGCGCGGTGGGCTCTTACCCCACCCTTTCACCCTTGCCCCGAATCCGGCAAGCCGGATCGTGGCGGTTTGCTTTCTGTGGCACTTTCCCTGGGGTCGCCCCCGCCGGCCATTAACCGGCACCGTGTTTCCATGGAGCCCGGACTTTCCTCACCCGCGGCCTTTCGGCGTTTGCGGGTGCGGCCGCCCAGCCAGCTGGCAGAGCGTATAAAGGGGTTCACGCCCGAAAACGCAAACGAAAAAGCAGACTTATGCGGGCGATCCAAGCGCAGCCATCTGCACCTTGACCTTGCCGCAATAGGCGGCCGACACCGGGTTCATCCGCGTTGCGGCGTGTCCGGCATTGTATTTCAGAATCGTGCCGCAGGTCGTGCCGCCGCCGAGGCTCCGCGCCATGGCAAGGTATTTCATGCCGTATTTGATGTTGGTGTCGGGATCGAACAGGCCCTTTGCGGAGCCGCTATAGCCCATCATCCGAGCCGTGGCCGGCTTGATCTGCATCAGGCCGATCTCGCCTGCGCCGCCGACGATGTTGGGCCGGTAGTTGCTTTCGATCTGGATGACCGCCGTGGCGAGCGACACCGGCACGCCTTCGATCGCCGCATAGCGGGCAACGATAGCGGAATACTGCCCACTGCTGGCCACCGCCGCCGTCGATGCCGCCGCGTTCTGGACACCGATCGACGCTGTTCTCGTCATGTCGATGGTCTTTCGGCCACGCTTCGTCTGCTTTCTGGCGGACTTCTTCGGCTTGGACCAGCTTGCTTTTTCCATTTTCGCGGAAGCCCGCTTCGTCTCCGCTTTGGCGGAAGCCCGCTTTGTTGCCTTGGCGTCGTGGCCTGCCTTGCCGCTTTTCGCGGATACCACGGGAAACCCTTGATCGGCCCGCGGGCTGAATGATGCTGCATGCGCCGCACTGAAGGCAAAAGTCATTACACCGGCAGCAAGAGCTGCCGTTAAAACGGTAAATTTCTGCATGTGATCCTGTTCTGTCTGAACCGCGCGAAGATGTTCGCGCAGCAACGCCTAACCAACGTCGGAACAACCCGGGGGGCTTGGGGTCCGACATCTACACGTCAGCCGTTTGACGCCCGAATTGGTGTCAAACAAGGCCAGGCAAGTCACTTTGAGTGACAGCTTGTAACTTAAGGATGGGAAAGAATTGCTTGAGAGAGGCTCTCCCGGGGGTCAGCGCCTCACGGAAGCAAGCAGCCTTTGCAGCGTCCGCAGCGTCGAGCCGTCGGCAACGCCGTCCACCTTGCGCGGCCGGAAATGACGCTGGAAGGCCTCGACCACCGCCTCCGTCTGCCGGTCGAAAATGCCGGATATTTCAACGCCATAGCCGTAGAGGGCCAGCATCGACTGCAGCGCTTCGACATCGCCGCCGGTATCGCCGGTTGTCAGAGTTGCGCCTCGCCTGACGGGCGCGGCCGCCACGAGATGGCCAACACCGGCCTCGAACAGCGTCCGCCACGGAAACTTCTCGCCGGGATCGATCTTGCGCCCCGGCGCAACATCGGAATGCGCGAGTACCCGCTCGGCGGCGATCGAATGCCGACCGGCGATCCCGCGGCACAGCCCGATCACCGCATCGATCTGCCGCCGGGGAAAACCGGGATAGCCCAGCGAATGCCCCGGATTGACGATCTCGATGCCGACCGAACAGGAATTGATGTCGGCCCGTCCGAACCACGAACTCTTGCCGGCATGCCAGGCGCGGTCGCTTTCCCTGACCATCTGCACGATATGGCCATTCTCGTGGACGAGATAATGCGACGAGACCTCGCTGGCCGGGTCGCAAAGCCAGGCCTCGGCCCCGGCGCCGGTCGCCATACCGGTGTAGTGCAGCACGATCATGTCAGGCCGGGGCGTCTCGCGCCGCGGGCCGAAATTCGGCGATACCCTGACTTCGGCACGTGGCTCGTCGGGCAGAAAGCCGCTCATGCGTGGCGCAGGCCCCGCTCGATCATCTCGTAGGCAACGTTGATCGCCGCCACCCTGGTGGTCGCGATCTTGATGAATTCCTGAGGCAGGCCGCGCGCAATCAGCCGGTCCGGATGATTGTCGGAAACCAGCTTGCGATAGCGCTTCCTGACCTCTTCGAACGGCTTGCCGCGCTCGATGCCAAGCACGACATAGGGATCCCCGGCGCCCAGGTTGACATGTCGCGCCATGATGGTCTCGTAATGCGCTTCGTCGATGCGGAAAATCTCGGCAATGCGGTGCAGGAAATGGCCTTCGCGCTCGTGCACCAGCCCGTCGGCCTTGGCGATGTGGAACAGACCGTCGAGTATGTCTTCCAGCATCACACAATTGGAATGCCCGGAACCGCACATCTGCGCCATCCGCTCGGCATAGGTCTCGAAACCGGCCACGTCGCGCTGGGCGAGATCGAACAGACGCGCCACATTGCGCGTCTCCTTCGGCGGCACTTCGAATATTTCCTGGAAGGCGCGCACCTCGTCCTGGGTGACGATACCATCGGCCTTGGCCATCTTGGCCGACAGCGCGATCATCGCCACCGAAAAGGCGACACGCCGGCGCAAATCCGCATCGCCGGCGAAAACCGTGCGCACGGCCTCGACCACGTCGGCGACACCCGACGAGGCTGAGGATGAAACGCGGGTGATGAATTCGCCGAGGCGATCCCAAATGGACATGGCCTGCTTCTTAGAGCCACCGCCCGCTCCTATCAAGCCGGGACAGTGCCGCAGGCTTTGCGCGACAAATCGATCGGACTCGAACGCCACGGCGCTCGGACAATATGAAAAAGGCCAGCGCGAGCCGGCCTTTCTCATTCATCACACGAAGTACTGCTTGCTCACTACTGCGCGGGCGCAGGAGCTGGTGTTGCCGGAGCCGGCTCGGCAGGCTTCTCGGGTGTGATGCTCTTCGTGGTCGAATTATCCGTTGCCGGAGGCGTCGCGGCCGGCGGCGTGGCTTCCGGGGTAGCCGGCTTCATCGGTTCCTCGGCGGCCGGCGGATTGGTGCTCTGGGTGGTGGTATTGTCCGTACCGCTGTCACTGCAGGCGGCGACGCCAAGCAAGGCCAGAGCGGAAACGGACGCGAGAATGAGCTTTTTCATTTGTCTCTCCTTCAACACACGCTCACGTTGCCGTGAGCGGTCGAAGGACAAATGCGTCAGACGACCATGAGTTTCGTAACGTTGCGTTTCCGCATGTAACATCGTCTGGTCCATTTGCGATTGCCGCTCAGCTCGTGGCGAACTAACAGAATGTGCCGAATCACCGATCGAACGGAAAAGCGCCAGGGGCTGTCATGACCGAAAAATGGGATTTCTGGATCGACCGCGGCGGCACATTCACCGATGTCATCGGCCGAGATCCGGAAGGCGGGCTGCACCCGCGCAAGCTTCTCTCCGAAAACCCCGAAGCCTATAACGATGCTGCCATCCAGGGCATTCGCGACCTTCTTGGCTTGTCGGCCGGCGACACGATCCCAAGCGGCCTGATCGGCGACATCAAGATGGGCACCACAGTCGCCACCAATGCGCTGCTGGAGCGCAAGGGTGACCGCGTGCTTTTGCTCATCACCAAGGGCTTTCGCGACGCGCTGAAGATCGCCTACCAGGCGCGTCCGGACATCTTCGCCAAGGAGATCATCCTTCCCGAACAGCTCTACGAGCGCGTCATCGAAATCAACGAGCGCGTGCGCGCCGATGGCCGCGTCGAACAATTGCTCGACATCGCCGCCTGCCGGCCGGCGATCGAACAGGCCAGGGCCGATGGCATCGATGCGGTCGCCATCGTCTTCATGCACGCCTGGAAATACCCCGACCACGAGAAGGCGGTGGCAAAAGTCTGCCGCAAACTTGGTTTCGCCCAAGTCTCCGTCAGCCATGAGGTCTCGCCGCTGATCAAGCTGGTCGGCCGCGGCGACACCGCGGTGGTCGATGCCTACCTGTCGCCGATCCTGTCCCGCTATGTGCAAAGGGTTGGCCAAGAGCTCGGCGTCCTCTCCCCCCTCGAGGGGGGTGAGGAGCGATGGGCCGAAGGCCGAGAAAAAGCCAGCGATTTGGCTTTTTCAGCGACGAACGCCCGAAGCCATAGCGAAGGGCAGTCGGCAAAGCGGGCAGAGGGGGTCCTCTCGGAAGGCACCGCCACGACGTCGAGCCCGGTCGATCCGACCCCACCCGGCGCCTTTGCCGCCATCCTCCCCTCGAGAGGGAGGGAAAGCCCTCGCCTCATGTTCATGATGTCGTCGGGCGGTCTCACCGCCGCCGACATGTTCCAGGGCAAGGATGCGCTGCTGTCAGGACCGGCCGGCGGCGTCGTCGGCATGGTCGAGACAGCCAGGCTCGCCGGCTTCGACAAGGTCATCGGCTTCGATATGGGCGGCACCTCCACCGATGTCGCCCACTATGACGGCGAATACGAACGCGCCTTCGACACCGAGGTCGCCGGCGTGCGCATCCGCGCGCCGATGATGCGCATTCATACCGTCGCCGCCGGCGGCGGCTCGATCCTGCATTACGAGGCCGGCCGCTTCCGGGCCGGACCGGATTCGGCTGGCGCCAATCCCGGCCCGGCAGCCTACCGGCGCGGCGGCCCGCTCGCCGTCACCGACGCCAACGTCATGCTTGGCAAGCTGCAGCCCGATTTCTTCCCGGCGATTTTTGGACCCGGCCAGGACGAGCCGCTCGACGTCGAGACGGTGCGAGCAAAATTTGCGGCACTCGCCGCCGAAATCGGCGATGGGCGGTCGCCCGAGACTGTCGCCGAAGGGTTCGTCACCATCGCCGTGGAGAACATGGCCAATGCCATCAAGAAGATCTCCGTGCAGCGCGGCTACGACGTCACCGAGTATCTCCTCAACTGCTTCGGTGGCGCCGGCGGCCAGCACGCTTGCCTGGTCGCCGACGCGCTCGGCATGGAGGCGGTGCTGATCCATCCCTTCTCTGGCCTGCTGTCGGCCTATGGCATCGGCCTGTCCTCGGTCTTTGCCTCGCGCCAGCAGGCGCTGCTGAAACCGCTTGCCGAAGAGTCCAGAACGGAGATCGGCAACCTCATTGCCATTTTGAGAAAAGCCGTTGTCGCCGAACTCGCGGCGCAAGGCATCGGCAAGGATACGGTCGCCACGAAGCCGGTGCTGCACATTCGCTATGACGGCACCGACACGACACTGCCGGTGAATTTCGAGGCGGATTCGATTTTCCAGGCCAGGCGCGATTTTGAAATCGCCCACAAGGCGCAGTTCGGTTTCGTCTATGACGACAAGCCGATGATCGTCGAGACCGTCGGTGTCGAAGGCACCGACACCGGCGGCACCGGGCGCGACGAAACTGAATCGCGAACCGAAGACCTTGCCGTAAGCCCTTCGCAAACCCGCGAAATCTTCACCGAGGGAGAGTGGCGCACTTCACCCATCTTCCGCCGCGAAGCGCTGAAGCCGGGAAACAGGGTTGCCGGACCTGCCTTGATTATCGAGCCGAACCAGACGATCGTCATCGAGCCGGGCTGGCTGGCCGAAATCACCGCCAGGAACCATGTGCTCCTGCGCCGTGTCGAGAAAAAGCGCCGGCAGGCAGCGCTCGGCACGGAGGCCGATCCGGTCATGCTGGAGGTCTTCAACAACCTGTTCATGTCGATCGCCGAGCAGATGGGCGTGACGCTGCAGAACACCGCCTATTCCGTCAACATCAAGGAAAGGCTGGATTTTTCCTGTGCAGTCTTCGATCGCCATGGCGCGCTGGTCGCCAATGCGCCGCACATGCCGGTGCATCTGGGCTCGATGGACCGCTCGGTCGAAACCATCATCCGGCTGAATTCCGGCGACATCCACCCCGGCGACGTCTTTGCCCTCAACGCGCCCTACAATGGCGGCACGCATCTGCCCGACATCACCGTGGTGACGCCGGTGTTTTCCCTCCCCCTCGAGGGGAGGGTGGCCGCGCAGCGGCCGGGTGGGGTCCTCTCAGAAGGCACCGCAAGAGCGTCGAACCCGGTCGATCCGACCCCTTCCTGCGGCTTCGCCGCCACCTCCCCCTCGAGGGGGGAGGAAATCCTGTTCTGGGCCGCCTCGCGCGGCCATCATGCCGATATCGGCGGCACGGCACCCGGATCGATGACGCCGCTCGCCACCACGGTCGACGAGGAAGGCGTGCTGTTCGACAATTTCCGCATCGTCGACCGCGGAAAATTCCGCGAGAAGGAGCTGGAAACGCTGCTCACCGACCACCGCTATCCAGCCCGCAATCCGCACCAGAACATCGCCGACCTCAAGGCGCAGATCGCCGCCAACGAAAAGGGCGTCGCGGAACTGCGCAAGATGGTCGCGCATTTCGGCCTCGATGTCGTCGAGGCCTATATGGGCCATGTCCAGGACAATGCGGCCGAAAGCGTGCGCCGCGTGCTGGAGCGGCTGCCCGACAGTTCGCAGTACGAATACCCGACCGACACCGGCCAAATCATCAAGGTGAAGATCACGGTCGACCGGCAAAAGCGCGAGGCGACCGTTGACTTCACCGGCACATCACCGGTCATGAAGAACAATTTCAACGCGCCGGAACCCGTCGCCCGAGCGGCCGTGCTCTATGCTTTCCGCGTCATGGTCGAGGACATGATCCCGATGAATGCCGGGTGCCTGCGGCCCATCAACATCATCATTCCCGACAGCTGCATGCTGAAACCCGCCTACCCCGCTGCCGTCGTCGCCGGCAATGTCGAGACCTCGCAGCATGTCACCAACGCGCTGTTCGGCGCCATGGGCGCCATGGCCAACGCGCAAGGCACGATGAACAACCTGACCTTCGGCAACAAGACCTACCAATATTACGAGACGATCTGCTCCGGCTCGCCGGCCGGCCAGATGAATTCCGGCCGCGGCTTTGCCGGCACCTCCGGCGTCCACACCCACATGACCAATTCGCGCCTCACCGATCCCGAAGTGCTGGAGCTGCGCTTTCCCGTTCTGCTCGAGGATTTCCACATTCGGGAAGGATCCGGCGGCAAGGGCAAATGGAGCGCCGGCGACGGCACCAGGCGCACCATCCGCTTCCTCGAGAAGATGGAATGCGCGATCCTGTCTTCGCACCGCAATCGGCCCCCGCAAGGGCTGGACGGTGGCGGCGATGGCGAGGTCGGCTCGACCGAGGTCCGCCGCAAGGACGGCACGATCGACCTGCTGAAAGCCTGCGACCAGACCGTGCTTCAGGCCGGCGACGCCGTCATTCTGACGACACCGACGCCCGGGGGATTTGGCAAGCTGTAAGAGGGCCTCAACCGGCTGTCACCGGCCTGTCATGACCCTGCGCTACCCGCTTGCGGCAAAGCAAATGGGGAATCATCTTGCCATGACGGACGTTTCCGCAGACCTGGTTTTTCGCCGCGGCAAGGAAGTTGGAAAGGCCGTCTACCAGAACCGCCCGCTGTCGAAGGCCGGCATTTCGGAGCGGCTGTTCGCCTTCCTGTTCTCCGGCCTCGTCTATCCCCAGATCTGGGAAGACCCCGATGTCGACATGGAGGCGATGCAGCTTGGCCAGGGCCACCGCGTCGTCACCATCGCCTCCGGCGGCTGCAACATTCTGGCCTACCTCACGCGCTCGCCGGCCCGGGTCGACGCCGTCGACCTCAACACCGCGCACATCGCGCTGAACCGCATGAAGCTGGAGGCGGTGCGCCGCCTGCCATCGCAGGGCGACCTGTTCCGCTTCTTCGGCGCCGCCGACACCAGCCACAATTCGAAAGCGTATGACCGTTTCATCGCGCCGCATCTCGATCCTGTCAGCCGTCACTACTGGGAGCGCCGCAACTGGCGCGGTATCAGGCGCATCACTGTGTTCGACCGCAATTTTTACCAGACCGGCCTGCTCGGCCTGTTCATCGCCATGGGCCATCGCACGGCAAAGTTCTTCGGCGTCAATCCAGCCGCCATCATGCAGGCCAAAAACATCAGCGAGCAGCGCCGCTTCTTCAACGAGGAGCTGGCGCCGGTCTTCGACAAGAAGCTTTTGAAATGGGCGACGTCGCGCAAGGCCTCGCTATTCGGCCTCGGCATCCCGCCGGCGCAGTACGATTCGCTGATCACTTCTGGCGACGGCACCATGGCCAGCGTGCTGAAAGCCCGGCTGGAAAAACTCGCTTGCGATTTTCCGCTTGAGAACAACTACTTCGCCTGGCAGGCCTTCGCCCGGCGCTATCCGAACCCCGGCGAGGCCGCCCTGCCCGCCTATCTCGAAAAACAGAATTACGAGGCCATCCGCGGCAATGTCGACCGCGTCGCCATCCACCATGCCAATCTGATCGAATTCCTCGCCGGCAAGGATGCAGGCTCCGTCGACCGCTTCATCCTGCTCGATGCGCAGGACTGGATGACCGATGATCAGCTCAACGCGCTGTGGGCGGAAATCACTCGCACCGCATCGGCCGGCGCCCGCGTCATCTTCCGCACCGCCGCCGAACCCAGCCTGTTGCCGGGCCGTGTCTCCAGCTCGCTGCTCGACCAGTGGGATTATCGGGACCAGGCTTCGCGCGAATTTTCAGCCCGCGACCGCTCGGCCATCTATGGTGGCTTCCACCTCTACGTGAAGCGCGCGGCATGAGCGCCACCGAGCTGCCTGCCAACCATGCCGAATTGATGGACGGCGTCTACCGCTGGCAGCGCCACATCTACGACCTGACCCGCAAATACTACCTTCTCGGCCGCGACCGGCTGATCGACGGGCTCGACGTGCCTGTCGGTGGTACCGTGCTGGAGCTCGGCTGCGGCACCGGCCGCAACATCATCCTGGCTGCCCGCCGCTACCCCGATGCCCGCTTCTACGGCCTCGATATCTCGGCCGAAATGCTGGAAACGGCCGGAAAGGCGATCGACCGCGAGGGCCTGTCCGGCCGCGTCGTGCTGGCAAGGGGCGATGCCACCGATTTCGATGCCCGTGCACTCTTCGGTGTCGAACGCATCGACCGTGTCTTCGTGTCCTATTCGCTGTCGATGATCCCCGGTTGGGAAAAAACTGTGTCGGCAGCGCTTGCCGCCCTGTCGCCGAACGGTTCGCTGCACATCATCGATTTCGGCCAGCAGGAAGGCCTGCCCGGCTGGTTCCGGACCTTGCTGCGCGGCTGGCTGAAAAAATTCCACGTCGCGCCGCGTGAATCGTTGCGCGAAGTGCTGGAATCGGAATCTCGGCGAACCAGCGCAAGCTTCCGTTTCCGTACGCTTTATCGCGGCTATGCCTGGCTGGCGGTTATCAAGATCACTTCCTGAATATTGCCGTGGGAAAGGCACATAAAGGCGAAGCAGCCACGATCCGTTGGATCAACGTTGCCTTATGACCCCGAGAGCGGTACATCTCACATGCATGGAAGCATGTGGTGATCATCGGCTTCAGGGATGAATGGCTGCGGGCCTCTTCGTGGAAGACACCCATTCTCGCAACATTCCGTCCGATCTCGAAAGCCGTTTGTGCCGCAAGCTCCAGATGATTGACGACGCGATGATCGATCAGGATTTGCGTGTGCCGCCCAGCAATCATTTCGAGAAGCTGCGCGGTATTCTCGAAGGCTTCCATTCAATACGCGTCAACAAGCAATGGCGGCTGATCTTCCGCTGGGACGGCGGCCGCGGTGAGGCGTCGGACATCTATCTCGACGACTACAGCTATAGATGAGGTGAGAACATGTTGATGACCGCACGCAAGCCGGCAACGGTTGGCGAAATTCTCACGGAAGAATTCATGCAGCCGCTTGGCCTGACGCAGGCGGCTTTGGCCGAGGCGATGGGGGTCCAGCGCAAGCATGTGAACGAATTGTGCAACGACCGCCGCAACGTGACAGCGGCGACCGCGCTTATTCTGGCGCGGGTGTTCGGCAACAGCCCGGACTTCTGGTTGAACGTCCAGCGCCGCAGCGATCTTTGGCAGGTCATGAACTCGCCCGACGAGCGGGCGCGAGTTGACCGCGCCAAGCCATTGGCGACAGCTGCATAGCAAGAGTTTGCGCCGCGCTAATGCAGCGCCTTGATCAACGCCCCCACCATCGTCTGCGGCCGGTAGCCGAGTTTGGCCGGCGTCAGCCCCAGCCGCACCACCACCAACTGCTCCGAGGGAATGATGGCAACTGTCTGCCCGTCATGGCCTTCCATCCAGTACGTGTCCTTGGGCAGGCCTGCCGCGACGCCGGCGCCGGGGTTTTCCTCATCGCCCGGGGCCTCGATCCACAACTGACCCTTGCCATAGACCTTCGAGGCGGATGCCGGCTCGCGCATCCAGTCGACGAAACCGGTTGGCAGGATCTGGTTGCCGTTCCACACCCCGCCCTGCAGCAGGAATTGGCCGAAGCGCGCCCAGTCATGCGCGGTCGCGTAAAGATAGGACGAGCCGACGAAGGTGCCCTGCTCGTCGGTCTCGAGCACCGCGCTATGCATGCCAAGCGGCTCGAACAGGGCGTTGCGCGGCCATGTCAGCGCCTTGGCCTTGTCGCCGACCGCGTCCTGCCAGAGCCGCGACAGCATCACCGCCGTGCCGCTCGAATAGGAAAACTGTTTGCCGACCTCTGCAGCCAGCGGCTTGGATTCGGCAAAGCCCGCCATGTCCGGCTCGAGATAGAGCATGCGCGTGACGTCGGCGACGTCACCATAATCCTCGTTGAACTCCAGCCCGCTCGACATCGCCATCATCTCGGCAAGGCTGATGGCGGCGCGGCCGTCCGCCTTCCACGGCGCGAACAGGTTTTTGTCGTCGAAAGCCATCTTGCCGTCCTTGACCAACGTACCGACGATGGCGGCGTTCACCGTCTTGGTCATCGACCAGCCGAGCAGCGGCGTTCTGGCGGAAAAGCCATCGCCATAGCGCTCGGCGACGACACGGCCATTCTTGACCACCACCACCGCCCGCATGCCGGTGCCGTTCAGCGCCGCATCGTCCAGCAGTTTGGCAATCACCGGATCCTGCGATGCCTCGACCCGCTCGCCTTCCGGCCACAGGTCGCCCATGGTGGCTGCCGACGGCTCCGCCTGGGTCGCGGTCCGCCGCGCCTTGCCGACATCGCCGTCCGGAACCGAAGCGCAGCCAAGCCCGTCGCGGGCGACAGCGACGCTCTTGCCGAGGAACCCGAACAGGCCGGCAGACACCGTTCCCCTGTTCTTGTCCACCGAAACACGCATTAACCGCAGCAGGGGATGCCCGGGCGCCTGCACGTCGACGGCCAGCACCTCATTGGCGTCCCGGCCGGCGATGAAGACATTCGAGCAGACGATCTTGGCCGAATAGCCGGAACCGACGCGGATCAATTCGGGCGGCGCGATGTATAGCCACGCAAACAGCGCGGCGACCGCCAGCACGATCAGACCAAGCAGCCATCTGACGATCTTGACGACGATCCGCATTTATTTCCTCCGGGCCCTGCGCGACCCCTTATGTCATCGATTTGCCGCCATTGCTTCCGCAAATCACAATGCTTGTCGAGCGCCATCAACGGATTATCAACCATGATCGGCGATCACAGGATATGCTGAGCGATGCTGTGGGGCGATCGCTCGGAGGGGGCCCAATCACAAGCCGGCCATCAGGTATAGACCCATCAGCGACCGGCTGAATCCGGCTCGGGAATTGCGATGCGCCGTCTTGCGGGCCTCATTATGCTAGCGCTGCTTGGCGCGTGCTCGACAGTAGACGATCTCTCGCCACTGTCGCCGTCGGCGTCGAGCAGCCCGACGGTCACTGTCCGGGCGCCGCGCTTTGCCGATTCCAAGCCGCATGAATGGGAGAGCGGCGCGCCGTGGAACTATGCCGTCCACGGCACCGATGTTTCCAAATACCAGACCTCGGTCGACTGGCCGGCGGCCAAGGCCAGCGGCATCTCCTTCGCCTTCATCAAGGCGACCGAGGGCGGCGATCGCTTCGATGAATACTTCAACGAGCATTGGACCCGGACCAAAGCTGCGGGCGTTCCCCGCGCCGCCTATCACTTCTACTATTTCTGCACCCCGGCTGCCGTGCAGGCGCGCTGGTTCATCCGCAACGTCCCCGTCGATCGCTCGGCGATGCCGCCGGTCCTCGACATGGAATGGAACCCACAATCGCCGACCTGCAGGCTGCGTCCCGACGCCGCCACGGTGCGCGCGGAGATGACCACCTTCCTCGAGATCGTCGAACGCCACTACGGCAAGAAGCCGATCATCTACACCTCGGTCGACTTCTTCGACGACAACGGCCTGGCGGGGTTTCGCGGCTATCCGTACTGGCTGCGTTCTGTCGCCGGCCATCCACGTGAGAAATACGGCAGCCACCCCTTCACATTCTGGCAGTACACAGGAACCGGGATCATTCCGGGCATGACGGGCAAGGCCGACATCAACGTCTTCAACGGCAGTGAAGCCACCTGGAACAAGTGGCTGCGGCAGAACACCCATTGAACCGGTTCAACGGCAGCGAGTCCGTCCGAGATAAGAAGCTCCGCAGAACACCGTTGTCGCCAGTGCAACGGCACAGAAGCCGGCGGAATAAGGGGCTGCGGCACAAGAACCGTTGACACAGGGCCTGCCGCCTGCTTTTCGACACAGCCAGCGGTGAAGAGTGCAACCGCCGGCAATTCAGGGCGTTGGGCCTCCGGGGGAGCACAACAACTGCCCGCTATTCGTTTCGAGAGGAAGCTGATGCGACTGCGTTCCAAAGTCCTCGCGGCTGCGCTGACCCTGTGCGCCACGGCCTTGCCGGCGATGGCGCAGGAATGCGGCGGCGACTTCGAATCCTGGAAGCAGGGCGTCGCCGCGGAAGCCAAGGCGGCCGGCGTCGGCACTGTCGGTCTCGACGCCCTTGAAGCGGCAACCTTCGACGACAAGGTGTTGGCACGAGACCGCGCCCAGGGCGTCTTCACCCAAACCTTTGTCGAGTTTTCCAACCGCATGATCTCGGCCTATCGCCTGAAGCAAGGTGCGGCGAACATGAAGAAATACGCGGATGTCTTCGCCCGCGCCGACCAGCAGTTCGGCGTTCAGGCGCCGATCATCGCCGCCTTCTGGGCGCTGGAGACCGATTTCGGCGCCGTGCAGGGCGACTTCCACACGTTGAGCGCCCTGGTGACGCTGTCGCATGATTGCCGACGCCCGCAACTGTTTCGGCCTCAGTTGATACCGCTTCTGCAATTGATCGATCGCGGCGTGTTGCCGGCCGATGTCAGGGGCGCCTGGGCCGGCGAGATCGGCCAGACGCAGATCCTGCCCTCAGATTATCTGGCACGCGGCGTCGACGGCGACGGCGACGGCAAGATCGACCTGCGCGGCAGCGTGCCCGATGTGATCATGACCACCGCCAACAAAGTGCTGTCGCGCGGCTGGAAACGCGACCAGCCCTGGATCCAGGAAGTCCGCGTGCCCGAAGACATGCCGTGGGACCAGACCGGTCGCACCAACAAGCTGCCGCTGTCGCAGTGGGCGCAATGGGGCGTCACCTACCCCAGCGGCGCGCCGCTGGTCGACAACGGCCTCAAGGCAGGCTTGGCGCTACCGATGGGCCGTAAGGGGCCCGCCTTCCTCGCTTATGACAATTTCGACGTCTACCTCGAGTGGAACCAGTCCTTCACCTATGCGCTGACCGCGGCCAACCTCGCCGCCAGGTTGGCGGGAGAAAAACAGTTCGATCCGCGCAATCCCGAGACTGGCCTCAACAACGAGCAGATGAAGGCGCTGCAGACCAAGCTCGAAGCCAGGGGCTACGATGTCGGCACTGTCGATGGCATTTTGGGTACCAACACCCGCGAGGCGATCCGCAAGGAGCAGATGCGGCTAGGCCTGCCGGTGGATGGCTGGCCGACGCCGGAGCTTTTGGGGAAATTGTAGCTCCTCTTCCTTCTCCCCCTTGTGGGAGAAGGTGGATCGGCGCGTAGCGCCGAGACGGATGAGGGGTGTTCCAGCGGAGTGAGGCGTTGGCGTTCCCTGGACCACCCCTCATCCGACCTCGCTTCGCGAGGCCACCTTCTCCCGCAAGGGGAGAAGGAAGAAACTTAGTCCGCCATTGTCTCCAAACTCGCAAACCCCTGCGGCGCGTCGCCCTCGTCGAACGGCGTCGTCACCTCGACGAAGGTGTCGGGGTAAAAGCCGTTGAAGCGGGTCCGCAGCGACAGCGAATAGGCGCCGATATGGCCGATCTCGATCCAGTCGCCGGTGTCGACCGTTTCCGGCAGCCAGAATGGCCGCGACAGGATGTCGACGGAATCGCAGGTCGCCCCGCAGACCTTGAACGGCACGATGTTCTTTTCCTCGCCATTGCGCGAGCGGATCGCCGGATCAGGAATGAAGCGGGCCGGCAGCGTGATCTTTCCGGTCCATGAATCCGACAGCGACGCCCAGATGCCGTCATTGATGTAGAGCCGCTTTCCCTTGCGCAGCAGCACCCGCACGATCAGCGACAGGCAGCGCGCCACGATTACGCGGCCCGGCTCGGCCACCAGCGGCATCTGGTCGAACTGATACTCTTTCAGATCGCCCGAAAGCCGCGACATGATCTGGCCGAGCGACGGCATCTCGATCTGCTTGCGGTTGGGGTCATGGCCGTATTCGGCGGGGAAACCGCCGCCGACGTCGAGCCCGGCAATATCGAAGGTCAGCCGGTTGCGCACCCAATCGGCGGAAGCCAGTGCCCGCTCATAGGTGTCGGGATCCTCGATCTGACTGCCGACATGGAAACACAGGCCAACCTTGTAGCCGGTGCGGTTCAGCCGCTCGGCCAGTTCGACGGCATAGGCCGGCCCGGCGCCGAACTTCTTCGACAACTCGTAAGCGGCATGGCCCTTGGTCTGCACCCGCACGAACACGCTGATCGAGCCCGGATCGATGTCGAGCGCCCGCACCACTCGCGTCAGCTTGGTGATCTCGTCCTCATGATCCAGCGAAATGACGCGGATGGCGTATTTCTCCAGCGCCAGCTTGATATCCGACTGCGCCTTGACCGGATGCATGTAGAGCATCTCGGCATCGGGAGAGACGGCACGCACGGCGGCGAACTCGCCCGGCGACGCGACGTCGAAAGCCTTGACGCCGGCTTCGACCAGCGTCTTCAGCACGATCTGCTCGCCATTGGTCTTGACCGCATAGGCGGTCTTGCCCGGGAACATGCCCATGAACTGCCTGGCATCCGCCATCAGCACCTGCGGGCGGAAGCAATAGACCGGATCGTCCGGGCGAAGCGCCAGTGCCGCCTCGCGGGCATTCTCGAATCGCTGCATCGACGAATCCTTGATCTAGCCTGCGCACAATTAATCCAAGCTAGCGGCTAATGAAAACAATTCTGTGTCTCGTACGGCTGACGCTGGGGCGCTAGGTCTTGGCGGCAGGCGTTTGCCATCAATCACGTTTCGGGTGGCCCTTGTCTCCGAACCGGATATGGCTTCTGCCTGACTGGCATACGTCTGGGAGGGCGACTCACATGGCAATGGCCGCGACATCCGCACCACGCGGACCGATGGTGCTCAAGGATTGGGGGCAACTCCTGCTGCTCGGCGCGATCTGGGGCGGCTCGTTCTTCTTTGCGCGCATCGCGGTGGCGGAACTCCCCCCGCTGGTGCTGGTGCTGTTTCGCGTCGCCATCGCCGCGATTGCGCTGCAGATCTATCTCGGTCTGCGTGGCCCGTCCTTTCGCCTCGCGCTTCCGCATGCCGGCCTGTTCTTCCTGCTGGCGCTCACCAACAATGTCGTGCCCTTCTCGCTGATCTTCGCCGGCCAGACGGAGCTCGGAGCCGGCATCGCCTCGGTGCTCAACGCGACAACGCCGTTCTGGACGTTGATCCTCGCCAACGCGCTGACATCGGACGAAAAGCTGTCCTGGAACAAGCTCGCCGGCATTGCGCTCGGCATCGCCGGCACGGCTGTCATGATCGGCCCCGGCCTGCTTGCCGGGCTCGGCGGCCCGGTCTGGGCCAAATTCGCGCTGATCGGGGCGTCGCTGTCCTATGCCGTCGCGCTGATGGTCGCCCGCCGCTTCACGGGCGTGCCCTCGCCGATCATCGCCACCGGACAGTTGACGGCATCGACCATCATCATGATCCCGATCGTGCTCTTTACCCACGGTCCATCCGGGTTGTTTTCGGCCTCGCCCCCGGTCTGGACGGCGGTGCTGGCGCTGGCGCTTCTGTCCACTGCCTTCGCCTACATCCTCTATTTCAACCTCGTCGCCTCGGCCGGCGTGACCAACGCTTCGCTGGTCACGCTTGTCGTACCGGCCAGCGCGATGCTGCTCGGCTTCCTGTTCCTTGGCGAGCGGCTGGAGCTGTTCGAAATCGGCGGCGTGGTGCTGATCGCGCTCGGCCTCGTCACCATTGACGGGCGGCTGTTCGGCCGACGTTAGAGCGCCGCGCGTCCACTGGACGCGCAAAGGATGCTCTAACCACCCAATTGCCCCCCGCATCGCGAAAGTTGAATTCGGCTTCCGCAGCGGTAGCGCTGCCATGACACGGCAGCGACACGAGTCGGCCACATTTTATTCACAGGCCTGAAGCTGGTTTTTGCTTAGGAGTTTCAAAGCCTAACGGCAAAAGACATGTCGCGGATTTCACAATCACGTCGCAATGCAGCACATTTTCCGCTTGCCTGTGGCACAAATGAACCTAGACTCCGTGACATAGCTCTTTAAGAGGAGGCTATGTCATGGGACTTACGAGGCCTATCAACGCATTGATGATCTGTGCTGCGTTCGCCTTTATCGGAGCCCTTATTATGGGCTTCCTTCCCTGACCGCCAAAGCGGGGAAGACCAGCACCCAAATAGTCCAACCAATTCAAAAGGCCGGGTTTTTCCCGGCCTTTTGTCGTTCAACCCACTCTCATGCCGCAGCTGATCCGGCGGCCGCCGCCTCGTGCGAGCGGATGCCGATCATATGACAGATGGCAAAGACCAGATCGGCGCGGTTCATGGTGTAGAAGTGGAAATCGCCGACACCGCGCTCGACCAGGTCCATCACCTGTTCGGCCGCCACCGCCGACGCCACCAGCGCATGCGTCTGCGGGTCCCGGTCGAGGCCTTCGAAACGCTCCGCCAGCCAGCCGGGCACATGCGCGCCCGCCCTCGCGGAAAAGTTCGCGACCTGCTTGAAACTGTGAACCGGCTGGATACCCGGCACGATCGGGATGTAGATGCCGGCGCGGCGGACGCGCTCGACATAGCGCTCGTAGAGATCGTTGTCGAAAAAGAACTGCGTGATGGCACGCGTCGCGCCATTGTCGACCTTGCGCTTCAGCATCTCGATGTCGGTGGCGAAATCGGGGCTTTGCGGATGTTTTTCCGGATAGGCCGCGACGGAGATGTCGAAATCAGCAATCGCTTTGAGCCCGGCGACCAGCTCCGCGCCGTTCTCGTATCCACCGGGATGCGGCCGATACGGTCCGCCGACGCCGGAAGCCGGATCGCCGCGCAGCGCCACGAACCGGTTGATGCCGATCGATTTGTAATCCTGGATGACCGCGTCGACCTCGTCGCGCGTTGCCCCGACACAGGTCAGATGCGCCGCTGCAGGAATACCGGTTTCCGTCAGGATGCGCTTTACAGTGCGCGCGGTGCGCTCTCGCGTCGAGCCGCCGGCGCCGTAGGTCACCGAGACGAATTTCGGCTTCAGCGGCTCCAGCCTTGTCACCGTCTCCCACAGCCTCGCTTCCATCTCGTCGGTCTTCGGCGGGAAGAATTCGAAGGAAACCCTGACCTTGTCGCCAATGTCGGGGCGGCGGGAAAAGCGGAACTGGTTCATCAGGCGGTTTCCCTTATCTGCCTTGTGTCGTTGGAAGGATCGGCGATCAAGAGGCGCCGGTCGCGGCCAAGCCAGAGTTTTACGGTGAGCCTGGCCTCGTTGCCGCCGCGCGGCTCGAATTCCTGACTGTCTTCAAGATCGAGGCCGGCTTCCGAAAACCAGTCGGCGATCTGCCGGTCGGAAAAGCCGAGCCGCATATGCGCGTGCTCCTCACGCAGGAATTCCAGCGCATGCGGCGCGAAATCGACGATGACCAGGCGTCCGGCCGGACGCAAAAGCCGCGCCGCCTCGTGGATGGCACGGGCGGGATCGTCGAGGTAGTGCAGCACCTGATGGATGGTGACGAGATCGAAGGCATCGCGCTCGACCGGCGGCGCGAAGATGTCGCCCTGCCGAACCTGCGCATTCGAAACGCCGGCCTTGTCCAGATTGGCGCGCGCCACGGTCAGCATCTCGCGCGACATGTCGATGCCGACACCACGCCGATAAAGCGGCGAGAAGATTTCAAGCAGCCGCCCGGTGCCGGTGCCGAGATCGAGCATCGACTGGAACGGCCGCTTGCCGACCAGTTTCAGCATTGCGGCTTCGACGGCGCGGTCCGGCACATGCAGCGATCGGATATGGTCCCAGCTTGCCGCATTCACGGAAAAATACGCGACCGCCCGGTCCTGCCGCTTGCGCTTGACCGAGGCCAGGCGCTCAAGATCGCGTTCGACCTGCGGATCGGCGCCGCGAATGCCGGAAACCAGCCCCATGACGAAGTCACGCGCGGAATCCGCATCCGACAGGCGGAAGAAGGCCCACGACCCTTCCTGATAGCGGCCGATCAGTCCGGCCTCCAGAAGCAGCTTCAGGTGCCGCGAAACGCGCGGCTGCGACTGGCCGAGAATTTCGGTAAGATCGGAAACGGTGAGGTCACCGCGCGACAGAAGTGCCAGTATGCGCAATCGGCTGGATTCGGCCGCCGCCTTTAACGTATCCACCATAGTGTCGAGCGAGACATGCATCAGCGTATTCTCTTTGAAAAGATATAAACATATGTTTATGTCGATTTTCGAGACCTTGCAAGCGCAATGTCGCTTGCGGACAAGAAAATGCCGTTTGTGTGGCGCTTTAAGAGACGTGGACCATGACTGAAACGCGTGAGATGTTCGAGGCGCGCGAAGGCGAGCAGAGGCTGGAGAACGATCCGGCCTTGATGCCGCCTGATGGCGGGATCGTCTTCATCGGCCGCATTGCCTCGCCATGGACGACGCGCGAAACCTGCCCGAAGAACATGCGCGCCGCGCGCGAGACCGGGCAGAAGGCGGTGCTGACCATCGACGCAGCCTACCGAAGTGGCCTGCAGGGGCTGGAGCGCGCCAGCCACGTCATTATCCTGTCCTGGCTGCATCATGCGCCGCGAGACCTGATTGTGCAGAAACCGCGCCATGCCGCTGAAGCGAAAGGCGTATTTTCGCTGCGCTCCCCTGCCCGCCCCAACCCCATCGGGCTGCATGTGGTCCGGCTCGTCGCGCTCGACCAACGCACCGGCCGCATCGATCTCGACGCCATTGACGTGCTCGACGGCACGCCGGTCATCGACATCAAACCTTATTTCGCCTCGACCGACGCTATTGCCGAGGCGACCATCGAAGGGCGCGACGAGCCCGATCGGACCCGGCGATGACAGCGCCGACCGGCCGCCGCCGCGCCATCGCCAAGGCGCTGACCGCTCTTCTGCCGCTGGCGCCCTATGCCGACATGGAGAAGATCCGCGGCGACGCCGGCGCGGTCCACATGAAGACCTTGCCGCCGGGCATCGCCGTATGGTTGGCGACGATTGCCCATATCCGCCACATGCACACCGATTACGAAAAACTGCTGAGCGAAGGCTATGACCGCGACTCGGCGCGTTTCTTTGTCATCGAGCAGACCAACATCGTGCTCACCCGCTGGCGCGCAACCCGCCTGCTCGACGCCGACGACGAGGAGGAATGACCACGGCTACTTCCGCTTCAGCACGGCGACCGCATTGTAGGGCTGGCCATCGGCGTGGCCGACCCAAATCCAGGACAGATTGCCCTTGTAAAACCTTACGGTGATGTTGCCGCCGTCGATGCACTTGTCCTGACCGTAGGTGATGCTCTCGTGGTATTCCGCTGAAATGTCGTCCCTGGACGTCTGTGACAGCGATCCGCCGCAGCCGAGTGACGGATAGTCGATCGACGCGCTGCCATCGTTGATGGTCATGGCAATCGCCCAGTCGGCGCCGGCATCGCCAGCCGGGCTCTGGTGGCCATTGCCTACCCAGGTGCCGCTCAGCGACGGCACGTTCACCGCGCAAGGCACATTCTGGAAGGTCGCCGTCAATTCGCCGCCGGTTTTCTCGCAGCGATAGGTCTGGCCGCTCTGGCACAATTCCTCGCCTTCGCGCGCGCACTGGGCGCGGGCGTCGCCCGCAGCGGCGAACATCATCATTGCCGCTGTGACGGCCCCAAACCTACCCATTTTCCCCTCCCTTTCAGACCCGGAACGATAGGGCAATCGCGATCGAATGTATCGGCCAGATCGTCATGGAGGCCGAACAACGCCGGGCGGGTGGCTCTATGCCTTCTGCCCAGCGCCGCTAGCCTCTCGCCTGCGTGACAGGAGGCCCCGATGAGCCGGACAATGGCAACACAGGACGAGAAGCAACTGCCCGTGGTTGGCGACCGCCATGTCGACCCGCACTCCTATCCCGAGGGCGTCACCTTCCTCGATGGCCAATACCTGCCGATGTCGCAGGCCAAGATCTCGGTGCTGGACTGGGGTTTTCTGCATTCCGACGCCACCTACGACACCGTGCATGTCTGGAATGGCCGCTTCTTCCGCCTCGATTTGCATCTCGAGCGCTTCTTCGGCGGGCTGGAAAAGCTGCGCATGACCATTCCCTTCGATCGCGACAGCGTGACAGAAATCCTGCACAATTGCGTGGCGCTGTCCGGTCATCACGCCGCCTATGTCGAAATGCTGTGCACACGCGGCGCCTCGCCGACTTTCAGCCGCGACCCGCGCCAGGCGGTCAACCGCTTCATGGCGTTCGCCGTGCCGTTCGGCTCGGTCGCCAATGCCGAGCAGTTGCAGCGCGGCCTGCGTGTCGCCATCAGCGACAAGATGCGCATTCCGCCGGCCTCGATCGACCCGGCGATCAAGAACTACCACTGGCTCGATCTGGTGCGCGGCCTCTACGATGCCTATGATCGCGGCGCCGAGACCGCGTTGATCCTCGACTTCAACGGCAATGTCGCCGAGGGTCCGGGCTTCAACGTCTTCTGCGTCAGGGACGGCAAGCTGTCGACGCCTTCCATTGGCGTGCTGCCGGGCATAACCCGCCGCACCGTCTTCGATCTCTGCGCCGAACAAGGTCTTGCCGCCACCGCGGCCGATGTCAGCGTCACTGCATTGCGCGAGGCCGACGAGGTCTTCATCACCTCGACCGCGGGCGGCATCATGCCGGTGACCGAGATCGACGGCGCGGCGATCGCCAACGGCAAGGTCGGACCGATCACCAGCCGGCTGATGGCGCTCTATTGGGAGAAGCACGAGGATCCGGCGTGGTCGTCTCAGGTGAATTATCCCTGATAATTCAGGCGTCTTTTTCGAAAGATTCCGGTCGCCTCTGGAAAATCAGAGGACGGACCGTATATGCCCGAAAGCGGAGAAGCCTCCGCTTTCACGCAAAATCACGCCCGCAGGGGCAAGGACTCCAAGATCATGACATCAAAGGTTTGGTTCATCACCGGATCGTCGAAGGGCTTTGGTCGCGTCTGGGCCGAGGCTGCACTCGCGCGCGGCGACAGCGTCGCGGCCACCGCCCGCGATGCCGGCACGCTCGCCGATCTCGTCGAGAAATACGGCGACAGGATTGCCGCGATAAAGCTCGACGTCACCGACAAGAAAGCCGTCGATGCCGCAGTCGCCGAGGCGCACAAGCGTTTTGGCCGGCTCGACGTCGTCGTCAACAATGCCGGCTACGGCCATTTCGGCGCCATCGAGGAGGTCAGCGAACAGGAAGCTCGCGACCAGATCGAAACCAATGTCTTCGGCGCGCTGTGGGTCACTCAGGCCGCACTGCCGATCATGCGGGCGCAGCGTTCCGGCCACATCATCCAGATTTCGTCGATCGGCGGCGTCAATGCCTTTGCCTCGCTCGGCCTCTACCACGCCTCGAAATGGGCGCTGGAGGCCTTCAGCCAGTCGCTGAGCATCGAGGTCGCGGAATTCGGCATCCATGTGACGCTGGTCGAACCGGGCGGCTTCTCCACCGACTGGGCCGGCCCGTCGGCCAAGATCTCTCAGCCGATCGAGGCCTATGCGCCCGCCCGTGCGAAGATGGCAGAGCGCCGCGCCAATTCCGTTGCCGGCGATCCAGAGGCCACCGGGCCGGCGATGCTGGCCATTGTCGACGCCGCCGAGCCACCGCTCAGGGTGTTCTTCGGCGACGGCGGCCTGCCGATGATACGCCAGGAATACGCCAACCGACTCGCCACATGGGACAAGTGGGACCACGTTTCCGTTATGGCGCAAGGCGCCAAGAAGAACCGCAAAGCTAACGCCTAGTGAGCTTGGCTACGCCGCCACGGCGGCGTAGCTCCTGCCCTCTGGTTGCCGCACAGCTATGCCGAATAGATCCACTGCTCCGGCACGCGCACCGAGATTTCTTCGCGGACCCTGACCGTTCCGGGCTTCTCGACCCAGGCGACGACGCCGCGCAGCCGTTTCGCGACTTTTGGGAACAACAGCGCGCCGGCTTCGACGTCGGCCATTCCGGCGTTTTCGGCGAGCGACCGGCCGGCGATGCGGCAAGGTCCGTTCTGTGCGTCAATCTTGATGGTGACGCCGCCCTTGAAGAACAGCAGCGTGCCGGCCGGCAGCATCGAGAGGTTCGGCACCCCTTCGATCACAAGATTGGCGCCGATCCACTCCGGCCTGATCTCGGCCAGGCCCATGCGTTGGGCAACAACCGCCAGTTCGTCCGCTGCCACTATGGACAATTGCCGTTCGTTGCGCATTTCGGTGCCGCGCGGATACCAGGGCTCGCGCCCGCCCGCGCGGCGTGTCGGTCCGGCATGAAAATCGCCTGCTATGCCATCGAAATCCAGCAGCAATTCGTCCACCGGGCGCGTCTGAAAATGATCCGCCGGCGCCACGTAAAGCGCTGCCGCCTTGGCGGCAAGCTTTCGCGCGGGGATGATTTCGATCGGCTTTTCAGCCTCGGGGAAGAGATCCAGCATGGCGTTCTTTTCTCTCGTCATCCAGCGAATTAGCCGGGCGGACTTCGCGGCGTCCAGTCGAAAGTGCTGATCGTCCGATCAACGTCACCGATGGGATGGCGATCGCCAGGCGAGTGCCGTTCGCACCAGCCTAACGCAACAAGGCGTATTGAGCGCCAAAGTGTATTCCGAGCACAGGAACGGAGCGTACTTTTGGGTACGTGAGTTCAGCCCTACCGCGACGCGGGGAAGCGTAGCCATTCGCCGGGCGGCCTCACCTGAATATCGACATAGCTAGAGCATCCGCAGCAGCGCACCGCCTATCGAATACCCCGCGCCAAAGGCGCAGATCAGGCCGAAATCGCCAGGCTTCATGTCGGCGTGGTTTTCCGACAGCGCGACGATGGCGCCGGCGCCCGCCGTGTTGCCCAGCCGCTCCAGCACCATCGGCGCGCGGTCGTGGTCGACCTCGTGGCCGAACGACAGTTTCAGGATCATCGCATTCATGCGTGCATTGGCCTGATGCAGCCAGAAGCGCCTGATCGCCTGCGGCGTCAGCCCGTGCTCGGCCAGGAATTCGACGATGAATTTCTGCCCGGCAACGGTGACTTCCTTGAACACCTTGTTGCCGACCTGCTTGATCAGATTGCCTTCCAGATTGATCATGTAAGGATCATCCTGGGCGGTGCGGGTGTGATAGCCCAGATTGGTGCGGATGTTGTTCGACCTCTGCGTCCAGACGCGCGTGTCGAGCACTTCGAAGCGCCCCGGCCGCTTGTCGCCCTTGGCCAGCCCTTCGACCACCATCGACACCGAAGCGTCGCCGAAGATGAAATGCGTCTGCCGGTCGCGAAAATTGAGATGGCCGGTGATGATCTCGGGCGTCGTCACCAGAATGCGCTTGTGCGCGCCCGACCGCACCAAATTGACGGCTATGTGCAAGGCGGCCGCCGCCGAAGAACAGCCAAGCCCCATGTCAAAGCCCGCGCCCTTCGTCCCCAGCGCCTCCTGCATTTCGATGGCGATCGCCGGATAGGGCCGCTGGTGATGCGAGGCCGAGCAGATCACCAGGTCTATATCCGACGGCTGCAGCCCGGCATGGTCGAGGGCCTTCTTCGCCGAGGCTATGCCGAACTCGGCCTCCAGCGACAGCGCATCGTCGGGCCGTGCGGGAATGCGCGGCGCCATCCGAGTCGGGTCGAGGATGCCCTCGCGCTCGATCACATGACGGGTGCGCACGCCCGAGGCGTGGACGATGAAGTCGCTGTCCGATTTCGGCAGCGGCGGCTCGCCAGTATCCTGGCGACGCGCGTTTTCCAGGTCGACCCAGGCATTGAAGCTGGCGACCAGTTCTTCATTGGTGATTGTGGGTTCGGGGATTTCAACGCCGATGCCGCTGATGATGACGCGATGCATGTCCAGTCCGTCCCATCCGCAGGCGCTGCGGCTTCATGTGGGCGCCGGAACGCTCCGGCGCAACAGTTTTCTCACCGAGGCGGTTTACGCCGGCTTAAACCAAAGATCTGGGCCGACTGAAGCCGATCCCTCGACATGGCCACAGCCAAAGCCAAGCGGCCCTAAGGCGCCGCGCGACATGGATAATCAAGCTCGTTTTGCGACAATGAAAATGCGCGGAAAGGGCAAGAGCACCTTGCCATCAGCCGTCTTTGGATAGGCCTTGGCGATCTTGGCCGTGTAACATTCGAGGAACATCGCCCTCTCCTCGGCATCCAGCGGATCGAGGAACGGCTTCAGGCCCGTCGATTTCACCCATTCGACGATCGCCTGCGCGTCGGCAAGCGGATGGTTGTAGATGGTGTGCCAGATATCAAGCCGGTCGCTGAGCGGCGACAGCAGGTCATAGTAGAACGACACCGGCGGCAACGGCCCGCGTGCCGCGCCCTTGAGCTTTTCGGCAAATGGCATTTCGGCGGCGGTCTCCCGCATCAGGCGGTGGGAGTCCTCGCCCAGATTGTCGGGCATCTGGACGGCAAGCGCACCGCCTGGGGCGAGGAAGCCCATCAGCCGCTGGAACACCGCCGGATGGGTAGGCAGCCATTGGAACACAGCATTGGCGAAGATCACGTCGACCGGCTCCGCCGGCTGCCATTCGGAGGCATCGGCGAGATCAAAGGTGACCTCGGGCAGGCGCGCCCTCGCCTTCTCGATCATGTCGGGCGAAGTGTCGAAGCCGCTCACCTGGGCATCCGGCCAGCGCTCGACAAGCAGTTCGGTCGAGTTGCCAGGCCCGCAGCCGATGTCGACGACCCGGCGCGGGAAGTCCACCGGCACCTGCGCGACCAAATCCCGCGCGGGCCGCGTGCGCTCGTCTTCGAATTTCAGATATTGGGCGGCGGACCAATCAGCCATTTGAGCTCCTCATGCTGGTTGAGATCGCCGCCCTAAAACCCCTTACCGCGTCAGCCTCTTGTAGGTCATGCGGTGCGGGTTGACGGCATCAGGCCCGAGGCGACGGATCTTGTCCTGCTCGTAATCCTCGAAATTGCCTTCGAACCATTCGACATGGCTGTCGCCCTCGAAGGCGAGGATGTGCGTCGCCAGGCGATCAAGGAACATACGATCGTGCGAGATGATGACGGCGCAGCCGCCGAAGTTTTCCAGCGCGTCTTCGAGTGCCGCCAGCGTTTCGGTGTCGAGATCGTTGGTCGGTTCGTCGAGCAGCAGCACATTGCCGCCGGTCTTCAACATCTTGGCCAGATGCACGCGGTTGCGCTGGCCGCCGGACAGATTGCCGACCTTCTGCTGCTGGTCGCCGCCACGGAAGTTGAACGACGCGCAATAGGCGCGCGTGTTGGCCTCGAACTTGCCGAGCTTGACCACTTCGGCGCCGCCGGAAATCTCTTCCCACACCGTCTTTGACGGATCGAGCGCATCGCGGCTCTGGTCGACATAGCCGAGCTTGACCGTTTCGCCGACGCGGACCGAGCCCGCATCCGGCTTTTCCTGGCCGGTGATCATGCGAAACAGCGTCGTCTTGCCGGCGCCGTTCGGGCCGATGACGCCGACGATGCCGCCGGGCGGCAGCTTGAATTCCAGGCCGTCGATGAGCAGCGTGTCGCCAAAGCCCTTCGACAGGCCTTCCGCCTCGATCACCACATTGCCGAGCCGCTCGCCATGCGGAATGACGATCTGCGTATCGCTCGGACGCCGCTTGTCGGCTGCATCCAAAAGATCCTGGAACGCCTGGATACGCGCCTTGGACTTGGTCTGGCGAGCCTTCGGGCTCGACTGGATCCATTCGCGCTCGCGGCCGATGGCGCGCTGGCGGGCATCGTCCTCGCGGCCTTCCTGCTTGAGGCGCTTGGCCTTGGCTTCGAGGTATTTGGTGTAGTTGCCCTCATAGGGAATGCCGCGGCCGCGATCGAGTTCGAGGATCCAGCCGGTGACATTGTCGAGGAAGTAGCGGTCGTGGGTGATGATCATCACGGCGCCCGGATAGGCACGCAGATGCTTTTCCAGCCACGCCGTGGTCTCGGCGTCGAGATGGTTGGTCGGTTCGTCGAGCAGCAGAAGGTCGGGCTGGCGCAGCAGAAGCTGGCAAAGTGCGACGCGGCGGCGTTCGCCGCCCGAAAGCTTGGTGACCTCCGAATCCTTGGGCGGGCAGCCCAGCGCTTCCATCGCCATCTCGACCTGCTGTTCGAGATCCCAAAGGTTGAGCCGGTCCATTTCGTCCTGGAGCTTGGCCGACTCGTCGGCCGTCTCGTCGGAGTAGTTCATCATCAATTCGTTATAGCGTTCGATGACGGCGGTCTTGGCGGCGACGCCTTCCATGATATTTTCGAACACGGTCTTGTCCGGATCGAGCGCCGGCTCCTGCGCCAGGTAGCCGACAGTGGCGCCTTCGGCCAGCCAGGCTTCGCCGTTCCACTCCTTGTCGAGCCCGGCCATGATCTTGAGGATCGTCGACTTGCCCGAACCGTTGGGGCCGAGGATGCCGATCTTGGCGTCGGGATAAAAGGAGAGATGGACATTCTCGAGCACCTTCTTGGTGCCATAGGCCTTGTTGAGGCCGGCCATGTGATAGATGAACTGGCGTGCCACGCGCGCTTTCCCTGAAAAAACTGACTGGCCCAGAAAACTGACTGGATCTGTCGAATTGAGTGGAGGTTGGCCGCTATGTAGGCGATGCGGCGGCGAACGGCAATCGCTTTTGCCATACCTGCCCGGTCACACGCGGAAGTGTCCGCCAATCGCCGAAGTTTTCCACCAGCACGAAGCGTGCTGAAATCTCCGGTTAACTCTTCGGCGTCAAAACAGGGTCGGAGTGGAATCGCTCACTATCCGCGATTTCGAGAAAGAGATCGGGTCGACGGCATTGCTGAACAGTTTCCTGCTCCTTGCCGAAGCGGTCGTCTACTTCAGCGTCATGGTGACGCTTTTCCGCTTCAGACGGCGTATCGGCCTCGGCGTATTCGTCTGCGCGCTCGGTGTCATGCACTTCCTCGAGACCTATCTCGCCAGCGTCTTTTACGTCGCTCTGCCGTTCGGCATGGTCTCGCCTGGCTCGGCGGTGCTGTTTTCCGGCAAGCTGGTCATGCTTTTGCTGCTCTATATGAAGGAGGACGCTGCAACCGTGCGTCAGCCGATCTACGGCCTGCTGCTCGGCAATGCGCTGATGATCGGGCTGGTGCTGCTGCTGCGCCTGCACACCATCGCGGCACTTCCCGACGGGAGGCTTCCAGACATCGGCTTCATCGACCAGATGGGCTGGCTGATGGTATGGGGCACGACGCTGCTGTTCGTCGATGCCATCCTGATCATCCTGCTGTACGAAAAGCTTGGTCGGTATCTTCGCAAGGCGCCGTTCGCGCGCATCCTGATTTCCGTCGCTTGCGTGCTGACCTTCGACCAGGCCGGTTTTTTCACCGCCCTGCATTTCGTTGCCGGCGCGCCGATGGCCGTCTTTTTCGGCGGCTGGTTCGCCAAGATGGCGGCGGCGGTGACCTTCAGCACCATGCTTGTCGCCTATCTCAAATGGTTCGAGGAGCGCCAGGTCACGGCGCCGCGCGGACTGACCGATATCTTCGATACGCTGACCTATCGCGAACGCTACGAAGCGCTGGTGGAACATGTCGGCCGCGACGGCCTGACCGGCCTGCTGCACCGCGGGCGCTTCGACGCCGACGGTGAAGCCGCCGTCCAGACCAGCCTGCGCACCGCCAGGCCGCTCAGCCTGCTGATCATCGATGTCGACCATTTCAAGTCGATCAACGACCGTTTCGGCCATGCCGAAGGCGACAAGGTGTTGAAGTCGGTCGCTGCCCTGCTTGGCGAGGCGGCAAGCGCTGAGGACCAGGTGTTCCGCATCGGCGGCGAGGAATTCGCCATCCTCAGTTCTCGTCCGCACTCGGTCGCCAGGCTGTTCGGCGAAAGCATTCGCCACGCGGTCAAGGGCTCGGCCGCCACCAGCCGCTTCGAGCTCACCGTCAGCGCCGGCGTTTCCAGCGTCAGCGAAACCACGCGCTGCCTAGCCGACCTGTTCGCGCTTGCCGACCAGCGTCTCTACAAGGCGAAGTCGACCGGCCGCGATCGCGTCGTCGGCGAGCCGGGCGGCCACGAAGCCGACACGGCCGCTGCGTGGACCAAATCCGCACAGATTTAGTTCGTTACGACTTCCTCTGCCGTCGAAAGCCCGTCACGGTTGAAACCGCCATCAGCGCGATCGCCAGCCATTTCAGCGCCGTGATAATCGGCCCGGCCTCGATATCGTAGGCAATGAACAGCAGGATGCCCGGCACCAGCAGGCCGCATAGGATCAGCATGATGCGGTTGATCTGCCACGAGACTTTCGACGCCAACGCCTCGTCGCCGGGCGCGGAAACAAATGCTGCTCGCATCGTCTTGCCGCCGACCAGCATGGCCGAAAGACGCATCGAGATCGGCAGGCCGAGCCCGATGATCAAGAAAGCGCAAGCGGCCAGCAGCGAGGAGAATTTCAACGCGCTGGTGTCCGCCGGCACCGGAAACAGCAACGTCGCCAGCGGCAGGAAGGCGCCGAAAATGCCGATCGCCGCGATAATGATGAAGATCACCGCATTGACGATCGTGAACAGCTGGTACGTGCCGACGCCGATCGGTTCGGAGAGCGTTCGCATGCGTGCCCATTCGGCGTCGGTATACGAAAAGCCCGGCCATTCCATGCGGGCATCGTTTATCGAGACCATGCCCTTGGCCCAGAAAGCCAGCCGCGCCAGCGCGCTGCTCGTCATGTCATCCATTGCCGCCCCCGCCAGAATGATGCGCTCGCAGCATAGCACCAGGGCACGGCAGGGCGACAGTCCGGTACCTCTGTTGAGAGTTACTGGAAGCCGATCGCGTCGACATTGCCTGTCGGGCAACCGGCCTTGTTGGTCGGCACCGAAGCCAGCAGCAGATCCTTGAGCGCGCTGTTCGGGCCGATCGGACCGGCGAGACCGAGCGTCAGTTCGCCGATCAGCCGCCTGCCGCTCGACGGATCGATGACGCAGGACACGCGCACCCGGTCACCTGCCCCCGCGCCGAAGGCGCTGTCGAAAGCGCCGCGGATCTGGTCCGCCGTCAGCTTTCCACCGATGTTCTTGGCAAAGAGATCGCGCACCGGCGAGCTGTTCACCGCACGCATTAAATTGAGCGCGTCGGAGAAATAGTCCTGCTGGCTCTTGCCGTAGCAGGTGCCGTGCTTGATCCATTCATGCCGCTCGAGGTGGGAGGCCGTTCCAGGCATCACCTGATCGAGCTCCGTGCGGGTGTTGGCGTCCAGATTGACCGGCGGCAGGTCTTTCCAGTGGGCCGGATTGTCGTTGGCCTTGTCGCTCGCCGTCGCCTGGCAATAGAAATTGCCGTTCGGCTGCGGCCACAATCCATGCAAGGTGAAATGCGTCGCGTCGAAATCACCGGCGTTCTGCGCCTTGCATTCCGTCTTGTTCGACTTTGTCTCGCAAAACGCCGGCTGCCAGCTCAGCGCGAAGACGTATTCGGGTTTTCCCGACGCCGCCGGCTTGCCTTGGTCGTCAGGTGCGGCCGGCACGGTCGCCGCGCTGCTGCCGGAAACGTGGCCGCAACTGACCTTCACCCAGCGGCGCTCCGGATCGGCGCCCGGAACCAGGATAAGGTAGTGCGTCGGCGCATCCTTGTTGCCAGCAAGCAGCTGGTAGCTCTTCCCGGCATCGGTCGAGACATTGCCGGGGTTCTTGCCGTTCTTGATGGCTTGCGTTGCCGGACAGGCAGCGTCGGCGACAAAGCTGCCGCTCATGTTGACGTCGGCACGCGCCGCCCCGGCCAGCGACGCCGCCAGCATGGCCAATCCGAAAATGACAGCACTACGCATGGAAAATCCCCGGCTGGACAAGTGGGCGACAGACTGAAGCTGTCTCCATGTCAGAATTGCGATATTTTGCTGGCCAAACGCAAGAAACATCGTCGCGAAAAGCGGGTTTGCCGGATTGACGCATAATGTGGGCCGGCGCAAACAAAGCCAACGACGATAATGCAAGGGCGGGACCAGGCGGCATGTCATTCAGCCAGCAGCGCGTGGTTGCCTCGCCGACCGGTGCCGATCTCAATCTTTTCGTCAGGCAGGCCGATGGCCGGGCACGCGCCGTCGTCCAGATCAATCACGGGCTGGCCGAGCACGCAGCGCGCTATGCCCGCTTTGCCGATTATCTTGGCTCCCGCGGCTTCCACGTCTATGTCCACGATCATCGCGGCCATGGCGCGACCAAGGCGCCCAACACGCCGCTCGGCAGGTTCGCCGACAGGGACGGCCCGGCCAAGGTGATCGCCGACGTCGGCGCCATCCATGACCTCATCGCCAGCGAACAGCCAAACAGACCGGTCATCCTGTTTGGTCATTCGATGGGCGCATCCGTGGCGTTGAATTTCCTTTTAAGTCATTCGCCACGCGTCCATGCCGCCGCGATCTGGAACGGCAATTTCTCCCAAGGCCTGCTCGGGCAGGTGGCGCTGGGCGTCCTTGCCTGGGAGAGAATGCGGCTCGGCTCCGACGTGCCATCGCGTCTGTTGCCGAAGCTCACCTTCCAGGCCTGGGGCAAAGCGGTGCCCAATCACCGCACATTGTTCGACTGGCTGTCGCGAGATGAGGCGGAAGTGGCGAAATACATTGCCGATCCGCTCTGCGGCTGGGATGCCTCGGTATCGATGTGGCGCGACGTCGTCGGCATGGCGCTGAACGGCGGCAAGGATGCCGGCTTTGCCGGTATCCGACGCGACCTGCCCGTCAGCATCGTCGGTGGCGAAAAGGATCCCGCCTCGGATTATGGCAAAGGGATCACGCATCTTGCCAGCCGCATGCGCGCCATGGGCTTTTCGAATCTGGTTTCAAAGGTTTACGCCGACACCCGCCACGAAAGCCTGAACGAGGTGAATCGCGACATCATCATGGATGATTTCGCCATTTGGGCCGACGAAGTCCTCAAAGCGTGACGGATTGGCCCATTGCAAGAGCCGTGACAGCCGTTGCAGGGCTTGATAGAGGCTCTGGTTTCGCAGCAATCACGGTGATTGCGGCAATCACGGTGATTCATGGCTGAGCCCCCGCTGAAAGGCGTCCGCGTCGTCGAACTCGCCCGCATCCTTGCCGGGCCATGGGCCGGGCAGTTGCTTGCCGATCTCGGCGCCGATGTCATCAAGGTCGAAAGCCCCGATGGCGGCGACGACACCCGCAAATGGGGGCCACCCTTCGTCATGGGCAAGGACGGCGAGAACCTGTCGGCCGCCTATTATCATTCCTGCAATCGCGGCAAGCGCTCCATCGCCATCGATTTCTCGACACCGGAAGGCGCCGAGACCGTGCGCCGGCTGGTCGCCACCTCGGACGTGCTGATCGAGAACTTCAAGCTCGGCGGCCTGAAGAAATACGGCCTCGACTATGACAGCCTGCGCCAGATCAACCCGCGCCTCGTCTATTGCTCGATCACCGGCTTCGGCCAGGACGGACCCTATGCGCCGCGCGCCGGCTACGACTTCATCATCCAGGCCATGGCCGGCATGATGTCGATCACCGGCGAGGTCGGCCGCGAGCCGCAAAAGGCCGGCGTCGCCATCTCCGACATCTTCACCGGCCTTTATTCGGTCATCGCCATCCAGGCAGCACTGCGCCATGCCGAGCAGACCGGCGAAGGCCAGCACGTCGACATGGCGCTTTTCGACACCCAGATCTCGGCCCTCGGCAACCAGAATTTGAACTATCTCGTCTCCGGCCAATCGCCGGTGCAGATGGGCAACGCACACATGAACATCGCCCCGTATGAGGTTGTGCCGGTCCGGGATGGGCACATCATCCTGGCGGTCGGCAATGACGGCCAGTTCGCCAAATTCTGCGCCGCTGTCGGACTGGACGACCTGCCTGCCAATCCCGACTTCGCCACCAATCCCGCCCGGGTCGCCAACCGGGTCAAGTTGCGCGAGCGCATGATCGAGGCGCTGAAGATTTTTGACCGCGATCCGCTGCTGGCCAAGCTGGAAGCGGCCGGCGTGCCGGCGAGCCCGATCAACACGATCGGCCAGATGTTCGCCGACCCGCAGACCATCGCGCGCGGCATGCGGCTCGATCTCGACGACGGCCATGGCAATCTTCTGCCTTCGGTGCGTGCGCCGATGGTGATGTCCGGCACGCCGCTGGTCTATGAGCGCCCCTCGCCGCGCCTGGGCGAGCACACGCAAGAAATCCTTGCCGAACTGGAGAAGTCTGGACAATGAAGACCGGCGGACAACTCATCGTCGACGCGCTCGAAGCCAATGGCACCGACCGCATCTATTGCGTGCCGGGTGAATCCTATCTGGCGGTGCTCGACGCGCTGCACGATTCAGCGATCCGCACCATCGTCTGCCGCCAGGAAGGCGGTGCCGCGATGATGGCCGACTGCCACGGCCGCCTGACCGGCAAGCCCGGCATCTGCTTCGTCACCCGCGGCCCCGGCGCCACCAACGCCTCGGCCGGCATCCACATCGCCATGCAGGATTCGATACCCGTCATCCTGTTCATCGGCCAGGTCGCCAGCCACGCCAAGGAGCGCGAGGCGTTCCAGGAGGTGGACTATAAGAGGTTCTTTGGCGACATCGCCAAATGGGTGGTCGAGATCGACGACGCCTCGCGCATCCCCGAATTCGTCACCCGCGCCTTCGCGGTGGCGACGTCGGGCCGCCCCGGCCCGGTGGTCATTTCACTGCCGGAAGACATGCTGACCAGCATCGTCGAGGCGCCCATCGCCTTGCCGCACACGCCGGTGGAAACTCGGGCCGGCGAAGCGGAGCTCGATGCGCTGGAAAAGCTGCTGGCTAAGGCCAAGCGGCCGTTCGTCATCCTCGGCGGCACGCGCTGGGATGCCGAGGCGGTTGCACAAATGCGCACGATCGCCGAGGCCTGGTCCCTGCCGGTCGGCTGCTCCTTCCGCCGCCAGATGCTGTTCGATCATCTGCATCCGAACTATGCCGGCGATGTCGGCATCGGCATCAATCCGAAGCTGGCGACAGCGATCAAGCAGGCCGATCTCGTGCTGCTGATCGGCGGCCGCATGGGCGAAATGCCCTCCTCGGACTACACGCTGCTGAAAAGCCCCTACCCCAACCAGACGCTGGTGCATATCCATGCCGACGCCGGCGAACTCGGCCGCGTCTACCGGCCGACACTGGCGATCAACGCCTCGCCGTCCGCCTTCATCGACGCTTTCGCCAGGCGCAAGCCGGCCTCGGAGCCGACTTGGGCAGCCGAGACGCCAAAGCTGCATGCCGCCTATCTGGACTGGTCGACGCCACCGGAAGGCGGCCCCGGCTCGGTCCAGATGGGGCCGATCATGAACTACCTGGAAAAGATGTTGCCCGACGACGCCATCCTTACCAACGGCGCCGGCAATTACGCCACCTGGGTGCATCGTTTCCACCGCTTCCGCCGCTTCGCCACTCAAGGTGCGCCGACGTCAGGCTCGATGGGCTATGGCACGCCTGCGGCCGTCGCCGCCAAGGAGCTGTTCCCGGAGCGCACCGTGGTCGCCTTCGCCGGCGACGGCTGCTTCCTGATGAACGGGCAGGAATTCGCCACCGCCGTGCAGTATGACCTGCCTATCATTGTGGTCGTCGTCAACAATGGCATCTACGGCACCATCCGCATGCATCAGGAGCGCGAATATCCCGGCCGCGTCGTCGCCACCGATCTTAAGAACCCCGATTTCGCGGCCCTCGCCCGCGCCTATGGCGGCCATGGCGAAACGGTCGACAAGACCGCCGATTTCGCTCCCGCCTTCGAACGTGCCCGCGCCAGCGGCAAGCCGGCGATCGTGGAAATCCGCCTCGACCCCGAAGCGATCACGCCGACCAAGACGATGACGCAGATACGCGACAAGGCGTAGTCCAAACAAAAAAAGAGGCGGTCGCCCGCCCCTTTTTGTCATGCGGCTTGCGCTACTTGGCGGTCTCGATCTGTCCGCGGATTTCGCCGTCCTTGTTGGCTGCCGTGTGCACGTTGACATAGTCCTTGCCGCCCATCAGGTCGGCGGCCTGCGCGTCGGTCAGCACGGCCGACCCTTTGATCGGGCTCTTGAGCTTGCCCTTGAACGGGATCGCTACCCCGGCGTTTTCACCCATCGCGGCTGGGCCGTGAATATGCCCGGCGGTCGCCGGCCCGCTGAGGCCGGAATATTTGACGTTCCAGCTGAGTTTCTTCGTGGCCGTGTCGAAGGTAAGAGCTGCGGTGCCCTTGCCTTTTGTGGTCACCGGCGGGTTCTGCTGGGCGCCGTCGAGCGTCGCTTTCAGCTTCACCGTCTCGGCCAGGGCCGGCGCCGCCGTAAGGAAGGAGGCCGAGATGGCCAGTGCCGAAAGCATGGGCGCCAAGGATTGGATACGCATGAGAATCTCCGTTTGCTGATGACATCCAGCCACGGCTCCCCGGCGCGCGAATGCATCGGCACAACGCTTATAAGAGCGAATGGCTGCGCGCGAGTAACACTTACGTGCAGACTAATGGACCGCGCGATACCGGCGGCGTCAGACGGCTGCCAGCGCCTGGGTCAGGTCGGCGATCAGATCATCCGGGTGCTCCACGCCGATCGACAGCCTGACCGTGGTCTCCAGCACGCCGATGCGTTCGCGCACCTCGAACGGTATGCCCGAATGGGTCATGGCCGCGGGGTGGCTGGCCAAGGATTCCGTTCCGCCCAGGCTCACCGCCAGCTTGAAGATCTGCAGGTTGTTGAGAAAGGCGAAAGCCGCCTTCTCGCCGCCCTTGATATCGAAGGAGAAGGTCGAGCCGGCACCAGTGCATTGCGCCCTGTAGGTGCGGCCAGCCGGCGTTTCCTCGCCCAGGAACGGAAGGTAATGCACCTTCTCGACCTTGGCATGGTCGCGCAGGAATTCGGCGACCAGGCGCGCATTGTCGTTGGCCCGCTCCATGCGGATCGACAGCGTCTCCAGTGAGCGGCCAAGCATCCAGCAGGAATGCGGGTCGAGCTGCGTGCCGATCGCGCCGCGCAGCGCCTTGATCGGCTTGGTGACCGCCTTGCTGCCCATGGCGGCGCCCGCGATCAGGTCGGAATGGCCGCCGACATATTTGGTCAGCGAATAAACAGAGACATCGGCGCCGTGTTCGATCGGCCGCTGGAACACCGGGCCGAGCAGCGTGTTGTCGCAGATAACGATCGGCGTCGACCCTTGGCTCGCGCCAATCTCGTCGGCGATCTTGCGCATCAGCGCGACGTCGACCAGGCTGTTGGTCGGATTTGACGGCGTCTCGATCAGGATGACTGACACGCGGCCTTTCGCGACGGCCGCGTCGGCGGCCGTGCGCACCGCTGTCTCATCGACGCCATCCGCGAAACCGACCGCGCCGATACCGAAGCCGGAGAGCGTGCGCGTCAGAAGCGTCTCCGTGCCGCCGTAAAGCGGCTGCGAATGAAGGATGACGTCGCCCGGCCTGATATAGGCGAGTAGCGTGGTGGCGATCGCCGACATGCCGGATGAAAACAGGATGCAGGCATCCGCCCCCTCATAGATCGCCAGCCGGTCCTCGACGATCTCGCTGTTGGGATGGTTGAAGCGCGAATAGACCAGGCCCGACGCCGTGCCGCTCGGCGGCTCCTTGCGGCCGGAGGTGTAGTCGAAGAAGTCGCGTCCTTCTTCCGCCGACTTGAACACGAAGGTCGAGGTCAGGAACACCGGCGGCTTGACCGCACCCTCCGAAAGCTGCGGATCGAAGCCATAGCTCAGCATCAGCGTCTCCGGGTGGAGCTTGTGGTTGCCGATATGGGTTTTCGACGGGCGTGGCGCGGTCATGATCTTTCCTGCCTGTTCGAGTGAAATAGTGAACGGCAATTTATGCGATCCCGTTCCGCCGGTCCTTGATATTTTTGGGCTCGCATGGCTGCATTCCCGCAACAAATTGCCCGGAGAGACCGAAAGTGCAGCAGAAGATAGCCGACGATTTCGACCTGAAAATCCTGCGTGAACTGCAGGCCGACGCCCGCATCACCAACAATGAGCTTGCCGAGCGGATCGGCCTGTCGCCGTCGCCCTGCCTGAGGCGGGTGCGGCGGCTGGAGGAAACCGGTGTCATCAGGGGCTACACCACGCTGGTCGATCCCTCAGCCTTCGGCTGGAACATGGTCGCCATCGCCACCATCCGGCTCAGCCGCCAGAACGAGGACGAGATCGTCATGTTCGAGGACGCGATCCGCGGCTGGGACGAGGTGCTGGAATGCCACCTCGTCACCGGTTCGCGCGACTATGTGCTGAAAGTAGTGACGGGAAGCCTCGAACAATACGAGCGCTTCATCAAGGAAAAGATCGCGCGGCTGAAATGCGTCGCCTCGATCGAGACCAGCCTCGTCATGAACACCATAAAGGAACGGCGCCTCTGACATTTCTGCCGGTGGCGCCGCGTCTCAAGATCATGCGCAGTAGGCTTACTTGACCGCCTTGTCGGTGATGGCGGTGGTGTAGGCGCCAGTCGGCTCCTTGGTGATGATCTTCTGGTCGAGCAACGCCTTGGCGGTGCGCTCGTAGGTAGCCGGGTCGAGCTTGCCGTCGGCATTGTCGATCAGCTTGGCGACTTCGCTCATCATGCGCTTCTGGTGGTTCTCGTCCTGGCCACCGCCGTCCATGACGATGCCAGCGGCTTCGTCATTGTTGTCGATGGCGTATTTCCAGCCCTTCATCGAGGCGCGCACGAACCGCACCATCTTGTCTTCGAAGGCCGGGTCCTTGAGCTTGTCTTCCGACGCATAGAGCCCGTCCTCAAGCAGGTCGTTGCCCATGGCCGAGTAGTTGAACACGGTCAGCTGTTCGGGCTTGTAGCCGGCGTCGATCAACTGCCAGTACTCGTTGTAGGTCATGACCGAGATACAATCCGCCTGCTTCTGGATCAGCGGTTGCACGTCGAAGCTCTGCTTCAAGACGGTGACGCCGTCCGGGCCGCCGTCGGTCTTGAGGCCGAGCTTGTTCATCCAGGCGTAGAACGGATATTCGTTGCCGAAGAACCAGACACCGAGCGTGTGACCCTTGAAGTCGGCTTCGGTCTTGATCGGGCCGTCCTTCGGGCAGACCAGCTCCATGCCTGCCTTCTTGAACGGCTGGGCGATGTTGACCAGCGGCACACCCTTTTCGCGGGCGGCCAGCGCACCGCCCATCCAGTCGACGATGACATCGGCGCCGCCGCCGGCGATCACCTGCTCGGGCGCGATATCGGGACCGCCCGGCTTGATGTCGACGTCGAGACCTTCGGCCTCATAGAAACCCTTGGCCTTGGCGACATAGTAGCCGGCAAACTGAGCCTGCGTGACCCATTTCAGCTGCAACGTCACCTTGTCGGCGGCCATTGCCTGGAACGCGGCGAGCGACATCGCGCCGGCCAGAACGGGAATAATCAGTCTTTTCATTTTTTTACCCTCTGAAGTTAGTGCCCTAAACCCACCGCCCCTATCCACCACGGACAGAGGGATGCCAAAACGTGACGGCTCTTTCGACAAGAGCGACCACGCCATAAAAGACCGAACCCGCAAGTGCTGCAACTGCGATTTCGGCCCAGACCATGTCGATGTTCATCCGCCCGACCTCGGTCGAGATGCGGAAGCCCATGCCGACGACGGGCGTGCCGAAGAACTCGGCGACGATGGCGCCGATCAGCGCCAGCGTCGAGTTGATCTTCAGCGCGTTGAAGATGAAGGGAGCAGCGGCCGGCAGCCTAAGCTTCAGCAGCGTCGGCCAGTAGCCCGACGCATAGGTGCGCATCAGGTCGCGCTCCATATGGCCGGAGGCGGCCAGACCGGCGACCGTGTTCACCAGCATCGGGAAGAAAGTCATGATGATGACAACAGCCGCCTTGGACTGCCAGTCGAAGCCGAACCACATCACCATGATCGGGGCGACGCCGATGATCGGCAGCGCCGAGACCATGTTGCCGATAGGCAAGAGGCCGCGCCGCAGGAACGGCACACGGTCGGCGAGGATCGCGGTGATGAAGCCGGCGCCGCTGCCCACCACATAGCCGAAGATCACCGCCTTGAAGATGGTCTGCCGGACATCCGCGCCGAGCACCGGCAGCGAACCGGCGATGCGCGCGCCGATTGCGCTTGGCGGCGGCAACAGGATGAAGGGAATGCCGGCGCCACGCGTCACCGCTTCCCAGATGATCAGTATCCAGGCGCCGAAGATGGCCGGGATGATCAGGCGCAGCGCGGTGCGAGCCCAGCTTGCCATCGGGCGAAGGCCCGACAGGACGGCGACGCAGCGCCAGCCAAGCAGCCAGGCACCCGTGAGCAGCAGGAAATAGGGCGCCCGTGCCAGGCCCTCGAAGCCGGTGATGCCGCCAATCAGCAGCCAGGCGGCCAGATGCGCGCCGATGAAAAGCACAACGGCTTCGACGACGGACGGTATTCTGGCCATCGAGATCAAAGCAGCGAGAAGCAGCACGCCGAAGATCAGCCAGTTCGTCGCCGCATAGGGATACATCAACGTCCCTGCGGGCTGCGCCAGCGCGTCGACTTTCGGCGCGGCGATCGGGCCGAGCGCGACCGCGATCAGGCACAGCACGATCGCCAACACCGCCTGCCAGGAGGGTTTCAGCCAGTTCATGCCGGCCTCCCGCCCATGGCGCGGTCGACGAGGCGCCCGGCAATGCCGACAACCATGACGAGAAGTGCTGCCACCACAGACCCAGCAACCAACGCCGACCAGATGTCGATGGACTGGCTGTAATAGGCGCCGGCGAGCAGCTTGGCGCCGATGCCGGCGACCGCACCGGTCGGCAGTTCGCCGACGATGGCGCCGACCAGGCTTGCCGCCACCGCCACCTTCATCGAGGTGAACAGGAACGGCACCGAGGCCGGCACGCGCAATCTCCAGAAGGTTTGCGCACGACTGGCATTGTAGGTGTGCATCAGGTCGAGATGCATGATCTCGGGTGAGCGCAGCCCCTTCACCATGCCGACGGTCACCGGGAAGAATGACAGATAGGTCGAGATCATCGCCTTCGGGATCAGACCGCTGATGCCGATCGCCCCCAGCACGACGATGATCATCGGCGCCACCGCCAGGATGGGAATGGTCTGCGAGGCGATGATCCACGGCATCAGGCTGCGGTCGAGCGTCGCCACATGGACAATGCCGACAGCGATGATGATGCCGAGCGCGGTGCCGAAGGCAAAGCCGAGCAGCGTCGACGACAGCGTCACCCAGGCATTGTAGACCAGGCTGCGGTTCGAGGTGATAGGCCGCAGGAAGGTGTTCTCGAAGAAATTCACCGCCACCTGATGCGGCGCCGGCAATGTCGGCTTCGGCTGCGACAGCGTCTTGCCGACGAGTTCGCTGAACGTGGAGGTCTCACCGGCGCGACGGTCGAGATCGCGCTGGAACGGCGCGTTGAGGATGACAGCGAAGACATACCAGAGCACGACCACCCCAGCGAGGATCGAGGTGACGGGGATGAGTTTGTCGCGGAAGGTGTCCATCTAGCGGGCCCCTTTTCCCGCCAACAAGAGAGGGCGACGACACCCATCTTTCGTCATCCTAGGGCGGAGCAAGGAGCGAAGCGACGCGGCGCAGACCCTAGGATCCATGCCGTTACCTCTGTGCTCCACAACGGTGCGGAAAAAGGCTCCCTGCGCCTCCCTGCGCATTCTCAGCCGCTTTGGCCTTTCGGCCGGCGTCACGGCATGGATCCTAGGGTCTGCGCAAGCTGCTTCGCGCTTGCTTCGCCCTAGGATGACGAAGGCGTGGTGGGCCGCTCCCCCTGCGCACGCCGCCTCGCGGTGCCCTGGGATGACGAAGGCACGGTGGGCCGCCTCCTCACCCGACCTCCGCTTCGCTCCGGCCACCCTCTCCCCGTTGGGGAGAGGAGGGAGCCCGTCGTTTGCTCCCTCAATCATCATAGCTGTGCCCTGCCCGCAGCCCGTCGCGCACGCGCGCCGCGATTGCCAGAAACTCCGGCGTCTCGCGGATGTCGAGCGGCCGCTCTCTCGGCAGTGTCGATTCGATGATGTCGCTGACGCGGCCCGGCCGCGGTGACATGACGACGATGCGCGTCGACAGATAGACGGCCTCCGGAATGGAGTGGGTGACGAAGCAGATGGTCTTGTTGGTGCGTCCCCACAATTCCAGCAATTGCTCGTTGAGATGGTCGCGCACGATCTCGTCCAGCGCGCCGAACGGCTCGTCCATCAGCAGCAGGTCGGCATCGAAGGCCAGCGCACGGGCAATCGAGGCGCGCTGCTGCATGCCGCCCGAGAGCTGCCAGGGATATTTCTTCTCGAAGCCAGAGAGGTTGACGAGCTCGAGCGTGCGCTTGATACGCTCGCCTTGCTCCGCCTTGGACAGGCCCATGATCTCCAGCGGCAGCCCGACATTGCGCTCGATCGTCCGCCACGGAAACAGCGCGGCGGCCTGGAAAACATAGCCATAGGCGCGTTTCTCGCGCGCCTGCTCTGCTGTCATGCCATTGACGGAAATCGTCCCCGAGGTTGGCTTCTCCAGATCGGCGATGACGCGCAGCAGCGTGGTCTTGCCGCAGCCCGAAGGGCCGATGAAGGAGACGAACTCCCCCTTGCCGATGGTGAGATCGACGTTTGACAACGCCTGCACCGGCCCGTCATTGGTCTGGAAGGTCAGTCCGAGTTTGCTTGCCGCGACGACGGCTGGCGAAGTCCCCGTCATCGGCTGCCGCCTGCCTGTTTCCGTCCCTGCGGCGGCTGGAATCCGATTGCTTTTATCGCGATGTTGTTTTCCACTTACCCTGTCCCATTTGGCCCTGTCCCATTTGGCCCTGTCCCACTGACCTTGTCCCACTCGATCGACGCCCGGAGTTTCCCCGATGTCGCCCAAACCCACTTGTCATCTTATCCGCCCTGAAAGCACTTATGAAGGCAAGCAGGGATTGACCTATTTCGCCGGCATCGCCGCCGAGACCGTCGGCGCCTCCGGCATCTGCATGCACATGCTCACCATGCCGCCCGGCGCCCGCGCCAAGGCACATATGCATGAGAGCCACGAGACGGCGATCTATGTGCTCTCCGGCGAAGTCCACACCTGGTACGGCGACCGGCTCGAGCATCATATCGTCGTCAAGGCCGGTGACCTTTTCTATATTCCCGCCGGCGTGCCGCATCTGCCGGCCAATCTGAGCAGCGCTCCGTCTTCGGCCGTCATTGCGCGCACCGATCCCAACGAACAGGAAAGCGTCGTCCTGCTCCCGGAACTGGATGCACTGGTCGCCTGAAGCCGGCATCGACGGGCTAGGATCCCACCGGTCAATTGCCCGAGGTTTGCGCTGCCCCTCATCGCCCTGCCGGGCACTTCTCCCCGTATAGTGACGGGGAGAAGGACGATTTCGCGGAGGATTTCGCCAATCTCCGACGTTACAAAAAAGGGCGGCGAGGTTGCGTTCATCTCCCTTCTCCCCGTCAGTATACGGGGAGAAGGTGCCGGCAGGCGGATGAGGGGCGACGCCGAGTTCGGCAATTAGGCACTGCGACACATCCCCAAAGGCGGCGCCGTGTTTGTCGGCAATCATCCGTTTCTTGGCGTTCTTCGAGCCGCGCAAGCTCAAACCCCGGTCGCCGGGATGCCGGTGCGTTCCACCTTGCGCGGCGCGGAGATTTCCTTCCACGTCGACAGCGCCCGGTTGACCGCCGCATTCGGCTCGCGGCCGACGAATTCTCCATGCCCGGGCTTGGCCTTGATTTCGGCCTCCTGGATCGACAGTTCGCCACGCGAGAACACGAACCGCGGCAGACCGGTCACCTCGAACCCTTCGAACACGTTGTAGTCGATGACGGACTGCTGCTTCTTCGAGGTGATCTTTTTCTTGCGCTTGGGATCCCAGACGACGATGTCGGCGTCGGCGCCCTCTACGATGGCGCCCTTCTTCGGATACATGTTGAGGATCTTGGCGATGTTGGTCGAGGTCACCGCGACGAACTCGTTCATCGTCAGCCGGCCGGTGTTGACGCCCGTCGTCCACAGCACCGGCATGCGGTCTTCAAGCCCGCCGGTGCCGTTCGGGATCTTGGTGAAATCGCCGACGCCGTTACGCTTCTGCTTGGTGGTGAAAGCGCAATGATCGGTCGCCACCACCTGCAGCGAGCCCGCCTGCAGGCCCGCCCACAGCGAATCCTGGTGCAATTTGTTCCGGAAGGGCGGGCTCATCACGCGGCGCGCCGCATGGTCCCAGTCCTTGTCGAAATACTCGCTCTCGTCCAGCGTCAGGTGCTGGATCAGCGGCTCGCCGAACACCCGCATGCCCTTCTGGCGCGCCCGACGGATCGCTTCGTGGCTCTGCTCGCAGGAGACATGCACGACATAGAGCGGCACGCCGGCCATGTCGGCGATCATGATGGCGCGGTTGGTCGCCTCGCCTTCCACTTCGGGCGGCCGTGAATAGGCGTGGCCCTCGGGGCCGTTGTTGCCGGCAGCCAGCAGCTTCTGCGACAGCGCGGCAACCACATCGCCATTCTCGGCATGCACCAGCGGCAGCGCGCCGAGATCGGCGCAGCGCTGGAACGACGCATACATCTCGTCGTCGTCGACCATCAGCGCGCCCTTGTAGGCCATGAAATGCTTGAACGAGGTGATGCCCTTGTCGACGACCGTGGCCATCTCGTCGAACACCTGCTTGCCCCACCAGGTGATCGCCATGTGGAAGGAATAGTCGCACGACGCCTTCGAGGTCTTGTTGTCCCACATCTGCAAGGCTTCGAGCAGCGACTGCTGCGGCGCCGGCAGGCAGAAATCGACCACCATCGTCGTGCCGCCGGAGAGCGCCGCGCGCGTGCCGGATTCGAAATCATCGGCCGAATAGGTGCCCATGAACGGCATTTCGAGATGGGTGTGCGGGTCGATGCCGCCCGGCATGATGTAGCAGCCGGTGGCGTCGAACTCATGGTCGCCATGCAGGCCCGAGCCGATGGCGACGATCTTGCCGTGCTGCATCAGCACATCGGCCTTCCAGGTGCGGTCGGCGGTGACGATGGTGCCGTTTCGGATGACTTTGGTCATTAGCTGTTCCCTTGTTCTTGCCGCGCTTCTTACGAGCGTCGTTTGGAAGGTAGATCTAAGCTCACTCCACGATGACAGCCGTCTCCACCACCGCGTGGAACAAAACGTCGGCACCTGCCGAAGCCCATTCCTTGGTGATCTCCTCGGCCTCGTTGTGGCTCAAGCCGTCGACGCAGGGGCACATCACCATGGCGGTGGGCGCGACGCGGTTGATCCAGCAGGCGTCATGGCCGGCGCCGGAGACGATGTTGCGGTGGGAATAGCCGAGACGTTCGGCGGCATCGCGGATCGCCTTGACGCAACCCGCGTCGAAGGTGACCGGATCGAAAGCGCCGACCTGCTCGATCTCGTAGCGGATGTCGAGCGCGTCGCAGATCGTGTCGATGCCTTCACGGATGCGGCCATCCATAGCGTCCAGCACTTCCTTTTCCGGCGAGCGGATGTCGACGGTGAAGACGGTGCGTCCGGCGATGATGTTGCGCGAGTTGGGATAGACCTCCATGTGGCCGACCGCGCCGACGGCATCGGGCTGGTAGTCCATGGCGATCTCGTGCACCAGTTCGATCACCCGCGCCATGCCGAGCCCGGCATTGCGGCGCTTGGGCATCGGGGTCGAGCCGGTGTGGGCTTCCTTGCCTGTCAGCGTCACCTGCAGCCATTTAAGGCCCTGGCCATGAGTGACGACCCCGATGTCGATATCTTCGTCCTCGAGGATCGGACCCTGTTCGATATGCAGTTCGAAGAAGGCGTGGATCTTGCGGTCACCGACCTTCTCAGTGCCTTTCCAACCGATACGCTCGAGCTCCTCACCGAATTTCTTGCCCTGCTTGTCGACATGCCCGTACACATCGGCCTGGTCGAGCACGCCGGCGAACACGCCGGACGCCATCATAGCCGGCGCAAAGCGCGAGCCCTCCTCGTTCGTCCAGTTGGTGACGACGATCGGATGTTTGGTCTTGATGCCGAGATCGTTGAGCGAGCGCACCACTTCAAGCCCGCCCAGCACGCCGAGCACGCCGTCGTACTTGCCGCCGGTCGGCTGCGTATCGAGATGGCTGCCGACATAGACCGGCGGCAGGCTGGGATCGGTGCCTTCGCGGCGGGCGAACATCGTGCCCATTCCATCGACGCCCATTTCGAGCCCGGCCGCATCGCACCAGCGCTTGAACAGATGCCGCCCTTCGCCGTCTTCGTCGGTCACCGTCTGGCGATTGTTGCCGCCGGCGATGCCGGGGCCAATCTTCGCCATCTCCATGATGGAATCCCACAAACGATCTGAATTGATTCGCAGATTCTCGCCGGGTGCGGCCATGCTCTAAAACCTCATCGATTGCGGGGCGCCGGCGTCCCCCTCCCCCTCGAGGGGAGGGTGGCCGCGAAGCGGTCGGGTGGGGTCGGCTGACATATGCTCAACCTTCCCCTTGACCATCTGCGCGACATGCCACGCGCTGTTTATGACATCGGGCTCGTCAACACGGAAGACGTGAAACCCGAGAGAGCGCAGATAGGCATCACGAACAGCATCGTGCCGTTTACCCTTCTCGTGTTCGTGCAGATCACCGTCGACCTCAACGATCAGCTTCACCGCCAAGCAAACGAAGTCAACGATATAAGGCCCAATCGGGCACTGACGGCGAAACTTGATGCCTCCCGATTTCAACTCCCACAGTTCATACCACAGGAGGGATTCGCCCTTGGTCGCGTGAACTCGAAGCGCGCGCGCCTTCTGGCGCATTTCGAAGCTCACGCGGGTACGGGGCATCAGACGCGGCCACGCAGCAAAAGATCAGGTCGGCACCCAGTCGCACCGACCCCACCCGACCGCTTCGCGGCCACCCTCCCCTCGAGGGGGAGGGATATCCGCGTCCAGTTCGTCAATCTATGGCTCGCAAGACTTCTCTGACATGGTCGATCAATTCGTTGATCTGGCCCTTGGTGATGATCAGCGGCGGCGACAGCGCGATGATGTCGCCGGTGGTGCGGATCAGCGCGCCGCGCTCGAACGCCTTGACGAAGGCCGAGAAGGCCCGCTTGGTCGGCTGGCCGGCGATCGGCGCCAGCTCGATCGCGCCGATCAGGCCGATGTTCCTGATATCGATGACGTTCGGCTCGCCTTTCAGCGAATGCAGCGCGTCTTCCCAGTACGGCGCCAGCTCCTCGCCGCGGGTCAGCAGGCCCTCTTCCTTGTAGGTGTCGAGCGTGCCGAGTGCGGCCGCGCAGGCGATCGGGTTGCCCGAATAGGTGTAGCCGTGGAAGAACTCGATCATGTGCTCGGGGCCGGTCATGAAGGCGTCGTGGATCTCCTTCTTGACGAACACCGCGCCCATCGGGATGACGCCGTTGGAGACGCCCTTGGCGGTGGTCATGATGTCTGGCGTGACACCGAAATAATCGGCGGCGAACGGCGTACCAAGACGACCGAAGCCGGTGATGACCTCGTCGAAGATCAACAGGATGCCATGCTTGGTGCAGATTTCACGCAGCTTCTCGAGATAGCCCTTCGGCGGCAGGATGACGCCGGTGGAGCCTGCGACCGGCTCGACGATGACGGCGGCGATGGTCGAAGCGTCATGCAGGGCGACGATGCGCTCCAGTTCGTTGGCGAGTTCCGCGCCATACTCCGGTACGCCCTTGGTGAAGGCGTTCTTTTCCGGCAGATGCGTGTGCGGCATATGGTCGACGCCGCCGAGCAGCGTGCCGAACATCTTGCGGTTGGTGACGATGCCGCCGACCGAGATGCCGCCGAAATTGACGCCGTGATAGCCGCGCTCGCGACCGATCAGCCGGGTGCGCGAGCCCTCGCCCTTCACACGATGATAGGCGATGGCCATCTTGAGCGCGGTCTCGACCGATTCCGAGCCGGAATTGGTGAAGAAGACATGGTCCATGCCCTTGGGCGCGAGGTCGACCAGGCGGTTGGCCAGTTCGAACACGATCGGGTGGCCCATCTGGAAGGCGGGCGCATAGTCGAGCTCGGCGGCCTGCTGCTGGATCGCCTCGGTGATCTTGGGACGGCAGTGGCCGGCATTGACGCACCACAGGCCGGCGGTGCCGTCGAGAACCTTGCGGCCGTCGCTGGTCGTGTAATGCATGTCCTTGGCGGACACCATCATGCGCGGCGCCTGCTTGAACTGCCGGTTTGCCGTGAACGGCATCCAAAATGCGCTGAGATCGTTCGGCGTGACTTTCAGCCGGTTGGACATGACCAGGACTTCCCCTTGTAATCTGTTTCGGTGCGCCCAACGCTTGGTCTTTGCCGCGTTTTCATGCTACGCAAATTTTTGACCGATTGGACAAACGTTAGCACCGCCCTGTCGGCGGTCAAGGGATTACTAGCGGAAATGCGGCACCTGAAGTGCGTTCCACAGGCTAGGGAAAAACTGGTCCAGAGAATTGGTCCAGATGACCCTCAACGCGAGGGCTGGCAACGGTGACCACGGACGCCCCTCGTCGCACCCGCATCCAGCAGGAAAAGCGCGAACTCATCCTGGAGGCGGCGCTCGAGGTTTTCTCGACCAACGGTTTTCGTGGCTCGACCATTGACCAGATCGCCGAAGCCGCCGGCATGTCGAAGCCGAACCTGCTCTATTATTTCCGCCGCAAGGAAGACATCCACGAGACGCTGATGCAGCGCCTGCTCGACACCTGGCTGGCGCCGCTGCGTGAACTCGATGACATCGGCGACCCCTTGACCGAATTGCGCAGCTACATCAGGCGCAAGCTGGAGATGGCACGCGACTTTCCGCGCGAGAGCCGGCTGTTCGCCAACGAGATCCTGCAAGGCGCGCCGCGCATCATGCCGCTGCTGGCGGGCGAACTGAAAACGCTGGTCGACGAGAAGGCGACCGTCATCAAGGGCTGGATGCGCGCCGGCAAGATCGCCAAGACCGATCCGTGGCACCTGATCTTCTCGATCTGGGCGACGACGCAGCACTACGCCGATTTCGACGTCCAGGTCCGGGCCGTGCTCGGGCCGAACCGCGGCGGCGACGGCCGCTTCGAGGATGCGGCAAGGTTTCTCGAACAATTGTTCTTGGATGGGCTGAAGCCGAAGACCTGACGCTTCAGGCGCTGCGCCGCTCAACCGGCAGCGCGTCCAGCAATGTCTGCAGCTTGGCGACCGAGTTCTGCTCGGCGAGCGGCGTGTAGACGATCAGCTTCATGTCGGAGCCATCGCCGATCGACAGGCTCATATGCTCGAAGATCATGGCGCCCGCGCTCGGGTGCCGGACATGCTTCACCCCCGACAACCGGTGCGCGACGTCGCGCTGCGGCCACCAGGCGCGAAATTCGGGGCTCGAACGCGTCATCAACTCGATCAGCCGCTCGAAATCCGGATCGCCGACATAACGCGCACTCGCGGCCCGGAAGGAGGCCAGCACGGTGCGCGCCAGTTGCTCCCAGTCGACCAGCAGGCGCCGGTGGTGCGGGCTCGTGAACACCATGTGGACGATGTTGCGGGCGTCACCCTCCAGCAAGCCATAGTCGCCGAACACCGCGACGGCAGCCGGGTTCCAGGCCAGCACATCCCAGCGCCGCCCGACAACATAGGCCGGCTGCAGCACCAGGCTCTGCAGCATGTGCAGCAAGGGGCCGTCGACTTTTTCCGGCGCCACGGCACGGCGCTCCGGCTGCTGGCGGTCGGCGAGGATGAACAGATGCTGTTTTTCGGCGGCGTCGAGGCGCAGTGCTTCGGCAAGTGCCGTCAGCACCTCGACCGAGGGCCTGACCTCCCGCCCCTGCTCCAGCCATGTGTACCAGGTGGTGCCGACACCGGCGATCATCGCCACCTCCTCGCGGCGCAAGCCCGGCGTACGCCGCCTGAGACCGGTGGCGATGCCGGTGGCCGAGGGCGTCAGCCTTTCGCGGCGCGAGCGCAGGAAGGCGCCGAGTTCGCGCCGGCGGCTGTCTTCAGCCGAATGTGTGGGGGCAGCGTGGGGTTGGGACTCCATGCGAGTATTATAGCAGTATTGATACCAGGATAAAGTTTGAACTGTTTGGCCCGCGCCAACTGTCCCATCTTCGGTTCAGAGCAACAGAACGGAGGCTCTGAACATGGAACTCAAAGACAAGACGATCCTCATCACCGGCTCTACCGATGGCGTCGGCCGGGTCGTCGCGCAACGGCTCGGCGCCGCGGGCGCCCGTGTGCTGGTGCATGGCCGCGATGCGACGCGCGGCAAGGCTGTTGTCACCGGGATCGAAGCGACCGGCGGCAGGGCGGAGCTTCTGGTCGCCGACCTCTCGTCGCTGGCCGAAGTGCGCCGGCTTGCCGGAGCCGTGCGCGCCCGGACGGATCGGCTCGACATCCTCGTCAACAATGCCGGAATCGGCACAGCGGGCCAAGGTGCCAAAAGGCAGGTCAGCGCCGACGGCTACGAACTGCGCTTCGCGGTCAACTACCTCGCCGGTTTCCTGCTGACATCGGAGCTTCTGTCGTTGCTGAAGGCGAGTGCGCCGGCCCGCATCGTCAATGTCGCCTCTGCGGGGCAGCAGGCGATCGATTTCAGCGATGTCATGCTGACCCGCTCCTATGACGGCGTGCGTGCCTATTGCCAGAGCAAGCTGGCGCAGATCCTGTTCACCGTCGACCTTGCGGAGCAGCTGAAAGGCACCGGCGTCACCGTCAACGCGCTGCATCCGGCGAGCTATTTGAACACCACCATGGTCCGGCAAGCAGGCGTGACGCCGTGGAGCTCGGTCGAGACCGGTGCCGAGGCCATCCTCAACCTCGCCGCCTTACCCGCGCTCGACGGGAAAAGCGGCCTCTATTTCGACGGCCTGCGGGAATCCCGCGCCGATACCCAGGCCTATGACGCCAAGGCAAGGCAACGTCTGCGAGCCTTGAGCCTTGATCTCATCGGCACGGCCTCCCCCACATCGAAGGAAGACCATTCATGACCAAGACAATCGAACACACCGTCATCATCGGCGGCTCGTCCGGCATCGGCCTGGCGACGGCGCGAAAACTGCTTGGCCCGGGCATGAAGGTGACCATCACCGGGCGCAACGAGGACAAACTGAAGAGCGCTTGGAAAAGCCTTGGCAGCGCTGCCGGGAAGGCTGCTTTCGACACCGCGAAGCCGGATGAGGTCCGCCAGTTTTTCCAGAGCCTCGGTCCTTTCGACCATCTGGTGCTGGCGGCCAGCGGCGGCAAGGGCCTCGGCCCCTTCCCGACGCTTGACCTGAGCGACATCGGCAGCGGCGTCGAGGAAAAGGTCCGCCCGCAGCTGTCCTGCCTGCAGGCCGCCTTGCCGACGCTGAACAAGGTCGGATCGGTCACCTTTATCTCGGCGGTGTCGGCGCAACTCGCGACGCCCGGCGTCGCCGGTATCGCCGCCATCAACGGCATGCTGTTGACTGTGGTGCCGATCCTGGCCCTGGAACTGAAGCCGCTGCGCGTTAATGTCGTGGCGCCGGGCGTCATCGACACGCCCTGGTGGGATTTTCTGGCCGAAGAGCAGAGGCAAACGATCTTTGCCGACTATGCCGGCAAGACCCCGGTCGGCCGCGTCGGTCGGGCCGAAGACGTGGCCGACGCAATCGCCTTCCTCGTCTCCAACGGCTTCATGACCGGCCAGGTGCTGACCTGCGACGGCGGCCTGAGATTTGCGGCATAGGAACAGCGACTATCGGGCTCCGACGGGACCTTAATTGGCCTTCTTTGGAACGCGGTCGTTCTCGTCCGCGGGCCTGTCGCCTGCCGGTGTTGCCGAAACAGGCTTTTCCGGCACATGGGAATAGTCAGATGTATCCGCCCCATACATCTTGTTGTCGATCGCCTCTTGCCAGCTGTAGTCCGCGTCGGACGGTGAAACGTCGGCGATCTCATGGCGGGAGGAGCGAGCGTGAAGCCAGTTCGGGGTGATCTCTCGAACCAATTGTGCAAAGCGTCCCATCGAAACCGTTCCTTTCCTTGTCCTTTCCAGGAGGCGCGATCACGGTTGCGTCGGCTGCACCTAGAGTTGACCTCTCAGCCAGGCCAGCGTCTCGGCAACGCCGGCCAGCCCGTACTGCGCGGTCGTTTGCGCCGGTGGTTTGACCCGTATCGATATGCCGCCGGCATCATTGATCGTTTCGAAGCCGTTTTCGTCCGACGTGTCGTCGCCCAGGAAGACCGGGCGGCGACCTGCGAATGGCGCAATCTCCATGAAACGCCGGATCGCGGCACCCTTGGCCGCCTCCAGCGGCAGCAATTCCACTCCGGCGTTGCCGGCAACCACCCGGTAGCCCTTTGGCAGGCCGGCCAGCGCCTGCTCGACGAGCTGCGTCGCGCGCGGAAGCAGATGCGGGGCGGCGCGCGTGTGGATGGCCAGCACCCGTCCCTTGCGCTCGATATACGCCCCACGACCGAGCTCGGCCTCGATCTCGTCGGCAAGGGCTGCGATATCCGCCGGCTCGTCCGCGATCTCGACGTCGTCGTCCGGCAGGAGCCGATGTTCCAGGCCATAGAGCCCGGCGGCGCGCAGTTTCAAAGGCTGAAACAGATGATCGACGGCCGAAACGGACCGGCCCGTGATGAACGCCAACGCCCCGTTCAGCTTGCGGTCCAGGCCTTGCAGCAAGGAGCGAAGCTCGTCGCTGACCGAGACTGCGTCCGGGTGCTCGGCATGTTCCAGCAACGTGCCGTCGATGTCGAGGAACAATGCCCATTCGCCGGCCAGCACAGGCTGCGGTTTCTCCATGACGGCCTGCGGCTTTTGCAGGGTCTCGCCGATCATCTTCTGCAGCGTATCGCTCATGACATCGCCATCCGTCTGCGCTCAAAGATGGAGACGACATTGTCGACGCTGGGCGGCGGGTCGCCGGCGGCACCGGTTACCCGATCGAGGTCTCCGCGCTTGCGCAAACGCGCCGCATCCAGAAGCATGCTGCCGGCCCAGCGATAGACGTTGTTGTTGCGGATCGTCTCGCGCATGGGTCGCATGCGCTCGCGCTGTTCTTCGGGCGCCATGGTCAATGCCTGCAACAGCGCTCCGCTCATCATGGCGGCATCGTAAGGGTTGACGATCAGCGCCTCCAGCAATTCGCGCGAGGCGCCGGCGAATGTGCTGAGCATCAAAACACCCTGCTCGTCGTCGCGCGCGGCGACGAATTCCTTTGCGACGAGGTTCATGCCGTCATGCAGGCTGGTGACCATGCATATGTCGGCGGCCCGATAGATCTCGTAAACCTGTTCCTGCGAGTGATGTTCGGCCACCATGATCACCGGCCTGTAGCCCTCGCTGCCATAACGCCGGTTGAGCTCTTCGGCATAACGGTGGCACTCGTCATGGAGCAATTTGTAGGCCGGCAGCGTGCCGCGGCTGGGTGCCGCGACCTGCAGGAAGACAAGTTTTCCGATCCATTCAGGCTGTCGCTTGAACAATTCGTTCAAAGCGTGAAACCGATCAAGAATGCCTTTGGTGTAATCGAGGCGCTCGACCCCGACGGCCAGCTTCACATCAGCTTTAAGGCCGAACCTCTCGCGCATGCGAGCGCGGCAATCGTCGACATCGGGAAGTTTCGCCAGCAGGTCCGCCGGCCATTCTATCGAGATGGGATAGGCGTGCACCAATGTGGTCCGTCCGCCGTAGGAGATGGCCGCATCGGCCCGCTCGATGCGGCTTTCCAGGAAGCGATCGACGCTTTCGGTGAAATTGTTGGCGTGGAACTGGGTGTGGAAGCCGATGATCGAACTGCCGAGCAGCCCTTCGAGGATGCGTTCACGCCAGGGACAGATGCTGTACACTTCCGAGTTCGGCCACGGGATATGCCAGAAAGTGATGACGATCGCCTCCGGCAGGCGCTCGCGGATCATGCGCGGCAGCAGCGCGAAATGGTAGTCCTGGACCAGCACGATCGGCCGCTCGTTGCGGGCCTCGGCAACCACCGTATCGGCAAACTTGCGGTTGACGGCTTCATAGGCAGCCCAGTCCGAAGCGCGAAAAATCGGCCGGGTGAAGGCGATATGGCAAAGCGGCCAAAGGCCCTCATTGGCGAAACCGAGATAATAGCCCTGGTGCTCTTCCTCCGTCAGCCAGACTCGGCGCAGCGTGTAGGACGGGTTGCCAGGCGGCACCTGCACACGATCGTGGTTGTCGACGGTGAGGCGGTCCGCCGTTCCGCCGCCATAGGCGATCCAGGTGCCGGCACAGGCGCGGGTAATGGGCTCGAGCGCCGACACCAGTCCGCTGGCCGGGACGAGCAACTCGACGCCGTCGCCCTTCACATTGTGGATGTACGGTTCGCGATTGGACACCACGATGACCTGCGCATCGGGCAGATCGTCGGCCAGGATCTTGCGCAATGTTTCGGGCGACCAGGTCACCAGCGCGGCATCGGCCGATTGGCCATTCTTTTCGAACTCCCGTATCACCTTGCGCGCGGCTTCCGCGGCCACATCTTCACCTGCCGTATGTGCGACCGCGGGTGGATGACGGCGACGGTGCCGCGATATGGAGAGGAAAACGGCAAGAGCGGAAAAACCGAGGCTCGCGAAGATCAGAACCCAGAGCAGGTCCGCACCGTAGTTTGTCATTGAATGTCAACTCACCCCGGCCGTCGGCGACCGTTTGTTCGTGTTCCCGTTTGAAATGGTCCGCCGACCACGTGGTCAGCGTTCGGACCTATTTTTGCAACGCACAAAGCTCGGATCGGTTCCGGCAATTTTGTTCGGATCATGTCCTTACGATGAGCGGCACCAGCCCTTCATGGCGGTCGGCAAGGAAAGCGACGACCCGGTCACCGACGCGCTGGAAGGTGAGATCGACGACCCGGTCGCCGACGCCCAGGTGCCGCAGTGTCAGCGTATCGATGCCGATCGGCAGTCTCGGGCGGGTGACGCGGATTTCGCCATCCCAGCCGTCGATCTCCAGGCCAAGGCAGGCCTGCATCAGCATGAAGGCGGATCCCGCCGACCACGCTTGCGGCAGGCAAGCGACGGGATAGGCGATGGGTGCTTCGCCCGGCGCGCGTGTAAACCCGCAGAACAGTTCGGGCAGCCGCATGTTGAAATGGACCGCGGATTCGAATGTGCCGCTCATCAGGCGAACCACGCTTTCACGCTCGCCATAATGCGCCAGGCCGGCACCGCATATGGCGGTGTCGTGCGGCCAGATCGCGCCATTGTGGTACGACATCGGGTTAAAGAACACCGCATCGTCGGCAAGCGTCCTCAGCCCCCAGCCGGAATGGAAGGAGGCGGAAAGCAGCTGGTCGGCGACCATCTGTGCCCGCGCCGGCTCAGGCAATCCGACAAAGAGCAGATGCCCGGCATTCGAGGTCCGCACCTTGCAGGGCTCGCCGGCACCGTCGATCGCGAGGGCATAGAAGCCGAGATCGTCAAGCCAGAAATCGCGTTCCACCGCCACCCGCATCGCCTCGGCGCGGTCCTCCCAGTGATCGGCTTTGTCGTCCTCGCCACGGCGGCGGGCAAGCTTGGCCAGCCCGCGGAAGGCGGCAAAGACATAGCCCTGCACTTCGACCAGGGCTATCGGGCCCTTGGGAATGCGGCCATCGGCATGGAAGACCGAATCGAAACTGTCCTTCCATCCCTGGTTTGCGAGGCCGGACTCGGCCGCTCGCTGGTAAGTCACGAATCCGGTCTCCTGGCCCGCCTCCTCCGTCCATTCGGCCGCCGCGCACAGCGAAGGCCACAGGCCGTCGATGAATGCCATGTCACCGGTACGATCGGCGTAGGCGCAAGCAAGATAGATGTAGAGCGGTGTCGTATCGACGCCACCGTAGTAGCGGCCGAAGGGAAGCTCCCGCAGCGCCACCATTTCGCCTTTGCGGGTCTCGTGCATGATCTTGCCCGGCTGCGAATCGCTGAACGGCGATGTCTCGGTCGCCTGATGCTGGGCCAGAAAGGCCAACACGCCCCGCGCCAGGCCGGGATTGAGCCACAGCATCTGCAGCGCCGAGATGACGCCGTCACGACCGAACGCCGTCGAGAACCATGGGATGCCGGCATAGGGATAGGGGCCGGTCGCCAGTTCGGTGGTCAGCAGCGCGACATCGGCGCGGGCGCGCTCGACCCAATCGTTGAAGACACGGCCCGAGCTGCGCACCGTCGCGCCATGACGACGTTTGGCCCGCATGCCAAAGCGGGCGCGGGCGGCAGCGGCGCGGAACCGGTCGCGGTCGGGCTTGTCGGCCACCTCGGGACCGACCTCGACATAAAGCACCTTCCTGCTGCGCTTGGTCACGGCGATCAGGAAATCGGCACGGTTGGCTGTCAGTTGGTCCGGCGCCTGCGAGAACGATATCGCAGAGAGGCGGGCCAGGCCGTCGAGCCCGTCATAGCGCAGCAGGACCGACGTCGCGTCTGTCTCGGCGGCATGGGCCAGCCCGCGCTTCAGCCGTGTCGACCCCCGCACTTCGAACATGTCGCGGAAATCGGCGGAATAGTGCAGGGAGACGCTGATCGTCGAATGTTCCCGGCTGTAATTGGAAAGGGTGATGCGTTCGAACAGCCTGTCCTGCCAGAGCAGCCTGACGCGTTCGATGTGGATGGCTCCCTGCGGGATGTCGCGTCCGCCGGCGCTCTGTATCGGCAGATTGGTCAAATTGGTGGTGAACAGCACATTGTCCTGGCTGAGTGAGGCGCCAAGCAGCGATGTCTGCCTGCCGCCGACGGTCAGCCGGAACTCGGAAAGAACCCGTGTGTCGTCGCGAAAGAAACCGTCGCCGGCTCCGCGTATGTCGCCATAGGCGTCGGCAACCGCGAAGCAATCGCCCTGCTTGAGCGCAAACAGCCGATGCGGCTCGCGAGGGGCGGTGGCGTCGAGCGATGCAAGCGCAACCGCGGGATCGAGCTGGCGCTCATCGAGTTGGGCCATTCGTCAAAGATCCCTGTTGTTTCGTTGTCGTGGCTCGAGCACGTCGTTGCTCAAGACGCCTTCGCCTCGGTCGGGACGCCGATCAGGCGCGCATAGGCGGCCAGATAGTCGCCGGCCATTCTTCGAGCGGAAAAACGCTTTTCAAAAACGGCCCTCACCTTGCGCCTGTCGAGCTGCAGCAAAGCAGGCACCGCGGCGACCGCGCCATCCAGCGTGTCAGCGATGAAACCGGTCACGCCTTGATCGATGATCTCGGGCAGCGCACCGCAATTCCAGGCGATCACCGGCGTCCCGCAGGCCATGGCCTCGATGGCGGCGAGCCCGAACGGCTCCGGCCAGTCGATCGGGAACAGCAGGCCGGCCGCCTTGCCGAGAAATTCCACCTTCTGGTCCTCCTCGATCTCGCCGACATAGACGATGCGATCGCCGTCGATCAACGGTTCGACCACCTCGTGGAAATAGGCGCGGTCGTCGTCGCCGATCTTTGCCGCAAGCTTCAGCTTGAGCCCCGACCGCAAGGCGATCTCGATGGCGCGGTCCGGGCGCTTGTCGCGTGAGAACCGGCCGAGGAAGGCAAGGTAGGGTTCTTCCGCCGTCGTCTCGAAAGTCGGTTCGTAGAGAGTGGTCGGCAGCCCGTGATGGATCGTCGCCAGCCAATTGGCCTTGGCAAGGCCCGCCTTCTGGCTGTGCGAAATGGAAATCAGGGGAAAACGCGGAAACCGTTCATAGGCCGGCGCCAGGTCCACATAATCCAGCCTGCCATGCGGCGTCGTCACCGTGCGGTCGGCGAGATCCTCGAAGAAGGAAAAGTGCAGGAAATGGCTGAGGTGGAAGTGGATGACATCGAACTCCGACGCCCGGTCCCTCACCTGCGCAAGCATCGAAAGATGCGCAGCGATCTCGGATTTGAGCGGACGCGGATCGAGGCGCAGCGCGCGTTCCCGGCTGGCTACCAGCGTCGCGGAAGTCTGGCTGTCGCCACTGGCGAACAGCGTCACCTCATGGCCCAGATCGACCAGCGCTTCGGTTAGATACGAGACGATGCGCTCGGTGCCGCCATAGAGCCTTGGCGGCACCGATTCATAAAGCGGCGCGACATGGGCGATTTTCATATTCCATCCTGGATGCTGGGCATGCAGGTGTGAAATGCGTCAACGCCTCGATTGGTTCCGATTTTATGATCGAGCCGTCGGCACCAGAGGCCGCAGTCGGCATGCAACTGTGCGTCAAACGGATTGCGCGATCAGGGTCAGAAAGCCACCGCTCAGGGCGACATTGCCGACGAAGCCATTGATGCGGGACGCACGGTCCGGACCCTGATGGTCCCAGAAATTGTGGAACATCGGCGTGGCGACGATGAGGAACAGCAGCAGCACCGCGGCCGCGAGTGCCGTCCACAATCCTGCGATGACCAGCACGCCGGCGGCGATCTGAAGCACGATGCCGAGCCACAGCGCCAATCTTGCCTGCGGCACACCGCGCGCGGCCATCATATGGGTCAGGAAGGCCGCGTTCTGGATGTTGCGCAGGCCGGCGAAGACGAAGGCGCCGCCGAGCAACAGGCGAGCGAGAAACAACAAGGTCGAAGGCAAATCGGCAGGCATCAAACGCTCCCTTGGAAAGTGGAGCGCCGTCTTTCGACGGCGCTCCCAACATAAATGGACAATCAGGCGGCCTTGGCCGCCGGCATCGGGTGAATGGCCTGGAACGGAATGCACAGCCGGTTCCAGGTGTTGATCATGCCGAGCGCAACGGACAGCTTGACCAATTCCTCTTCCGAGAAATGCTCGAGCGTCTTTGCATAGAGCTCGTCCGGCACGCCATTGTTGGCGATCAGGGTGACGGCCTCGGTCCAGGCCAAGGCGGCGCGTTCGCGCTCGGAAAACAGCGGCGATTCCTTCCAGGCTGAAACCAGGTAGAGCCGCTGCTCGGTCTCGCCGTCGCGCCTCGCCTCGCGGCTATGCATCTCGACGCAGTACGAGCAGCCATTGATCTGCGACGCTCTGAGCTTGATCAGGTGCAGCAGGCTCACCTCGAGCCCGCATTCGTCCACCGCCTTGTTGAGCGCCGACACGGCCTTCATGATCTCCGGCGCCTTGGCGAAAAATTGCAGCCTCTGTTTCATCTTCTTGTCCTTTCAAATCTGCCTGGGTTTGGGTCGGCGGGGTTAACTGGATTTCTGCGGCCGCTGGTGGCGCTCGACGAAGGCGCAGCTCGCGGCAAGCGACCTGGGATCGCCTTCTGCCGCATAGGTGGCCACGATATCGGACAGCTTGGTCTCGGCGAGCGCGGCGCGATAGGCGCGCTCGGCCTTCAGCATCGCCGCGTTGATGCCGCAGGGTTTGACATAGGCTGAAGCATCGAGCTTCACCGGACTGCGCTGGCGGATCTCGCCGCAACGGAAGGCCGGCTCGCGGCCCTCGACGGCCAGCACGATGTCGAGCAGCGTGATGCGCTCGGCCGGCCGTGCCAGCCGATAGCCACCGGCAGGCCCGGGCACCGATTCCAGGATGCGCGCGGCGCTCAGCATGTTGAGATGCTTCAGCAGATAGCTAGCCGACAGGCCAAAGGCCTCGGCGAGAGCAGCGCCAGGCATGGTGCTGTTCCCCTCCACACTCGCCAGCGTGGCAGCGCAATGGATGGCTGCCTCAACGCCCTCGCCCAGCTTCATTGGATCGGCTCCTATATCGTGGATACATAGTATCGTGGATAATTCTTATCGGCAATAGGAAAATGCAGAGCCGTCCGCTTTCGAAAAAGGAATACGTTGGTGATTGGCGAAATCGGCGATGACAGCGTCTTTCTCCCCGTCACTATACGGGGAGAAATGCCCGGCAGGGCAATGAGGGGCGGCGCCAACTTTGATATGAGGTGCGGGCGACTGGTGGGCAGATCATCCCAAAGGTCGCGCTGCCCCTCATCCGCCTGCCGGTGTCCAGCCGATAGATGGGTAACAGTTTGAACCGGATACATAGGTAACAGTTTTCCCCCTTATGATGGGTTCGCGGCAGCGCCAAGCGGTTGGGTTGGCGCGGCGCTGCGGCGAAC
>NZ_JBVVQW010000007.1:0-277026 GCF_055811655.1 Mesorhizobium sp. WSM4809
CCCCTACTCCCCTACTCCCCTACAACTTATCCCCCTCCACCTCGTATCTCCCTCATGAACCTGATCTACGCCGCCCTTGCCTTCCTGATGGCGCTTATCTTCGGCTTTGTCGGCGTCACCCGCGTCGGCTCATGGCTGATCGAGCGTCGCAATCCGCCGATCGGCGAGTTCGCCGACATCGACGGCGCCCGCATCCACTATGTCCATGTTCCGGCGCCCGCCAATGCCGAGCTGCCGCCGATCGTCTTCATCCACGGCGCCAGCGCCAATCTCAGGGACCAGATGCTGCCGCAGCGCCCCTTGCTCGAAGGCCGCGCCGAAATGCTGTTCCTCGACCGGCCGGGCCATGGCTGGTCGGGTCGCGGCACCACCAACGAGAACCCGTCGGCGCAGGCCAACACCATTGCCGCACTGATGGACCATCTCGGCATCAGGAATGCTGTCATCGTCGGCCATTCCTTCGGCGGCGTGGTGACATCGGCCTTTGGCCGCGGACATCCAGACAAGACGCTCGGGCTCGTCTTTCTCGCACCGGCGACCCACCCATGGCCGGGCGGCGCAACCGCCTGGTACTACGATCTGACCACCATGCCGGTGCTCGGTTGGCTGTTTTCCGAAACGCTCACCTATCCGGCGGGAGCCCTGCAGATGGCTGACGCCACCACCTGCGTCTTTTCGCCCAACAAGGTGCCGGACAATTACCTCAGCTCGGCCTCTATCCCGCTGGTGCTGCGACCAACAGCCTTTCGTGCCAACGCCACCGATGTCGCCGGGCTCTATCGCTACGCGCTCGCCACCGCACCGCGTTACGCCGAGATCAAGGCGCCGACCGTGGTGATTTCAGGCGATCGCGACAAGGTGGTCTATGCACATGTCCATTCGGTCGGCCTGGCGCGCGACATTGCCGGTGCCGAACTCGTCTGGGTGCACAATCTCGGTCACAAGCCAGACTGGATCGCGACCGACCTGACCGTCGGCGCCATCGAGAAGGTCGCTGGCAAGAATATAGACCTGCAGGCGATGGCCAGGACCGTGGAGGCGCGCATCGCCGGCGACGCCTACGGCGCCGGCAGATGCGCCGATATCAAGGTACCGCAGGCCGAACTTGCGCCGACCTAAAGCGGGCCGCCTGAATCCGTTCAGAGGCGACACGCTTCAGGAATCTAGCGGCTGACTTGTGTGTCCGAACCGATATAGGCGATGCGCAGCATGTTGGTCGAACCCGGTGTCCGCAGCGGCACGCCCGCGGTGATGATGACGCGGTCGCCAGGCTTGCCGAAGCCTTCGTCGAAGGCGATGCGGCAGGCGCGATTGACCATGTCGTCGAGATCGACGGCGTCGGGTGAGACGACGCAATGCGTGCCCCACAAAAGCGACAGCCGCCGCGCCGTGTTGAGGATCGGCGACAGCGCGATAACAGGCACCTGCGGCCGCTCGCGGGCGGCGCGCAGGCCTGTGGTGCCCGATGCGGTGTAGGTGATGATCGCCGACAGCTTCAGCGTTTCGGCGATTTCGCGCGCGGCCAGCGAAATGGCATCGGCGCCGGTCGCTTCCGGCTCGGAGCGCTGGGCGTTGATGATGCCGGCATAGGTCGGATCGGTTTCGACCTTGGTGGCGATACGGTTCATCATTGCCACGGCCTCGACGGGATAGGCACCCGCCGCCGATTCCGCCGACAGCATGATGGCATCGGCGCCTTCGAAGACGGCGATCGAAACATCGGACACTTCGGCGCGGGTCGGCACCGGCGCCGTGATCATCGATTCCAGCATCTGCGTTGCAACCACCACCGGCTTGCCGGCGCGGCGTGCCGCGCGCGTGATCTGCTTCTGGATGCCGGGCACCGCCTCGAGCGGCATCTCGACGCCGAGATCGCCGCGGGCGACCATCAGCGCGTCGGACAATTCGATGATCTCGGCCAGCCGGGCGACGGCCTGCGGCTTTTCGATCTTGGCCATGATCAGCGCCCGGCCGCGTGCGATCTTGCGCGCTTCGGCCAGATCCTCCGGCCGCTGCACGAAGGACAGCGCAACCCAGTCGACGCCTGTGGCCAGCACGGCATCGAGATCCTTGCGGTCCTTTTCGGTCAGCGCACCGACCGGGAGGTCGGTGTCGGGCAGGCTGACGCCTTTCTTGTCGGAAATCGTGGTGCCGGCGACGACGGTGCAGACGATCGACTTGCCGTCGCTCTTCACCGCCTTCAGCTCGAGCTTGCCATCGTCGATCAGCAGGCGATGGCCGGCTTCGACCGAGCTCAGGATTTCCGGATGCGGCAGATAGACCCTGGTCGAGGTGCCAGGTTCGGGATTGTCATCGAGGGTGAAGGTCTGGCCTTGCGTCAGCACTTCCTTCCCGTTGGCGAACTTGCCGACGCGCAGCTTCGGTCCTTGTAGGTCGGCGAGGATGCCGATCGGCCGGCCAACCGCTTCCTCGACAGCGCGGATGCGTCCGACCAGCGTGCGCATCAGTTCATGGTCGGTATGGCTCATATTGATGCGGAACACATCGGCGCCCGCTTCGAACAGTTTCTTCAGCATCTCCTCCGACGAGGAGGCCGGACCGATGGTGGCTAGGATCTTGACCTTGCGGCTACGTCTCATTGACTGTTTGTTCCCGGGGCGGCTGGAGCGCCTCCCGTTGTGGACTCATCGGTCAGCTGGACCATCCAGCTTGCCTGTTCGCCCGTGTCATATTCCTGGAATCCGGCGCGCTGGAAGCCCCGGGCGACGCAGTCGGTCACGCCGGCGATCTTGAACTCTTTTTCAGCCACGCACATATTGATCGGGCCGTCCCAGCGTCCACCGCGTTCGGCGTCTTCTGCATAAAGATAGTAAAACCTTGATGACAGCGGCCCTTCGATCAGCGTCTTGCAGCTCGATCCCTCGATGTGCCACCAGCCTTCGGTGATCCAGCCGGCCTTGGCGCGATAGCCGATGCCGACACCGACCAGGTTCTGCGTGGCGTTGCAGACGCGGAAATCGGCACGCGCCGGCGAAGCCACGACCATCGCCGACAGGCCCATGGCAAAAGTGAGGAGCGGCATGGCAAAGGCAGAGCGCATGCGCTGCCCGCCGGCGGAACTCATCCGAAAACCCCTCAAAAACCACATCAGCATCTCTCTGCGCCCCTTTTCGGAAAAGTCCGGGCGCATGTCAACGCACCGTTTTGTCCAATTCCAATCGATTTAGAAAGGCTCCGGCGCACAATTCGCCGACGTGTGCCAGATTTCCCGGGAAACCTTGGCCAAACAACGGCATTGCGCAAGCGTCGTCTTCGTGGAATGACGATAGCACCCTCCCCGGAAGCCCGCGAACAGACCATTTCCCGCCAATGACCCGATCCACAGTTTTCGCGCCTTTCGACATCATCGAGGGCGACCGCAAGCGAGGCATCGTGCTGTTGGGCGATCATGCCCGTCGCGACCTGCCCGACGACTACGGCAGCCTCGGCCTGCCCTCGGCCGAGTTCGACCGGCACATCGCCTATGACATCGGCGTCGAGGCGGTGACGCGCGAACTGGCTGCCCTGCTCGGCGTGCCGGCGGTGCTCGCCAATTTTTCGCGACTGCTGATTGATCCCAATCGCGGCGAAGACGACCCGACGCTCATTCGCCAGCTTTATGACGGCACTGTCGTAGCTGGGAATTACCCCATTACTGCCGATGAGCGCGAGAGGCGGCTCGACGGGTTCTACCGGCCCTATCACGACGCCGTCGGCGCCATGATCGCATCGGTCGCACAGGCTTCCGCCCAGACGCCCTTCATCTTTTCGGTGCATTCCTTCACCCCGGCCATGCAAGGAATCCAGCGTCCTTGGCACGTCGGCATCCTGTGGGACCTCGACGACCGCGTGGCGCGGCCTTTGATAGACATGCTGTCGCAGGACAAGAACCTCGTCGTTGGCGACAACGAACCCTATGACGGCGCGCTGCGCGGCGACACCATGTACAGGCACGCCATCGTCAACGGCTTCGCCCATGCGCTGATCGAGATCCGACAGGATCTGATATCGGACCAGAAGGGCGCGCTCGCCTGGGCCGAACGGCTGGCGCCGATCGTTGACGCGATCGACCGCCGTCCCGATATACATGTGGTGAAGATGTTCGGCTCGCGCACCGGGCCGCTATGACGGAGGTTTCGATGACCGAACTCAGCGACGAGCAGCAACGCGACTTCGAAGCGGCCGCCTTCCGCCGGCTGGTCGAGCATCTGCGCGAGCGCAACGATGTGCAGAACATCGACCTGATGAATCTCGCCGGCTTCTGCCGCAACTGCCTGTCGAACTGGTATCGCGAGGCAGCCAATGCCGAGGGCGTCGATCTCACCAAGGATCAGTCGCGCGAGATCGTCTACGGCATGCCTTATGGGGAATGGCAGGCGCTGAACCAGACCGAGGCCTCCGACGCCAAGAAGGCCGAATTCGAGGCAAGGCGCCCCCAGGATCATTGACGCCGTCGCCCCAGCGATCGCCTAAGGCTATGTTTGGCCCAAAATGCTTCCCGAAAGAGCCTTGACTGAAAATTGAATCGATCTAATTTGCCGCGCGAAGCCATTTTCAGCGGGATTCGCCTCATGAACGCGTCAATTGCCAAGCTGACTGCCATTCGCGGACGATGGGCGCTCGCGGCCATTTTTCTCGCCAACGGCTTCCTGACGGGCAGCTGGGCGCCGCAGATCCCGGTGTTCCTGACCCGGCTGGAGATTTCGAAGTTCACGCTCGGCCTGCTGATTCTCTTATTCGGCGTCGGTGCCGTCGTCGCGATGACCTGGTGCGGCCATTTGATCTCCAGACATGGCTCGCGCACCGTACTGCGCTGGTTCGCCCTGTGCGGCAGCCTCGGTCTGATGGTCGTGGCGCTGGCGCCCAACGTACCGCTGGCGGCCGCGGCCATGATCATCTTCGGCGGCTCGATCGGTGGCATGGACGTTGCCATGAATGCCAATGCCGTGGTGGTCGAACGGCGGCTCTCCCGCGCCGTCATGTCGTCCTCGCACGGCTTCTGGAGTCTCGGCGGCTTCGCCGGCGGCGGCCTCGGCGGCTTTGCCATCCAGCACTACGGCCACCTCGCCCACGCGGCGGCGGTAACGGTGTTTGCCTTCGCGGTGATCGCGGTGGCCGTTCGCCATCTCCTCACCGAAGACAGCCCGCAGGCAGCCGAGCACCACAAATTCGCACTGCCGGCAAACCCGCTGGTTTATCTGATCGGACTGATGGCGCTGCTGGCGATGATCTCCGAAGGCGCGGTGCTCGACTGGGCAGCCCTGTATCTGCGCCAGGAGCTCGGCGCCGATCTTGCCGTTGCCGGCCTCGCCTACGCCGGATTTTCGGGCGTCATGGCGATTACGCGGTTCTTCGGCGACGGCATACGCAATCGCTTCGGCGCGGTGACGACGCTGCGCGTGTCGGCCCTGGTAGCAGCGGTCGGCATGCTGGTGGCTGGCCTGGCGCCCTCGCCCTGGCTCGCCATTGCAGCCTTTGCCTTTTGCGGCTTCGGCATCGCCAATATGGTGCCGATCATCTTTTCGGCCGGCGGCAACCAGGAAGGCATGTCTTCTGGCACCGGCATGAGCGTGGTCACCACTATCGGATACTGCGGCATACTGGTGGCGCCGTCGGCGATCGGCTTCGTTGCCGAGCATTCCAGCTTCGGCCCGATCTTCATCACCATGTCGGGACTGCTGATCATCGTGTTGCTGATGGCCGGGCTCGCTCACCGCGCCGAATTCGCGCCAGCACCCGCCGAATAGCGTTTCAGCTCCTCGTGGAGGAAATCCACCACACGGCGGATGCGCACGCTGGTACGCACATCGCGATGCATCGCCAGCCACACCGGCAGAACCGGCAGCGGCAGGTCAGGCAGCACCTTCTCAATCAAAGGATCCCTGTCGGCCAGCGGCTCCTGGCCGAGGCCAATGCCGTTTCCCGCCCGCACCGCTTCCCACAAAACGATCTGGTTGTCGGCCCTGAAGCGGAAGCTGCTCCGGGTGACGGGGATGCCATGCTGGGTAAAGCCCCTGATGATCTCGTCGCCGCGATCGAAGCCGACCAGATCGTGGTCGACAAGATCGGCAGGCTTCAGCGGACGGCCGCGCCTGTCGAGATAGGATTTGGCCGCGCAGGCGCAGAGCTCGATATCGCAGACCTTGCGTGCCGTCAGCTCGTTCTGCGCCGGCTTGACCATGCGGATGGCGATGTCGGCATCTCGACGCAGCAGGTTCTCGACCTGGTTCGAAGCAACGATCTCGACCTCGATGCCGGGCTCCTCGATCCCCAGCCGCATCGTCATCTCAGGCAGGACATAGGCCGCCACGACCTCGCTGGCGGCGATGCGCACCGTGCCTTCGATGGCCTCGACCGAACCCAGCGCCAGGAGTGAGAAGGCGCTTGCCTGCTCGCTGACCGCCTTGCCGCGTTCGAACAGCGTGCTGCCGGCCTCCGTCAGTTCGTAGCCGTGCCGTCCTCGACGGAACAGCGTGACGCCCAGCGCCTGTTCCAACTCGCCGATGTGACGGCCAAGCGTCGGCTGGCTGGCCGAAAGCTTTCGCGCGGCGGCCGACAGGCTGCCGGATTCTGCCACGGCGACAAAGCTCTTGATCAGGTTCCAGTCGATTTCAGTCATTCATTTATGAATATCAGAACGCCATCTGTAGTCAATTTCCATTCGCATTCGGAGCGACCATATTCCGGCTGCAGACACCAACACGGACTGCAAACACCAACCAGGAGAACTCAGATGACCAAGATCGCCCTCACCGCCGCCGCCATCCTCATTTCCGTCAGCGCCGCTTTTGCCGGCAGCGACAAGTTTGGGTCGAACGACGCCAGCCAGCCGGCTGTCACCAGCACCGACAACACGACCACCGCTTCGATCCACAACCCGGATGCGGCCGTCCGGCAACCGGTCACGCAGGGCAGCAACCGCGACCTCTTCGGCAGCCGCTGATCTCGATCGCGCTCGTCGCTGATCTCGATCGCGCTTGTCGCTGATCCCGATCGCGCGTCCAGACCGACCACGCAAATCCCAACCCAGGAGTGCTTCCAATGACCAGTATCGCAATTCTCGGTGCCAGTGGCCGGCTCGGCCGCGTGGTCGCCAAGGCCTTCATCGACGCGGGCTACGAGGTTCGCGCAGTCACCCGCAACGGCAAGGTGCCGGCCGAACTCAAAGGCGCCACAGCCGTTGCCGGTGACGCGCTCGACCGCGTGGCCCTCATCCGCGCCACGCAAGGTGTCGATATCATCTTCAACGGCCTCAACCCGATCTACACCGACTGGGGCAAGTGCCTGCCGATGGCGCAGAATGTCATGGCTGCCTGCCATGCGAATGGCGCACTGCACCTCTTCCCCGGCACCGTTTACAATTACGGCTCACCGATGCCGGCGGTGATATCGGAAGACACACCCTTCCATCCGAGCACGCAAAAGGGCCGCATCCGCTGCGCCATGGAGGAATTGTTTCGTCGCGAGGCCGACGCGGGCCGCGTCCGCACCATCCTTCTGCGGGCCGGCGATTTCTTCGGCGGCACCGGCAGCGGATCATGGTTCGACCTGATCGTTGCCGCCAAGATCAACAAAGGTATCTACACCGCGCCTGGCCCGGTCGACCTCGTACATGAATGGGCCTATCTGCCTGACTTCGCTGTGGGCTTCGTCGCGCTGGCGCGCAATCTGGACAAGCTCGGCTTCTATGAAGCGCTGAACTTTCCGGGCCACGCGGTTACCGATCTGCAGATCAAGGCCGCTGCCGAGAAGGCTATTGGTCGTCCGCTCAAGATGACTTCGATGCCCTGGTGGGTACTGCGCGCTGGCAGCCCGTTCGTAGCGATGTGGCGCGAGATCGTCTCCATGTCCTACCTGCGCTTCGAGCCGCATCAACTGGCTTCGATGCGGCTGGAAGGCATCGTCGGCGAGATTCCGCACACGCCGTTGGATCAGGCGGTTGCTGAAGCGCTCGGGGATATCGGCATTGCCACCGTGACCTGCGTTGCGAAAGCTGCCTGACCTCCGCGATAGCGGGCGATGCTCCTCCGCAGATTAACAATCTCCGCGGACTGAGAGGGCGCCTCAGAGCCGTCCCATCAACAGCAGCACCATAAGCAACACCAGCACCACGCCGACAATACCCGAGGGCCCATAGCCCCAGGAGCGCGAATGCGGCCAGGCCGGCACCGCGCCGATGAGGATAAGGACCAGGACGATGATGACGATGGTGGTGATCGGCATGAGAACCCCGCAATTCGACTTTTCGCCCAAGAACAATGCAAAAGGCCGCCCGGTTGTTCCGGGCGGCCTTTGCCGGTCAAATCGGCAATGATCTATTCGGCGGCTTTCGGAAAGGCGATATCCGGCCCGGCTCCGGCATCCCGCCCTGGCGCATCGGTCGATGAAATCTCGACCTTGCCGCGCCGGAACAGACGGCTGATCAAGCCGCGCCGTGCGCCCGGCTTGACCTTGGCGCGGGTGAACACCATCAGCATCGACGGCGTCACCACCAGCGTCAGCACCGTGGCGAAGGACAGGCCGAAGACGATCGCCGAGGAGAGCGAAATCCACCATTGCGTCGACGGCGCGTTGATCGTCGTCTCGTGATGGAAGATTTCCAACCCGAGGCCGAAGGCGATCGGCAGCACGCCGAGAATGGCCGACACAGCCGTCAGCACGACCGGGCGGGCGCGCTCGCGGCAAGTCTGCAGCACCGCCTCGACCTTGTCCCAGCCTTCTTCACGCAGCCGGTCATAGGTGTCGATCAGCACGATGTTGTTGTTCACCACCACGCCGGCCAGAGCGATGACGCCGATGCCCGACATGACGATGCCGAACGTCTCGCCGGTTATCAGCAGCCCGAGGAACACGCCGATCGTCGCCATGACCACGCAGGACAGCACCAGCCAGACGCTGGTGAACTTGTTGAACTGCGCCAGAAGCACCAGGAAGATCAGGAAGATCGCCGCCCCGAAGGCCTTGCTGAGGAAGGCGCTGGCTTCGGCGCTGTCCTCGTTCGAACCGGCCAGCTTCCAGCGGATGCCGCTGCCGAGATCCATGTCGGAGACGGCCTTGGTGACCTGCTCCTGCACAGCCGCGACCTGAGCGCCGGCGGCGACGTTGGCCTGGACGACCACCGTACGCGCGCCGTCGATGCGGTTGAGGATGCCGACCGTCGGCTCCGGCTTGCGCACGACGAAGTTCGAGATCGGCACCGAGCCTTGTGAGGTCTGCACCCTGAGTTCGTCGAGCGTCGACAGCGTGCGCCGGTCTTCGGGCAGCCGCAGCCTTATGTCGACCGCGTCGTCGGCTCCGGCAGGCCGGTATTCCGAGAGTTTCAGCCCGTTGGTCACCAGTTGCACCACCGTCCCGACCGAGGTTGGGCTGATGCCGTACTGCGCCGCCTTGGCACGATCGACCTCGAGCGCCCAGTCGACACCGGGCGGCGGCAGGCCGTCGGAAATATCGATGACGCCGGGCACCTTGCCGATGCGCGCCGCGACCTCACGGGCCTTGTCGTCGAGCCCCTTGGGGTCGACGGCCGAAAGCCTGATCTGGATCGGCTTGCCGGTCGGCGGACCGGCTTCCGGCACGCGCACCTCGACATCGACGCCAGGAATGCCGGCCATGACGCCGCGCAGATCGTCCAGGATGTGGTTCGCCGACTTGCGCTCGCGCCAGTCGATAAATTCGTACTGGATGACGCCGACGACGTCTTCGGGGATATCCTGGCCGCCGCCTTGCGTCTTGCCGACGCGGGTGTAGACCGACTTCACACCCGGCCAGCCGAGCAGCCTGTCTTCCGCGATCTTGGTCGCGGTATCCATTTCGGCCAGCGAAAGATTGCCGCGCGCATGCACGTAGAGCAGGCCATAATCCGGCTCGACATTCGGGAAGAACTCGACGCCGGCGCCGTATTTCGAATAGGCAAAGCCGACGCCGAACAAGAGCGCGACGGTCAGCACCAGCACGGTGATGGGGAAGCGCACCGCCTGCTTGACGATCGCCATGTACCAGCCGTCGCGATTGTCATCCTCATGATGCGGCGGCGCCTTGGCGAAGATCGCACCCAGCGTCGGCGCGAAGACAAGCGCGTAGAGCATCGAGGCCGATAGCGTGACGATCAGCGTGATCGGCATGTACTTCATGAAGTCGCCGATGATGCCCGGCCAGAACAGCAGCGGCGAGAAGGCGGCGATGCGCGTCATCGTCGCGGCGATGACCGGACCGGCCATGCGCTTGGCGGCGAGCGCGAAGGCTTCCTCCTTCGGCATGCCCTCGCTCATCCGTCGTTCGGCGAACTCGGTGACGATGATGGCATCGTCGACCAGCATGCCGACGGCCAGGATCAGGCTGAACAGCACGATCATGTTGATCGTGTAGCCCATCATCGCCAGCAGCAGGATGCCGATCAGGAAGGATGACGGAATCGCAAGCCCGATGAGCAGCGAGGCGCGGCCGGACAGCGCGTAGAGGATGACGATGAACACCAGGATGACGGCGATCATCACATGGTTCTGCAGGTCGCCGAGCAGCTGGTTGACGAAGACCGACTTGTCCTGCGTGTAGGTGACGTTCATGCCCTCGGGCATCGACTTGACGAACTCGTCGGACACCGTTCGCACCTTGGCGATGGTGTCGATCAGGTTGGAGCCGATGCGCTTCTTGACTTCGATGGCGATGGCCGGCTTGCCGTTGAGACGGGTCACCGTCTCGGCATCCTTGAAGGTCGAACGGATCGTCGCGATGTCCTTGGCCTGCACCACGGCATTGGGGCCGGCGACCACCGGCAGTGCGGCGACATCCTCCGGCGTTTCGATCAGCGACGGTACCTTGACGGCGTATTTGCCCTCCGAGCCTTCGATATTGCCGGCGGCGACCAGGCTGTTGGAGTTGCCGACCGCACCGATCAGTTGATCGAGTTGCAGCCCATAGGAAGACAGCTTCATCGGATCGATGACGACCTCGACGAGATCGTCGCGCGCACCCTGCAGCGAGCCCTCGAGAACACCGGGAACCTCCTCGATGCGGTCGCGCAGTTCACGCGCGGCGGCGGTCAGCACGCGTTCAGGCAGATTTCCCGAGAGGGTGACGACGAGCACGGGGAATTCGGAAATGTTGACTTCGGTGACGACAGGTTCTTCCGCCGCCTGCGGCAGGTCGGCCTTGGCGTCCTGCACCTTGCTGCGCGTGTCCTGCAGCGCGGTGGCCAGATTGGTCTGCGGCTGGAATTCGACCAGCACGTAGCCGCCGCCCTGGAAGGCGGCCGAACGCATCTCCTTGAGGCCCTTCAGGCTTTTCAGCTTGCTTTCCATCGGCCGCAGCAGAAGCCGCTCCGAATCCTCGGGCGAAATGCCCTGGTAGATCAGGCTGACATACATCATCGGAATCGGAACGTCGGGCTCCGCTTCCTTTGGCGTCGCCTGATAGGCGACCCAGCCCGCCAGCAGAAGGAAGACGAGGACCGAAATGGTCAGGCGGGCATTGTTGATTGCGAGTCTGACGATATCCATGGCTAACGCCTGTTCTTGAATTTTCACGAGCTGCGTCGCAGCCGATTGTCCCCGCCCAGGGCTAGTCCGTCGCGATCTCTTGCTACTGCGTGCCGGCCGTCGCTTCGCCGAGCAGCTTCTTGATGATCGCTTGGTCGGCCTCGACCGGATTGACCAGATCGCCTTCCTTCACCAGTTCCTGGCCGGCGACGATGATGCGGGCGTCGGCCGGTATGCCGCCGAGGACGAGGCCTGTCGGCGTGTCGTCGACGAGGTCGATGGGGAAGAACGCCACCTTGTTGTCCTTGCTCACGGCACGGATGCCGAGGTCGCCCTTGTCGCCGAGCGTCACAACCGAGCGCGGCAGCAGCACCGCGTCGGTCGGCTGTGCGTTGAGCGCGATTTCCGCCGTCATGCCGGCCGGCACGGAGCCGTCGGCATTGGGGACGGCAACCTCGACGCGGAAGGTGCGGGTCGCCGACGAGGCGTCGCGGCTGATGTAGCGCACGGTGCCTTGGACGGTCTGGCCGCTGACCAGCCGTATGGTGGCCTTGTCGCCGAGCTTGAGGTAGCCGAGATCGCGCTCGCTGACTTCGCCGCGAGCAATCACCGGATCGAGCTTGAGGATGGTCGCCACCTCGCCGCCTTGCATGATGGAGCTGCCAAGTTCCACCGGCACCCGGTCGATAACGCCGTCGAAAGGCGCCTTCACCTCGTTGCGGTCGAGTTCGGCCTGTGCCGTTTCCAGTTGCGACTGCGCCGAGGTCAGGTTCGAGCGCGCGGTGTCGAGCTGCAGCTTCGGCAGATTGCCTGATTTCATCAGCCGCAAGGCTGCGTCCAGCTCGGCCTGACGCTGCACCACCAATTGCTTGGCGTTGTCGACCATCGAGATCTTTTCTTCCGCCGCAAGCATCAGCACCAGATCCCCCGTCTTGACGTGATCGCCTTGCTTGACAGGCAGCTTGTCGATGACGCCGGCGACACGCGTCGCCAGCACCGCCCGCTTGTCGGCTTCGGTCAGCCCGGAAATGCGGATGGCACGTGCATAGGTCTTGCGTGGCGGCGTCACCACCGCGACGGTGCGCAGCGCTGCCTTCGGCTCGGCTTCCGCCGTCTTCGGCTTGCTCGCGTCCGGCGCCTTGGCCTGTTCGGCTTCGGCTGCCTTGGCTTTGTTGGCGGCTACGCTGCCGACCGACGAAAACTCGCCTGTCGCCATCCACGCCGCGAAACCAATGAGCACAACAACGGCTGCAAGCTTGTGAAACCTGATTCTCATCGTCGTTTTTTCCACTGCGGGTTCGGCCAGCGTCCTCATAACGCGGGCGCGTCGCCGATATGGGTGCGCGCCGGGCCGTGTTCAATTTGCCGTGATCGGCGAAGCGCGCTTCTACATCAAAGTTGCACCGCAATATAGTCTGAAAGTTGCAAGATCATTGCGCCACCGGGCAAGATGCGCCCGCCGCCGCCCAGTTTTCGATCGCTTGATAGGTCGCTTCGGCGGAGCCCGGAGCCGGTTCACGACCCGATCCCGGCGCCCAGCCCCAGGCGACCAGTCTGTCGTCGCGAACATGCACCGCGATGTCCTTCAAGCTGCGGTTGCCATTGCGCAAGGGATCCTTGATCTGGGCGCAGATTTCGGCCGAGGACTTGCCGAACCAGGCCATCTCGGCTGGCGCCAGATGCCAGTTCTCGGCCCCGGGCGGCCCGTGCAATGCCCTGGAATTGCTGGAGAAATGGCAAGTCATGCAACGCAGGCCCGGACTGCCGAAGCCCGACCCGTCAGCACCGCGCTGGACATTGAAGGCGTGCACGCGCGTGCCGCCGTAATGCGCACCCGACCAGCGCGGTCGCTCGTCCGCGACATGACAGTCAGCGCAGCGCGGATGCGAGAACACCGCATAGACCTTGTCCCATTCGGACAGGGCTTTTGCTGTGTCGACTGCCACCGGCGCCGGCGTCTGGCTCTCTTGCGCGATCGCAAACGATGCTGCGAGCACAAGCATGGCAGCAGGCGTCAGCATGATGACGAGCTTCTTCATGCGAAGGCCACCGTTTTCGACAGCGGCAGCGTGCGGATGCGCTTTCCGGTGAGCGCGAAGATGGCGTTGGCGAGCGCCGGAGCCGCCGGCGGTGTGCCGACCTCGCCGACGCCGCCCATCCTGTGGAAGTTTTCCAGGATGGCAACTTCGAATACCGGGCACTGGAAGATCCGCATGGCGTCGAAATCGTGGAAGTTCGACTGTTCGACCATGCCGTCGGCGAAGGTGATTTCCTGCCCCATCGCCGCCGAAAGACCGTAGATGGCCGCCGAGATCAACTGCGCCTCGATGATGCCGGGGTCGAGCGCGGTGCCGACATCGGCGGCGATCCACACCTTCTCGATGCGGATGCCGGCCGGCGTGTCCGCCACCTGGACGATCTCGCCGACCCAGCTGCCGAAGGACAGCGTGAAGGCCATGCCCCTGGCCTTGCCGGCGGGCAGCGCCTCGCCCCATTTCGCCATCGCGGCGACTTTCTCCACCACCTTCACCGCCGAGGGATAAGCGGCCATCAGTCTCTTGCGCATCTCTACCTGATCGATTTTTCCGGCAATGGCGATCTCGTCCATAAAACCCTCGTGGAAGAAGCCGTTGACCGAGCTGCCGACCGAGCGCCAGGAGCCGACAGGGATGGAGACCGGCGCCGCGACACCAGTGACCCGGTAATTCGGGATGGAGTAGGGTTGGTCGTAGGCGCCATCGACGATGGTCTTGTCGGGACCGAGCGGCGATATCGAGGGGAACAGCCGGCGCAGCATGCCGGCAATCACCGATGGCGAGGCCATCTTCATGTCGACGGCCACTGGCATGCCATCGTCGCCGAGCCGCGCCTGGAACTTGCCTATTGCGGCTGGCCGGTAGGCGTCGTGGCGCATGTCTTCTTCACGCGTCCAGGTCACCTTGACCGGACGCCCGCCCGTCTCCTTCGCCATCAGCGCGGCGCACAGTGCGTAATCCACCTCGACGCGCCGGCCGAAACCGCCGCCCATGAAGGTGGTGTGCACATTGATCTTGTCCTGCCCGATGCCGACCGCGTTGGCGCAAAGCTGCCGCACCAGGGTCGGCGCCTGGTTCCCGCACCAGATGTCTAGCGCGCCGTCCCTGAGCTGCGCCGTGGCGTTCATCGGCTCCATCGTCGCATGCGCCAGATAGGGCACGGCATAGTCTGCCTCGACGATCCTTTCGCGCGGCGCGTCGGCAAAAGCGGTATCGACGTCGCCATTGTCGCGCATCACCGACCCCTTGGTGGCAAGCGCCTGCTTCAGCACATCTGAAATGGCAGCGCTGCCGAGCGGGTATTCGGGATCGAACCACTGGGCGTCGATCGCCTCGGCCGCCTTGAATGCCGCCCATGTGTTGTCGGCGATGATGCCGAAGCCATGGCCATAATTCGTCTCAAGCGGCACGATCTTGATCACGCCGGGCATTTTTTCGGCCCTGGAAAGGTCCGCCTTGACCGGCTTGGCCCAGAAGCGCGGGCTCATCTTGACCGTGCCGTAGAGCATGTCCGGCAGCCTGACATCGATGCCGAAGATCGGCGCCCCGGTGACCTTGGCCAGCATGTCGATGCGCTTTTGCGGCTTTCCCAGCAGCTTCCAGTCGGCTTTGTCCTTGAGCCTGACTTCGTCCGGCGGCGCCATCGCGGCGGCAGCCGCGGCGACCGCGCCATAGGTCAGCGACTTGCCCGACGCCTTGTGCAGGATCGAACCGTCGGCCGTTTCCAGATCGGCTGCGGCAACACCCAGTTCTTGCGCCGCAGCCGCGATCAGCATCTGCCGGGCAGCGGCACCCGCTTGCCGCATCTTGTCAAAACCATCGCGTGTCGAAGCCGAACCCCCGGTGCCCTGCAGGGCAAGGAACTTGCCAACCACGCCGAGACCCGAGCGCACCGCTTGCGCCGTCATGCTCTCGTCGAAGAAGGCGAACGGACCGCCCTCTTGAAGGATCGCGGCGTTGTAGTAGGCATGGGATGCTGGTCCATGCTCGACCTTAACCCGGTCGAGCCCGACGTCGAGTTCCTCTGCGACCATGGCCGCCAGCGTCGTCGAGATGCCTTGCCCCATCTCGGCGCGCGGCGCGACGATGGTGATGGTGTTGTCGGCGCCGATCTTCACATAGGGGTTGAACGTCGCCTCGCCCTTGCCGAGTTCGGCCTCGAGCGGGTTCGGAAAAGGCTTGCGATAGTAGTAATAGCCGACGGCAACGCCGCCCGCGACAGCGGCAGCGCCGATCAGAAACGTGCGGCGGGCGATCTTTCCGACACTGGCCATGGTCAGAGACCCGCCGTCTTGAGCGCCGCGGCCTTCTTGATGGCCGAGCGGATTTTGGGATAGGTGCCGCAGCGGCAGAGATTGCCGCCCATGGCGTTGTCGATGTCGGCATCGCTTGGGTCGGCGACTTCATCGAGCAGCGCCACCGCGCTCATGATCTGGCCGGCCTGGCAGTAGCCGCATTGCGCGACCTGTTCCTCCAGCCATGCCTGCTGCACCGGATGCAGCTTCCCCGCGGTGCCGATGCCTTCAATGGTCGTGATAGCGCCGCTGACCTGCCCAACCGGGAGTGAGCAGGAACGCACCGGCTGACCGTCAACGTGAACTGTGCAGGCGCCGCAGGCGGCGATGCCGCAGCCGAATTTCGGCCCGGTCTTGCCAATGAGATCGCGCAGCGCCCACAGCAGCGGCATGTCCGGATCGGCATCGATATCGAATGACTGCCCGTCGACGGCAAGGCGCATGGGGATACCCTTTGTTGTCGTCCGCTGCCAAGGGCGAAGCGTCCTCTCGGCCATTTCACCTAATACAGATTGACAAATTTCGTCATTTTGTCAAATAGGATTTTGCAGGATAGAATTGCTCCATGAACCAGATCGAAGACATCACCGCCACAGACCCCAAACGCGTCCGTATCCTGGATGGCGCGATGAAGGTGTTTTTGGCCTATGGTTTCTCGCGCACCACCATGGACGATATCGCCCGCGCCGCAGACATGTCGCGCCCGGCGCTCTATCTCCTGTTCAAGAACAAGACCGACATTTTCCGCGCCATCGCCATGATGATCCTGTCACGCTCGGTCGAGGCGGCAAAGATTGCCCTATCCGGCGATGGTCCTTTCACCGAGCGCATGATGCGGGCCATCGACGAGGCATTCATCTCAATGATGGGCGCGGTCGTTGCTTCGCCGCACGGCGCCGAATTGCTGGACATGAAATCGAGCCTTGGCGATCTGGTGGGCTGCTGGCGCGGCGGGCTTGGCCAACACATCAGCGCCGCGATCGAGCGCGAGGCAGCCAGGAACGGCGTCGACCTGGCGGCCAGAGGCCTGTCGGCGCAACTGCTTGCCGACATGCTGCTCGACGGGCTGGAAGGCATGAAGGCGCGGATCAGAGATCCGGAGGGGCAGCGGCAGGCAGCCGCTGCCCTGATCAGGGTGATCGACCTGACCTTGAAGGCATGATTGCGGACCAATCGATGCACATTGATTGGTCGCTCAGGCGCGCCGGCGCTCTGCCTCCGGGTTCTTGCGCGCCGCAAGAAATTCCTTGACCCGCCGGCCAGGTGCCGGACCGCGCACCGGCTTGAAGCCGTCATCGAGTTCGCCGGAGAGATCGAGCGTCGGTCGCTTGCCGACGGCCTCGTAATTCTCTTCCAGCCAGTCGCTGGCGGCGGTGCGGCCGAGATCACGCAGGTAGGTCAGGAACGCCCATTCGGCGTTGACCTTCGAGGACGCCGACAGGTCCTTGAACGCCTCGTCGGCATCGATGCGGTGCATGCGGATGTCGCGATACTCGCCATGCGGCAGACGGCCGGCGGCGATCAGTTCCTTGACGAAGGCGATCGAGCGGAATTCGCGCAGCAACCCGGCGTTGAAGGCGATCTCGTCGATGCGGTTCTGGATCTCGTTGGCGCTTCTTGGTGTTCCCTCCCGCACCACCGGATTGATCTGCACCAGAAGCACGTCCTCGGTCGCAGCCGTCTTGAAGAACGGATAAAGCGCCGGGTTGCCGCCATAGCCGCCATCCCAATAGGGCACCCCCTTGATCTCCACAGCACGGAACAGTTGCGGCAGGCAGGCCGAGGCCATCACCGTGTCGAGGTCGATCTCGCCATCGGAAAAGACGCGCAACTGTCCGGTCTCGACATTGGTCGCCGAGATGAACAGTTCCATCGACTTGCAGGCGCGGACATTGTCGAAATCGATCTCCTGCTGAACCACGTCGCGCAGCGGGTTGAAGCCGAGCGGATTGGCGACATAGGGCGAGAACACCCGCGACATGGTGTCGAAGAAGACATAGCCAGGCGTATTCTCGATCGACCAGTTGCCCCAGGCGACATCCCACGGCATGCGGTGTACCGGGCTGAACCGGCCCTTGGCCGCCACCGCGCGCCAGAAATCGTCAAGTTTCTGCCGCGCTCCCTCGACACCTCCGCGCACATATCCGTCGGCCAGCGCCACCGCGTTCATGGCGCCGGCGCTGGTGCCGGACACTGCTGATATCTCCAGCCGTCCGTCCTCCAGCAGGCGGTCGAGCACACCCCAGGAAAAGGCCCCGTGCGAGCCGCCGCCCTGAAGCGCGATGTTGATCTTCTTCTTTGTCTCCTCCGCCTTGCCGTTTTTGGTCATGGCGTCGTCCTTGGTTCGTTTTGGATAGATGAGAAGATTTTGCGCCTCACGCGGCGGTCCAGCCGCCATCGACCGAGAGATGCGTGCCGTTGATCTGCGCTGCCGCGTCCGAGCACAGGAACACCGCCGCTGCCGCGATCTGCTCCACCGTGACGAATTCCTTGGTCGGCTGCTTGTCCAGCATGACCTCACGGATGACGGTCTCGCGATCCATCTGATGGGCTTTCATTTGGTCGGGGATCTGCGCCTCGACCAGCGGCGTCAGGACATAGCCCGGGCAGATGGCGTTGCAGGTGATTTTTTCGCGCGCCAGTTCGAGTGCGACCGTTTTGGTCAATCCCATGATGCCGTGCTTGGCTGAGACATAGGCCGATTTGAACGGCGACGCGACCAGGCCGTGCGCCGAGGCGATGTTGACGATCCGGCCACCGCCGGCCTCCTTCATCAGCGGGATCGCGGCTGCAATGGTGTGGAACGCCGACGACAGGTTGATGGCGATGATGGCGTCCCATTTCTCGATCGGAAAGTCCTCAACCGGCGCGACATGCTGGATGCCGGCATTGTTGATGAGGATATCGACCGATCCGAATGTCTCAGCCGCCTTGGCGATCAGCGCCCGGCATTCGGCCGGTTTCGACATGTCGGCCTTGATGTAGGCGGTTTTCACCCCGTGGTGTTTGGCGATCGCATCAGTGATGGCGTGGTCGGCGGCCGTGTCGGAGAAAGAGTTGACGACGACATTATGGCCTTCGGCCGCCAACGCCTGGGCGATGGCCAGGCCAATGCCCGATGTGGAGCCGGTGATGACTGCGGTTTTTCTGGCGGCCAAGGGCGGAGTCCTCTGGTTGCGGCAAGAGCGAGCTTATGTTGCACTGCAGCATATATGCTCAATGCGACGCAATAACAGCGGCCAGAATTTTTGAGGAGATGAAATTTTCGTCATGAGCGGCCACACGGCCGCTCACCAGGAGGATATCGTTTGGATCGCCGGTCGCTCGCCAGGCGCCAAAAGACCTCAGGCAACCAGGTCCGGCACCGGCCCGACATAACGCGACTGCGGGCGGATTAGCCGCCCGGTCGTCTGCTGTTCACGCGCATGCGCGATCCAGCCGGCGACGCGCCCGGCGGCAAAGACATTGCTGAAGGTTTGTGGCGGAAAACCCGCCGCCTCCAACAGCAGCGCGGTGTAGAACTCGACATTGGTCTGCAGCGAGCGCGACGGCTTGGCGATCCGCAGCACGTCGAGCGCTACCTGTTCCACTGTCTCCGCGAATGCCAGCCGGCGGCCGGTTTCGCCCTCGCCGCCGAGTTGCCGCACGACGGCCTTCAGCACATCGGCGCGCGGATCACGCACACGGTAGATGCGATGTCCGAACCCCATGATGCGCCTGCCGTGCGCGATCTCGTCGCGCAGCCAGCCGGCGGCATCGCCATGCGCCTTGATCGCATCCAGCATCTCGATGACAGGGCCAGGCGCGCCGCCATGCAGCGGCCCCTTGAGCGCGCCGAGTCCGGCCAGCACGGAGGATGTCAGGCCGGCCTGCGTCGAGGCCACCACGCGCGTCGCAAAGGTCGACGCATTGAGGCCATGATCGCAGACGGTCACGAGATAGGTATCGAGCGCCTTCGCCAGCGCCGTCGAGGCGACGCTGCCGCTCAGCATCCTCAGCATGTCGGCGGCATGATCGGCGCGGCTGTCCGGCGCGATCGGCTGCTCGCCGCGCTGCAGGCGCAGCAGGGCCGGCGTCAGCACGGCGGGCGCTGCGATGAGCAGCAAGGCATCGGTCAAGGTCTCGCCGTCCGGCAGCAGCGCCATGCCGGCGCGCATGGCGCTGTAAACATCGAGCGACGCCAGCAGGGGCAGCGAGGGCAAGAGCCGTTCGAACACCTCAGCGCGTGCTTGGCCCAGTGCCCGCGTCAGTTGCGCCTCATCGGGAAGGTCGTCGAAGAAGCCGTCGAGCAGCAGCCGCATCACCTGGGCATAGTTCAAGCGGCCGGCCAGCTCCGGCAGCGAATGACCTCGGATCGTCAGACGGCCACCAAGACCATCCACATCGGAAAGCACGGTTTCCGCCGCCACCACATCATCGAGCCCATTCGCCATAGCCTGTCTCCTTGAAGCATTTCCGGATCGGAGATAGAGATGGGCAACGTTTCCATCAATCTTGATCAATAGAATCAATATCAGGGCTCGATATGTCCGAGTGGTTGTCCCGGGAAGAGGCGCTTGAGCGCCTCAAGGTGCGGGCGCAGACGCTGTACGCCTATGTCAGCCGTGGGCGCATCGGCATGCGGCCCGACCGCGCCGATCCGCGCCGCAGCCAGTACCGCGCCGACGATATCGCCGCACTGGCGACCCGCCGGGCGCGCGGACGGAGCCCATCAGTCATCGCTGAAAGCGCCATTGCCTGGGGCGAACCCTCAATCGCAACGGCGATTTCGACCGTCTCGCACGGTCGGCTCATCTATCGCGGGCAGGACGCCGCAGTGCTCTCCGGGCACGCCACACTGGAAGAAGCCGCCGCCATTCTCTGGGCTCTGCCGGAACCGGTGGCTTTCGAAGCACCGTCGCCGGATGTGCCCCATCAAGCCGGCCGGGCCTCGGCTTTTGCGCAACTTGCCGTGCTTGCCGGCCAAGGGCGCCCGTCGCTTGGGCGCAACCGGGCCTCGCTGCATGCCGATGCCGCGCACGCTGTCGGCGTGCTGGTCGCCGCGCTGGGCGCACCGGCAGGACCAGATCCCGTCCATCAGCGGCTGGCGCAGGCCTGGTCGGTGGACGCCGGCGGCGCCAATGCGATCCGCCGCGCGCTTGTCCTGCTTGCCGATCATGAACTGAATGCGTCGACCTTCGCCGCGCGCGTCGCAGCCTCGACCGGCGCGCCGCTGGCCGCTTGCCTGCTGGCCGGGCTCGCGACGCTGTCAGGCCCTCGCCATGGCGGTGCCGGCGAGGCGGTGATGCAACTGGCCGAGGATGCGGCCCGACATGGCGCCGATGCGACGATCCGGCGCTGGCTCAGCCACGACCGGCCATTGCCGGGGTTCGGTCATCAGCTCTATCCCGACGGCGATCCCCGGGGGGCGGCGCTACTGTCGGTGATCGAGGTTGACGGCACACTATCGTCGCTGCGCGATGCTGCCCTTGCCGCGACCGGCGCGCTTCCCAACATCGACTTTGGGCTGGCAGCGCTGACGCGCAGCCTTGGCTTGCCGCGCGATGCGCCGTTTCGCCTGTTTGCGCTCGCACGCAGCGTCGGCTGGGCCGAGCACACGGTCGAACAGATCACAAGCGGAAGTGTCATCAGGCCGCGCGGCCGCTATGGGGGCGTGCTGGTGTAGGGTTGCAAGAGCGCCAAGCGCTCAGGACATCGTGTCGAGCTTGCGCTGCATGGCCGCGATCTGGTCCTTCAGTTCCTGAAGATCGTCGGGTTTTTCTGACGTTTCCTTCCTGGCCGGCTCGGGCGACGGCGCGGCGGCTGGCGCGGTGCCGGCGGGCGGGAACGGCGTGAACAGCCGCATCGCATTCTGGAACATTTCCATGTTGCGGCGTGTCTGTTCCTCCAGCGCCTTGATCGGCGTGGTGATCTTCATCATGTCGAGCGGCGACTTGCCGATCGCCCCCTTCATCTGCTCGCGAAAGCGTTCCTGCTCCTTGGAAAAGGCAAGCATCGACTGTTCGAGGAAGCTCGGCACGATCATCTGCATCTGGTCGCCGTAATAAGCGATGAGCTGGCGCAGGAACGGGATCGGCAGCATGTTCTGCCCGTCCTTGTTCTCCAGTTCGAAGATGATCTGTGTCAGCACCGGATGCGTGATGTCGTCGCCGGTCTTGGCGTCCTGGACGGTGAACTCCTCGCCCTTCTTGACCATCTCGGCGAGGTCCTCGAGCGTCACATAGGTGCTGGTGCCGGTGTTGTAGAGGCGGCGATTGGCGTATTTCTTGATGATGATCGGATCGTCTTTAGCGGCCATCTACATCCTCCCGGGGACACCGGCGCGCCTCTGAGCAAGCCGCCGATAACGATTGTGCCTTTTTTTTGAGGATATGCGCAAAAGCTTCACAATTCCAAGCAGTTTGTGCAGTGCGGGATCACTAAATGCTGCATAGCAGGCAAAATATGCTGCGCAGCAATGGACGAATGGTCGCCATGGCAAAGGCACGGCCTGCTTGCGGCGCATGGGCGCCATGCCCATTTCCGGTTTGACTTGGGGTTGGGAAAGGGCAAGAAAAGTCCCCAACGACAGAGCAACACCCTTGAAGTCTGGAGAAGAAAATGTCCGCTTCCATCGTCATTGCCAGTGCGGCGCGCACGCCGGTAGGCTCCTTCAACGGCGCCTTTGCCGCCACCCCTGCGCATGAGCTCGGTGCCGTCGTCATCAGGGAATTGCTGTCACGTGCCGGTGTCGAACCAGGCGAGGTCGACGAGGTCATCCTCGGCCAGGTGCTGACCGCCGCGCAAGGCCAGAACCCGGCCCGCCAGGCATCGATCAATGCCGGTCTGCCCAAGGAAACCACCGCTTGGGGCCTCAATCAGGTTTGCGGCTCGGGCCTGCGTGCCATTGCGCTCGGCATGCAGCAGATCGCCATCGGCGACGCCAAGGTGATCATCGCCGGCGGCCAGGAATCGATGTCGCTTTCGACGCATGCCCAGCACCTGCGCGCCGGCGTCAAGATGGGCGACTTCAAGCTGATCGACACCATGATCAAGGACGGGCTGTGGGACGCCTTCAACGGCTATCACATGGGCAACACCGCCGAAAACGTCGCGCGTCAGTTCCAGATCACCCGCGAAGACCAGGACCAGTTCGCGCTGGCTTCGCAGAACAAGGCCGAGGCCGCGCAGAAGGCCGGCAAGTTCAAGGACGAGATCGTCGCCGTCACACTCAAGGGCAAGAAGGGCGACACCATTGTCGACCAGGACGAATACATCCGCCACGGCGCCACGCTCGACGCCATGACCAAGCTGAAGCCGGCCTTCGACAAGGACGGCACGGTGACCGCCGCCAACGCCTCCGGCATCAATGACGGTGCCGCCGGCGCGCTGCTGATGAGCGAGGCGGAAGCGGTGAGGCGCGGCATCACCCCGCTGGCACGCATCGTGTCCTGGGCAACCGCCGGCGTCGATCCGCAGATCATGGGCACCGGCCCGATCCCAGCATCGCGCAAGGCCTTGGAAAAGGCCGGCTGGTCGGTCGGCGATCTCGACCTTGTCGAGGCCAACGAGGCCTTTGCGGCACAGGCCTGCGCCGTCAACAAGGACATGGGCTGGGATCCCTCGATCGTCAACGTCAATGGCGGCGCCATCGCCATCGGCCACCCGATCGGTGCTTCCGGCGCCCGTGTCTTCAACACACTGGTCTTCGAGATGCGCCGGCGCGGCGCCAAGAAAGGCCTCGCCACCTTGTGCATCGGCGGCGGCATGGGCGTCGCCATGTGCATCGAAGCACTCTGAAAAAGAAGTGAGTAGCAAACAGGGAGTAGTCAATAGGGAAGAATTGCGTCAGCGCGACGGGACAGATCCCTACTCGCTATTCGCTACTCCCTATTCGCTCTCCCGACCAAAGGGAGGGAACACGCATGACCAAGGTAGCAATCGTCACAGGAGGATCGCGCGGCATCGGCGCGGCGATCTCGATCGCATTGAAGACCGTCGGCTATTCGGTTGCCGCGAACTATGCCGGCAATGACGCCGCAGCGGCGAAATTCAAGGCCGAGACCGGCATTCCGGTCTACAAATGGTCGGTCGCCGACTATGATTCCTGCGCCGCCGGCATCCGCCAAGTCGAGGCCGATCTCGGCCCGGTCTCGGTGCTGGTCAACAACGCCGGCATCACCCGGGACGCCATGTTCCACAAGATCACGCGCGAGCAGTGGAAAGAGGTCATCGACACCAACCTGTCCGGCGTCTTCAACATGACGCATCCGCTGTGGAGCGGCATGCGCGACCGCAAGTTCGGCCGCGTCATCACCATCTCCTCGATCAACGGCCAGAAAGGCCAGGCCGGCCAGGTCAACTATTCCGCCGCCAAGGCTGGCGACATCGGTTTCAGCAAAGCCCTCGCTCAAGAGGGAGCTCGCGCGGGCATCACCGTCAACGTCATCTGCCCTGGCTACATCGCCACCGAGATGGTCAAGGCGATCGACGAGAGGGTGCTCAACGACCGCATCATCCCGCAAATCCCCGTCGGCCGCCTCGGCGAACCGGAAGAGATCGCGCGCTGCGTCGTCTTCCTCGCATCCGAAGATGCAGGCTTCATCACCGGCTCGACCATCACGGCCAATGGCGGCCAATACTTCGCCTGACCAGAACCACGTGGCTGAAATGTGCACGTGCCGGGGGTGTCGCCGGCACGTTCGTCTTTAGAACCGCTGCTCCGATACAGCGCCGGTAGTTGTCCGGCGCCTCGAGATCAGGCAACCAGCTTGAGCTCCCGTTTCATCGCTTGCTTGCGCCCGCCCGGCTGCGACGACGCCGGCAGCGTCGCCATTTCGGCCCGGCTGAGACCTGACAATTTCATCGAGATCCTGCGCTTGACGAACGGCATCATGTTGACGACGCCGAGCACGAAATTGCGCAAGACGCGCCGCAGCGGTGTGCGGACAAGCGCCATGCCTGTCAGCCTGCCCGCCAGTTCGATCACCTCTTGTGCCGCGGGACGCCGAAGCGTCTCGTAGAGGTCGAGTTCGCTTTCCGGGCGGACACCGTTGATCACGTCGCCGAGCAGTTCTCCCAGCACCACGGCATCGATCAGGCCGGTGTTCATGCCTTGGCCGCCGGCTGGGCTGTGCACATGGGCGGCGTCGCCCATGACAAACAGGTGCCCCTGGCGGTAGGACTTGGCAAGGCGGTGATGCACGCGGAACCGTGTACTCCAGGTCAGGTCGAGCACCTGCGCCGGGCTGGCCGACGGGCCGCGACTGTCGAGCAGCGCCTGTATGTCGGCAATGCCAGGCCGCTCAGGCGCCTCATCCATGGTCGCTACGATGCGATATGATCCGTCCGGCAGTGGCGCGACGACGACCAGTCCGGCCGGGGAGAACAGCAGCGACACCTCCGTTGGCCCGAGCGGCCAATCAAGGCGCACGTCGGCGAGTACAAAAGACCCTGCATAGGCCTCGCCATCGAAGCCTATGCCGGCGGCCTCGCGTACCACGCTGTGCATGCCGTCCGCACCGACGACGTAACGCGCCGAGATCGTCTTTTCGCGACCATTCTGGACGACCGTGACGTGTGCGCCATCGACCCCCTGCAATACCTCCTTCGCCTCGACGCCGCGATGGACGACACCGCCCAACCCAGCGATGCGCTCAGTGAGGACCTTCTCGGTTAGGTTCTGCGGAATCATCAGCACGTAGGGATACGCCGAGGGCAGGCTCGAGAAATCGAGGTTGATTAGGACCCGGTCGCGATCACGTATGGCGAAGTTGTCAAGCTTCAGGCCGAGTTCGACCAGCCGCCCCGTAACGCCAAGCGGCTCGAGTGTCTCCAGCGTCTGCGCGTGGATCACTCCGGCACGTGAGGTGTTGAGGCCTTCGGCGAGGCGGTCGACCACGACGTGATCGACGCCTGCCTGATGCAGGGCAATGGACAGCGCCAGGCCGGTCGGGCCGGCGCCTATGACCAGGACTTCGGTGGTATCAGGCAGCATTTTCTCTCTCCATTTGTCAACGATTGGTGACTTTTATCTTGGGTGCTTGAGTTTGTCAACGCTCGTTGATATTTGATTTTCATGAGCACGAATCATTCGAAAAAGCCGAGCAAGTCGGATCGCACCCGAGGGCAAATCCTGGATGCCGCCAGAGATCTGTTTGCCGAGCACGGCTATGACGGCGCGTCGATCCGCGATGTCGGGACCCGCGCCTCGATCGATCCGGCCATGGTGATCCGCTATTTCCACAGCAAGGACGAATTGTTCGCCCGGGCGGCACTCGTCGACCTGCAACTGCCGGCACTTCGGGTGATCGACCCGGCCACCGTCGGCGAAACTTTGATCAGGCGGTTTCTCGAAGTCTGGGAAGGCCCGGCCAGCGGACCCGGCATGGCAATTCTGCTGCGTTCCGCGGCGTCGAACGAATTCGCCGCCGAAAAAATGCGCGAGATATTCGCCAACCAGGTGAGGCCGGTGGTTGCGGCGGTCGGCGATCTCGCCGACGCCGGTCGAAGGGCCGGGCTCATTTCGAGCCAGTTGCTGGGTTTGGCGATGTGCCGATATGTGCTGCGGCTACCGCCCGTCGTCGCTCTGTCACACGACGAGATCATCCGGAACGTCGGCCCTGCGCTGCAACGCTATGCCACTGGAGAGGACACGGCCTGAACCAGCGGTCCGGCCGGACCCGTCAACATGCAGCGGCTGCACCTAGCCAAAGCATGCAACCAATCTGTGCCGAAGCAGCACGCGGAGGTTAACAGCCACCCGCCGCCCTGTGCGAAAGCTGCTTCGTAACCTGTGGATTCTCGGTGGATAAGCTGTTCACAACACAAGATATTGGGGTGAACAAATCAGGAAAATCACGCCATCGCTGATTCGTCGCTGATTCGTTCCGGCTATGAGCCGAACGTTAACGACGACAGCCGGAATCGCCTGCCCAACTGCTTAACGCAGGTTAAGAAAGATCAACAATTTCATCATGTTGGTCGAGGCGCCTAGCCACCGTGATTGTTTCCAGGCAAAGGTTAACGGCAACACCCCTCTTAGCATGAAACGGGCCAGTTCAGCGATTCAGCATGTGGTGCGACTCGCGGCCGCGAAATCCACATGTAGCCGTGAACAAAAGCTGAATCTGCAGGAGTCACTGATTCGTCGCCGATTCGTTCCAGACTCGTTCTATCCGTTAATCCGCAGCCGATTGGAAGCTTGACAAAACCACCTTCTCGCCGCCGGCGGAACATTCCGCTTTCGCTTCGCGCCCGAAATCCCTATGTGTCGCCTGTCATACGCGCCATTTGAGGCAGCGCTCCCGACAACCAGAGGCCAGAAGCCTTATTTCCAGATCCCGGAAGCCTTATTCTAGGTTGATGAACATCCAGCCCAAACACACAGAGCCGCTGATCCTGTCGGGCCGCGACGTGACCGCCGTGCTCGGGCCCACCAACACCGGCAAGACCCATCTCGCCATCGAGCGCATGGTAGCGCATGAGAGTGGGATCATCGGCCTGCCGCTCAGGCTTCTGGCGCGCGAGGTCTACGCCCGCGTCTGCGAAAAGGTTGGCGCCCACAAGGTCGCGCTGATCACGGGCGAGGAAAAGATCCAGCCGCCGGGCGCCAGATATTCGGTCTGCACCGTCGAGGCCATGCCGCGCGAGACCGACGCCGCCTTTGTCGCCATCGACGAGGTGCAGCTCGCCGGTGACCTCGAGCGCGGCCACATCTTCACCGATCGCATCCTGCACCTGCGCGGCCGCCAGGAGACGCTGCTACTGGGTGCCGCCACCATGCACGGTATCCTGCAGCGCCTGCTGAGGGGTGTCTCGGTGGTGACGCGGCCGAGGCTGTCGCATCTTGCCTATGCCGGCTCCAAGAAGCTGACCCGCCTGCCGCGGCGCACGGCAATCGTCGCCTTCTCCGCCGACGAGGTCTACGCCATCGCCGAGTTGATCCGCCGCCAGCAGGGCGGTGCCGCCGTCGTGCTCGGCGCGCTCTCGCCGCGCACCCGCAACGCCCAGGTGGCGCTATTCCAGTCCGGCGATGTCGACTACCTCATCGCCACCGACGCCATCGGCATGGGTCTCAATCTCGATCTCGACCACGTCGCCTTCGCCCAGAACCGCAAGTTCGATGGCTTCCAGTACCGCAACCTGACCGCGGCCGAGCTCGGCCAGATCGCCGGCCGCGCCGGCCGGCATCTGCGCGACGGCACGTTCGGTGTCACCGGCCAGGTCGACCCGCTCGACGAAGAGCTGATCAAGAAGATCGAAGGCCACGATTTCGATCCGGTGAAGGTGCTGCAGTGGCGCACCGCGCATTTCGACTTTGCCAGCCTCGACGCGCTGAAGCGCTCGATCGAGACCAACGCTCCGGTCGAGGGACTGACGCGGGCATTGCCTGCCGTCGACGCACAGGCGCTCGAGCATCTGTCGCGCGACGAAGACATCCGCGCGCTCACCACCAATGCCAAGCGCGTGGCGCTGCTGTGGGAAGCCTGCGCGCTGCCCGACTACCGCAGGATCGCGCCGGCGCAGCATGCCGACCTCATTGCCTCGATCTACACGGACCTCGCACGCCACGGCCATGTCAACGAGAATTACATGGCCGAGCAGGTGCGCCGCGCCGACACCACCGAGGGCGACATTGACACGCTGTCGCATCGCATAGCCCAGATCCGCACCTGGACATTCGTGTCGAACCGGCCCGGCTGGCTGGCCGATCAGGCACACTGGCAGGAAAAGACGCGCGAAATCGAAGACAGATTGTCGGATGCGCTGCATGAGCGGTTGACGAAACGCTTCGTAGACCGCAGGACTTCCGTCCTCATGCGGCGCCTTAGAGAAAATACCATGCCTGAAGCCGAAATTAGCCCTACCGGAACCGTCCTTGTCGAAGGCCACCATGTCGGCGAGTTGCAAGGGTTCCGCTTCACCGCCGACCAGACCGCCGGCGGCGAAGACGCCAAGGCGGTGCGCACCGCTGCCCAGAAGGCGCTGGCCGCCGAGTTCGAATCGCGCGCCGAACGCTTCGGCGCCTCGGCCAATGGCGACATCGCGCTCGGCTCGGACGGCACGCTGCGCTGGATCGGCGCGCCGATCGGCACGCTTGTATCAGGCGAAGACGCGCTGAAGCCGCGGCTGGTGCTGCTGGCCGACGAGCAGCTGACCGGCCCGGCGCGCGACAAGGTCGCCGCGCGTGCCGAGCGATTCGTCAATTTCCAGATCGAGTCGCTGCTGAAGCCGCTGGTCGACCTCAGGAACGCCGACCAGATTTCCGGCATCGGCCGCGGCATCGCCTTCCAGCTGGTCGAGAATTTCGGCCTCATCAACCGCCGCGACATCGCCGAGGAGATGAAGTCGCTCGACCAGGAAGGCCGCGCCGCACTTCGCCGGCTTGGTGTGCGCTTCGGCGCCTACCATGTCTTCGTGCCGGCGCTGATCAAGCCGGCGCCTGCCGGGCTGCTGACATTGCTATGGGCGCTGAAGAACGACGGCAAGGACAAGCCGGGCTTTGGCGACGTGGTCCATGCGCTCGCCTCGGGTCGCACCTCGGTGGTGATCGACCCTGCTTTCGACAAGACGTTCTATAAGCTTGCCGGCTACCGCAATCTCGGCCGTCGCGCCGTGCGCATCGACATACTGGAACGGCTGGCGGATCTGATCCGTCCGGCGACCAACTGGAAGCCCGGCCTCGGCCAGCGCCCGGACGGCGCCTATGACGGCCAGTCCTTCATGGTGACGCCGCCGATGATGTCGATCCTCGGCGCCACCGCCGACGACATGGAAGAAATTCTCAAGGGTCTCGGCTACCGTGCCGAGCCTAAGCCGGCCGTCGAGGTCAAGGCGCGGCTCGAAGCGCAGGACAACGCCGCCCGCGAAGCGGCGGTGGCGAAACTGGCGACGGAAGAAGCTGCACGAGCCGAGCAGGCCAAAGCGGCGGAAGCCGCGGCAACGGATGCCGCAGCAGAGGCAGCCGTCGAAGGGTCGGAGCCGGCATCGGACGCAGTGGCCGTTTCGGAAACCACGGTCGAAATTCCCGCCGAAATCACCTCCGACGCCGCGGCGGAACCTGCTGCGCCAGCCGTGGAAGAACAGGCGGACGCTCCAGTCGAAACCGTGCAAGACGAAGCGCCTGTAGCCGAGGCTGCGGCCGACGTCGCCGAACCGGCGCCGGTTGAACCGCAGGCAGAGACTGAGACTGCCGAGATCGAAGTTGCAGCGGCAGAAGAAGCCGCAACGCCCGAGCTGGCGGCAAATGCCGCGCCGGCAACGGACGCCGCGCCGGACGAACCTGTGGCGGTGACTGAAGCAGCCGTCGGCGAACCCGCTCCGGAAGCCGAAGGGCCAAAACCCATCCTGTTGTGGCGGCAGGGCCGCTTCGAACAGCGGCCGCGCAACCGCGATGACAACCGCAGGAACAATCGCCCGCGCAACGGACAAGCGCGCGGCCGAAGCGATGCGCCTGCGGATGCCGCCGGCGCACCGGCCGCCGCCGCTGCACCCGGCGAACGTCCGGCCCATGAAGGCCGTCGCGATGGAGCCGGCAAGCCGCGCTTCGACCGCTCGAAATTCAAGCCCAAGCCGCAGGCCGAAGGCGAACAGCGACGTGATGGCAGGCCGCAGGGCGAACGTCCCGACCGCCGCGAAGGCCGTCCCGACTGGAAGGGTGGCAGGCCGGATGGCAAAGGTGGCCCGCAAGGCGGCAAGCCGGCCTTCCAGCCGAAGCCGCGCGAGGAGCGCCCGGTGCGTTTCGATCCGGATTCGCCCTTCGCCAAGCTCGCCGCTCTCCGCGACCAGCTGAAGAAGTAGAACCCGGCTCGCTTCGATGGTTGCCGAAGGCCGCCAGCGCATCGACAAATGGCTGTTCTTCTCCCGCGCCGTGAAATCGCGCTCGCTGGCGGCGAAGTTGGTCGTCGCCGGCCGCGTCCGCATCAATCGCGACAAAGCAGCGCAGGCCTCCGACCAAGTCAAGCCAGGCGACGTCCTGACCATCACGCTCGAACGCCGCATCTTCATCTGGAAGGTGCTTGGTGCCGGTGCACGGCGCGGCCCGGCCGAGGAGGCCCGGACGCTCTACGAGGATATGTCGCCACCGCCCGCACCGAAGGGCGAAGCCCCTCCCGATGCAATTCCGGGGCTGCGCGAGGCCGGCAGCGGCCGCCCGACCAAGAAGGAACGTCGCCAGACCGACCGATTGCTCGGCGAAGATTGATGCCTGGCGTCCAAAAACACGCAGTGGTTCTGGGACAACGGCACGCCTGAGGCGAGAACTGAGCCCGGCAAACAGACGCTCTGCGGGACATGACTGACTTCCGCCGGGCCTGCAGTCTGGAATTCCATTCCGGAAACACCGGCACCGTCCGCAATGGCTACCCTTGCAAGCGGTCGACAAAGGCGTTACCTGACGGAAAAAGCCCAACAAAATGGGACGTCCCGGAGCCGACCGATGACCTATGTCGTGACCGACAATTGCATCAAATGCAAATACATGGACTGCATCGAAGTCTGTCCGGTCGACTGTTTCTACGAAGGCGAGAACATGCTCGTCATCCACCCCGACGAGTGCATCGACTGCGGCGTTTGCGAGCCGGAATGCCCGGCCGACGCAATCAAGCCGGACACCGAACCCGGCCTCGACAAATGGCTGCAGGTCAACACCGAATACGCCGAGAAATGGCCCAACATCACCGCCAAGAAGGAACCGCCGGCAGACGCCAAATCCTTCGACGGCGAGGCCGGCAAGTTTGAGAAATACTTCTCGGCCGAGCCCGGCGAAGGCGATTGACAACACGGCCGCAAAGGCCGGTATTACGCTGGGTAAGAGGCACGTCACATTAACCGGCTTGACAGCCGGCGCTGACCTGTGGCCTTCGCGTATGCAGCAAAACCTTGATTCTTCCGACTTTTTGTGTTACATCAGCGAAACATGCCGGTGACACAACGTCGATTTATGGCGCAGACGCCCCAAATCACTGAAAGGTGAAAATCCCATTCGGACCAGAGCGATCTGGGCCAGGCGGTCGCGATGTTGCGGTTTGCCGGTCCGGCTTTTCCGATGGGTTCATCTGTTGTGCGGCTAACGATCGGCTTCCCCGATCGCGCGAGTTCGGACCGGCAGGACGCCGGTGCCACAACAAGGAGTTCAGGGCGTAATGGCAACGATCACCCCGCAGAAGAAGTCCACCGCTGCGCGTCACGGTTTCAAGACCGGCGAGTACATCGTCTACCCGGCGCACGGCGTCGGCCAGATCGTCTCGATCGACGAGCAGGAAGTTGCTGGACACAAGCTGGAACTGTTCGTCATCGACTTTTCGAAGGACAAGATGCGCCTGAAGGTGCCGGTCGCCAAGGCGACCTCCATCGGCATGCGCAAGCTGTCGGAGGAGGATTATGTCGAGCGCGCGCTGAAGGTCGTGCAGGGCCGCGCCCGTGTCAAGCGCACCATGTGGTCGCGCCGCGCCCAGGAATATGATGCGAAGATCAATTCGGGCGACCTGATCTCGATCTCGGAAGTCGTGCGCGACCTCTACCGCGCCGACAACCAGCCGGAGCAGTCCTATTCCGAGCGCCAGCTCTATGAGGCGGCGCTCGACCGCATGGCCCGCGAGATCGCGGCCGTCAACCGCATGTCGGAAACCGAAGCCGTGCGCTTGATCGAGGTCAACCTCAACAAGGGCCCTAAGCGGGGCGCCAAGGCCGACAATGAAGAGGCCGAGCAGGAAGAAGCTGCCTGATCCTTCTCGCCTTTTCGAGAGATCCTGCCTGAAACGATTGGAGGCTCCGGTTTGACCGGGGCCTCTTTTGCTTTTGGGCGGCAGCTTCGATGTTGAAGATGCACCGCGCGCCAGCGTGCTGCATCACGGCTTGCCGGCGCGCCGAACCGTGGTGCCGTCCAGCGCGCGTTTTCGTTTAACGTGTGTCCCCACTTGTCGCCTTGCCAGCAAAGCAGACCGCAGCAATGGTTTCGCGCAATTCCTCGTCGGCGATCGGCTTGTGCAGGATGCGGCTGCCGCTGGCGCTGATCTCCTTGAGGCGCGAAGGCGAGGTATCGCCGGTGATGATGATGGTCGGGACAACGCGGCCGATATGGGCGTGAAGCGCACGGATCGCGTCGGTGCCGGTGGTGTCATTCTCGAGACGGTAGTCTGCGATGATCAGGTCGACCGGCGCATCGCCGGCAGCCAGCGCCGCCGCATGGGCCTTCCGTGCCTCTGCGGCGGAGCGGCCGGGATAGACACGATGTCCTTCCAGGCTGAGCAAGCGCACCATGGCATCGAGAACGTCGCCCTCATCCTCGACCACCATGATGCCGGCGGCACTGCTGGCCGGCGATGTCGTGTCGACCTCTGAGCGAGCCTGCACCGCGCCGGCCTTCGCGACGGTGATGGAAAACAGGGAACCGCGTCCTGGTGTCGAAGCTAATTTCAGGGGGTGCCCCAACAGTTCGGCGGTGCGACGAACGATGGCGAGCCCGAGTCCCAGGCCTTGCGTGCGGTCCCGCGCCGGGTTCTGCAACTGCACGAACTCCTCGAAGACCATCCCCTGCTGATCGGCGGGGATGCCGGGACCGCTGTCGAGGACCTGTATCTCCACACGTGCGCCGCGCCGGCGACAGCCCAACAGGACACCACCTTGCTTGGTGTAACGAAGGGCATTCGACACCAGGTTGTTGAGGATGCGCTTCAGCATCATCGGGTCGCTGTCGACGTAGATGTCGCTGTCGACCACGCGCCACGTAAGTCCGCGCTGCTTCGCCTCGGCGGCGAATTCATTGCGAAGATCACCAAAGAGGTCGCGCAGCGGCACCGCCTCGCTCGCGACCGTGACGATGCCCGCATCGAGCCGGGAGATATCGAGCAAAGCGTTGAGCAGCCCACTGAAGTTGCTGACAACCGATTTCGCCCGGCTGGCCAGGTCGCGCGCCTCGCCGGAGGGTACGTCGCCGCGCTGCCCCAAAACGGCAAGCGTCGAGACCAGCAGGCTCAGGGCATGGATCGGTTGGCGCAGATCGTGACTCGCCGCCGCCAGAAAACGCGTCTTGGCACGGTCGGCGGTCTGCGCCCTGTCGCGTTCCTCTTGCAGATGCTCGACCAGCGTTTCGTTCTCCAGTCGCAGGCTGACGGTTTCGCGCAGCATGCGGTAGGTGATACGGCAGTAGTAGAAATTGATCGCCACCAGCGACGCGAGCAGGAACAGGAAGGCGCCGGATATATCGCTTTGGGTGGTCAGGCAGCGCAGGGCGACCGGCACCACCGTTGCCAGGATGGAACCAACCAGCGCCGGCGGAAAGGCCGACAGAGACGGCACGGTGCCGCAGACGAGACCAGTCAGGACGATGACCGTGAAGGACAGCACGATCGGCGCCTCGGGCATGAATCCGACCCAGCCAAGCACACCCCACAGAAGGCCTGACATGCAGGAAAATGCCGTCGCCAGCCATGCCCAGCGCAAGATCGAGTGGCGATCCCGGGCGCGGCTGAAAAAACGGCGCGACGCCAGCACCCGGATAGCCGTCAGCAGATACAGCGCCGCCAGCCAGCCGATCAGCCAATTGGTGGAAACGGCCGTTCTCAGCACATAGACCGCCGCCATCGAGATCACGATATTGGAGATGACCACGCCGTAGGAATTGCGATACAGGAGTTCGATCAGGGCCTGGCGTATCTTGTCTTCCTGCATCGAATCCCCCAATTGCCCCAAGTATTCTCCGGGCGGTCTTCCCCGGTACCGTTGATCTACCGGCAACCTGTTTCGCATAAGTTGGCGATCGATCCATATACGCCGCTGCAGTCCTGGATGGTGCCCTGATGAATTGCCCGCTCACCGCCATACTCGCCGACGACCATGCCATCGTGCGCGAGGGGCTGAAGCTGCTCATCTCGGCTATGGACAATGTCTCGGTCGTCGCCGAGGCTGCGGATGGCGAGGCGCTGCTTGGCCAGCTGCGAAGCACGCGCGCCGACCTTTTGATCCTCGACCTCGGCATGCCAGGTGTCGCCGGGATGCAGTTCATCACCACCATCAGGACCTTGGCGCCACGCCTGCGGGTCGTGGTGCTGACGGCCAATATCGAGCCGAGGACGGTGCGCGCCGCGCTCAGTGCCGGCGCCAGCGCCTACCTGACCAAGGACGGCGATCCCGAGGAACTCGGCGCCGCCATCGAAGCGGTCAAGAACGGGGGCACCTATCTGGCGAAAACCGTTCGCTTCGCCGTCAGCGATATGGGCAGGGGCAGCGAGCCGATAGCCGCACAGGAAATCCTCTCCCCGGTGCCGCTGACGCGGCGCGAACGGCAGATCCTTCAACTGGTGGCGCAAGGCATGGTCACGCGCGACATCGCCGAACGGCTGGGTATCAGCCTGCCGACCGCTCGCAAGCATCGCGAAAACCTGATGGGCAAGCTCAATCTCCACAACACCGCCGAACTGACCGCCTACGCGGTTCGTCTGGGATTGCCCGCCGGCTGATATCGCAGCCGCTCGGCAACGTCCCCTTAACCATCGGCAGATTAGCCAAGCCCGATCACGATCCAAATACGGCATCTGCCGTATGTTTTCGGCCTGACCCCAGCCTACTCCTCCCACGGCTTGATCACATGGGAGGAGCCGTCATGCCGTCGCTGGATCTTTGGATTCCGTTCGCCCTCGCAACGCTCGCCTTCGCCTGCATGCCGGGGCCGGCGATTCTCTACATGACCGCGCAGACGCTGGCCCATGGCCGTCAGGCGGGATTGATGGCGGCACTGGGTGTTCATCTCGGCTGTTACGTGCACATCCTGGCCGCGGCGGTCGGACTCGCCGCACTGATGGAACACGCGCCGGTCGCTTTCTCGATGATCCGATTGGCGGGCGCCACATATCTCATTTCGCTAGGCCTTGCCATGTTCCTGGGCTGGAACCGGATGGGCGAGGACGGTGCCAGGCCGGCCCCGAACACATTCCGCGACAGCATGGTCGTCGAGATCCTCAATCCCAAGACGGCACTGTTCTTCCTGACCTTCCTGCCGCAGTTCGTGGATCCGTCAGCCGCCATTGCCGTAGGGTTGCAATTCCTCATCCTCGGCATCGTCGTCAATCTCATCTTCTCGATGGCCGACCTGGCGGCGGTCGGCATCGCCTCGCTCGCCGTTGGCCGGTTCACTGGCGGCGGCGCCGGATGGGTGATCCCCAAGACATGCGGTTCGATCCTCATCGGACTTGGCGTGGCGCTCGTCAGCCATCATATCTGAACCTGCAAATGAAAAGCCGCGGCGTCAGGGGAGAGCCGACGGTGGAATTTTGGCGGCTGCCGGCAGCAAGGGCCAGTATGCCGGAGGGTGGCTCACGGCCAGCTCGCGCACCGGGCAAGATATCCCGGAAACCAGCGCCCCTTTTAGGGCCGTCGCCCGAATCAACATACTCTGGGTCGCGCGCTTACGCGCCGCCGCCTTCCTTCTCAGCCTCCTGCTTCAGCGTTGCGATGAACCGCTTCGTCCGTTGCTGCTGCGGATTGTTGAACAGCACCGCGGCCGGCCCCTTCTCGACGACGACGCCGGCATCGAGGAACACCACTTCCTGGGCGATCTTGGAGGCGAGGCGCAGATCATGCGTCGCCATCACCATGGTCGTGCCTTCGCTGGCGAGCTTGCCAAGCACCTCGACCACCTCTTGCGCCAGTTCCGGGTCGAGCGCCGAGGTCGGCTCGTCGCAGAGCAACACTTTCGGCGACGGCGCCAACGCGCGGGCGATCGCCACGCGCTGCTGCTGGCCGCCCGACAGCGTCGCCGGCCAGGCGTCTGCCTTGTGCACCATCCCGACCTTCTCCAGCAGAGCCAGTGCCCGCTCGCGTGCCCTCTCAGGCGACCATTTCAACACCGTCACCAGCCCTTCCATGACGTTCTCGATCGCAGTGCGATGCGGAAACAGCTGGAAGTTCTGGAACACCATGCCAGTCTGCAGCCGCAGGCGCTGGATATCCCTGGCCGGAACCCTGCCGCCGGGGTGGAATTCGAGCGTCTCGTCGCCAATGCGCACCGTGCCCGAGGTCGGGATCTCCAGGAGGTTGATACAGCGCAGCAGGGTGCTCTTTCCCCCGCCCGACGGACCGACCAGCGCCGTGACGCTGCCTTCGGCAATGGTGACCGTCACGCCCTTCAACACGAGATTGTCGCCGAAGCGCTTTTCGATGTTGCTGAGGCCGATCATGAGCGCGCCTCCAGGAAGCCGCCATAGCGGTTGAGCCGGGTCTCCAACCGCGTCTGCAAGGCCGACAGCACCGAACTCAGCGCCAAATAGAGGATCGCCGCCTCGACATAGAGGATCAGCGGCTCATAGGTGGTGGCGACGATGCGCTGCGCCGCCTGGAACATCTCCGGCACGGTGATGGCGGCGGCCAGCGACGTGTCCTTGACCAGCGAGATGAAGGTGTTGGAGAGCGGCGGCACCGCGACCCGGCCGGCTTGCGGCAGAATGGTACGCCGCATCGCCTGGCCCCAGGTCATGCCGATCGAATAGGCGGCTTCCCACTGGCCTTTCGGCACCGAGCCTATTGCCGCGCGGATGATTTCCGACGTGTAGGCGCCGATGTTGAGCGTGAATCCGATCAACGCCGCCGTGAAGGCGTCGAGCAGGATGCCGACCGACGGCAGGCCGTAGAAGATGAGGAACAGCTGCACCAAAAGTGGCGTACCCCGGAAGATCCAGACATAGAAGCGCACAAGCGCGACCAGCGGCTTGGGGCCGAACAGCCGGGCGAGTGCAGCACCCAACCCAACGGCCAGCCCCAAGGCGAAGGACAACAGCGTCAGCGGCACGGTGAAGATCAGCGCCGCCCACAGCAGCGAAGGCAGCGACTCCAGCATCAGTTGCAGCCAGTGCGGCACGTATGACCCTCCAGATTGGTCGAAGCAGCTTGGTCAAGGGAGAATGCGTCTGCCATATCACGACAAAAGCGGCGGGCCGTCAAAGACGGCTCGCCGCTCTATGTGTCTCATGGCCGCGGAGCGGCTCGCCTCGTAGATTACTTCGAAACATCCTGGCCGAAATAGGTGTCGGCGATCTTCTTATAGGTGCCGTCGGCCTTGATGTCGGCCAGCGCCTTGTTGATCGCGGCGACCAGTTCCGGATCGCCCTTGCGCACGATGACGCCGGAATAGTCGGCGTTTTCCTCTTGCGCGGCAATCTTCACATTGGCTTCGGGCTTGTGCTTCTTGAAGTCGAGGAACGACAGGCTGTCATTGATCGTGGCGTCGGCGCGGCCGGTCAAAAGCAGCTGGATCGACTGGTCGAAGCCATCGGTGCCGACCAGCTCGGCGCCGTTCGTTTCGGCCAGCTTGCCGAAATTCGAGGTCAGCGACTGCGCCGACTTCTTGCCCTTGAGATCGGCGAAGCTCTTGATGTCGGTGTTGTCGCCGCGCACGATCAGCACCGCCTTGGAGGCGATGTAGGGATCGGAGAAATCGTACTTGGCTTTGCGGGCATCGGTGATGCCGACCTGATTGATGACGGCGTCGTAGCGATTGGCGTCGAGGCCGGCGATCAGTCCATCCCACTTGCCTTCGAGGAACTCGGCCTGGACACCAAGCTTCTCGGCAATCGCCTTGGCGATTTCGACGTCGAAGCCGACCAGTGCACCGGACGTGTCATGGTAGGTGAACGGCGCATAGGTGCCTTCCGTGCCGATCTTGATGACACCGGCGTGCTTGATCTGGTCGAGATTGGGGCCGGCATGACCTGAAGCGACAGCCAGGGCCTGCAGCGTTCCGGCGATAATGAGCGACTTGAGCCATTTCATTTTTCTGTGATCCCGTCCTTGGCCGGCTGGCCGGCATATTTGTGAGCGCTGGAAACTGACAGATGCAAGCCGAAAAAATAAGGAACTGAATTTCAAAAACAGCGGGTTTATGAAACCATATTCTCTAAACGGTACTTTCCACTCGTGATTGCAGCCATCTCGGACCCCCTGAGAATCCTTCAGGCAACACAATCGCGCCGCTGCGGTCGCGGAACCTTTCCCGCGCATGGCAGTTCTGGCTGTTCTAGGGCACGACGCCGGCATTTCAACCCGGGCGGCAGCCAACTTTGCAAAGTCATTCGCACCACCCAGGGAGCGCCTCATGATGGAAGACACGGCAGGACGGATCATGGTCCGCGCGGCAATGAAGGCTCCCTACCTCGAGCGTGACGAAGAGCATCGGCTTGCATTGCTCTGGAAAGAGGACAACGACCAGAACGCGCTGCACTCAATCACCGTCGCCCATATGCGGCTGGTCATTTCCATGGCCTCCAAGTTCCGCCATTACGGCCTGCCGCTCGGCGATCTGGTCCAGGAGGGTCATGTCGGATTGCTCGAGGCCGCCGCCCGCTTCGAGCCGGAGCGCGAGGTGCGGTTCTCGACCTATGCGACATGGTGGATCCGCGCCTCGATGCAGGACTATATCCTGCGCAACTGGTCTATCGTGCGTGGCGGCACCAGCTCGGCCCAGAAGGCGCTGTTCTTCAACCTGCGACGCCTGCGCGCGCGGTTGGCGAATGGCACGGAGCCGCTCTCCAACGCCACGCTCTATCGCGAAGTGTCGGAGGCGCTTGGCGTCTCCGAAGCCGATGTGGCGATGATGGATTCGCGGCTCTCGGCGCCCGACTCCTCGCTCAACATGCCTATTGCCGACGATGCGGGTTCGACCGAGCGCATGGATTTCCTGATTTCGGACGATCCGCTGCCCGACGAGATCGTCGGCGACAAGATCGATGTCGCGCGCCGCTCGCTCTGGCTGAGGGAGGCGCTTCGCGCGCTCAACGCACGGGAGCTTAGGATCATCGAGGAACGGCGGCTGAACGACGAGGGCGCGACACTCGAAGCGCTCGGCGAAACCCTCGGCATCTCCAAGGAACGCGTCCGCCAGATCGAGGCCCGCGCCATGGAAAAGCTCAAGGTCGCATTGGTGAAGCAGAACCCGGAGTTCATGGCGACTGCCGCCTGAACGGCGGCAGGCGTCCAGCGGCGCCTACTTGTCGGTGACGATCTTGACCTTGTCGCCGGCCGAAACGGCGGCACCGGGCGACAGCGCGTTGAGGACGCGGAACAGGTCGAGCTTGCGGTCGACGCCGACCATCTGCGCCGAAAGTGAACCCATCGTCTGCCCAGGCTGGACGGTGACGACGCGGATGTGCAGCGGCTTCAGCGCCGCCTTTTCGGCAGCACTCAGTATCCGGAACGAGCCGCTTACCGAACGGGCGATCGTGTCCAGAGACGCGCTGGCGGAAGGGGCCGCGGTCAGCAGCCGGTAGACTTGGCCGCCAGCGCGGATCACCGCTATGTCGAATTGCCAGCCTTCGGCGCCGGCATGCGCGGTCGCCGCCTCATTGCCGTTGATGGTTTCCTGCTTGACGCTACTGTCGACGAGACCAGCCACCCAGCCGCTGCGGATATAGTCCGTCAGCGCCCGGTTCTTGTCGATGGAAACGCCATCGAAACGGATCGCTATGTCGCCGGGGCCGGTGGCCGTCACCGCTGCTGCCGAATTGTCGATGATGAAGCCGTCCGGCACCGTGAACGACACACCAAGGCCCGGGTGCAGGAAGGTTTCGCCGCGCACGTAGCCTTCCTCGGGCGTGTCGCCATAGAGCAGGCCGTCTATGCCGGCGAGGAAGGAATCGCGGTCGCGCGTGCCGACGCCCGGCGCGCCGAACTGGCGGGCATGGCGCTGCGCCAGATCGATGCGCTGCGGCGTGTTGGGGTGCGTGGCCAGGAAGTCCAGGCTAGCGTCGGTGGCGCCGCTGATCGAGCGGAAATCGGTATAGGCCGACATCGATTGAAGGAAGCGGCCTGCGGCGAAAGGATCGTAGCCGGCCTCGCCGATCGACTTGATGCCGATGGCGTCGGCTTCCAGCTCCTGGTTGCGCGAAAATTGCGCCAGCCTCAGCTTGCCGCGGATCAACGCCGCCTTGGCGGTCGGGCTGTCGCCGAGCACATCGGAGACCACCTTGGTCGCTAGGCCTTCCTCTGCCTCGAGCTGTTGGCGCTGCAGGCCGTGATTGGCGGTGACGTGGCCCATCTCATGCGCGATTACAGCGGCAAGCTCGGCCGAATCATTGGCCAGCGCCAGGAGGCCGCGGGTGATGTAGAGATAACCGCCCGGCAGCGCGAATGCGTTGACGTTGGGCGAATTTAGAATGGTGATGCGATAGGTCTGTGTCGGGTTGGCGGACACCACCGTCAAACTACCGACCACCTTGGCGACCATTCGCTCGAGCTTGGGGTCGGAATATTCACCGCCGTAAGTCGCCAGGATGCGCGGGTGCTGCGCCTTGGCCAATTCGGCGAGCTTGTTGTTGGCGCCGACATTGTCCACTGTGATCGGCTTGTCGGAAGGCTGGAAGCCGGATTCCTGAACTTCCGGCGGCGTGAACATCTGGCAGCTTGCCAACGCCACGGCAAAACCGGCCAGCGCGAGAAAACGCGCCAGCGGTTTCATTCCCAATGTGTTAGCGCCGATCGCCAGAACGGCTTCCTTTCGGGTCCCGGCGCATGACCACGAAAATCGGGGGCGATCTTCGGAACGCGTCATGCGCTATCTCAAACTGCTGCAGCATCCGTTGCCCGTCCCTTAGGGCGGGCGGCGGATACTGCAGGCAAATCACGGCCTGTGCCGGACCGGTAGGGCGACCTAGCCACACTCCCCCGGTCATGGCAAGCAAACGCCACATCGCCTGGAGCCGGTTTGACCGTAAATTATGTCCGCTTCCGGGCAACATCGCGTGATGTGGAATATCCAGCACCCGCGCCGATATAGCGCCGGAACGCCTCCGGACCAGCCCCGGTAAAGAAATCATCAGCCTTGCCGGTTGCGGCCACCAACCCATTGTCGACAAACACCATGTGCTCGCCGATGCGGCGTGCATCCTCGGGCTGGTGGGTGACAAATAGCACCGTCATGGCGCGTTCGGCATGAACGGCAGCAACCAGATTCAGCATCTCGTCGCGCAAAGCGGGTCCGAGCGAAGCGAATGGCTCGTCGAGCAGCAACACCGGTCGGTCGCGCACCAGCACGCGGGCCAGTGCGACGCGCTGGCGTTCGCCCCCGGAGAGCTCGCGCGGCAGGCGTTTCTCCTTGCCCGCGAGACCGGTGCGCGCAAGCGCCTCGGCGACCGCGGCGCGGTCCGCCTCGGTCAGTCCCAGGGAGGGCGAGCGACCGAGCCCGACATTCTGCTCGACGGAAAGATGCGCGAAGAGATTGTTCTCCTGGAACACCATCGACACCGGCCGCGCCGAGGCCGGCTCGGCGCTGACATCGGCCCCGCCGATCAGCACGCGGCCCGATTGTGGGGTCTCGAAGCCGGCGACCAGATTGAGCAGCGTCGACTTGCCCGAACCGCTCGGACCCATGATGGCGGTGATCTTCGCCGTGGCGAACTCGACGTCGAAGACAAGTGGCACCTCACCATAACTGAACGACACCTTGTCCAGCCGCACCGATGCGCCCTTTTCAAGCCTGCTGGCCGCCCCGTCACGCATCCCGGACCTTCTCCCTTCCCAGCCAGTGCGCCGCCACGATCAACGCGAGACAGACGAGGCCGAGCAGGAGTGCCAGGCCGGCGGCATCCTCGGTGCGGTAGCTGCCCATCCGAGCCAGAAGAAGGTAGGGCAATGTCTGCACGGAATCACTGCCGAACAGGGCAATGACACCGAGATCGCCCAGCGACAGCGCCATGGCGAAAGCGAAGGCCGTGGCGAGCGGGCGCCGCAGCGACGGCCAGTCGACCAGTATCAGCCGGTTCCAGCCCGCAATGCCGAGCTGTGCGCAGAGCCGTTCGTGACGCTCGCTCGCCGCATCATAGGCGGGACGCACGGCGCGCAGGGCGAACGGCATCGCCATCACCGCGTTGACGGTGACGACCATGACCGGGGCGATGGCAAAGACATCGCCGGCATGGCGCAGCAACAGGAACCAGCCGGCGCCGACGACGATCGGCGGCACGACAAGAACAAAGCCGGCGCCTGTATCGGCGGCGCGTTCGAGCAGTGTCTTTGCGCCGGCACGGCGGTTCAGCGCCAGTGCCCGCCGCGCCATGGTCAGCGCCAGCGACAGCATCACCGAGAGCAGTGCCGACAGGAAGGCGAGCGCCGCGCTGGTCAGCGTTGCCTGCCGGACAGTGGCCTCGCTGGCCAAACGGCCGAGATCCGCACCCAACCCGGCCATCACGGTTGCCGCCATCGGCCCAACGACGAACAGCAGCGCCAGGATGATGACTAGCGCGTTCAACCAGGTCTCGCTCCGATTCACCGAGATATAGCGGCGTTGCGCGACCGGCAAATTGGTGTCGCCGACCACATTGGCGCCCAGGCGCGTCAGGGCCAGCACAACGATAAAGGTCAGGGCGATCTGCAACAGCGTCAGTGTAACGGCCCGCGCGGGATCGAAATCGAAGCGCAGGGCCTGGTAGATGCCGACCTCCAGCGTCGTCGCGGCCGGCCCGCCGCCGAGCGTCAGCACGATCGTGAAGGATGTGATGCAGAGCATGAACACAAGCCCGGCGACGCCGGGCAGTGCGGCGCGCAGCGTTGGCCATTCGATCAGCCGGAACGCCGGCCGCGCCGCCATGCCGAGTTGGCTCGCCAACCGCCATTGGTCGGCCGGTATGGTCTGCAGCGCCTCGAGGAACAGCCGCGTCGCCAGCGGCAGGTTGAAGAAGACATGGGCGACGAGGATGCCGGACAGGCCATAGATACCCGGCCAGCTTCCGCCGCCGATCAAGGCAAGCACGCCGGCGAAATAGCCGGCACGGCCATAAAGCGCCAGAATGCCGAGCGCTGCGACAATAGCCGGCAGCGCCAACGGCACGGCGAAGATCTGCAGGATGAAGGCGCGGCCGAAGAAACGTGGATGTCGCGACAGAGCGCGCGCCACGAACAGCGCCGGGATGGCCGAAAGCAGCGTCGAGAGCGCCGCTTGCCAGAGCGTGAAGCGAATGACGCGAAGCAGATAGGGATCGAAGGCTGCCCAGGCGCCCGAGAAATCATGGGCGCCCTCGAAAAGCAGGCCGGCAAACGCGCCGCCGATCAGCAGCGCGATCGCGGCAAGCGCGACAATGCCGGCGCTGACGCGGGGATCAGAGGCTGCGCGTCGCACGCCGGACCACCAATCTCCGGATCGCGGCACTTACAAAGGATTGCGTTCCTTCGCGCCCCCCTCTGTCCTGCCGGACATCTCCCCCACAAGGGGGGAGATTGGCAATTTCGACGCCTCGCTCACTCCAGCAGCATTGGCGATTGGCGAAATCGCCGATGGCAGCCAATCTCCCCCCAAGCGGGGGAGATGTCCGGCAGGACAGAGGGGGGCGCCGTAGAGCACTCATCTTCGATAGCAAACTTATTTGCTCATCACCGCAAGCCATTCATCGACCCAGGCCTTGCGATTGGCAGCGACCTCTTGCGGGCTGAACAGCAAGGTCTTGGTCGGCTTGACCAGTTTATCAAAGGCCGGATTGAGCGGCTTGTCGGTCTTGCCGGCCGGGAACATCCAGTTGGTCTCGGGAATGGCATCCTGGAATTTAGGTCCGGTCATGAAGGCCATAAACTTGGCCGCCAGCGGATTCTTGGCCCCCGTCGTGGTGATACCCGCCACCTCGATCTGCAGATACTCGCCCTCCTCGAAGGAGGCGGCCTGGTAGCGCCCGGTGTTCTCGGCGATCATGTGATAGGCCGGCGACGTCGTGTAGGACAGCACCATCGGCGCCTCGCCCTTGGTGAACAGCCCATAGGCCTCGCTCCAGCCCGGCGTCACGGTCAGCACCTTCGGCTTGAGCTTGGCCCAGGCCTCCGGCGCCTTGTCGCCATAAACCGACTTGACCCACAGAAGCAGGCCGAGGCCCGGCGTCGAGGTGCGTGGATCCTGGATGACGATCTTGTCGTCGGCACTGCCTTCGACCAGCTCTTTCAGGCTTTTCGGCGGGTTCCTCAGCTTCTCGGTGTCGTAGACGACAGCGAAATAGCCGTAATCAAAGGGGACAAAAGTATCGTCGCTCCAGCCACCCGGCACGTTGACATCAGTTACGCCGCCATGCGGCGCGAACAAGCCTGAGGCCTTGGCATCGGCGGTGAGATTGGTGTCGAGGCCAAGCACGATATCGGCCTTGGTCGATGCGCCTTCCAATCTGACGCGGTTGAGCAACGCGACGCCGTCGGCGACCGAGACGAACTCGACATCGCAGCCGCATTCGGCCTCGAACGCCTTCTTCACCACGGGACCCGGACCCCAGTCGGCGGTAAAACTCTCATAGGTGTAGACGGTGAGCTTGTCCTTGGCCAAGGCCGGTCCGGACAAGGCCACGACCGTTGCTGAAACAAGAGCGTATAAAAGCGTGCGCATCGGCGCCTCCTTCGTTCGAATTGAAAGGAATTGAGGCGTCGGACTGTCCGAAACGTCTAATCCCTCCGCCGGTACAAACCGGATCAGGTTCAGCGGGTTGGCGAGACTGCCTCTCAGCCGGTCCGCGAAGATCGCGTCCGGCACCCCGTTAGAGCGTTTCGACACATAGGCCGGCCCGATCCGCCACGCAAGTGGGAGTTTGCCGCCTTCCGTTTCCCGTGCCGGGCTGGTAAGGGCCACACGATATGAGCACATTCACCATCCTGCTTGGCGGCGATCTCATCCGCACGCCACGGCTCGACCGTCAGGTCGAAGGCTCCCGCGTCATCGCCGCCGACGCCGGCATAGGCCATGCGCAGTTGCTGGGCCTCGTGCCGGAGCTGTGGGTGGGTGATTTCGATTCCGTGCCGGCGAACCTGCCGGACGATCTCGCTTCCGTGCCGCGCCGGACCTTCCCGGCGGAAAAGGACCAGACCGATGGCGAACTGGCCATCGCCGCAGCACTCGAGCGCGGCGCGACCCGGCTGGTGCTCGCCGGTGCTTTCGGCGGCAAGCGCGCCGACCACGCTTTCCTGCATCTGGCGCTTGCCTTGCGGCTGGCCGAAGCAGGGACCGATGTGCTCCTGACCAGCGGCGCCCAGGAAGGCATTCCCCTGCTGCGCGGAACGGCCGGCTTCGACTATGCCGATGGCACGCTGTTTTCGGTGCTCGGCTTTTCCGAGCTTGCCGGGTTGACCGTCACCCGCGCCAAATGGCCGCTGAACCACGTCAAGGTGGCCTTCGGTTCGTCGCTGACCATTTCCAACGAGGTCAAGGGCCGCCTCGAAATCGCGCTCGGCCATGGCCGCGCGATGCTGCTCGCTCATCCCTATCCCTTACCTGAAAGCTGACATGGCCCCGCCTCTTCTCAACCTCGACGGGATAAAACTGACCTTCGGCGGCACGCCGCTGCTCGACGGCGCCGCCTTGACGGCTTCGGCCGGCGACAAGATCGCACTGGTCGGCCGCAACGGGTCGGGCAAGTCGACCCTGCTGAAGATCGCCGCTGGCCTGATCGAGCCGCAGGACGGTGAGGTGTTCCGCCAGCCTTCGGCAACTGTCCGCTATTTGCCGCAGATGCCCGACATGGAGGGCTTTGCCACTGTCCGCGCCTATGTCGAGGCCGGGCTTGGCCCTGCCGACGATCCCTACCGCGCCAGCTATCTGATGGAGCATCTCGGACTGTCGGGCGAGGAGCGGCCCAACGATCTGTCGGGCGGCGAGGCGAGGCGTGCTGCCCTTGCCCGCGTCATGGCGCCGGAGCCAGACATCCTGCTGCTCGATGAGCCGACCAACCATCTCGACCTCTCGGTCATCGAATGGCTGGAAGAAGAACTCATCCGCACCTCCTCGGCACTGATCGTCATCTCGCACGACCGCCGCTTTCTCGAACGTGTGTCGCGCGCCACCATCTGGCTCGATCGCGGCCAGACCCGCAGGCTGGACAAGGGCTTTGGCCATTTCGAGGAATGGCGCGACCTGGTCCTGGAGGAAGAAGAGCGCGAGCAGCATAAACTCGGCCGCCAGATCGTTCGCGAAGAGCATTGGCTGCGCTACGGCGTGACGGCGCGGCGCAAGCGAAATATGCGCCGGCTCGGCGAGTTGCAGACCATGCGCCAGCGTTTTCGCGGCCATCGCGGTGCCGAAGGGTCGGCGACCATGGTGGCGAGCGACGCCGCCGAGTCCGGCAAGCTGGTGATCGAGGCGAAGAACATCGAGAAGAGCTTTGGCGATCTCACCGTGGTCAAGGGGTTTTCGACCCGCATCCAGCGCGGCGATCGCGTCGGCCTGGTCGGGCCGAACGGCGCCGGCAAGACGACGCTCTTGAAGATGCTGACCGGCGAGATGAAGCCGGACGCCGGTTCGGTGCGGCTCGGCACCAATCTGGAGATCGCCACGCTCGACCAGAAGCGCGAGGCGGTAGACCCGCAGGAGACGCTGGCGCAATATCTCACCGACGGGCGCGGCGAGAACCTCGTCATCAATGGCGAGCAGCGCCACGTCGTCTCCTACATGAAGGATTTCCTGTTCAAGCCGGAGCAGGCGCGCACGCCGGTGCGCGAGTTATCCGGCGGCGAGCGGGCGCGGCTCTTGCTGGCGCGCGTGCTGGCGCGACCGGCAAACCTTCTGGTGCTCGATGAGCCGACCAACGATCTCGACATGGAGACGCTGGAACTGCTGCAGGAATTGGTCGCCGGTTTCGCCGGCACCGTCATCCTGGTCAGCCACGACCGCGATTTCCTCGACCGCACCGTGACCAGCCTGATCGCGCCGGATGGTGAAGGCCGCTGGATCGAATATGCCGGCGGCTACTCCGACATGCTGGCGCAGCGCGGCGGCACCAGGCTAGACGACCGCAAGGCGCGCGCGAAGGCCGAGAACGGCGAAGCGCCAGTGACGACCAGAAGTGAAGCGGCCGCGCCAAAGGGGCCGGCGAAGAAACTGTCGTTCAAGCAGAAATTCGCTCTGGAATCGCTGCCCAAGAAAATCGAGGCTGTGACAGCTTCGATCTCAAGACTGGAGAACAACATCGCCGATCCGGCCTATTACGAGCGCGACCCGGCCTCCTTCCAGAAAACCATCGCCGCCCTCGACAAGGAGCGCGCGACGCTGGCGGCGCTGGAGGAAGAATGGCTGGAATTGGAGATGTTGCGCGAGGAAATGGAAGGGTGAAGGATTGCGTGGGGGCTTTTATGCGCCTAGATTATGCGCATAAAAGGAGGCGATCTTTATGCTTCAATCGACGTCAAAACCTCAGCGACAATCTGTGAATACGTCCATCGACTCTCGGTTGATCAGCGATGCGAAAGCTTTGGGCATCAATATCTCACGCGCCGCCGAAGAAGGCATTGCAAAAGCAATCTCGGCAGAAAAAACGCGCCGATGGCAGGAAGAAAATAAGGAAGCCATCGACAGCTCCAATGAGTATGTCAGACACAACGGACTGCCACTGGCCAAACAACGGCCGTTCTGATGGCGCGTTATGATTTCTACAGGAATGCCGCGGGCGGCGGTTATCTTCTCGACGTGCAATCAGACCTTCTTGAAGGACTAAGCACCAGGATCATTATTCCGCTGATGCCGCCCAAGATAGCCCCGGTTCCTGGTCGCCGATTAAACCCGACCTTCGCCGTAAATGGCAAAGATCATGTGATGGTCACCCAGTTTATGTCAGCCTTCTCTGCCTCGGAATTGCCGGATCCAGAAGGAAGCCTTTCCAGGCACCATGACGAGATTGTCTCCGCGCTCGACATGCTGTTCCAAGGCTTCTGAACTGCTCCTTCTCAGCCAGCCGTCTTGGCCTGCCAGGCCTTGATCGCCTCGTCGAACACCTTCTCGCCGGGAATGCCCTTTTCCATGGTCAGCAGTGCCCGCCGTCCGGTCTTGTAGACGACCGGTACGTCGATCCAGTCCTGGCCGCGAAGCAGGGTCATGTTGGCGTCTTCGTCGGCCTTGGTATCGTTGAGCGCGACGAGGAAGAAGCCGTCGGCGATCTTCGCCGGGATACCGATCAACGGGCTGCCGGCATCCTGTTCCGAACCCTTCATGGCGACGCGCAGGATGTTGTCGACACCGCCGCCCTCGAAACCGTCGGGCGTCAGGAAGATCATCTCGATGATATGGCTGGCCGGCAGTGTCTGATCGGTGTTGCGGCGGATGGTCATGCGCAACTGGATGTCCTTGCCGGGAATGGTGGCCTCGGCACGGATCGCCGGCTCCGGCGGAAGGTCGCCACCGGGCGATTCCTGCACCAGCGACCAGACGATATTGCCGGGCTCGGCGGAGCCCTGGGCGGTGCTGGTGCGCTCCTCGTAGAAGATCGCCTTCTGGCCGACAGGCAGAGCGGTTTCCACAGGCGCAGCTGCCGGTGCGGGCGGCGTTCCGGCAGCATCGGGCGGCGCTGCCGGGGCAGCTCCGTTGGCAGGCGGCGTTGCGGGGGCGGCACCTGTAGCGGGGGGCGCTGCCGCGGCAGGCGTGCCTGCGGCCGGAGCGGAAATCGCCGGTGCGTTCGTCGCCGAGGGCGGCGTGGTCAGCGCGGCGACCGATTCGCCTTCGCCGATGCCGCTTTGGCCACCGGCCGGACCCGGGTCGACTTCACTGCCCTGCGGCGTCAGCCGCTGCGTGAATTTCGTGCTTTCGGCCTCCGTGCCGCCAGCCGCGGGCGCCGGAGGCGTTGCCGCGGCATCGGTTGCCGGCTTGGCAGGCGCTGGTTTCACCGGCTCGGTCTTGGCGACCTGATTGCCGCCAAGCCCAAGCATTTTGCCGAAGGCATCCTTGTTCAGCCAGATTCCGTAGCCGCCGCCGGCTACGACCAGAAGAGCGACGACGGCCGCGATCAGCCCACCATAGCTGCGCTTGCGCTCGGCGGGACGCAGGCGCTGGAAGGTGTCCGACACCGGCTCTTCGTCGCTGGAAAAGACATCTGCCTCGTCCTCCGCCTCGTCGGCATCCATACCTGGAAGAGGCGTGTCGGCGCGAGCCGGCTGGGAAGGCGCCGGCGTCGCCCTTTGCCAGCTCGGCTCGACCTTGGCGGCAGGTGGTGGCGCGGGCTGATAAGATTCAGGCTTTGCAGCGGGCGGTGCGGGCCAGGCCGATTCAGCCTTGGCCGGCTGCCGTGTATGGCTCGGCTGATTCTTGTTGCGATCGATCGACGAAAAGATGTGTTCCAGCTCCGCCAGCGGATCGGTCTCCGGCAGGCTCTTGGCATAGTCCCGCTCGACACTCGCGATCGCGTCTTCCAGCGAACGCATCTGCGTGGCTATGGCTTCGGCGGCCGGCGGCGGCGAATATTCCTCAAGCTTCTTCGCCAGCATGGTGCGAACGCTGGCATAGATGCGCGTACGCTTTTCCGGCGTCTCGTCGCCATGCTTGCCGAGCGCCTTTTTCAGAATAGCAACGTAATCTGCCATGCTTCAGTCGACCTGTATTTTGTTTCCGCGCCGGCCCCCGCAAATCGGCCGCGATGCCCGGAAAGGCTTCAGAAACTAGTCTTGAAACGGATCGGTCACAAGTATCGTGTCGTCCCGTTCCGGGCTGGTGGAAAGGAGTGCGACCGGGGCGCCGATCAGCTCTTCGATGTAGCGGACGTATTTGACGGCCTGGGCCGGCAGATCGTTCCAGCTGCGCGCGCCGGCAGTGGTGCCTTTCCAGCCCTCGAGCGTCTCGTAGACCGGTTCGACACGTGCCTGGGCGCCCTGGCTGGCCGGCAGATAATCGATCATCTCGCCGTCGAGACGATAACCCGTGCAGACCTTGATCTCGTCCAGCCCGTCAAGCACGTCGAGCTTGGTCAGCGCGATGCCCTTGATGCCGTTGACAGCGACGGCCTGGCGTACCAGCACCGCGTCAAACCAGCCGCAGCGGCGCTTGCGGCCGGTGACGACGCCGAATTCATGGCCGCGCGTGCCGAGGAATTCGCCGACTTCGTTCTTCTGCTCGGTCGGGAACGGACCCTCGCCGACGCGTGTCGTATAGGCTTTGGTGATGCCGAGCACATAGCCGATGGCGCCTGGGCCGACGCCGGAGCCGGCGGCAGCCTGTCCGGCAACCGTGTTCGACGAGGTCACGAACGGATAGGTGCCGTGGTCTATGTCAAGCAGCGTGCCCTGCGCGCCCTCGAACAGGATACGCTCGCCAGCCCGGCGCTTGTCGTCGAGGATCTTCCAGACCCGGTCCATATAGGGCAGGATGTCGTCGGCGACCGAGGTCAATTCCTGCATGATCGCGTCATGCGTGACTTCCGCATGGCCAAGCCCCCGACGCAGCGCATTGTGGTGCGTCAGCAGCCTGTCAACCTTCACGGGCAGTGTTTCCAAATCCGCCAAGTCCATCACCCTGACCGCGCGCCGGCCCACCTTGTCCTCGTAGGCGGGGCCGATGCCACGACGGGTCGTGCCAATCTTCGTCCCGGAATTGGATGCGGCGTCCTCACGGAATCCGTCCAGCTCCCGATGCAGGGACAGGATAAGCGCTGTGTTTTCGGCTATTTTCAGGCGATCCGGTGCGACTTCGACACCTTGCGCCTTGAGCTTGGCCACCTCGGCGACGAAAGCATGCGGGTCGAACACGACGCCATTGCCGATGATGGACAGCTTGCCTTGGCGCACGACGCCCGACGGAAGCAACGACAGCTTGTAAACCTTGCCGTCGACGACCAGCGTATGGCCCGCATTGTGGCCGCCCTGGAAACGCACCACGACATCGGCCCGCTCCGACAGCCAGTCGACGATCTTGCCCTTGCCTTCGTCACCCCACTGCGAGCCGACGACCACCACATTGGCCATGTTTCTTTTCCCTTGAGACGCCGCCAAGCGGCTTGAATATGGTTCGAAACGACAGGCCTCTATAACGTCAAGACCTCGCGAGCGCGACCTTTCTTTGCCGTCGAAAATGCCCTGAGGCACAACAATTTTCGGCTTTGACATCATTTACTTGGGCGAGCGAGGGCAATAGGCCGGCAAACACCGCAGCTCCGGCGACTGGAATCCCGCGATGCATCGAAGCGCCTACATATTCCTGCTGCTCACCACCTTGCTCTGGGGCGGAAATTCGGTGGCCGGCAAGCTGGCGGTCGATCACGTCTCGCCGATGACGCTGGTCTTCCTGCGCTGGGTGCTGGCTGTGGCGATCATGCTGCCCATCGGCTGGAAGACCATCCAGAAGGACTGGCCGGTCGTCCGCAAGCACTGGTTCGTGCTGGTCGCCCTCGGCGCCAGCGGCTTCACCCTGTTCAACACCATCTTCTACACGGCGCTCAACTACACGACAGCGATCAATGTCTCGATCGAACAGGCGGCGATGCCGATCCTGATCATGACTGCCAATTTCGTCTTCTTCCGCCTGCGCGTGAACTGGGCGCAGATTGTCGGCGTCGTGCTGACCATCGCCGGCGTGATCCTCACCGCCTGCCATGGCGACCCGCGCCGGTTGCTGACGCTGGAACTCAATTTCGGCGATGCCATCATGCTGGTCGCCGTGTTTCTCTACAGCGGCTATTCGGTCGGGCTGCGGCTGAAGCCGGTGATGCATTGGCAGAGCCTGATGCTGGCCCTGTCGGTTGCCGCACTCATCACCTCGTTGCCCTTCTTCCTGTGGGAGATCGCCGCCGGCAAGGTCATCATGCCCGACGCGCGTGGCTGGACGGTTATCGTCTATACGGCGATCGGCGCATCGGTCATCTCGCAGATCCTTTATATCAGGGGCAATGAGTTGATCGGCGCCAACCGCGCCGGCCTGTTCATCAATCTGGTGCCGATCTTCGGCACGCTGCTGTCGGTGCTGATCGTCGACGAGACGTTCCACCTCTATCAGGCACTGGCTTTGGTGCTCGTGCTGGGCGGCATCGGGCTTGCCGAATACAGCGGGCGCAAGATGGCGGTGGCGGACCACCGCGGATGACATGTGGCGGCTGACGCTCTCCCCGTCGCAGCGATTCACGCGAACAGCATGGATTTAGCCAATGGCCCGGAAAACAGCGGCATAAACCCTGCCGCGTCCCCACTTGGAACATTTCACCTCCAGCGGAGTTTGAACGGCAGGGAGGCGACATGATGAGCCCCAACCCTCGCAGCACGGCAAGCATTGCCGGTCACCCTATCCATCCCATGCTGATTCCGTTTCCGATTGCCTTTTTTGTCGGCACCTTCGTTTGCGATCTTATCTTCTGGCGAACAGCCGATCCCGGATGGGTCACCGGGTCGCTTTGGCTTCTCGGCGCGGGCCTGATCATGGCAGCCTTGGCTGCGCTTGCCGGCCTGACGGATGTTCTCGGCGATGTTCAGATCCGCAATCTCACGACGGCATGGCTCCATGCCGGCGGCAATGTACTCGTTGTGTTGATCGAGCTTTACAACTGGTACTCGCGGTACGCCGGCGGAGCGGCGGCCGTGATGCCAACCGGCTTCGTCCTATCGCTGATCGTGGTTCTCATCCTGCTGTTTACGGGCTGGAAGGGCTGGGAACTGGTCTACCGACATCGCGTGGGTGTCTCCGATGGCTCGGACGAGTTGACCTGAACCGGCCGCCGCGGCGGCCGGCCTCAACGAGGGGGTCGGCAACCGCCTGTCCTCGATCACATCGCGTTGATGTCGAACTGCAGCCGCTTGGCCGAGTCGATCGACTTATGCGCCTTGACCTTTTCCAGCACGGCTTCCGGGAACGGCGCGTCGAGATAGAGCAGCGCTATGGCATCGCCGCCCGGCCGGTTGCGGCCGAGCTGGAAGTTGGCGATGTTGACGCCGTTCTCGCCGCAGACGGTGCCGAGCAGGCCGATGATGCCCGGCGCGTCGGCATTGGTGGTGTAGAGCATGTGCTGGCCGACCTCGGCATCGAGGTTGATGCCCTTGATCTGGATGAAGCGTGGCTTGCCATCCGAGAAGCATGTGCCGGCGATCGAGCGCGTCATGTGCTCGGTCTTCACCGTAAGCTTGATGTAGCCGTCGAACACGCCCGATTTGTCGCGCTTGACCTCGGCGACGATGATGCCGCGCTCCTTCACCATGATCGGCGCCGACACCATGTTGACGTCGGAGACCTGAGGCCGGATCAGCCCGGCGAGTGCGGCGCTGATCAGCGCGCGCGTATTCATCGTCGCGGTGGAGCCGTCGAACAGGATCTCGACCTCCTTGATCGGATCCTCGGTGACCTGGCCGACGAAGGCGCCGAGCACTTCGGCAAGCTTGACGAAAGGCTTCAGCCGCGGCGCCTCCTCGGCGGTGATCGACGGCATGTTGATGGCGTTGGAGACGGCGCCCTTGATCAGATAGTCGGCCATCTGCTCGGCAACCTGGAGCGCGACATTCTCCTGGGCCTCCGTCGTCGAGGCGCCGAGATGCGGCGTCGCCACCACATTCTCCATGCCGAACAGTTCGTTGTTCTCGGCCGGTTCGACCTCGAAGACGTCGACGCCGGCGCCGGCCACCTTGCCGCTCTTCAGCGCCGCGATCAGGTCGGCCTCGACGACCAGCCCGCCACGAGCGCAGTTAATGATGCGCACGCCCTTCTTCATCTTGGCGATCGCCGCGGCATCGATGATGTTGCGCGTCTTGTCGGTCAGCGGCGTGTGCAGGGTGATGAAATCGGCGCGGGCGAACAGTTCGTCGAGCTCGACCTTGTCGACGCCAAGCTCCTCGGCACGGCTGTCCGACAGGAACGGGTCGAACGCGATGACGTGCATCTTGAGGCCAACGCCGCGCGTCGCGACGATCGAACCGATGTTGCCGCAGCCGATGACGCCCAGCGTCTTGCCAGTGATCTCGACGCCCATGAATCGGTTCTTTTCCCATTTGCCGGCATGGGTCGAAGCGTTGGCTTCCGGTATCTGGCGGGCAAGCGCGAAGATCATCGCCACCGCATGTTCGGCTGTCGTGATCGAATTGCCGAACGGCGTGTTCATCACGATGATGCCCTTGCGGCTTGCCGCCGGGATATCGACATTGTCGACGCCGATGCCGGCACGGCCGATGACTTTGAGATTGGTAGCGGCGTTGATCAGTTTTTCGGTGACCTTGGTCGCCGAGCGGATGGCGAGGCCATCATACTGGCCGATCACTTCGGCGAGCTTTTCCTTGTCCTTGCCGAGATCGGGCAGATAGTCGACCTCGACGCCACGATCCTTGAATATCTGCACGGCGGTGGGGGAGAGTTTGTCTGAGACGAGAACGCGGGGCGCCATGGCGGCCTCCTTGAAATGGATTTGATCCTGATGGGAATGGGCGGCCCGAAAGCCGCCGCGAATGATCTCAGGCCGCCGCTTTGAGCGACGCCTTCTGCGCGGCGAAGGCCCAGTCGAGCCAGGGCAGCAGCGCCTCGAGATCCGACGTCTCGACCGTCGCGCCGCACCAGATGCGCAGGCCGGGCGGTGCGTCGCGATAGGCACCGATATCGTAGGCGACGCCTTCCTTGTCGAGCACCGACACCAGCCCCTTGGCGAAAGCCGCCTGCCCCTCGGCGTCGAGCGCGGACACGTCCGGGTCGGTGAAGGACAGGCAGACGGACGTGTTCGACCGTGTCGCCGGCTGGACGGCGAGATGACCGAGCCAGGAGGATTTGCCGACAAAGCGATCGAGGACGGCCGCATTGGCATCCGCCCTGGCGATCAGCGCGTCGAGGCCGCCGGTCGACTTCGCCCAGTTGAGCGCATCGAGGTAATCCTCGACGCACAGCATCGAGGGGGTGTTGATGGTCTCGCCCTTGAAGATGCCTTCGATCAGCTTGCCGCCCGAGGTCAGGCGGAAGATTTTCGGCAGCGGCCATGAAGGCTTGTAGGTCTCCAGCCGCTCGACGGCGCGAGGCGACAGGATCAGCATGCCGTGAGCGCCCTCGCCGCCCAGCACCTTCTGCCAGGAGAAGGTGACGACATCGAGCTTTTCGAAGTCGAGCCTCTGCGCGAATGCGGCGGAAGTCGCATCGCAGACGGTCAGGCCCTTGCGGTCCGCGGGAATGAAATCGCCGTTCGGCACGCGCACGCCCGACGTGGTGCCGTTCCAGGTGAAGACCACATCGCGGTCGAAATCGATCTTGGTGAGATCAGGCAGTTCGCCGTAGCCGGCTTCGATCTTGCGCACGTCGGCGAGCTTCAACTGCTTGACCACGTCGGTGACCCAGCCGGAGCCAAAGCTCTCCCAGGCGACCATGTCGACGCCGCGCTCGCCGAGCAGCGACCACAGCGCCATCTCGACCGCGCCGGTGTCCGACGCCGGCACGATGCCGATGCGGTAACCCGCCGGGACCTGGAGAATTTCCCGCGTCAGCTCGATCGCCTGTTCGAGCTTGGTCTTGCCGATCTTGGCGCGGTGGGAACGGCCGAGCGCGGCATTGTTCAGCGCCTCGACCGACCAGCCGGGACGTTTTGCACAGGGACCTGAGGAAAAATTGGGGTTTGCCGGACGGAGTCCGGGCTTCGTATGCGTCGTCATCGTGGTCTATCCTTCCAGATAGTGGCCCCTCGTTGGGGAGGGGTGGCCCACGGACGGCGATATGCGTTCAGACTTCGGGCGTCAAGAGGAAAGTTTTTGTCGCTGCCGGGATACCGGCGATCCCTGATCAGGATGTCGTGACTTCAGACGCAAACGGCGGACCCCGAAAGATCCGCCGTCTGCGTTTTCGTGCATGCCGTACCTACTACCAAAGATCGTAGCGCAGCCCGAGCTTGACCGTCTGATAGTCTATGCCCTTGTGGATGTTGAAGGCGCCATCGTCATAGGCGACATATTTTGCACTCGGGACGGAGAAATATTCGTAGCCCAGATCGACGGAAAGGTTTTTCGAGACCTGATAGGAAAGTCCCGCACCGATCGAATATGCGAGATTGAATTTGGCCTCCGTATCGGTTTGACCTTCATACCCGGCAGGATCATCGCAGAAAAATCCGCCTGTACCAGCGGAATTGACTGGCGATTCCTTGCAGTCGCGTGCGCCGATGCTCCTATAGTACTTGTTATACGCAACGCCGATACCGCCACCAAGATAAGGGGTGATTCCGACATAGGTGCCAAGATCTACATAGCCGTTGGCCATGAGGCTGTAGCCTTTGTTGGTGCCGTTGTTAATGAGATCGCACGCTTGCGTTGCCGCTACGGAATTGATGGTCCCAAAACCGTCGTCTACGAGCGTCGAGCCGCCGCAGGTCGTGGCCAGATTTTGATGATCGCTAAATTTGTTGGTAGGCAGAATACCACCGTTCAACTCCACCCGAAGATAGTCATTGACGTGGTAGCCCATGCCGATGCTGCCGGTAAAAAGGCTGCTGTCGGATGTGAAGCTGTTCAGAGGCCCGCTCGAGGTCTCCTCGTGTTCGAAAGGATGGCTGAAGGCGTAGCCGATATCGCCGCGCAGATACCAGCCGGAGCCGACCTCGACAGGCACGTAGTCGGGTGCCTGGTCGACATAGATCGGCGGATCGTAGTCGGCCGCATGCACCGGCGTCAGCGGCAGGAAGGCCAGTGCACCGAGCGCCAGCGCCATACGCGATGTAAGTTTCATGGTCCCCGACTCCCGAATTTGGCAGCCCGCAATCGCAGCGTCAGCCATCGTTTCAAGAAGCATTGTTAACCATAGTGGTTAAGTGCCGGTTAAGGCTAACAGAGCGTTAGCGAATTCATTTCCGCTGTTTGTTCCAGGCGGCCCAACGAAAAACCGCCCGGCTGAGGCCGGGCGGTTTGTGAAGAATTCAAGTAATGTCGATGCTGTTACTTGGTGTAGATCGGCTCAGGTTCGGGCTGGTAGGCAACGACCGGCGCGGCGCAACCGTTGCTGCCGCCAAACTGATAGCGTAGGCCACCGCGCACTTCGTGGGTATTGAAGCCGTGATCGAAGCCCGGCCCCGCGCTGCTCGTATCAAATTCGAACATGCGGCCGCCCTGGATATGGGAGAAGCGGTAGCCGGCGTCGAGGATGACCTTGTCGGTGAGGCAGTACGAGGCGCCGGCCATGACTGCGTAGGCGAAGCGCCAGTTGGATGCTCCGGGGTTGGTCTCGGTGGTGTTCGGGTCGTAGACGGTATCCCACTTGACCCGGGCACCGCCGATACCGGCGCCGACATAGGGCGTGATGCCGTGCCAGGTGCCGATATCGACATAGGCGTTGGCGAGCAGCAGCAGGGCGCTCATCTTCGACACTTCGGTCGAGGTCGTGGTGGCATCCGAGGTGCCACCATTGAAGTTCGACTTGAACCAATAGTCGGCGGTCAGATCGGTACGGAAGCGGTCGTTGATCTTGTAGCCGACGCCGGCGCCGAGCGAGAAGCCGCCCTTGAGCTTGCCGTAGTCGAAGGACTTGCTGCCGGCGACTCCGACAGGAGGTCCGCAAGGGCAAGGCTCGGCTCCGTAAGTGATGTAGTCAATGTCACCTACCTTCGACTTATGATAGCCGATATCGCCGCGGATATACCAGCCGCCGACCTCGACCGGCTGCTCGTAGATGGCCTGAGGCGGAGCCTCTTCGACCATCGGTTCCGGCAGGTCGGCCGCGAACAACGGCCCTGCCAGGCCTGCGAACAGGAAGGCGAGCAGGGCCTTTCTTGCTGTCTTGAACATGCTTGTCACCCCTGAGAAGCTCGGAACGGCGAACCCGCCCGAAATGCGATTGGCTTTCAGTCGTGGATAATGAATTGCAAAGGTTAAAAGGCGTTTAACCCTGTTGCTTAACCACGAATCTCGAAACTTCTAGGGATCGGCGCGAGATTTACAGACACCGGCAAAGTGGCGGCTGACAAGAAAAAGCCCGCCGAGAGGCGGGCCTTGGACCGGTTAAAGGAGCGCGGCGCGCTTGGTTGTCCGATCCACGTCCTGCTGGACGCGCTGGGATCAAGCGGCGCTGCGCGTTTCCGAGATGATGTCCACGATGCCATTGACCACGGACTCGACCAATTGCGGGTCGTCGCCTTCGGCCATCACGCGGATCAGCGGCTCTGTCCCTGATGGCCGGATAACCAGCCGTCCGGTCTTGCCGAGGCGGTTGCGGGCGTCTTCGATGGCGGCCTTGACCGGCGCCTCCTCAAGCGGCTTGCCGCCGGAAATGTGGACGTTCTTCAGGAGTTGCGGCACGGGTTCGAATTTCTTCGACAGTTCGCTGACCGGCCGCCCCTGCCGCTTGATGCAGGCGAGCACCTGCAGCGCCGAGACCAGGCCGTCGCCGGTCGTCGAAAAGTCGGACAGCACGATATGACCCGACTGTTCGCCGCCGACATTCAAGCCATGCGCACGCATATGCTCGACGACATAACGGTCGCCGACCTTGGTGCGGTGCAATTGCAGCTTCATGTCGCCGAGGAAGCGTTCGAGGCCCAGATTGGACATCACGGTTGAGACGACACCACCGCCGGCAAGCCGCCCGCTCTGGTGCCAGGATTCGGCGATCAGCGCCATGATCTGGTCACCATCGACGATCGCGCCGTTTTCATCGACGATAACGACACGATCGGCGTCGCCGTCGAGCGCGATGCCGATGTCGGCGCGCACTTCGTGCACCTTCTTTTGCAGGCCGGCCGGATGGGTCGAGCCGCATTCCTTGTTGATGTTGAAGCCGTTGGGCTCGACATTGATGGCGACGACTTCGGCGCCCAGTTCCCACAGCGCCTCGGGCGCCACCTTGTAGGCCGCGCCATTGGCGCAATCGACAACGATCCTCAAGCCAGCGAGCGACATCGAGCGCGGCAAGGTGCGCTTGGCGAATTCGATGTAGCGGTCATGCACCCCGTCGACGCGCTTGGCGCGGCCAAGCCCGTCGGAATCGGCGAGCGCCAGTTCGATATCCTTGTCGAGCATGCTCTCGATGCGCTCCTCGATTTCGTCGGAGAGCTTGTAGCCGTCGGGTCCGAACAGCTTGATGCCGTTGTCGTAATAGGGGTTGTGCGAGGCCGAGATCATGACGCCGATATCGGCGCGCAGCGAACGCACCAGCATGGCGACAGCCGGCGTCGGGATCGGGCCGAGCAGGAACACGTCCATGCCGGCGGCACAAAGACCGGCGACCATGGCATTCTCGATCATATAGCCGGAAAGCCTGGTGTCCTTGCCGAGCACGACACGATGTCGGTGGCTGCCGCGCTGGAAGGAAAGGCCGGCGGCCATGCCGACCCGCATAGCGATTTCAGCCGTCATCGGAAACTTGTTGGCGCGTCCGCGAATGCCGTCCGTGCCGAAATAATTCCCTGCCATGCTAGTCAGCTTCCTCGACGTTTCTTCCCCGGCACGTCATGCCACAATTGGCCAGGGCGCTATGATCACATTGTGTGATTATACGTTACCAATCCTTAGAAAACCATTGTTGTGCACTGCACACACGTGGCCGCAACCTGACATGCCCAGACTGCCATGTTGCAACATACAAGTCATGCGAGCCTTTCAGCGCGGATGCACCAGGAAAATCTTGCTCTGAACCAGACAACGGACAACGATTTCATCACCTTATCGGGAGAAACCGGTTTTCGGCGATATATACGCCACTTAGCATCTGGCGCAACCGCCCGTTGAGCGATATTGATTTGCAGGGACGTATCATGGGCTGCTGCAACGGAGAAACGCTATGCTCATCCACCGACTTGCCACTTTGACCGGCCTCGCCGTCGCAACCTTGTTCCTGGCCGCGCCAGCCAACGCACTGACGATGGCCGAGTGCAGCACGAAATACAACGCCGCCAAGGATGCGGGGACACTCGCCGGCGCGACCTGGAACCAGTTCCGCAAGGCTCAGTGCGGCACCGACGCCGCCGCGACGACCGACGCCAAGCCGGCCGATACCAAGAAGGCTGCCGAGACGAAGGCGGCCAAGGCTGCCGCCGCTGCGGACGACAGCACGGCCAAGGGCCTGACGGCGAAGGAATGCAGCACCAAATACCAGGCGGCGAAGGCTGCCGGCACGCTGAACGGCATGAAGTGGAACGACTTCCGCAAGTCCGAATGCGCCGCCGGTGCATCCGCCGCTGCCGCCGCCAAGCCGGCAACCACCAAGGCTGCCGCGGCCCCCGCCGACGGCAAGGGTCTGAGCATGGCCGAATGCAGCACCAAGTATCAGGCCGCCAAGACGGCCAACACGCTGAAGGGCATGAAGTGGAACGACTTCCGCAAGACCGAATGCGGCGCCGGCGCATCGGATGACGACACGGTGCCGGCCGCCGACGAGGCCAGCTACACCAAGGAGCCGGCGAAGCCGACGACGGCTGCGCCCAAGGGCGTCAAGTTCCCGTCCGCGATCTCGGCGAAATATGCCAGCGAGACCCCCGGAAAGGGCCGCATGCACACCTGCCTCGACCAGTACTATGTCCTCAAGGACGCCAACGCGCTCGGCGGCCTGAAGTGGATCCAGAAGGGCGGCGGCTTCTACAGCCTGTGCAACGCCAAGCTGAAGAGCTGATCGCTTAGCCATAGTCTCCAAACAAAGGCCCGCGCATCGCAAGATGCGCGGGCCTTTTTTGTTGCGCGAAGACGCACACTGCCTTGCTCGCATCTGCATGTCGCCGGGCTGCCGGCATCATCAATTCGCCTACACTGCCCACCGCCAAGCTCATCGGTAGTCCGCAAAGATTCTGGTTGAACATATCAAGAACAAACCATATACAAAAAGACGTCAACTTATTATCAACCAGGAGGGTCTTATGCACAGTTTGAGATTGGCGGTATTGGCTGCGACCGCATTTGTCGCTTGGAGCGTCGCCCCCGCAAGCGCACTGACGATGAAGGAATGCGGCGAGACCTATCGAACAGCCAAGGAAGGCGGCACTCTGAACGGCATGGACTGGACGGCTTTTCGCAAGGAGAAGTGCGCGACATCAGCAGCGGACAGTGTCAGCGAGGATACGGTCAAAACCGAGCCGCAGACGAAAAAGGAAACCAGCGCGGCGGTCGCCCCCACTGTAGCGCCCGCGGGCGTGACATTCCCGACCACTCTGGCCGGCGAGTTCAAGACCGAAAAGCCCGCGAAGGCGCGCATGAAGACCTGTCTGCAGGGCTACCATGGCAACAAGGACGCGGGCACGTTGAACGGCCTTCGCTGGATCCAGAAGGGCGGCGGTTATTACAGCCTGTGCAATGCCAAGCTGAAGAGCTGAGCGACAAGACATCTGAAGAAGAGAAGGCCCGCGAACCGCAGGGTTCGCGGGGCCTTTTTGTTGCCTTCGAGGACACGCCAGCGGCGACGTTGCCAATCTCCCCCCTTGCGGGGGAGATTGGCTATCACCTAGGCTTTCGCCAATCGTCACCGTCGCAGATGCGAGGTCGCGGACAACTCCTCCCCAACGCCAAAAACAAAAAACGCCGCGGAGCAAGCCGCGGCGTTCGATGAAATCAGTGGTCAAGCTCAGCTCGATGGCTGCGGTTCCATGCCGCCTTCGGGCTCAGGACCCTTCTTTCGCCGGCCGCCGGACTTCGGCACGGCCGAGCCACGGCTGGGCGGCGTGTCGTCGCCAAGGTCGCGCGCAGGCTTGTGGCCGGCGATCAACTGCTTGATCTCCTCGCCGGATAGCGTCTCGTATTCCAGCAGGCCCTGCGCCAGCGCGATCCATTCCTTCTTCTTCTTGGTCAGGATGGTCTTCGCCGACGAATAGGCCTCGTCGATCAGGCGGCGCACTTCGGCGTCGATGATCTGCGCCGTTTCTTCCGAGACGTTCTGCGTGCGCGCCACCGAATGGCCGAGGAACACTTCTTCCTGGTTGTCGCCATAGGCGACATGGCCGAGCTTGTCGGAAAAGCCCCAGCGCGTGACCATGGCGCGGGCCAGCTTGGTCGCCTGCTCGATATCCGAAGAGGCTCCGGAGGTGATGTTCTCCTTGCCGAACTTGAACTCCTCGGCGACGCGGCCGCCCATCATGATGGCGAGACGCGAGATCATGTATTTGTAGCTCATCGAATAGCGGTCGCCTTCGGGCAACTGCATGACCATGCCGAGCGCGCGACCGCGTGGAATGATCGTGGCCTTGTGCAGCGGATCGGCCGATGGCACGTTGAGCGCGAGAATGGCGTGGCCGGCCTCATGGTAGGCGGTCAGCTCCTTCTCGGCCTGGGTCATGGCCGACGAGCGGCGCTCGGCGCCCATCATGATTTTGTCCTTGGCGTCCTCGAATTCGGCCATGGTGACGAGGCGCTTGTTGCGCCGTGCCGCCATCAGCGCGGATTCGTTGACGAGGTTCATCAGATCGGCGCCGGAAAAGCCCGGCGTACCGCGCGCGATCACCTTGAGGTCGACATTGGGCGCCAGCGGCACGTTGCGCACATGCACCTTGAGGATCTTCTCGCGGCCGACGATGTCAGGGTTCGGCACCACGACCTGGCGGTCGAAGCGGCCTGGCCTGAGCAGGGCGGGGTCAAGCACGTCGGGCCGGTTGGTGGCGGCGATCAGGATGATGCTTTCATTGGATTCGAAGCCGTCCATCTCGACCAGCAGCTGGTTCAGCGTCTGCTCGCGTTCGTCGTTGCCACCGCCGAGGCCGGCGCCGCGATGACGGCCGACAGCGTCGATTTCGTCGATGAAGATGATGCAGGGTGCGTTCTTCTTGGCCTGGTCGAACATATCGCGGACGCGGCTTGCACCAACGCCTACGAACATCTCGACGAAGTCAGAACCGGAAATGGTGAAGAACGGCACATTGGCTTCGCCGGCAACCGAGCGGGCGAGCAGCGTCTTGCCGGTTCCCGGAGGGCCGACGAGCAGCACGCCGCGCGGAATCTTGCCGCCGAGCCGCTGGAATTTCTGCGGATCGCGCAGGAACTCGACGATCTCTTCCAGATCTTCCTTGGCTTCGTCGACGCCGGCAACATCCTGGAAGGTGACGCGGCCATGCGCTTCGGTGAGCAGCTTGGCCTTCGACTTGCCAAAGCCCATCGCGCGGCCGGAGCCGGACTGCATCTGGCGCATGAAGAATATCCAGACGCCGAGTATGAGGATCATCGGCAGCCAAGAGATCAGATAGCCGAACAGCGAATTGGAACCGTCTGTTTCAGGCCGCGCATTGATGGTGACGTTCTTGTCCTGCAGCCGCGAGACCAGCGAAGGATCGCCGGGCGAATAGGTCTGGAAGCCGCTGGCATTGTCGGTGTAGGTGCCGCTGATGCGGGCGCCCGCGATGGTTACCGTCTTGACCCGGCCCGCCGCGACATCCTGCAGGAACTGCGAATAAGGCACATCGCTGGAAGCCCCTCGCGTCTGCGGCGTCTGGAACAGATTGAACAGGGCTATGAGCAGGACCGCTATGATCGCCCAGAGCGCGAGGTTGCGATAGTTCGGATTCATCAATTGTCCCGTTGGCGTCCGCGGGGCGGACACGCGTCATGAGAGGAAACTTGCGCCTAACATAGGGAGAGCACCTCCCCTTGCCAAGCATAACAGCACGTCTGGGTTAAGCTTTCGCGCAACCATCAGCCGGCACTATGGCCGCTGAAAGGCAAGGGCGGGACCGGGGCCGCGCCAATCAGCCCGGCGACGGCCTGCGCCGGCGCCAGGTCGAAGGAAGGCAGGAAGCGGGCAAAGGGGGTAACGACCGGCCGCACTTCCATCATCGCAGACTTCAGTCCATATCCAGGCAAACCAAGGCATTCCCCGGCGTGCCACAACGCCGGTTCGGCCGCGAGCGCGGCGCGCATCAGGCTCGGCGGGGCTTTTCCTTGGCCCGTCGCCAGCCGCTTCGCCGCTGCCGTGCCTAGCGGGGCAATCAACAATGCGCTGCTGCTGTCGTTCAATGTGATGCGCCGGCGGCCATCCCACAGGGTGCTGCCAGTAAGGGTTGCGGCGGCGGGCAGGCCGCGCGCCTCGCGGCGCAGGAAGATGCCGGAGCGCCGGGAATCGACAACCGTCCGCGACAATGTGGCGCAAAGAAATCCAGCCCTCAGCCGACCGAACAGAGCCTCGCTGCGGGCCTGATCCGGTAGGAAGGCAATTCCGCCGGTCATGGCCAGCAGGATACGCAACGCATAGACGGCCGCTCGCTCGTCGCCTGTGTTCAGCAAGAGCGGATCAAGACGAATGAGCCCGCAGGACAGCCTGGTCGCGAAATCGCCGATCAAACTTGCGGCGGCGAGGCCGAGTTGACTGCGCGCGCGGCCCTCATGCGCGGCCAGCGCCAGTGCATCGTCGATGCGCTGCGCACCGTTGCTGTCGGCAAGGGCGGCCCGCACACGCGGCCGCTCGAAGGCCGCGTCGATATTGGTGGGGTCGTCGGCCCAGCCGACATTCTCACGCCGCAGGACGTCGCGCAGCGCCTCGCGCCGCAACCCGAGAAGCGGCCGAACAATCCACTCGCGCCAGTCATACAAGGTGGCCGGCGCCATGCCGGCAAGTCCCCGGCCTGCCATTTCGGCATGGCCTTGGCCCCCGTCCCGCGCCAATCCTTCTTCGCGCGCTTGCCGCATCAGCACCGTCTCTGCCTGGTCATCGGCGGTATGGCCGGTGAGGATCAGGCCGATGCCTTCAGCTTGTGCCGCCTCGGCCAGCAGCCGGTAGCGCACCTCGCGAGCAGCCGCGGGCAGGCCGGTCGATGGCTTGGGGCCCGACCATGTCAGGATGCGGTGTGAAATTCCGAATCTGGCGCACAGCTTCGCCACTGTTTGCGCTTCCGCAGCCGAACCGGACCGCAAACCGTGGTCGATCGTTACCGCCAGCAGCCTGGTTGCCGGCGCCTTACGGTCGAGATGGTGTCTGAGAAGAAGGAGCAGGGCGGTCGAGTCGCTGCCGCCGGACACGGCCGCAACAGCGCCGCTGGTAAAATCGATATGCGAAAAAGGGTTAGTCGAAAGGTCCGGCTCGGTGTCGAGCATAATGCATGTCGCCCAAAAGTGATCCCGGTTTCAGGACAACGACATGTAGGACAAGGATCAGCAGGCAGCCAGAGCCTTCTCCTGCTTGACGCGTTCCTTGAGCGCACTGGAAATATCAGGGTAACGCTTGCCGACCTCGCTGAAGGTGGCACAGGCAACGTCATGCTGCTTGAGGCCGACCAGCGACACGCCGAGCTTCAGCAACATGTCGGGAGCTTTCTTGGCCTTGGGGTAGTCCTTGCTGGCGGCAAGGAACGTCTCGGCCGCGTCGCGGTATTTCTGCTGGCCGAGCAATGACTCGCCCAGCCAGTAATGCGCGTCCGCCGCCTTCGCATCCCTTGGGAAGCGGGCGATGTGGTCGCGAAAACCCTGCTCGGCGGTGCCGTAGTCGCCCGAGAGGATGAACTGGTAGGAGTTGCGGTAAAGCTCTTCCGGGTTGTTGGTGGCGGGCAACGCCGCGACCACCGTATCGGATTTTCCGGCCTTGGGCGCCGCCCCGGCGACTGGCGCGGTGTCCTGCGCCGGCGCGGTCGATTGCGTGTTGCCGCCGGCATCGATCACATTGCCGTTCTTGTCGACGGTGATGGTGCCGAAATTCTTTTCCGGCGCTCCCGTACCGGGAATAACCTTTCCGGGGTTGCCGTCGGGAGATTCGACGATGACATCCTCGACCGTCTTGCCGCCTGCCGACTGATCGTTGGCGGGCGCGGCGCCGGCATCGGCCGGCGCCCGTATCGCCGGGGCCGCCGCCACATCGTTGTCGGTGCCGGTGGTGGCGTCCGATTTCTTCTGCGCCGGCGGCTGCCCGCCTTGCGTGCCGCCGCCTTCCAGCTGCTGGAAGCGGAATTCATTGTCTTCCTGCTGCTTGCGGATCTGCTCCTGCATCTGCAGGACCTGGAAATTGAGTTCCTCGATCTTGCCGTTCATCTGCCGCAGCTGCTCTTCCAGGCTGGTGACAGCGGCAGGATCGGATTGCACCAGCTGAACCTGGTCCGGTTTCTTCTTTTGACCGAAAAGGTTGGGCAATTCGACACTGGGAAGATGGAAGGTAAAGCCGCTGTCGGTTGATTGCCCCGTGCCGCTCGCCCCGGTGCCGCTAGCCAGGGCGGTGATGCCTGATAGGAGCAGCAGCGCAAGCGTGCCGCTCAGAACCGATCTCAAATGCATGTGCCTCTCGCAGTGATTTCGTTAGCTTGTTCGCGCCTTCCAATCAGAATGGGACCAGCCAAGCGCCCTCGGCTCATAGCAGGAGCCGAGACTTCGGCCAAATTTTGTTTCGAGCGTCCGGATATGAAAAAGGCGGCCCCAGGGCCGCCTTTCGCACAGGTATGTTGCATTTTTACCGCTAGACGGCCGCCGTTCTTGACGCGCCGGTCGGCTGCGTGATGCTTCAGGAGCCAGCGCCGCTAAGCGTGGTGACCGCGCGGCGGTTCTGCGACCAGCAGGAGATGTCGTCGCAAACCGCGACCGGACGTTCCTTGCCGTAGGAAATGGTCTTGAGACGGCTGGCCGAGACGCCCTTGGCGACAAGGAAGTCACGGGTGGCGGCGGCGCGGCGGGCGCCGAGCGCCAGATTGTATTCACGTGTGCCGCGTTCGTCGGCATGACCTTCGACGACGATGGCATACTGCTTGTACTGGTTCAGCCACTGCGCCTGGCGCGCGAGCGTCGTCTGAGCGTCGGCACGGATCGAGGTCGAGTCCGTATCGAAGAAGATGCGGTCGCCAATGTTGACGGTGAAGTCCTGCGCCGAACCGGGTGTTGCGGCGCCGGCGCCGTTAAGGCCAAGATCGGCCGCGTTGTTCGGCGTCTTCTTCGAGGCGCAACCTGCGATGGCGAGCATCGCCACCAGCGCGATCATGACCGGGTTTCTGGTAAGTGCTGCAATACGGCCCATGCCGCCTCTCCTTCGTATTTCGAGTGATCTAATTTGAGTGATTTGGCGATCACCCAGTAACCACGTTTGGGTTAACCGGCATTCAAGAAACACGGTTAAATTTTGGTTTAAGCTGCCCGTCCGCAGCCGTTTTGGCCTGAAGCCACATTTCACGCGGACCCTAGGCGTAAATACGGCCAAAACGCGACAAAGAGATGGAAATGAGGAATTGAAGAGTTGGGGAATTGAGGAACTGAAGAGAGAATTCACTTCAGCTTTTCTCTCAGATTGATCAGCATGCCGTAGATATGGGCATAGGATCGCAGCCAATCGTCGTGTTGTGCCTGGCTGATGTATCCAAGGTCGAACGCATAGGAAATCCACGTCTCCACCTCGCTGCATGACCCCATTGCCATCGAAATGAACCGCGCGAATTCGGGTTTGGAGTGAGTCTGCTTGGCAAATCCTTCAGCCAAATTGGCGCAGATTCCTTTGCTGGAGCGACGCAACTGATCAGCCAGTGCGTATTGCTCCATTTTCGGGAAAGCGAGCGTAGCTTTATGGACGTCAAGAGAAACCACATAAGCGCGCTTATATACCTCTAGATCCTTCGCGCGATTAATGTAGCCGCCCGCCTTCTCCATTCTTCAGTTCTTCAATTCCCCAGTTCCTCAATTCCTCTATTCAAGCAGCGGCGACCAGGCCGGGTCCGAAGCGAAGTTCGCCGTCGGGATCGATTGCTCGTTGCGTCCGGTCAGATCGACCGAAACCAGTTTGGGCCCACCGGCGGAATCGCGGAAGAACATCAGCACGCGGCCGTTCGGCGCCCAGGTCGGCCCCTCCTGCTGGAAGCCGGAGGACAGGATGCGCTCGCCCGAGCCGTCGGTCTTCATGACGCCGATCTGGAATTCGCCGCCGGTCTGCTTGGTGAAGGCTATGAGGTCGCCGCGCGGCGACCATACCGGTGTCGAATAGACGCCGTCGCCAAAGGAGATGCGGGTCTGGCCCGAGCCGTCGGCGCCCATCACGTAGATCTGCGCGCGGCCGCCACGGTCGGAGGTGAACACCACCTTGCTGCCGTCGGGCGAATAGGACGGCGAGGTGTCGATGGCGGTCGAGTTGGTCAGCCTCGTCGTCGAGCGGCTGCGCAGGTCCATGGCGAAGATGTTGGAATTGCCGTCGTCGCGCAGCAGGCTCATGATGACTTTCTGGCCGTCGGGCGAAAAGCGCGGCGCAAAGGTCATGCCCGGGAAATTGCCGACCAGTTCGCGCTGGCCGGTCTCGATCTGCAGCAGATAGACCCGCGGCTGGCCGCTTTCATACGACATATAGGTGATTTCCTGCCGGTTCGGCGAGAAACGCGGCGTCAGCACGATCGACCTGCCGTCCGAGAGATAGCGCACATTGGCGCCGTCCTGGTCCATGATCGCGAGGCGCTTCTTGCGCGCATTCTTGGCGCCGGATTCGTCGATGAAGACGACGCGGGTGTCGAAATAGCCTTTTTCGCCGGTCAGCCGCTCATAGATGGCGTCGGCGATGATGTGGGCGACACGCCGCTGATTGGCGTCGTTGGCGAAGAACTGCTCGCCGGCCATCTGCTGGCCGGCAAAGGTATCCCACAACCGGTACTGGGCGCGGATGCGGCCGTCGGCTTCCTTGCTGACGCTGCCGGTGACCAGCGCCTGCGCGTTGATCACCTTCCAGTCGTCGAAGCGCGGTGCTGCATCGGGGTTGGTGATCTTCTCGATAAAGGCGCTCTTGTCGATCGGAGCGAACAGACCCGAACGCTTCAAATCGGCGGTGACGATCTGCGAAATCTGCGCCCCAAGCGCGTCGCCGCCCTGGAAATCCGTGATGGCGATCGGCAGCGGCTCGACATTGCCCTTGTTGACGTTGAGCTCGACCAGCGCCAGCGCCGGCAACGTGCTGGCAGCGGTCATGCCCATCGCCATTGCTGCGACCATCAGGAGCGGCTTGAGGATTGATTTCATGTCTTCTCGCTTCTCGTACTGATTTCCGGATACGCGGGCCGCCTTAGAGGCCCAGCATCTCCCTTGGATCGAAGGTGACGCGGACGTCGGCCCAGATGTCCTGCTTGCCGGCGGGAACCTGCAGGCCGGTGACATCGCATTTTTGCACCGCACGAACGGCACTTTCGTCGAACTGGCGGTTTCCGCTCGACGTTTCGACCGCCGGGCGTCCATCCAGCTTGCCGGAGGCATCCAGGTTGAACCGCACCACGACGACGAAGTTCTCGGAACCTTCAAGGCCCGCGGGAAGGGTCCAGCAGCCGCCAAGCTGGCTTTCCAGGGCACCCATTTCGGACCTGGAAAGCTTCTGGCCCTGATCCTTGTCGCCGCCGAGCGACGCCTGCTGGGTCGAGCGCTTGGCGCCGCCGCCGGATGGTTTCTGCTTGTCTAGGAGCGCCGAAATCTCGTCGGCGTTGAATTGCTTGTCGTCGGACTTCGGCTTCGACGACGCTTCCTTGACCGGCTTGTCGGCGTTCTTGCGTTCCGGCGCCTTGGCGCTTTCGGCCTGCGCCGGCTGCGGCTTCGGCCGCGCTTCCGGCGCGGGAGCGGAATCCGGCAGCTGCGTCGCCTCGGCGGGCGGCTCCTGCGCTATGGCTTCAGCGACGGCGTCGGGCGTCGGATCGATGGCTGCGGTCTTGTCCTGCGGTGGCGGGGTTGGCGCCGGCTTGGCCGGTGTCGGCTTGGGGTCGGCCTGCTTGACCGGCTCGGGCTTAACCTCTTCCTTGGGCGTCGGCGCCGGCGCCACTTCCGTTGCCGGGGTGGGCTTAGGCTTTTCCTGCGGCTTCGGCACGTCCTCGGGCTTCGGCTTTTCGATCGGGGTCGGCGCGGGCGGCGGAGCCGAGGTCATGTCGACGGGCTTCGGCTTGGCTTCCGGCGTTATCGGCTTGTCGGTGTCGACGCTGTTCTCGCCGACCTTCTGCGCGTCCGGAACGATGTCCGGGCGCTGCGTCGGCACGGGTGCCGGTTTTTCATGCATCACGGCCTTCTTGTCGCCCTGCAACGTCTGCGCAATGGCTTCCATGGGCACGATATCGACCGCGACCGACTCGACGTCGGACGACGGAAGTGCCGCCGGCGCCGTCAGCGTGAACAGGCCGAAGGTCAGCGCCGCCGCATGCAAGATCACCGATGTGGTGAGGCCGGTCTTCATAGCGCGTCTATTGGTCCTGTTCCTGCAGTGAAACCAGGCCGATGTTCTTGTAGCCAGCGGCCGAAATGCGGGCCATCACCTTCATCGCCGTACCATAGTCGGTGGACTTGTCGCCGCGGATGAAGATGCGCTCCTCATAGCCGGTCTTCGAGATCGCCTGCAGCTTGGCCACCAGCTCCTCGATCGGGATCTCGGTTTCCTGCAGATAGATCTGGCCGGCGGCGTTGATCGAGACGGTGATCGGCTGCGTGTCGGCATTCATCGCCTTGGCCTGCGTATCCGGCAGGTCGATCGGCACGCCGACCGTCAGCATCGGTGCGGCGACCATGAAGATGATCAGCAGCACCAGCATCACGTCGACCATCGGCGTGACGTTGATCTCGGACATCAGTGCATGGTGACGGCCGCGCCGCCTGTGGCCGCGCCCGCCCCGTCCTCCCATGCCCATGGACATACCCATCTGCTACTCCTCAGGCCTTGGGGGCCACTTTTTCATCGATTTGGCGCGAGAGTATGGCGGAGAACTCGTCGGAGAACCCTTCCATGCGCACGGCTATCTTGCTCGCGTCGGACGACAACTTGTTGTAGGCGATGACGGCCGGAATGGCGGCCAGCAGGCCGATGGCCGTCGCCAGCAGCGCTTCGGCAATGCCGGGCGCAACCACCGCGAGACTGGTGTTCTTGGAGCCGGCGATCGCCTGGAATGAGGTCATGATGCCGATGACGGTGCCGAACAGGCCGATGAAAGGTGCCGCCGAGCCGGTGGTGGCGAGGAAACCTAGGCGGCCTTCCAGCTTTTCCATCTCGCGGGTCAGCGCTAGGTCCATCGCCTTGTCGATGCGGGTCTGCAGGCCGAGCGGCGACTTGGCGCCCTTCTCGAAACTCTTCTTCCACTCGCGCATGGCCGCGACGAAAATGGCGCCCATGCCGGTTGTCTTGCGATCGGCGAGCGTGCGGTAAAGCTCTTCCAGCGACTGCCCCGACCAGAACACCTGTTCGAACCGGTTGAGCGCCAGCCGCATACGGGCATAGGAAACCAGCTTGTCGACGATGATCGCCCAGGTCCAGACCGAGGCGCAGAGCAGGCCGATCATGACCAGCTTGACCACCCAGCTGGCCGAAACGAACAGCGACCAAACCGACAATTGCGCGCCCGGGTCGGCGAGTGCGATATTTTCCATCGTTACGTCCTTAAGATTTTCCGGGCGAAGCTGGCGGCTGGCCCCTGGCATCCCTTGTGGTCGGTTCGCACGAAGCTACCGGAACAACCCCAAACTGTGCCATTATCGGCCTTTTCGGGGCAAATATTGGTGAAAGGAAGGCGTTCGATAACGCCAATCTTCACCAATCTCTTCATGAACCGTTATGGTTAAGGATGGGTTAGTATATAAGGCGCGGCGCATTGCCACGCCCAATGGCAAGGCCATCAATTCAATGGCTGCGCCTAGGGTGTGCTGAGATTCAGGTCAGGCCGAGCCGAAAACGGTAGATTCCGAGAACCGGAGCGGAGCGTACTTTTCGTACGTGAGCACAGTTCTACCGCGATGCGGTAGAACGGGGAAGCGCAGGAAGCTGCTGTTTGCAGGCCGGCATCACCTGAATATCAGCGCACCCTCGGCATGAATGCCGCCACCCATTCCCTGGGAAAACGCCTTGGGCGGCCATTCTCACCGATGATCGCCGCCTCGACCTTGGCCTCGACCAGCAGTTCGTCGCCACGCTTGAGCTGCTGCGCCATGAAGATGCGCGCACCGGAAATCTCGTCGGTGCGGGTGTCGACCGTCAGGATGTCGTCGATACGGGCGGGGCCGCGAAAGTCGATCTCCATGCGCCGCACCACCCAGACTATTCTTTCGCCATGCTTGCCATCGGCAAGCTCTGTGTGGTGCACGCCGGTCAGCCGGAGATAGTCGGAGCGACCGCGTTCGAAGAATTCGAGATAGCGCGCATGGTAGACGACGCCGGAGAAATCGGTGTCGGCATAATAGACCCGCGCCATCAGCCGGTGGCCGAACGTGGTCAGCGCGCCGGAAAGCCCGGCCAGCAGCGTCGCCGATTCACCATGATCGCCCATTGCACTTCCTTTTTCAGCCCCGACGAGGCACCAGTTTCCCGCGGAACATAACATCGGATGGCACTGTTGACGGCGATGATCAAGAGTTTGACGGCGGCGCTGTTCGTGCTCGTGGCTTTGGCGCTGCCTGGCCAGGCCGCAACATTCTCGATGAAGCGCGGCCTCAACCTCGACCAATGGGTCACATGGCCCGGCGAAGACCAGTGGGGCGACGCCAAAGCCATCCTACCCTATCCGGAATGGCGCAAATTCCTTGGGGAGAACGACCTCAAGGCACTGAAGGACGCCGGCTTCGATTTCCTGCGCATGCCGGTCGATCCATCGCCCTTCCTGTCCGACCAGACCGTGACCTTGCGTGACGATCTCTATGCCGGCGTGCTGGACTCCGTGCGCATGATCAACCGCGCCGACCTGAAGGTTATCGTCGACATGCACCTGATCCCGGCCGGCGGCAGCCGCAAGATCGGCATGGCGCAAGTGATGGACGACCCGCGGACCTTCGACGCCTATCTCGAGATGGTCCGCAAGATGGCCCGCACGCTGGCCGGCGAAAATCCCGCCCAGGTCGCTTTTGAGCCAATGAACGAACCAATCGTCGACTGCGACAGCGACGGCACCAGCCTGTGGCCGGACCGCCAACGCAAACTGTTCGCCGCGGCGCGATCCTCGGCGACGAAACTGACATTAGTGCTGACCGGCGCCTGCTACTCCGCCGCGAGCTCGCTGGAGAAGATCGATCCCAAGACGATCCCTGACGACAATGTCATCTGGACGTTCCACTCCTATGATCCGTTCCTGCTCACCCATCAGGGCGCGACCTGGGCCGGCGACTTCATCCCCTATGTGACTGGCCTGCCCTATCCGTTGACCGCGGTGCCCAAGGCACAGCTCGACGTGACGCTCGACACCATCCGCGCCAGGATCAAGGCCGAGGCCCCGTGGACACGGCAGAGCGGCCTGCTTGCCTATCTCGACGAACAGGTCGCCAGCATGGACAGTCCCGACAAGTTGCTGGGCCTCATGGATGCGCCGTTCAAAAAGGTCGAGGCATGGGCGAAGGCCAACGGCATCAGGCCCGAAAACATCACGCTGGGCGAGTTCGGCATGATCCGCCAGGAATATGGCAATTCCTATGTGATGCCCGCCGGGTACCGGGCCGCCTATGTCAGGGACATGATCGGGCGTGCCGAAGCACATGGCTTCTCATGGTCGGTGTGGAGTTATGGCGGCGCCTTCGGCATCGTCGACGCCTTCAATGGCGACAAGGCCGAGCCGGATGTGATGGACGTGATCCGCGGGCTGCATTGATCGCTCAGCCAAGATCGACCGAGAAGATTCCGGGCGCATTCAAAAAACGTACCGACGCAGTGCTGAGCCAATACCCGAGACGACGGGCGGCGCACTGGAAAATTACTCTTCCTGGAACAGGTTGATCTGCTGCTGCGCCAGATCCTTCGGCGCGTCGAGGCCGAGATGGCGCCAGGCATTGGCCGTCAGCATGCGGCCGCGCGGTGTGCGCTGGATGAAGCCCTGCTGGATCAGATAGGGCTCGATGATGTCCTCGATGGCGTCGCGCGGCTCGGACAGGCCGGCGGCGATCGTCTCGATGCCGACCGGCCCGCCGCCGAAATTGCGCGCGATCATGCTGAGATACCGCCGGTCGAGCGCGTCGAGGCCGAGCGCATCGACTTCCAGCCGGGTCAACGCCTCGTCGGCGATCTTGCGGTCGATGTGGCCGTCGCCGGCCACCGAGGCGAAATCGCGCACGCGGCGCAAGAGCCGGCCGGCGATGCGTGGCGTGCCGCGCGCACGCCGCGCGATTTCCAGCGCACCGTCGTCGCCGAGCGGCATCTGCAGGATGCGCGCGCCGCGCCGCACGATCTGCTCCAGCTCCTCGACCGTGTAGAAATTGAGCCGTACCGGAATGCCGAAACGGTCGCGCAAGGGATTGGTCAGCAGGCCGAGCCGCGTGGTGGCGGCAACCAGGGTGAAGCGGGCGAGGTCGATCTTGACCGAGCGCGCCGCCGGTCCCTCGCCGATGATCAGGTCGAGCTGGAAATCCTCCATCGCCGGATAGAGGATTTCCTCCACCGCCGGGCTCAGCCGGTGGATCTCGTCGATGAACAGCACGTCGCCTTCCTCGAGATTGGTCAGCAGGGCGGCAAGATCGCCCGCCTTGGCGATGACCGGACCCGAGGTCGAGCGGAAATTGACGCCGAGTTCGCGCGCCATGATCTGCGCCAGCGTCGTCTTGCCGAGACCGGGCGGCCCGACGAACAGCACATGGTCGAGCGCCTCGTTGCGGCCCTTGGCGGCCTCGATGAACACTTTGAGATTGGCCCGCACCGCCGCCTGGCCGACGAAATCGTCGAGCGTCTGCGGCCGCAAGGTCTGCTCGGCATCCTCGCCGCGTTTTTCCGGCGCAATCAGGCGGGGCGACAGGCTCATGACGCCTTCCTTGCACACGGCAAGGAGCTGAACAAGCGACGGTTCACCGCGCCAGTTCCTTCAGCCCGAAGCGGATCAGCTTTGGCGCATCGGCATCCTCGCCCGCCGTCTTCAGCGCCGCCGCCACAGCATTGGCGGCGGTGTCGCGCGAATAGCCGAGATTGACCAGCGCCGAGACCGCGTCGGTGATGGGCGCGGATGCCACGCCGTCGCCGAGTTCCTGTTTCAGGCCGATGGTGCCCGAGGCGGTTCCGGCATAGGCCGGCGCCTTGTTCTTCAACTCGGTGACGATGCGCTCGGCCACTTTCTTGCCGACGCCGGGCGCGCGCGAAACCATGGCGATATCGCGCAGCGCAATGGCGTTGGCGAGATCCGCCGGCGCCAGCGTCGACAGGATGGCCAGCGCCACCTTGGCGCCGACGCCCGGAACATTGTTCATCAGCAGCCGGAACCACTCGCGTTCCAGCACCGACTGGAAGCCGTAGAGGCGCAGCATGTCCTCGCGCACATAGGTCTCGATAAACAGCACCACCGCTTCGCCCGGCGAAGGCAACGCCGCCAGCGTGCGCACCGAACAATAGGCGACGTAGCCGACGCCATGGATGTCGACGAGGCAATGATCCTCGTCGACCTCGTCGAGCGTGCCCTTGAGCTTGCCGATCATGCCAGACCTTTCATGGAAGATGGGCTCTCATGGGTGCGTCTCAGGAGAGATGATGTCGAGCTCCGGGAAGTAACTGCGGTAACGAGCAGCGTCGCGGGTCAAAAGACGATGTCCAGCGACGGTCGCGTGAGCGCCGATAAAGAAATCGGGCAAGGTTCTTTCCCTGACGCCACCGGCCCGGCGATAGCGGGAATGCGTGACGCCGGCAAGGAACGCCGCGTCCCAAGATACAAGTTCGCGATCCATTCCAAGCATGTCGACTGCTTTTCGAAGCGCCGTTTCCGTCGCAATCAGCGGCGCCAACTCGGACCAGACGATCGTGTTGACCACCAACGCGCCGTCGCGGCGGCAGGAGGCGATTGCCGATGCCGACCATCCTTTCATCGGTCCGGCTGGCCCCCAAACATCGATCAGGACATTTGTGTCAATCAACGTCGAGATCTTCACGCGGCCCCCTCAACCACTCCATGTACTGATCGGTGGTCATGCCTCCCAAATCCAACGTCCCCTCCATCTGGTCGAGGACATCGCTGAACCTGCGCAATTTCTCTTCCTGGGAGAGGTTCTCGTTGACGGCAACCAGCCGAACACCCTCGTCGGTGGCCACGAACTCCACCTCGGAGCCCGGGGCGATGCCCAGACGGTCCCTTATCGGCTTGGGGATTGTGACTTGCCCCTTGGTGGTCACGCGCATGGTAATACCTCTGCGGTATTACTTATCCCTGCAGCGTGAACAAGTCAAGAACATAGCTAGCCGGCCAGCGCCATCCTGTAGGCCACGCTCTGCCGGTGATGCGCGTGGCAGATGGCGATGGCCAGTGCATCAGCGGCATGTTCGGTATCGAAGACGGCTTTCGGCAACAGCACCTTCACCATCATGTGGATCTGCTTCTTGTCGCCATGGCCGACGCCGATCACCGCCTTCTTCACCGCGTTGGGCGCATATTCTGCAACGACAAGCCCCGCACGCGCCGGCACCAGCATGGCGATGCCACGCGCCTGGCCGAGCTTCAGCGTTGCCACCGCGTCCTTGTTGACGAAGGTCTGTTCGACCGCCGCCTCGTGCGGCATCGCGCTGTGCAGGATTTCGGCGAGCCCGTCATGCAGCTGGCACAGCCGCGTTGCCAGCGCCGCCTTATCCTCGGACTTCACGGTCCCGGAAGCAATGAAGCGCAGCGAATTGCCGAGGCTTTCGACGATGCCCCAGCCGGTGCGTCGAAGCCCAGGATCGATACCGATGATGCGAATCGCTTCCGCCATTTGCCGACTTTACCTCCGGCCCACAGCGATGCCAGCGAAATGTGAACAAACCGGAAACAGAAGACAGACCGGGGTCTAACCCCGAGCGAAAGCCGTGTTGAGCAGGCTGATCTGGTCGGAAACTGGATTGAGGCGGCGAGCCATCGGTTGCATGTCGACCACGGCCCCGGAGCCATAGATCTCCTCGTCCATGCGGCGCACCAGTGCTTGGAGGCGCAGCGAGCGGGTGACGAGATCGAGGAAATCCTCGGGCAGCTCGGCCCAGCCGCCGGCTTCATCATGGGCGGAAGCGGTGTCGAGGCGCACCTTGGACTTTTCCGACGCGACCTGGTCGCGGGTCATCTCGCCGGAATTGGCGGCGCGCTGCAAAAGCAGCCAGGACGCAACCTGCATCAGCCTGGTGGTCAGCCTCATCGATTCGGCCGCATAGAGCGTGGCGCCCAGCCGCGACAGTTTCTTTGCCTCGGCCCGGCCCTTGCCGTCGAGATATTCGGCGGCCTGTTCGACCAGACCCATGCCTTCCTGGTAAAGCGGCTTGAAGGATTGCGAGAAAACCCGGCGCTCCGCCAGCTTGACGGTTTTCGCACTGCCCTTCGAAGGCTCGTTCATTGATACGCCCCTGCACTTGCAACCGGCCGATTCGGCTTCCTGCCGATACACCCGGAACCCTATCTGACTGAAGCTTGAAAATGCGCTTCGTCACCGGCGAAGGCAAGCACATGTTTAACAGAAGGTTAACGGCGAGCCACCATTGGGCGGCCCCGCTGAGATGCGGACAAAAAAGAGAAATGAAGACAAAAAAAGAGCCGCGGATAAGGCGGCTCTCAGGAGTTTAACAGGGAGGCGTCAAACAAAGTGGCTCCAACCACTCGGTAAGAATCCAGATCACTGGATGAACATAGTAAACACCTGTAAAGCTTAATGAAGCCTTAACGGCGCGGATGTTTTTTGGCCGAACGCCGCCATACTGTGCCGTAACAGGACAGCATTTCCGGCCTCAGGCTAGCTCAGGCTGTCCTCCAGATCGCCGGCACAGCCTCACCTTACCTCAGGTCCAGCTCAGGCCGTCCTCCAGACGGCCGGCAGCGCGATGAAGGCGAACAGCAGCATGGCTGCGTAGAAGCCCATCGAAGAGGCCGCCACCAGTGGTTCGATCGCGGCATTGCCGGCAAGCAGGAAGTAGAGGCCGATCAGCAGGCCGATGCCGCTGATTGCAGTCAGCCAGAAATGAACGGTGGCGAGTGTCTTTTGCCCGATGGCAGGGAACAAATGGTAGAAGAAGGCGAAGACCGCCGACATCAGCCATCCGGCCACCATCGTGTGGGCGTGAGTCGGCATCTGGCCGTGATCCTGGCTGATCGACATGTGCAGGCCGAGCGCCATGCCGCACAGCGAATAGATGACGGCCAGTGTGAAGAAATTCCGTGCTACCCCTTGCATGTCTGTCCCCCGAATTGCCTTTTCCCGTTTGCGGGAATGGGTTGATCGTCAGACGACTTTTGTCGCCACCGGGCTCCCGGCGTCGGCGCATTAGCATCAGCGATGTTTCCGGACGATGTCGCGCCAACCCCTCCCGACGATTCGTACATTAGCAGGAAATCAGATAGCGCGTTCACTATCTCAGCCGCTTCTTCATTGCCTGAAACAGATCCGGTTTTTTCGCGACATCGTTCCGAAACAGGCGCCACGCTAAACGCCCGCTCCTCTGACGGCCGGCGCAAATCAGCGCCGCCGCAACCTGACCGGAACACTGCAGGAGCAACCCATGGACTGGTACACGATCGTCAAATTCCTCCACGTCACTACCGCCATTCTGTGGGTCGGAGGCGGCTTCGTGCTGTTCCTGCTGGGCATACTTGCCGAGCGGGCGGGCAACATAGAGGAAAAACTGCAGGCAATGCGCGCCAGCGGTCAGCTGGGCGGCAGGTTCTTCGCGCCGGTGTCGATGCTGACGCTGATTTTTGGCCTCATCATGTGCTGGTTCTGGGTCGGCTTCTCCGACCTGTGGATCCTCATCGGCCTGGCCGGCTACGCCACGACCTTTTCGATCGGCATGTTCATCTTCAAACCGACCGGCGAGCGCATGGGCGCAATGATCGCCAGGGAGGGCGTCACACCAGAGGTTCTTGCCATCGGCCAGCGTATGATGAGCGCGGCGCGCTTCGACTATGCCGTGATGGTGGTCATCATTGCCGACATGGTGCTCAAGCCGACCGTGCATGACATCGGCATCCTTGCCGGGATGGTGCTAGCCGTCTTGATCGGCGCCACACTGGCCTTTGGCGGCAACCGCCGTCTCGTGCCGAGCGCTGCCTTACCCTGATGACGGGCGGCGGCGCAGCCGCCTTTCTACATCAGACCTGCGATGCCATCCCACAGCAGCTTCAGCGCCACGACCGCGACGGTTGCGTAGGTGAAGGGATAGAAGGTTTCCGGCCGCATCCGGCGCACCAGCCAGGCCCCGGCAATGGTCGACAGCGGCGCCAGCGGCATCAGCACCGCCGATGCCGTCAGGTTGGCGGTGTCGAACTGGCCGAGCGCGAAATAGGGCACCAGCTTCAGCGCATTGGTGGCGGCAAAGAAGATCGCCGCCGTGCCCGACAGAACCTTCGGATCGAGCCGGATCGGCAAGGCATAGACCTGGAAGGGCGGGCCGCCGACATGGGCTACGAAGCTGGTGAACCCGGCGACCGTGCCCCAGACCGCGGCGGCGACGCGGTTGGGCGCGGCAGCGTGATCGGCGCCATGGCGGAACTGCAGATAGAGCCAGCGCAGGACGAAGATGATGGCGACGGCGCCGACGATCAGCCGCACCGCCTCTTCGGTCACCAGTGCCGCCGTCAGCCAGCCAAGGCCGATGCCGATGACGGCGCCCGGCATCATGTCGACCAGCATCTTGCGGTCGTAAACGCCCCACCATGTCCATACCGAGACGATGTCCATCAGGCACAGGATCGGCAGCAGGATGGCCGCCGCCTGCACCGGCGGCATGGTCAGCGCCATCAGCGGCACGCCGACGAAACCGACGGCGCCGCCAAAGCCGCCCTTGGACAGGCCGACCAGAATGACCGCCGGAATGGCAGCCGCATAGAACCACGGATCGAGAAGCAGGCCTGACATGGGAGGGGGGACTGGTCCGGAGGGAAAGCGGGTCGACGCTTGAATAGCCCAGAATGCCCGGCGGAGCGACAGCAAATATGAGCGTGGCGGCGGCACACTCGGCCGACGCCGGCCAGTGCCTAGCGCCGAGCCGAGACCAGCAGGAACATCGGCCGCTCGAGCTCTTCCGCCAGTTCCGGCTTGGCTGCGATTTGCGCATCGGTCGGCCGGAATTCCTCGACATGGCCGATGGAGAAGCCGGACCGGATCAGTGCGTTGAGGGTGGTGCCGATCGTGCGGTGATGTTTCACCACGCCCTTGGCCAGCCAGTCGGTGCTGCGCGGTCCTTCCACCAGATATTGGTCGACAGGCCACGTCTTGCGGCCTTCGCTATCGATCACCCAGCCGGGTTTGGTCGGCGCCATGAAGATCGGATGTTCCGTCGAAAAGACGAAACGCCCGCCAGGCGCCAGGGCCCGATGCACGGTCCCGAACAGACGCGACACATCCTCGACATAGTGCAAGGCGAGCGAGCTGTAGACGAGATCGAAGCTGGCTTCCGGCAGGCTGAGCCGATCGAGATCGGCCGTCTCATAGCTTATGCCAGCATCGGGGCCGGCGGCCCTTGCCCGGGCAAGCATCTTCTCCGACAGATCCAGGCCAAGCACCTGCGCCGCCCCATGCTCGCGGGCCCAGCGGCAGAACCAGCCGAAGCCGCAGCCGAGATCGACGACCCTCAAGCCGCCGACATCGGGCAGCATGGCGCGCAGTGCCGGCCACTCGGCGGCACCCTCCAGCCCTTCGACCGAACGGCCGAGCTGGCTGTAGCCTGCGAAGAAATCCTCACGATCGTATATATTCTGCGCCATGGTTCCGGCCTCGTTTGGGCCGGCACACTAACCAACCGGCCACCGGCTTTCCACCCAACTCGATCAGGAGGCCTGCAAGACCTTTGCCCTATCCCGAGAGGCGGTTGCGTCAAGCGGCGGCGGCCGACGCCGGATCGGCTGCGCCTTGATAATGGCGGTGCTTGTCTCCGCCTTGTCGGCGATACGGTCCAAAATCCCGTCGAGATCGCCGATCGAGCGCACGAACAGCCGGGCGACGAAACAGTCATCGCCCGTCACCTTGTCGCATTCGCCGAATTCGGGAATCTCCTCGATCAGCTTCTGGACGATGTGCAGCTTGCCCGGCAAAGGCCGGATGCGCACGATCGCCTGCAGGGTATAACCGAGCGCCAGCGGATCGATCTCGACAGTGAACGCCCGGATGACGCCGCGCTCCTCGAGCCGTCGCAGCCGCTCCGAAACGCTTGGCGACGACAGCCCGACCTGGGCGGCCAGTTCCTTCAGCGAGGTCCGTGCATCCTTGACCAGGATTTCAAGGAGATTTCGGTCGAGATCGTCCAGCATCTTTTTCTTTCCCGATAGTTTGGAGTTTTCTCCTAATATAATTAGGCCAACCGGCCATACACCCTTTCCAATCAGATGGAAAGCTTCGCGGCAGCATGAGATTATGGCGGCTCAACCGATATGGAGGTTTGTTGTGAACGAAACGGTGCGCGGCACGGTCGAAATGTCAGCCGCAATGGCCATCCTGGGAACGATCGGATGGTTCGTCGTCCTGTCCGGCCAGCCGATCATGGATGTGGTGTTCTGGCGTTGCGCTTTCGGTGCGCTGACGCTGCTCATCATCTGCGCCGGGCTGGGATTGCTGCGCAACAGGCTGTCGCTGCGCATCATCGGCATCGCCGCGCTCGGCGGCGTCGCCATCGTCGTCAACTGGCTGCTGCTGTTCAGCGCATTCTCGCGCGCGTCGATCTCGATCGCCACCGCTGTCTACAACACGCAGCCTTTCATGCTGGTCGGCTTCGGTGCGCTTTTCTTCGCCGAGCGGCTGACCCTGACCAAGCTGACCTGGCTGGCCATCGCCTTCGCCGGCATGGTTCTGATCGTGCAGTCGGCTCCCGATGCCGGCGATATCGGCACGGATTATTTCACCGGCATCGTCATGGCGTTGGGCGCGGCTTTCTTCTGGGCCGTCGCCGCCATCGTCACCAAGAAGCTCAAGGGCACGCCGCCGCACCTCATCGCGCTGATCCAGGTCTGCGTCGGCGTCGTCATGCTGGCGCCTTTCGCCAATCTTGCAGAGCTTCCGGCCGATGCCTGGAGCTGGACCATGCTGGCGACGCTCGGCATCGTCCATACCGGCCTGATGTACATACTGATGTACGGCGCCATCCAGAAGCTGCCGACGCATCTGCAGGGATCGCTGTCCTTCATCTATCCGGTCGTCGCCATCCTGGTCGATGTCGTCGCCTTCGGCCATCGGCTGCATCTGAGTCAGGTCGTCGGCGCCACCGCCATCCTGATCGCCGCCGCCGGCATGAATCTCGGCTGGACGCTGTGGAAGGGCAAACCGCCCGTGGCGAGCCCGCACCCGATCAAATGAAGCGCCCCGCCGGATGCCCGGCGGGTCAAACATCGCGATCCCGGCTGCCCGCCTGTTCAAAGCGGGCACTTTGCTCTATGCCGCAATCCAACCATCTTCGCCCGGCATAGGCGAAACGCGGGACCCGAAGAACCATGAATGAAGCAACGCCCCCCAATCGCTGTCGCATCGTGCTGATCGCGCCGTCCGGCGTGCCGGCGGCCCGTATTGTCGCGGCATTCGATGGCGGCGATGTCGCTTCGCTGATCCTGCCCGAGAACGGCATGGATGAAGCCTCCTTCCAGGCTTTCGCCGAACAGATCGTGCCAGCAGCGCAAGCCGCCGGCGTTGCTGTCATCATCGCCGGCGACACCCGCATAGCCGGCCGCGTCCAGGCCGACGGCATCCATGTCGAGGTCTCCAAGGCCGAACTTGCCGAGACGATCGAGCATTTCCAGGCAAAGATGATGGTCGGCACCGGCGGCGCCAAGACACGTGACGACGCGCTCGAGCTTGGCGAAACGCGGCCAGACTACATCTTCTTCGGCCGCTTCGGTTACGACAACAAGCCCGAACCGCACCCGCGCAACCTGTCGCTCGGCGCATGGTGGGCGGACATGATCCAGATCCCTTGCATCGTCATGGCCGGATCCGACATCGCCTCGGTCGAAGCGGTGGGCGCCACCGGCGCTGAATTCGTGGCGCTGTCGAGCGCCGTGTTTGCCGACGGCACCGATCCCAGGACAGCGGTCGCCACCGCCAACGCGCTGCTCGACGAGACCGCGCCGCGCTTCGAGGACTGAAATGTCCTCGGCGACGCTTCCCCTCCAGGCTCTGCTTGCGGTGCTGATGGTCCAGGCTGCCGCCGCGGAGACCATCCCCCTGCCGCAGCCCAAGCCGGAAATCGGCGTCCACACCGACAAGCCGATCGACAAGCCGTTGCCGCAGCCCGCTACCACGGCCGAGCCCGCGCCGCTGCCGTCGGCCGACACGGTCAATCCCGACCGCTTCGGCGCAAAACCCGCCGACGCGGCCTATGGCGCCTTCCAGCGCGGTCTCTACAAGACAGCTTACAATCTGGCATTGGTCCGGGCGCAAAACGGCGATCCGGCGGCGCAGACCTTGGTGGCCGAGATCCTGTCGCGGGGGCTCGGTGTGCCGGTCAATTCGGCGCAAGCGGCGAAATGGTACGCGCTGGCCGCCGAACAGGGTGTGCCGGAATCGCAGTTCCAGTATGCGCTGATGCTGCTCGACGGCCGCTACGTCAAAAAGGATGGAAAAGAGGCCTACGCCTTGATGCAGGCCGCCGCCGAAGCCGGCAACCGGCTGGCGCAATTCAATTTCGCGCAGATGCTGGTCCAGCAGGACCCCGGCGACGCCGGCATGGCCAAGGCGGTTTCCTACTATGAGCGCGCCGCCGCGACCGGCCTCGCGGACGCGCAATATGCAATGTCGCAGATCTACGCCAACGGTGTCGGTGGCAAGCCACGTGACGACGCCCAGGCAAGGCGCCTGCTGGCGCAGGCCGCAAGGCAGAACTACGACACCGCGCAGATCGATCTCGCCGCCTGGATGATCGAAGGCCGCGGCGGTGCGCGCGACCTGAAATCCGCCTTCGGCTGGATGAAGCAGGCGGCGGAGGGCGGCAATGTCGCCGCCCAGAACCGCCTGGCCAAGCTCTATATGCAAGGCATCGGCACCGATCCGGACCTTGTGCTTGCCGGCGCCTGGTACGTCGTCGCCCGCCGTGCCGGCCTCATCGACCCACAGATGGACGACTTCCTGCAGGGGCTGGACGACGACCAGACCAAGCAGGCGCTGCAGAAGGCCAACCGGCTGCCTTGACGGCGGTTCTCGCGGTCATTGCAAGTGTAACCTCGGCTCCCCTCGCCTGGCACCGACCTGCCCGCTCCCTTGCCTCTTCTGGCGATTTGTGGTCTTGGGAGCCCGAAATCGCTTTCCCAGCGAACATCCATACCGACGGCGTGGCCGTTGGCATCATTCCGGATCATCTCATCATGGCCAAGATCAATGGCAACGAAATCCGTCCCGGCTATGTCATCGAGCATGATGGCGGGCTTTGGGTGGCGGTCAGGACCAACACCGTCAAGCCCGGTAAGGGCGGCGCCTACAATCAGGTCGAACTGAAGAACCTCATCAACGGCACCAAGCTCAACGAGCGCTTCCGCTCGGCCGAGACCGTCGAACAGATCCGGCTCGACCTGAAGGATTTTTCCTTCCTTTACGCGCAGGAAGACGCACTGGTGTTCATGGACACCCAGAGCTACGAGCAGCTCGAATTGAACAAGGACTTCGTCGGCGATCGCGCCGCCTTCCTGCAGGACGGCATGATGGTGACGGTCCAGCTCTACGAAGAGCGGCCGATCGGCATTTCGCTGCCCGACTATGTGACGCTGACCATCACCGAGGCCGACCCGGTGGTGAAGGGTCAGACGGCGGCATCGTCCTACAAGCCGGCGATCCTGGAGAACGGCATCCGCGTCCTGGTGCCGCCCTTCATCGGCGCCGGCGAGCGCATCATCGTCGACACCAACGAAATCACTTACGTGCGCCGCGCCGACTGACGCATGTCGCCCAAAAGTGGCCGGGTTCCGGGTCACCGACATGCATCGAGGCAGAATTTAAGCGCAGCACCGGGAAAAAGCACTATGGCACGCTCAGCCCTTCTCAACGTCATGGTCCAGGCCGCAATGAAGGCCGGCCGCTCGCTGTCGCGCGACTTCGGCGAGGTGCAGAACCTGCAGGTCTCGATGAAGGGCCCCGGCGATTATGTCAGCCAGGCCGACCGCAAGGCAGAGGACATCGTCTTTGCCGAATTGTCCAAGGCTCGGCCCGGCTATTCCTTCCTGATGGAAGAGCGCGGCGTGGTTGAAGGCGACGACGGCCAGCATCGCTGGATCGTCGACCCGCTCGACGGCACCACCAATTTCCTGCACGGCATTCCGCTCTTTGCCGTTTCGATCGCGCTGGAGCGCCAGGGCCAGATCGTCGCCGGCGTCATCTACAATCCGGCGATGGACGAACTCTACACCTGCGAACGCGGGGGCGGCGCCTTCATGAACGACCGCCGCTTGCGCGTCGCCGGCCGCATCAAGCTGGTCGACACCGTGATCGGCTGCGGCATGCCGCATCTCGGCCGCGGCCACCACGGCAATTTCCTGGTGGAACTGCGCAATGTCATGGCCGAGGTTTCCGGCGTCCGCCGCCTCGGCTCCGCATCGCTCGATCTCGCCTATGTCGCCGCCGGCCGCATGGATGGCTTCTGGGAAACCGGCCTGTCGGCCTGGGACATCGCCGCCGGGCTGCTTTTGATCCGCGAGGCGGGCGGCTTCGTCTCCGACATGGATGGCGGCCAGGACATGCTCGACAACGGCTCGGTCGTCGCCGGCAACGAGATCATCCAGCGCGCTTTGCTGAAGGTCGTGAAGAAGCCGCTCTCCTCCCGCTGACAGCCACGCCGCGCTGATGCGCCGCAGTCGCAAAACCGCAATGGAAGCTTGAAATACTGCCCGGCATGCGCCCAAATTGAAGGGCGCGGTGCAGGAACCCGGCTTAGTGAGAGACAACCAACCCTACCCCGATATCCCGTTCATCGGACGCTGGCACTATTCGCGTGCCGAGATGATCGCAGACGGTATCGTCCACGCGGTCGGCATCGTGCTGGCGATCGCGGCAGGGTCGGCACTGCTGGCGCTGGCGGCGTTTCGTGTCGGACCTGGCGAATACATCGCCGCCGCCTTCTACGTGGTTTCGCTGCTCACCGTGCTCTCGGTGTCGATGACCTACAATCTGTGGCCGGTGTCGTCGCCGGCAAAATGGGTGTTGCGGCGTTTCGACCACGCCGCGATCTATCTGCTGATCGCCGCGACCTATACGCCTTTCCTGGCGCAGCTCGAAGGCTCGCCGCTGGCGCGCTGGATGATCGTGCTGGTCTGGACCGCAGCAGTGCTGGGCATTGCCATCAAGGTGTTCTTTCCCGGCCGTTTCGACCGGCTGGCAATCGGCTTCTATCTCGCCATCGGCTGGAGCGGCATCATCCTTGTCAAGCCGCTTATCCAGACGCTGCCGACGACATCGATAGCGCTCATCGTCGCCGGCGGCATGGTCTACTCCTGCGGCGTCATCTTCTTCGCCTGGAAGGGGCTGCGCTTCCACAACGCGCTGTGGCACGGTTTCGTCGTCACCGGCGCCGGTCTGCATCTGGCCGCCATGGTCGACTGTCTGGTCATCAATCGCTTCTGACATTCTCGACGCGGCAATATTGCCAAGCGCCATTCAATTTGGTCACAATTCCGTTTAGAGTCGCGGTTTACGTGATCGGCGGCGGCATCGGAAACGGGGCACGGATGGCTTTTCTCAGATCCTTCGGCATGGGCAGACGTTCTGATGTCCTGATCTACGACCCGTATAAATTATCGAGCCCGCAGGTCTTTTTGCTCACCATGGTGATCTTCCTGGTCATCGTCGCCTTCATCGCCGCCATCCTCACCCGACAGATCTCAACCGCTTTTGGCAGCAATCCCGGCCTCAATGGCCTGATCGTCGGCGTGCTGGTGGTCGGCATCCTTTTGGCCTTCGCCCAGGTCGGGCGACTGTTTCGCGAAGTGCGCTGGGTCAACTCCTTCCGTGCCGGCTCGGAAACGACAGAACCAGTGCTTCTGGCGCCGATGAAGGCGATGATCGGCCGCTCCTCGGCGACGGCCTTCTCGACCAGTTCGATGCGCACCATGCTCGATTCCATCGCCACCCGCCTCGACGAAAGCCGCGACACCTCGCGCTATCTCGTCGGCCTGCTGGTGTTCCTCGGCCTGCTCGGCACCTTCTGGGGCCTGTTGAACACCATCGGTTCGATCCGCGAGACCATCGAATCGCTCGATCCCGGCACCGGTGACGCCGCCGCGGTGCTCGATTCCCTGAAGCAGGGGCTTTCCGCGCCGCTGGCCGGCATGGGCACCGCCTTCTCGTCCTCGCTGTTCGGCCTCTCCGGCTCGCTGGTGCTCGGCTTCCTCGACCTGCAGGCCGGTCGCGCCCAGACACGCTTCTACACCGAACTGGAAAACTGGCTGTCCTCGGTGACCGACCTGTCGTCGGACATCGTCGTCGCCGACCCAGCCAAGACCGAATCCTCCGACGAGATCCGGGTGCTGTCGGAACGGCTGCGCTCGATGCAGGAGAATGGCGGCGGCTCCAACCCACGCGTCGCCACCGCCATGGCCAATCTCGCCGACGGCATTTCCGGCTTGGTCAAGAACATGCGCTCGGAACAGCAGATCATGCGCGACTGGGTCGAAGCCCAGTCCGACGAGCAGAAGGCGATGCGCAACACGCTGGAAAAGATCGCCGATGCCCTGAAGAAGCCCGGAGTTCACTGAAGTGGCACTCGCCAGGGGCCGGCGCACCGATCGCCGCATCGACTACTGGCCGGGTTTCGTCGACGCGCTGTCGACGCTGCTTTTGGCCATCATGTTCCTGCTCACGGTCTTCGTGCTGGCGCAGTTCCTGCTGGGACGCGAAATCTCCGGCAAGGATACGGCACTCTCGCGCCTCAACTCGCAGATCAACGAGCTGACCCAGTTGCTGGCGCTGGAGCGCTCGACGGCGCAGGACAAGGATGATTCACTGGCCAATCTGCAGGCGTCGCTGTCAGCCGCGCAAGCGGAAAGGAGCCGGCTCCAACAGTTGCTGGCGCAAGGCGCCGGTGCTGGCGACGCCGCCAACCAGCGCGCCGCGGCGCTCGGCGGCGAACTCGACAGCCAGCGCCAGATCAGCCAGCAGGCGCTGAGCCAGGTCGAGATCCTCAACCAGCAGATCGCGGCACTGCGCAAGCAGATCGGCGCGCTCGAGGATGCGCTCAACGTCTCCGAAATCCGCGACCGCGATTCCAACACCAAGATCGCCGACCTCGGCCGTCGCCTCAACGTCGCACTGGCACAGCGCGTGCAGGAGTTGAACCGCTACCGCTCCGACTTCTTCGGCCGCTTGCGCGAAATCCTCGCCGACCGAGAGAACATCCGTATCGTCGGCGACCGCTTCGTCTTCCAGTCGGAAGTGCTGTTCCCGACCGGCTCCGAGGTGATCAACGATGCCGGCAAGGTCGAGATGAAGAAGCTCGCCGACGCCATCATCGAGTTGCAGAAGGAAATCCCGCCCGAGATCAACTGGGTGCTGCGCGTCGACGGCCACACTGACAATAAGCCGCTCTCCGGCGCCGGCCGCTACCGCGACAATTGGGAGCTGTCGACGGCGCGTTCGACCTCGGTGGTGAAATTCCTGATCGAAAACGGCGTGCCTGCCAACCGGCTCGTAGCCGCCGGTTTCGGTGAGTTCCAGCCGCTCGACCCCGCCGACACCGAAGAGGCGCGCAATAAGAACCGCCGTATTGAACTGAAGCTCACCGAACGTTGATCCAAAATCACGCGAACTTGTTCGTCGGCTCAACTCTAGGGCGCAGATAGAGGCCGACAAGGCTTGAAAAGATTATCTTTTTTTAATTACACATTGTCGCAGGGCGATCCTAACTTGCCGCCCGGGCCGAGAACCGCCGGCGATGAACCCCCTCATCGCGACGCGACGGAACCGGACGGCCCAAGGCCGGAAGGCAGGCGGACAACCGCCGCCTTCCTCTACAAGAGGAGACGCGTGATGCGCTCTTTCAAGACCTCGCTTAGAACTGCTACACTCACGGCGCTCCTCATCGCCGTTCCGCTTGCCGGCGCCTATGCCGCGGGCCATCACAAGGGCGCTCTCGACGCGGCCGATCCGACCGACATGACTGGCCCGCGTGTCGAGGCGCTTATCGCACAGGTGCAGGGCGTCCGGCAGGGCATCGTGGACGCAAGACAGGCCAACAACATCACCCCGGCCGTGGCGGAACGCCTGGAAATGCGCACGGCCCACATCGGTCAGGCGGCAGAGAAAGTCGCCGCGTCCGATCACGGCAGGATACCGGCCGCGCAATATCATGACCTGCTGCGCCGGCTCGACAATGTCGACCAGCGCCTGAGGGTCGATACCGGCAGCGGTTTCCTGATGGGCGACGGCGACGACGGCGGCAACTACCCGAACGGCTGAGACCACAGCGGCTGAAACGGTCCAAGAGGAAGGGACCACCTGGCGCTTTCGGGAGCCATCCCGCGGGCGTCCTTTTACCAGCCCAGCCAGACCGCGATCAGCGCGGCAATCGCCGGCACGGTCTGGATGAACAGGATCTTGCGGCCAACCGTTGCCGCGCCATAGAGGCCGGCAACAGCCACGCACAGCAGGAAGAAAACCTTGACCTGGAAACCGACCGCCCCGAGGTAAAGCCCCCAGATGAGGCCGGCGGCGAGGAAACCGTTATAGAGCCCCTGATTGGCGGCGAGCACTTTCGAGGCACTGGCGAATTCCGGGGTCAGGTTGAAAGCCTTGTGTCCGCGCGGCGTGTCCCACAGCACCATCTCCAGATAGACGATGTAGGCATGGATCAAGGCCACCAGCCCGACAAGGATGTTGCCGATCATTTTTTTCCCCCTTGATGTGTTGCCGGCAGCATTTCATGCGCGGCCTCGCCTGCGCAAGGTGCATCTGCCGGACGGCATCCGAGGGTTGCCAACGCATTTGCGTTGGTGTCTTTTCGCGCCGTCCCCAATCACGGAAGCCACCATGTCCTTTCAGAAACTCGATGACCTCGGCCACAAGCTCGAAGCGCTTGAGCATGCGCTGGCCATCCTCGGCGCCGACGAGGCCACCCACATGGCTGTCGGCGGTGGCGAGAAACGTGCCGAGGCGATGTCGGCACTCGCCGGCATGTATCACACCAGGGCAACGGCGCCGGAGATAGCGGACTGGATCGCCGCGGCCGAGCAGGAAGCATTGGGTGAAGAGCAGCGCACTGCGGTCTCGGAACTGCGGCGGCAATACACCAACCTGACCTGCCTGCCGGTCGAATTCGTCGAACGCCAGACGACCGCGCGCATGCGTTGCGAGCAACTGTGGCGCGGCCTGCGCGCCAAGAACGACTGGGCGGGCTTCCAGCCTGCGCTGGAGGGCGTCGTGGCGCTGGTGCGCGAGGAGGCGGCGCTGCGTGCCGATGTGCTCGGCCTAGCCCCCTATGACGCGCTGATGGAGCAATACGATCCTGGGAACCGCACCGCCGACATCACGCCTGTGTTCACCGACCTGAAGGCTTTTCTGAAAGGCTTCGTGCCTGAGGCGCTGGCTATCCAGGACGCACGGCTGCGCAAGCGCCCGCTGAAGCCGCTCTCAGGCACCTATGCGATCGACCGGCAGCGCGAGCTCGGCCTTGCCATGATGGCGGCGGTCGGCTTCGACCTGACGCACGGATCGCTGTCGGTGTCGCACCATCCTTTCTGCGGCGGCGTGCCGAGCGACGTGCGCATCACCACCCGCTACAAGACTACAGACTTCCTGTCGGCGCTGATGGGCGTGTTGCACGAGACCGGCCATGCGCTCTACGAACAGAACCTGCCGAAGGCATGGTCGCACTGGCCGCTCGGCAAGGCGCGCGGCATGGCCGTGCATGAAAGCCAGAGCCTGTTCGTCGAAAAACAGCTCGGCCGCAACCCGGCCTTCTGGAACTGGGCGCTGCCGGTGGTCGAAAAGCATCTCGGCGAAGCCTGGTCGCTCGACGATATCCTGCCGCATGTGCATCGCGTCGAGCGCGGCCTGATCCGTGTCGATGCCGACGAGGTGACCTATCCCCTGCATGTCATCCTGCGCTACGAACTGGAGCAGGAACTCGTCGCGGGCCGGCTGGAGGTGGGTGATCTGCCCGAAGCCTGGGACGCCAAGATGCGTGACTATCTCGGCCTCTCCACCATCGACAACCCCGCCGACGGACCGATGCAGGACGTGCATTGGCCAGGGGCCGCCTTCGGCTATTTCCCCTCCTATACGCTGGGCGCGATGATGGCGGCGCAGCAATGGGCAGCGCTGACGCGGGATCATCCTGCCGCCGATGACGATCTCGCCAAAGGCAATTTCGAGGCGATCAACGAGTGGCGACGCGAAAAAATCTGGTCGCAGGGATCACGCTGGTCGACGCCGGACCTGCTCGAACGCGCCACCGGCGAAAAGCTCAACGCCACCTATTTCGTGAACCATCTGAAGCAGCGATACGGAGCCGTATAGCGGCTTGCCGGCACAGCGGCAGATGTTTCTGCCTACTCAGCCGCGCCCCTGAAAGCACTGGCGCCGGTTTCGAACTGCAGCTTGGCCAGCCGCGCATAGATGCCGCCCTTGGCGACAAGGCTTTGATGCGTGCCTTCCTCGACGATCGAGCCGCCATCCATGACCAGGATCCTGTCGGCCTTCAGCACCGTTGCCAGGCGGTGGGCGATGACGATCGTGGTGCGGCCCTGCATCAGCCGTTCCAGCGCCGTCTGCACCAGCGTCTCGCTTTCGGCGTCGAGGGCGGAGGTGGCCTCGTCGAGCAGCAGGATCGGGGCGTCGCGCAGGATGGCGCGGGCGATCGCAACCCGCTGGCGCTGGCCGCCTGACAGCGTCACGCCGCGCTCGCCGACCTGGCTGTCATAGCCTTTTTCCAGCTTGAGGATGAATTCGTCGGCAAGTGCATCCTTCGCCGCCGTCTCGATTTCGGCCTTGCTGGCTCCCGGCCGGCCGAACCCAATATTGTCACGCGCGCTTGCCGCGAAGATGGTGACGTCCTGCGGCACGATCGCGATGCGCTGGCGGACCGAAACGGGATCAGCCTCGCGCACATCGACGCCATCGATCAGGATCTTGCCTGTTTCGGGATCGTAGAAGCGCAGGATCAGCGAAAACACCGTGCTCTTGCCGGCCCCTGACGGCCCGACGATCGCCACCGTCTCGCCCGGCATGACCTGAAAGCTCAAGCCATGCACGGCGGCACGGTCCGGCCTTGCCGGGTAGGAGAAGGAGACATTGTCGAAGGCGATCGCGCCCTTGGCGACGGCCGGCAGCGGCTTCGGATCGGCGGGAGCCTGGATCGCCGGCTTCTCGGCCAGGATTTCGGTCAGCCGTTCGGCGGCGCCCGCCGCCTGCGCAAGCTCGCCCCAGACTTCCGACAACGCGCCCAACGCGCCGGCGGCGAACACCGAATAGAGCAGGAATTGGCCGAGCGTACCGGGCGATATCGAGCCTTCGAGCACGTCGCGCGAGCCAAACCACAGCACCGCCACGACGGACGAGAAGATGGTGAAAATGGCGAAGAAGGTAAGGAAGGAGCGCGCGAAGATCGAGGAGCGTGCCGCCTCGAAAGCAGCTTCCACCGCGGCCGAGAAATGCCCGGTGACCAGCTTCTCATTGGTAAAGGCCTGCAGCGTGCGCACCGCGCCTATCTGCTCGCTGGCATAGGCGGTGGCATCGGCCAGCGTATCCTGCGCCTGGCGTGATTTGCGCCGCACCGAACGGCCGAAAGCGACCAGCGGCAGGACGATCACGGGTATCGCTGCAATGACCAGGCCCGACAGTTTCGGACTGGTGATGACCATCATCCCCACCGCGCCGAGACCAAGGATGACATTGCGCAGCGCCACCGAGGCCGTCGCTCCGACCGCCGACTTGACCTGTGTCGTGTCGGCGGCAAGCCGCGACACGATCTCGCCGGACTGGGCGGTGTCAAAGAAGGCAGGCGACAGCGTCGTCACATGGGCGAACACATCGCGCCTGATATCGGCGACGACGCGCTCGCCCAGCGTGATGACGAAATAGTAGCGGCCGGCCGACGCCGCCGCCAGCACGGCGGCCATCGCCACCAGGGCGGCGAAATATTCGGCAATGAAGGTGGTGCTGGACGACGAAAAACCATGATCGATCATGCGCCGCACCGCCAGCGGCAGCGCCAGCGTGGTTGCCGCGGCGATGACCAGCGAGATGATGGCGCCGACGACCAGTGTGCGATAGTGCGTGATGTAGGGGAACAGGCGCCGGAGCGGCTTGAGCGAACGCCGGCGCTCGTCTGCGCTGGTGATTTGCGCCATCCCGATGTTTCCTCCAGCCGCCCTTGGGGTCTGCGCCTCAATATGCGCTTGCCGCGGCCTTGTGATTCAATTCCGGCTGATGTATAGGCTCGCCGACCGTTTTAGAAGCCGTGGCTCCTCAATAGCTGCGGCTTCGAGTTTTAAAAAGGGGCGCATCGACGCAGGCTTATGCCCGTCGGCAGCGCCGGCAAGCCAGGAACCGCACCCATGAAGACCGACATCCATCCCGATTACCACACCATCAAGGTCGTCATGACCGACGGCACCGAATACACGACCCGTTCGACCTGGGGCAAGGAAGGCGACACGATGAACCTCGATATCGACCCGACCACCCATCCGGCCTGGACCGGCGGCCAGCAGACCCTGCTCGACCGCGGCGGCCGCCTGTCGAAGTTCAAGAAGCGTTTCGAAGGTTTCGGCATCTAAGCTCGACGACCTTTACGCAGATCAAAAACCCGCCCTTGTGGCGGGTTTTTGTTGACCACGGGGCAGCCTTGGTGGAACGCAATGGTTCTCGGAGGGCAAGATGTTTATTCTCGACGACGATCGATGTTCCAGCCTTAAAGGCGGATACAAGGTGGCCTACGATCCTCGACCGGCCTTGCGAACACTGGCCCTTCGCTATGATGACAAAACGGTCTGGGACGAGCTTTGGAATGAGTTGCATCATCAGGGGGATGTTGGAGACGCGTCTTACGCAGCGGTCGTTGAAATCGTTCGCATCTCCGAAGGTCACGTTCCGGCTTATTGGGGTGCCTATGGTCTGGCCGCAACCATCGAAGAAGCGCGCCTACTCGACGACCGGAACCCGAAGATTCTTGCTTGGATCGAACCGCATTACAGGGCAGCGTGGCGAACGCTTCTGCATTTGGCATTGCGGGATCTGGCAACTTCCACCGATGACGAGACGGTGAACTGCGCATTGTCCGTCGTCGCGCTTTGTCGCGGCCGGTTCAATCTCGGCCGCATGGCGATGTGCACAGAAGATGAACGCGGCGAAATGCTGAAGGACTATTTTGGCCGCTAGTGCACTGTCCTACTCGGCCAGCAATTCTCGCAACGCCATGCGCTTATACGCGGCGACCAGCCTGTCGCCCTCCAGCCGATCGACCGAGATCGCCAGCCGCATGGCGGCTTCGCCCATTTGCCAGATCAGGAACGCCGTCGTTTCCAGCGCCACCGGATCGGCTGCCGGCCGCAGCCGTTTCAGCACCGCGGTCAGAAACTCGGCATTGGCCCGGCTGTCGGCGAGTTCGAGCTGGCGCAGCGCCTTGTCGGCTTGCGTGCCCGACCAGATGTCGCGCATCACCGGTTCGGCCTGGAACAGCCGGTAATAGATATCGACCAGTTCCGAAAACGCCCGGCCCAGCCCTTCGGCGTCGCTGACACCAGCCAGTGCTGCCGAAATGCAGGACTGGCTTTCGGCGGTGTAGCGTTCGGCCAGCGCCCAGATGATCGCCCGCTTGTCCGGAAAGAACTGATAGAGCGACCCGATCGACACCCCTGCCCGTTCCGCCACCTCTCCCATGCGCATGGCGTCGCTGCCTTGCTCGGCGATCAGCGCTGAGGCGGCAGTCAGCATGCGCTCGACCCGCTCGCGGCTGCGCTGCTGGCTGGGCGCCCGGCGCGGCGAAGCAATCTGCTCCCGCGGGGAAACCGGCGCGGCCGTGTCTTCCATGACTGACTCCAATGCCAGCAAAATCGCTTGACTCGCAAAATACGAGGGTTTATCACATTTTGCAAATGTGAGGATTATTCATATTTTAAACAGAGGAAACGGTTATGACTGACCCGACAACCAAACCAATTCTGATCCTCGGCGGCACCGGCAAGACCGGCCGCCGTCTCGCCGAGCGGCTGACGGCGCACGACCTGCCGGTGCGGATCGGCTCGCGCTCCGGTACACCGCGCTTCGACTGGGAAGTCCCAGCGACCTGGGGACCGGCAATCCAAGGCGTCAGCGCCGTCTACATCAGCTACTATCCCGACATCGCCGTGCCGGGCGCCGCTGAAACCGTCGACGCCTTCGCCAGGCTCGCGGTGCAAAACGGTGTCACCCGACTGGTGCTGCTGTCGGGGCGCGGCGAAACGGAAGCCCAGCGCGCCGAAGAGATGCTGAAGGCCTCGGGCGCCGACTGGACCATCCTGCGCTGCGCTTGGTTCTCGCAGAACTTCAGCGAAGGCTTCTTCACCGAGTTGCTGGCTGAAGGCGAAGTGGCGTTGCCGATCGGCAATGTCGGCGAGCCCTTTGTCGATGCCGACGACATCGCCGACGCCGCCTTTGCCGTGCTGACGGAGCCAGGCCATGTCGGCCAACTCTATGAGTTGACCGGGCCGCGGCTGCTGAGCTTCGCAGACGCGGTCGCCGAGATTGCCAAGGCGGCCGGGCGCGACATCCGCTTTGTCAGGATCTCGCATGACGAATTCACTGCCGCTGTCGCGTCGCAGGACCTACCACCCGAATTCGGTTGGCTGCTCAATGAGCTGTTCACCCAGGTGCTCGACGGCCGCAACGAGTCGCTCACCGACGGCATCCAGCGCGTGCTTGGTCGCCAGCCAAGAGACTTCTCCGCCTACGCAACGCAAACCGCCGCAACCGGCATCTGGAGCAACTGACATGATCGCGAAGCTTCTTCCCACCCTCATCTTCATCGCCGCAATCGGCTCAGGCGTCGTCGGCGGCGTCTTCTTTGCTTTCTCCAGCTTCGTCATGCCGGGTCTCGCCCGCATGCCCGCTGCCGGCGGTCTCGCCGCGATGAATTCGATCAATGTCACCGCGGTGACGCCGCTGTTCATGACCGCCCTGTTCGGCACGGCGCTTGTCTGCGTCCTTGTCGCCATCGGCGCGGTGATGGGCTGGAGCCAGCCGGGCTCGCTCTGGCTGATTGCCGGCAGCCTGCTCTATCTCATCGGCATCGTGGTGGTGACGATGATCTTCAACGTCCCGCTGAACGATGCGCTCGCCGCCGTCGATCCGGCCAGCAGCAATGGCGCAAGCCTGTAGTCGCGCTACCTCAATGAATGGGTGATGTGGAACCATGTCCGCACCATCAGCGGCATAGCCGCGCTGGCATCCTTCTGGTTCGCCACGCGTTAATGATGGGATGGGGAGGCACGGATGAAGGATCAGTACTCCAATATGGCCTTCGGCATGGCAATCGGAGTTGGTGTCGGCACGGCGATCGGCACCGCCTTGGATGATCTGCCAATCGGCATCGCTATGGGCATCGCCATCGGCGCCGCCTTCGGAGCGTTGCGACGCAAGTGACGGTGCCGATCTTCAGGCCTTTGTTTTTCGATCCGAATGGCCGAGGTCGCGGTCCGGATCAATGACATCGCGGACCAGTTGCTTCAGTTTGGCCGCGTCCGGAAAGCCGCCGTCGCGCTTGCGATCCCAGACAAGCACGTCATTGCAGGAGATGGTGAAGATGCCGCCGGTGCCGGGCACCAGCGTCACTTCACCAAGGTCCGTGCCGAAGGTCGACAGCAGTTCCTGCGCCATCCAGCCGGCGCGCAGCAGCCACTGGCACTGCGTGCAGTAGGTGATGCGGATGGCGGGGAGGATCTGCTCGCTCATGGGCTGAGCTCCGCTCATGCCGCGCTGAGCTTGGCCATGGTCTCGTCGTCGACTTCGAAGTTGGCGTAGACGCTCTGCACGTCGTCGTCGTCCTCAAGCGTGGCGACCAGCTTCATCAGCGACTGTGCCCGCTCCTCGTCGACCGGAACGTTGTTTTGCGGCCGCCAGATCGGCTTCACCGATTCAGCCTCGCCGAGCGCGCCTTCCAGTGCCTTCGACACTTCGCCCATGTTCTCAAAGCCGCAATAGATGGTGTGGCCTTCCTCGTCGGATTCGACATCGTCGGCGCCGGCTTCGATCGCCGCATCCATGATCTTGTCGGCGCTGCCGGCCGATGCCGGATAGTAGATCTCGCCGGCACGGTCCCACATGAACGACACCGAGCCGGTTTCGCCCATCGCGCCGCCGGCCTTGGTGAAGGCGGCGCGCACATTGGATGCCGAACGGTTGCGGTTGTCGGTCAGCGCCTCGACAATGACGGCGACGCCGCCCGGGCCATAGCCCTCGTAGCGCACGGCTTCGTAGTTCTCGGCATCGCCCATCGAGGCCTTGTTGACGGCGCGCTGGATGTTGTCCTTCGGCATCGACACCGCCTTGGCGTTCTGGATCGCCAGGCGCAAGCGCGGGTTCATCGACGGATCGGGCGTCCCGCTTTTGGCGGCGACGGTGATTTCGCGCGCCAGCTTGGAAAACATTTTAGACCGCACCGCATCCTGGCGGCCCTTGCGGTGCATGATGTTCTTGAACTGTGAATGGCCAGCCATGGCACCCCTGTCGTCTTCTCGGCTAGAGCATCCCGAAGCGAAGTGATCTGACCTCGTTTCCGCAATGCCCGAATTCAAAATTTCAGAGCGTCTCAGGTGCACCTCGTGGAAGCACGGCGTTCTCTGTCGGAATGGCCGGCTTATAGATAAATCGGCTCAATTCGTCCAGCCGCACCGCGCATGCGGCGTAAGACATGACCTGCTGCGGCCGCTCATGCCTCGAGGTCCGACTTCAGCCGGTCGATGATGCTGAGGGCATGCCCGGCATACTGGCTGATCCAGCGGTCGTGGATCTGCTTGATCGGCAGCGCGTTGAGATGGTTCCAGCGCTCGCGGCCGTCGCGCCGCGCAACGATCAGGTCGGCCTCCTCCAACACCTTGAGATGCAGCATCACGGTGCAGCGATCGATGTCGGGAAAGGCCTCGCACAGCATGCCGGTCGTCTTCGGCGTGTCCTTCAGCTGATCCAGCATTTCACGCCGGCGCGGATGCGCCAGCGCCTTGAAAACATTGTCGTCTTGCGATTGGCTTGACATGTTATGTTTCTATAACATATTGTTGGGCCGATCAAGGGAAGGAGTTGTGGATATGTCACTTGGATTCAGTGTCTCCGGACGCATCGGCAAGCCGGTCGCCGACGTCTTCGACGCGGTCGTCAAACCGAAGAAACTGAGCGGCTACTTCACCACGATCGGCGGCGCCAGCGCCCCGCTGGAAGCTGGCGCCGGCGTCGTCTGGTGGGGCAAGGTGCCGGTCGAGGTCGACGAAGTGGTCAAGGACAGCCGCATCGTGCTGCGCTGGGATGCCACCGACGCCGACGGCAAACCCGCCTACAAGACCCGCATCGAGATGAATTTCGAGCCGCTGGACGATGGCGGCACCTTCGTCACCATCGCCGAGAGCGGTTGGCCGGAAGGCGCGGTCGGCCTGAAAAAGTCCTACCTCAATTGCGAGGGCTGGTCGCAGATGCTGGCCTGCATGAAGGCCTATGTCGAATACGGCATCAATTTGCGCGACGGCTACTACCGCGCCGAGATGAAGGGCGAACCCGCCAACGAGACCAATGTTTGAGCGACCCGATATCCGAGCAACAGAAGGAAGATGGAGACCTTGCGATGACGAAAGTATCGCCATTCCTGATGTTCGAGGGCAAGGCCGAAGAGGCAATGATCCTCTATTGCGAGACCATTCCCGGCAGCAGCGTGCTTGACGTCACGAATTACGGCCCCGGCGAAGACGGCCCGCAAGGAACGGTCAAGCTGGCGCGGGTGTCGATCGCTGGGCTGGAAGTCATGGTCTTCAACAGCCCCGTGCACCACGCCTTCACGTTCACGCCATCGGTCTCGCTCTATGTGGACTGTTCCTCAGAAGAAGAGCTGAACCGAATTGTCGGGACGCTGGGCAAGGACGGCGCGTTCCTGATGCCACCGGACAATTACGGCTTCAGCCGCCGTTTCGCATGGCTCAACGACAGGTTCGGGGTCTCCTGGCAGATCAATCTCGCATGACCAGCCTGAGCAAAGGCGACAACAGCCGAACACGACAACGGAGCCAGCTATGACCACGAAAATCACCGGCGGCATCAACATCGCCATGAAGGTACCGCCGCACCAATATGAGGCGACGATCGCCTTCTACCGCGACGTCGTCGGCCTGAAGCCGTTCACAGACAAAGCACCGGCCATCGGCTTCGAGCTTGGCCCCAACCGCCTGTGGATCGATGAGGCGCCGATGATGAGCCAGGCCGAGGTGTGGCTGGAGCTGTTCACCAAGGATTTCCCCATGGCTGCGGATCATTTCGCCAAGGCCGGTGTTGTGCGTTGCGACGCCATTGAGCCCTTGGGCGAGGGCTTCCGCGGCGGCTGGATCACCAACCCTGCCAACATTATTCACATGCTGCGCGAACCGGACGCCTGGTGAGCGCCGAACCCCGAAAGGAGCATCCGATGGACATCCGCGAAAAGCCAACCGCCGAAGCCGGCATGCTGATCCGGCGGCCTGTCGCCCATGTGTTCGAGGCCATCGTCGATCCGGCCATAACCACGAAATTCTGGTTCACCCATGGCAGCGGCCGGCTGGACAGCGGCAAGCAAGTCCTCTGGGAGTGGCGCATGTACGGTGTCTCGACGACCGTCGACGTCAGCGAGATCGTCGCGAATGAAAAGATCGTCATGCAATGGAGCGATCCGCCGACCGCGGTGGTCTGGACCTTCACCGAAATGCCCGACGAGACGACCTTTCTCGAGGTTCGCAATTTTGGCTTCGCCGGGGATGGCGACGAGCAGGTGAAAGAGGCCGTCGGCTCAACCGGCGGCTTCACGCTGGTGCTGGCCGGCGCCAAGGCGTGGCTGGAACAGGGCCTGACGCTCGGCCTGATCGGCGACCGTCACCCGAAGGGCGTGCCAGGACATTAGGTATTCAGGGTCTGCCTCAATGCCCGCCGCCCGACTTCTTACGTCGCCGCGCCAGCATGTTGAGCCCCTCGACCAATGCCGAAAAGCCCATCGCCGCATAGATGTAGCCCTTGGGCACATGGTAGCCCATGCCGTCTGCGATCAGCGTCATGCCGATCATCAGAAGGAAGCCCAGCGCCAGCATGACGATGCTCGGGTTCTTGGCGATGAAGTTGGCCAGCGGCCCGGCCGCCAGCATCATCACGGTGACCGCGACGATCACGGCGATGTACATGATGGCGATCTCGTCGGTCATGCCGACGGCGGTGATGATCGAATCGATCGAGAAGACCAGGTCGAGCAGCAGGATCTGGAAGATCGCGCCGGCAAGGCTGATCTGCAGCGTCTCGCCCATCATCGTATCCTTGTGGTCGTCGGGATCGACGGTGTGATGGATCTCCTTCGTCGCCTTCCAGACCAGGAACAGGCCGCCGGCGATCAGGATCAGGTCGCGCCAGGAAAAACCGTGACCGAAGGCCGTGAACACCGGCGTGGTCAGCTGGACGATGATCGAAATGGTGGCCAGCAGCACCAGCCGCATGATCAGGGCCGCCGAGATGCCGAGCCGGCGGGCACGGGCCCGTTGTGCTTCCGGCAGCTTGTTGGTCAGGATCGAGATGAAGATCAGATTGTCGATGCCGAGCACGACCTCGAGCACAATCAGCGTCAGCAGCGCGACCCAGGCCGTCGGGTCGGAAACAAATTGAAAATGCGGCGCCAGGAATTCGATGAGCTGCATGGAGGTCGTCCCCTCTTTTAACGATCTAGAGCAGTGTCGCCGGCAGTTAGGTACTAAGCGTGCCTATATCAATGTCACGACCAGAAGGACGGTGCGGTTTCCTCCAGCCGTGGCCCGCGACGAAACGGCGCAATCCGCTCGGTCAGCCCTGTGCGGTCTGAAATATCGACGCCGACGCCGCACAAAGTCGCCGGTCCGGTCGCCGCCTCGAAGCGGCCTTTCGGCACCTTCGACAGGAACCGGTTGAGCGGCTCCTCCTTGTCCATGCCGAGCGAGGAATCATAGTCGCCGCACATGCCGGCGTCGGACATATAGCCGGTACCGCCGTTGAGGATCTGGTGATCACCCGTCGGCTGGTGGGTGTGGGTGCCGATGACGAGGCTGGCGCGGCCGTCGACGAAATGCGCGAAGCACATCTTTTCCGAGGTCGCCTCGGCGTGGAAGTCGATAATCACGGCATCCGCCTGCTCGCCGAGCGGACAGGCGGCAAGCTCGCGTTCGCCGGCCTGGAACGGATCGTCGAGCTCGGGATGCATGAACACCCGGCCCATGATGTTGGCGACCAGCACGCGCGCGCCGCTCCTGGCGATATAGACACCGGAGCCGCGCCCGGGCGTGCCCTTGGGAAAGTTGGAGGGACGCAGGAAGCGCTCTTCGCGCGGCGCGAAGGCGAGCGCGTCGCGCTGGTCCCAGACATGATTGCCGGTGGTGACGACATCGGCACCGGCCGCGATCGTCTCGCGAAAGATCTCTTCGGTGATGCCGAAGCCGCCGGCGGCGTTCTCGCCGTTGACGATGACGAAATCGAGTTTGAAGTCGGAGATCAGTCCGGGCAGCTGTTCCCACACCGCCGTGCGTCCTGTCTTTCCAACCATGTCACCGAGGAAGAGAAGTCTCATATGATCCCGCACCGAAGGTCAGCGAAAGCTGCATGACGCCAGTGAAGATCATGCGTCCCTTGTACTTATCTACAATTTTGGCGCGAAGCGGCGCAACCCGCTCTCGGTGAGTATTTCCGCAATGACGACGTCATGTTCCTCATCCGGCACCATTGCCACCTCCTGGCAGTCGAAGGCGATGCCGACCAGCCGCGGCGGCCGGCCCCTGTCGATCAGCTTGGCGATGGCGCGGTCGTAATAGCCGGCACCGTAGCCGATGCGATGGCCGCGCCCATCGAAAGCGGCGAGCGGCACCAGCATCACCGAGGGGTCGAGCACCTCGGCTTCCTCGTGGGGGCCGACCGTGCCGAAACCCATCTCGACCATCGGCGCGCCGCGCACCAGTTCGCGAAAGACGATCGTGGTCTTGTCGAGAATGGCCGGCAGGCAAAGCCGTGCGCCCTTTTCGCGCAAGGCAAACATCAGCGGCCGAACGTCGACTTCCGAACGCATCGGCCAAAAGCCGGAAACGATCTGGCCCGGCTCGACGTGGAGATGATCGCGCGCCGTCTCCGCCATTTCAAGCGCGACCTCCACCCGCCAGAACTCATCGAGCGCGTTGCGGCGTCCGAGGGCCTCACGGCGAAGCTGCTTTTTCAGGTCTTTGAGAGAGGTCATTCAGCCAGGGTAGAAAAGGTCAGATCTGGATGGAGTTTTGGGAGCGACGTTTTCCACCGCAATCATCCACCGAAATGCGGGACGCGTGGCAGTAAGTGACGATCCACACAACCGGTGGAGAGAGCGATCCCGGGAACCTACAAAGTAGGTGGGCGCCGTGTGAGAAAACCCACGGGTCTTCCCAGGGACAGCTCCCTAAGGATCGTTAAGGCCCCGGGGAAAATGTTCTCCTGCCGGGAAGCACAGACCGTCCCGCCCAATATAGGCTGCCGGCCGGCTAAGCGCCAGTGAGACGGGCATATGTTTCCATCAGGGTTCAAGCCCATTCGCCGCGGCCGGCGCACCCTTGCACAGGGTGAGCCGCGTCCTTACGGTTGCCATGACCAACCGAGGAGCAAGAATGCGTTTCGAAGGCACGGCGGCCTATGTCGCCGACAAGGATCTGATGGTGGCCGTCAACGCGGCGATCGCGCTGGAGCGGCCCTTGCTGGTCAAGGGCGAGCCAGGCACTGGCAAGACGGAACTCGCCCGCCAGGTGGCTGCTGCACTCGGCGTCGACCTCATCGAATGGCACGTCAAGTCGACGACGCGGGCGCAGCAGGGCCTGTACGAATATGATGCCGTCTCGCGGCTGCGCGACAGCCAGCTTGGCGACGAGCGCTTCAACGACATCAGGAACTACATCAAACGCGGCAAGCTCTGGGAGGCGTTCGCCGCCGGCAGGAAGATCGTGCTTTTGATCGACGAGATCGACAAGGCCGACATCGAATTCCCCAACGACCTCCTGCAGGAACTCGATCGGATGGAGTTCTTCGTCTACGAGACCGGCGAAACCATCCGCGCCGCCGTCAGGCCGATCGTCATCATCACCTCCAACAACGAGAAGGAGTTGCCGGACGCGTTCCTGCGCCGCTGCTTCTTCCACTACATCCGCTTTCCCGACGTCGACACGCTGCACCGAATCGTCGATGTCCACTATCCCGGCATCAAGCAGAACCTGGTGCGCGCGGCGCTGACCCAGTTCTACGAAATCCGCGACGTGCCCGGCCTGAAGAAGAAGCCGTCGACTTCCGAGGCGCTCGACTGGATAAGGCTGCTGGTCGCCGACGACATCGCGCCGGAAGATCTGCGCGCCGATCCGAAGAACGCCCTGCCCAAGTTGCATGGCGCATTGCTGAAGAACGAGCAGGACGTGCATTTGTTCGAGCGGCTGGCGTTCATGGCACGAAGGCAGCAATAGGTCAGCAGCAGCGCTTTCCCTCCTGTGGACCGTTGCCCGCAGCCGAACAGGCAGGCAGCCTCGGCCAAACCTTCAGAGGAGATGACATGTCTGAGATTATCGTCCGCCCGCTCGCGCAGTCCGACCACGCCGATTGGCGGCGGCTGTGGACCGACTACCTCACCTTCTATGAGACGAAGCTGCCGGAAGAGGTCTATGCCGTCACCTGGAAGCGGCTGTTCACCGAAGGTGAGTTCGAGCCGAAAGGCTTCATCGCCACGCTGGACGGTAAGGCGGTTGGGCTCACCCACTATCTCTACCACCGCTCCGGCTGGTCGGAAAAAAACAATTGCTATCTGCAGGACCTGTTCGCCGACCCTGACGTGCGCGGCAAGGGCATCGGCGCTGCGCTGATCGAGGCGGTGAGACAGGAAGCCGACAAAGTCGGCGTCAAGAACGTCTACTGGATGACGCACGAAACCAACACCACCGCGCGCAAACTCTACGACCATGTCGCGCGCCGCACCGGCTTCATCGAGTATGATCTGCTGTAGATAGACAATGTTCATCCCCTTCTTCCTCGAACTGAAGGCTGCGCGTGTTCCCGTTTCGCTGCGGGAATATCTGTCGCTGCTCGAAGGGCTGGAAGCCGGGCTGGTCGACTATGATGTCGAAGGTTTTTATTACCTCGCCCGTGCGGCGCTGGTGAAGGACGAACGCCATATCGACCGCTTCGACCAGGTGTTCGCGCATGTCTTCAAGGGCATCGAAGCACTGGGCGGGCTGGATGCCGTCGATGTCGCCAACATCCCCGAGGAATGGTTGCGCCGCCTCGCCGAAAAGCACCTGAGCGACGAAGAGAAAAAACTGGTCGAGGCGCTGGGCGGTTTCGAGAAACTGATGGAGACATTGAAACAGCGGCTGCAGGAGCAAAAAGGCCGCCACCAGGGCGGCTCGAAATGGATCGGCACCGGCGGCACCTCGCCGTTCGGCGCCTATGGCTATAATCCCGAAGGCGTGCGCATCGGCCAGCATGAAAGCCGCAACCGTCGCGCCGTGAAAGTCTGGGACAGGCGTGAGTTCAGGAACTTCGACGATGCCGTCGAGCTCGGCACCCGCAACATCAAGATCGCGCTGAAGCGCTTGCGCCGCTGGGTGCGCGAGGGCGCCGAGGAGGAATTCGACCTGCCCGGCACCATCCACGCCACCGCCGAACATGGCTATCTCGACGTGCAGACGCGGCCCGAACGGCGCAACGCGGTGAAGCTTTTGATGTTCTTCGATGTCGGCGGCTCGATGGACGACCACATCAAGAGCGTCGAGGAGCTGTTCTCGGCCGCCCGCGCCGAATTCCGCCAACTCGAATATTTTTATTTCCACAACTGCCTCTATGAGGGCGTGTGGAAGGACAATCGCCGCAGGCATGCCGAGGTGATTCCGACCTCCGACCTCCTTCACAAATACGGTCCGGACTACAAGGTGATCGTCGTCGGCGACGCCTCGATGAGCCCTTATGAGATCGCTCACCCCGGCGGTTCGGTCGAGCACTGGAATCCGGAGGCAGGCAGCGTCTGGCTCGGCCGTCTGCTGCAGCAATGGCCGAACGCGGTATGGCTGAACCCCGAAGACCCCAGGAACTGGGGCTACACCCATTCGATTGCGATGATCCGCGACATCTTCGGCGGCCGCATGTTCCCGCTGACGCTGGCCGGGCTCGAAGGCGCGACCAAGCAGCTTTCAAGGAAGCATTAGTTGTCAGAGGTGCGGAACCATCACCTCAGAGACCATCAATCGTGAAAGTTGGCGCCGCCCCTCACTGTCCTGCCGGACATCTCTCCCCGTAAACGGGGCGAGAGGGCCTGGCCGCTACGCCGGCGCCTTTCTTGCAACGCTGACAATTGGCGAAATCGCGGACGACAGGGCCCCTCGCCCCGTTTACGGGAGAGGATGCCGGCAGGCAGGTGAGGGGCGGCGCAGACGCCTGAAGAAGGGGGAATTCAACCTTGGAACGTCAGACACTGGGCAGTCGTGTAACAAATGCCTATCTTGACGCGAATATCCGGTTGCAATCAACAACGAGCCGGCAAGGCTGAGGAGATCACATGGACACCCATACCTACCCTGTAACTCGCACCGACGCCGAATGGCGCGCCCGGCTGACGCCGGAGCAGTATGCCGTCATGCGCGGTCACGGCACCGAACGGCCGGGAAGCTGCGCCTTGCTCTACGAGAAGCGCGCCGGCACCTTTTCCTGCGCCGGCTGCGACCAGCCCTTGTTCGAATCCAAGCTGAAGTTCGAGAGCGGCACCGGCTGGCCGAGCTTCAACGACCCGGTGCCGGGCTCGGTCGAAAACACCGTCGACCGCAGCTACGGCATGGTTCGCACCGAATGCCATTGCGCCCGCTGCGGCAGCCATCTCGGCCATGTCTTCGAGGACGGTCCGCCGCCGACCGGCCTGCGCTATTGCATCAACGGGGTGGCGCTGAAATTCGAGCCTTCGGCCTGAGCCATCCGGGTTCGACACTATGAAAGGGCGGCATCTGTCGCCCTTTTCGTTTAAGTATCCATTGCCCCCTCTGGGCAGACGATCAGACCACGATCATCGCCACCAGCCACAGCGTGGCGCCCAGCGTCATCATCCAGGCCTTGGCCCCGGGAATCTTTTCGGTGGTCCGCCACACCGCCAAGGTCAGGAACAGGCTGTAGGGCACCGACGCGAAATGCACTGCCAGCACAAGCCCGAGCGGCAACTTCAATCCGAGCAGAACGAGCGCCAGCACCGATGCGGCGATGCTGACCGCGGTGCCGACGAGGACAAGGTCGCGCCAGAACAGCCGGTCGAGCGGCACCTGGCCTTGCCAGCGTGAGCGGAAAAAGGAGCCGATACCCTCTGGCAACACCGGATGTCTATCCCTGCCTCAGGACTTCGGTTACCGCGCGCTCGATACGCGAGCATTCGGTCACCAGCCAGTCGGCCATGGCTGGCCAGTTGTCCTCGGCATAGCAGTTCACCCGCCACATCGAATTGATGCCGAGGTCCTCGCAACTCTGTTCCGGCCTGAGCTTCAGCCTGGCTTCGATATCAGGCTGAAACGGCTTCAGCCGCGACCACGCCTGCGTGGCGCCGAACTTCTCGTTGCGACCGAAGAAGACGCCGACCTGGCTCTGCGCCGGCGCGACATACATGGAAAGAACCAAGGCGAAGTCGGGCAGCCCACGCTGCCAGAACCAGGGTCCGCGCCTCGCCATCAGAGCCCTTTCTTCCGGATGCCGCTCGGCGAACAGCGTCCAGAAGCCGCGCTGGCGGAATTCAGAGGCGCGGCGGGCGCCGAAGTCGAATTCGCTCATGGCTCAAACCGTATCTCCCGGCAACCGCGTCGGTGCCGGGGCCGGCTAGTCTTACACCATGCCGAGTGCGGCCTTGTATAGATCGAGGATGGTTTCCTCTTCCTGACGCTCGGCCTGGTCCTTCTTGCGCAGCCGGATGATCGTGCGCATCGCCTTGGTGTCGAAGCCGGTGCCCTTGGCCTCGGCGAACACTTCCTTGATGTCGTCGGAAATCGTCTTCTTCTCTTCCTCGAGCCGCTCTATGCGCTCGATGAAGGCACGCAGCTGGCCGGCGGCAACAGTCTGGCTGGTATCGGTGATATCGTCGGCCATATTTTTCTCCAAAAGCATCGGCTCCGCGACTCGCGGACGACTGCGGCAAAATTTGAGCCGGTTCGATGCCCGACCGGCGGCGGCGGGTCAAGCCGTTATCGACCAAGCCACAAGGGGCTGCCGCCAGAAGCCGACAGCCAGTCCGTTTTGCGAACTCTAATTGAAAGCGATCAGCAGATCCTTGGCATCGATCTGGTCGCCTGCCTTGACCAGCACCTCGGCGACCGTGCCGTCGCGCTCGGCATGCAGCGCCGTCTCCATCTTCATCGCTTCGATGGAAAGCAGCACGTCACCGGCCTTCACAGCCTGGCCGGCAGCCACCGAAAGCGCCGAGACGACGCCCGGCATCGGTGCGCCGACATGCGCCTCGTTGCCGGGTTCGGCCTTGCGGCGGGCCTTGGCGGCGGACGCGCCATGCGCCCGGTCGGGCACCTTGACACGACGCGGCTGGCCGTTGAGCTCGAAGAACACGGTGACCATGCCCTTCTCGTCGACATCGCCGATGGCCAGGCAGCGCACCACCAGCGTCTTGCCCTTCTCGATGTCGACGAAGATCTCGTCTTCCGGCTTCATGCCGTAGAAATAGGTCGGCGTCGGCAGGACGCTGACCGGCCCATAGGTTTCCTGCGCGCCGGCGAAATCCGTGAACACCTTCGGATACATCAGCCACGAGGCGAATTCGAACTCCGACAGCTTGCGCTCGAGCTTCTCCTCGATTTCCTTGCGGTTGGCCTTGAGGTCGGCTGGCTTGAGCAGCGAACCGGGCCGCACCGTGATCGGCTTGTCGCCCTTCAGCGCCTTCCTCTGCAGCGCCGTCGGCCACCCGCCTGGCGACTGGCCAAGATCGCCGCGCAGCATCGAGACGACCGAGTCCGGAAAGGCGATATCCTTGTCCGGGTTTTCGACATCGGCAACGGTCAGGTCCTGACTGACCATCATCAATGCCATGTCGCCGACGACCTTGGAGGACGGCGTCACCTTGACGATGTCGCCGAACATCAGATTGACGTCGTGATAGGTCTGCGCCACCTCGTGCCAGCGCGTCTCCAGTCCGAGCGAGCGCGCCTGTTCCTTCAGATTGGTGAACTGCCCGCCCGGCATCTCGTGCAGATAGACTTCCGAAGCCGGCCCCTTGAGGTCGCTTTCGAAGGCGGCGTACTGGTTGCGCACCGCTTCCCAGTAGAACGAGATCTTCCTGATCCATTGCGGGTCGAGACCGGGGTCGCGTTCTGTGCCCTTCAGCGCCTCGACGAGCGAGCCAAGGCATGGCTGCGAGGTGTTGCCGGAGAAAGCATCCATCGCCGCGTCTATGGCGTCGACGCCGCTTTCCACCGCCGCCAGCACCGTCGCCGCCGACAGGCCCGACGTGTCGTGGGTGTGGAAATGGATCGGCAGGTCGGTCGCCTCGCGCAGCTCCTTGAACAGCACGCGTGCCGCCGCCGGCTTCAACAGTCCGGCCATGTCCTTGACGGCGATGATGTGGGCGCCGGCCGCCTGCAATTCCTTGGCCAGGCCGACATAGTATTTGAGGTCGTATTTCGCCCGCGCCGGATCGAGGATGTCGCCGGTATAGCAGATCGCCGCTTCGATCAGCTTGCCCTCGGCGCCGACCGCATCCATGGCGACGCGCATGTTGTCAACCCAGTTCAGGCAATCGAAGACCCGGAACAGGTCGATGCCACCGCTTGCTGCCTGCTTGACGAAATGCTGCACGACATTGTCGGGATAGTTGGTGTAGCCGACGCCATTGGCGCCGCGCAGCAGCATCTGCAACAGCAGATTGGGCGCCGCCTCGCGCACCAGCGACAGCCGCTCCCACGGATCCTCGGTGAGGAAGCGCATGGCGACGTCGAAGGTGGCGCCACCCCAGCATTCCAGCGATAGAAGCTGCGGCAAGGCACGCGCATAGGTACCGGCGATGCCGGCAATGTCATGCGTTCGCACACGGGTGGCGAGCAACGACTGGTGGCCATCGCGCATCGTCGTGTCGGTGACCAGCACTTGCCTCTGATCGCGCATCCAGGCGGCGAACTTCTCCGGCCCGAGCACATCCAGCTTCTGCTTGCTGCCGCCGGGCACATTGCCGTTGAGGTAAGGCACCACGGGTGCGGCCGCATCGGCCTTCGGCTGCGGCCGGCCGCGCGTCTCGGGATGGCCGTTGACGCTGACGTCGGCGAGATAGTTGATGAGCTTGGTGGCGCGGTCCTGGCGCTTGACCTGCTGGAACAGTTCCGGCGTCGTGTCGATGAACTTGGTCGTGTAGGAATTGTCGGCGAAGCTCGGATGGTTGATGATCGCTTCGAGGAAGGTCAGGTTGGTGGCGACGCCGCGGATGCGGAACTCGCGCAGCGCCCGGTTCATGCGGGCGATGGTCTCGGCCGGCGTCGGCGCCCACGCCGTCACCTTCTCCAGCAGCGGATCGTAGAAGCGGGTGATGACAGCGCCCGAATAGGCGGTGCCGCCATCGAGGCGGATGCCGAAGCCTGTTGCGCCGCGATAGGCGGTGATGCGGCCGTAATCGGGGATGAAATTGTGTTCGGGATCTTCCGTGGTGATGCGGCACTGCAGCGCGTGGCCGTTCAGCCTTATGTCCTTCTGCGCCGGCACGCCTGATTCCGGTGTGCCGATGGCAAAGCCGTCGAGGATGTGGATCTGCGCCTTGACGATGTCGATGCCGGTGACCTGCTCGGTGACGGTGTGCTCGACCTGGATGCGCGGATTGACCTCGATGAAATAGAATTTGCCGGTGTCGGCATCCTGCAGGAACTCGACCGTGCCGGCGCCGATGTAACTGGTCTCGCGGGCGATCTTCAGCGCATGGCCGCAAAGCTCCTCGCGCTGCGACATTTCGAGATAGGGCGCCGGCGCTCGCTCGACGACCTTCTGGTTGCGGCGCTGGATCGAACAGTCGCGCTCGAACAGGTGCACCGCATTGCCGTGGGTGTCGCCCAGCACCTGCACCTCGACATGGCGGGCGCGTTCGATCAGCTTTTCAAGATAGACCTCGTCCTTGCCGAAGGCGGCTTTCGCCTCGCGCTTGCCCTCGGTGACTTCACGGGCAAGGTCGGCTTCGGCGCGGATGGCGCGCATGCCGCGGCCGCCGCCGCCCCATGACGCCTTCAGCATCACCGGATAGCCGATTCCCTTGGCCAGTTTCTTGACCGCCTCCATGTCATCCGGCAACGGATCGGTGGCGGGGATCACCGGCACCCCGACCTCGATGGCGAGATTGCGCGCCGCGACCTTGTTGCCGAGCCGCCGCATTGTGTCCGGCTTCGGCCCGATGAAGGTAATGCCGGCTTCGGCACAGGCGTCGGCGAATTCGGGACTTTCCGACAACAATCCGTAGCCGGGATGAATAGCATCGGCACCCGACAGCCTGGCGACGCGGATCACCTCCTCGATCGACAGATAGCTTTCGATCGGCCCCATGTCCCGGGTCAGATGCGGCCCGCGTCCGACCTGGTAGCTCTCGTCGGCCTTGAAGCGATGCAGGGAGTATTTGTCTTCCTCGGCCCAGATCGCCACGGTTTTGAGGCCGAGTTCGTTGGCCGCGCGAAAAACGCGAATGGCGATTTCGGACCGGTTGGCGACGAGGATCTTCGTGATGGCCAAGGACTGGGCTCCAGCAACGGAAGGAAGAGAAATCGGCGCAATGATTAGCGTGAAAATGCTGCAGTGCAAACAAAATTGACGTGCGTTTAAACCGATTGAAATGGAATCATTGCGCCAGAAGCCCTTCGCATTCATCCGAACAGCAAGAAAAGCGCCGGCTTTGCAGTTAGCGCACGATCATTCACCGGCTAAGGACCCGGCTCTGTCGGCCGCCCCCTGAACGTGATGGGAAAAGAAAATGCCCGGCGCGAGGCGCCGGGCATCCGTAAACGGTCTGGAGACTGACGCTTACATCTTCTGGATGTAGGTGTACTTGCCGTCGTCGCCCTTCTTCCATTCGTACATGACGTAGCCGGGCAGCGTCGGGTCGCCCTTGGCGTCATAGGACAGGTCGCCGAGCACGGTCTTGAACGGGCCGTTTTCATGCAGCGCCTTGGCAACTGCCTGCGGGTCGTTCGACTTGGCAACGGTCGCTGCTTCGGCAAGCGCCTGCACGGCAGCGTAGGCGTAGAGCGTATAGGCTTCCGGCTCGAAACCCTGCGCACGGAACTTCTCGACGAGTTCCTTGTTGGCAGGGATCAGGCGCGGATCCGGGCCGAACGTGTTGAGCGTCCCCGCAACCGCGTCGCCCGCGATCGAAGCCAGCTCGTTCGACACGATGCCGTCGCCGGAAATCAGCGTCGCCTTGAGGCCCTGGTCGGCCGCCTGGCGGATGATCAGGCCGGCTTCGGTATGCAGGCCGCCCCAATAGATGATGGAAACGCCGGCTTCCTTCATCTTGGCGATCAGCGCCGAGAAGTCCTTGTCGCCGACATTGATGCCTTCGTACATGACTTCCGTCACGCCGGCGGCGTTCATCGCCTTCTTGGTTTCGTCGGCAAGGCCCTGGCCGTAGGTGGTCTTGTCGTGCACGACGGCGATCTTGGCGTCCTTGAAGTTTGCGGCGAGATAAGCGCCGGCGATGCTACCCTGCTGGTCATCGCGCCCGCAGGTGCGGAACACGTTCCACAAGCCGCGCTCGGTGAGCTGCGGGTTGGTGGCAGCCGGGGTGATCTCGACGATGTTGTTTTCCGCATAGACTTCCGACGCCGGGATCGAGACGCCCGAGTTGAAGTGGCCGACCACGAACTTGACGCCGTCGCCGACGAACTTGTTGGCAACCGAGATGCCCTGCTTCGGATCGGAGACATCGTCGCCGACTTCGAGCTTGATCTGCTCGCCGTTGATGCCGCCCTTGGCATTGATGTCGGCGACAGCCGCTTCCGCACCCTTCTGAAGCTGTGCGCCGAAGGCGGCATTCGGACCGGTGATCGGGCCGGCAACGCCGAACATTACATCGGCCCACGCGTTGCCGCCGAACGCGACAAGCGCGGTCAGGGCTACGGCGGACAAAAGTGACTTTTTCATTTAAACGCTCCCATTTACGGAGTGGGCGTGGATGAAGCTTTCATGCGATGCCCACCCTTATCGCAGAAAGCATAGTTTGCCGATTTTCAGGCACTTGTCACGCCGATTCAATTCCGAGGCGGCGTTAATGATGAACGTCAACCTTTCGGTTTCCAGCTCAAGATTGAAGCTCTTTCGTAGAGCCAATTATACTGTGTCACCATCTGGTTGGTGCGCGTGTATTGATAGCCGACGAAGCCGAGGATCATCAGCACGATGGTGTCGACGACATAATAGTGCAGCGAGAACATGGTGCCGCCGAACAGCGCGTGATGGATGAAGCGGATCGCGATGCCGAGGCCCAGCATATAGGCGAACAGCTGGATGAAGCTGCGCCACGTCTGAGCACTGGCCTTGCCCGTCATCCACGCCGCCCAGCCGCCGAGCAGACAGGTGACGAAGAAGAACTGCCAGATCGAGGGTTCCTCATAAAGAATGCCCTGCATGGTGAAGTCTCCTTAGCATGACCCCGAAAAGTTGCGGACTTTCCGGACAAGATCATGCGACAAACAAACAATCTGGAGCAGAATGGCGGATGCACGCATTCCGCTCCGAACTCAGTGGTGCCCGCCTTCGAGATAGGCGGCGCGCACTTCCGGATTGGCGAGCAGCTCCTTGCCGGTGCCGCTCATCGTCACATTGCCATTGACCATGACGTAGCCGCGCGTGGCGAGCTTGAGCGCGCCGAAGGCGTTCTGCTCGACCAGGAACACGGTCAGCCCCTGGGTGCGGTTCAGTTCGCGGATGGCGTCGAATATCTGCTTGACGATCAGCGGCGCGAGACCCAGCGACGGCTCGTCGAGCAAAAGCAGCTTCGGCCGTGCCATCAGCGCGCGTCCGATCGACAGCATCTGCTGCTCACCGCCCGACAGCGTGCCGCCGCGCTGGGTGATGCGCTCTTTCAACCGCGGGAACAGCGTGAACACCTTCTCGACGTCCTCGTCATAGTGCTTGAGGTTGTCGAGGCTGGCGCCCATCTGCAGGTTTTCCATCACCGTCATGCGCGGAAATATCCGCCGGCCCTCGGGCGACTGGGCAATGCGCATGCGCGCGATCTCGTGCGTCGGCATCTGGGTGATGTCGGTGCCGGCAAAGGTGATGGTGCCGGCGCGAGCGCGCGGCGCGCCGAAAATAGTCATCATCAGCGTCGACTTGCCGGCGCCGTTGGCACCGATCAGCGCCACGATCTCACCTTCCTTCACAGTGACATCGACGCCGTTCAGCGCCCGGATGTTGCCGTAATAGGTCTGCACGCCCTTGATATCGAGCAGCGTTGTCGCGGCCATCATTTACGCCCTCCGCGCGGCTTGGCTGTGGGAGGTTTCGCGGCCGGCTTGGCCTTCACCCGCTCGGACGGCTTTCTGGGCGCGGCATTGGCTCTTGCGTCGACTTGACCCGCCTTTGATGCGCCCTTGGCGACCGTAACCCGCTCACCTGAACTGTGGCCCACCGTGTCGGTCACCGGCCCGGCGAGATAGGACGACGATGTCCCCGGACCATGCGCGGCATCCGGCCCTGTATCGAGCTGTTCGATGACATCTTCGTCGCCGACTTCGGTAAGGACCGCTTCGACTTCCTCGTCGTCGACGCCGAGATAGGCGGCGATGACGCGCGGATCGGTGCGCACCGACTGCGGACTGCCGTCGGAGATCTTGCGGCCGTACTCCAGCACCACGACATGGTCGGAGATCTGCATGACCACCGACATGTCGTGCTCGATCAACAGGATCGAGGTACCGGATGTGTTCTTGATGTCGATCAGCAGCTCGTTCAGCGCCGCCGATTCCTTCGGATTGAGGCCGGCCGCCGGTTCGTCGAGGCACAGAAGCTCGGGTCCCGTGCACATGGCGCGAGCGATCTCGAGGCGGCGCTGCGCGCCATAGGGCAGGTCGCCGGCCGGGTCGTCGGCACGGTCGACAAGATCGGCCTTTTCCAGCCAATGCTTGGCGAGTTCCACCGATTCGGCCGAAGCCTTGCGATAGCCGCTGAAGCCGAACAGGCCGAGGACCGTGTAGCCCGATGCCTTCATCAGTTTGTTGTGCTGGGCGACCAGCAGGTTCTCCAGCAGGGTCATGCCGGAGAACAGGCGGATGTTCTGGAAGGTGCGCGCCACCTTGGCGCGCGCCGGGATCTCATGGTTGGGCAGCCGCTCGAGCAGGAAGGTCGAACCATCGTTCCGGTTGAGCGTGATCATGCCTTCCGACGGCTTGTAAAAGCCGGTGATGCAGTTGAACACCGTGGTTTTGCCGGCGCCGTTAGGGCCGATCAGCGCGGTGATCTCGCCGCGCTTGGCGGCGAAAGACAGATCGCCGATGGCCACAAGGCCACCGAACTTCATCGACAGATGATCGACCTGCAGGATAGCGTCGTTCACGCCGGAATTGGCCTTCTGAACAGGGTTCGCATTCATCAGCCGTGTCCTTCCTTGGTGAAGGAGCTTGAGACAGCCTTTCGCTCCTTGAGGAAGGCGGTTGGTTCACGACTGCCGACGAAGCCGCGCGGCTTCCACAGCATGACGATGACCATGGCCATGCCGAACAGAAGCATGCGGTAGAGTTCCGGTGTGAAGTCCGGCCCGAAGACCTGCTTGAGGAAGTCGAGTTCGCGCAATGCCTCGGTGCCGCCGATCATCACCATTGCGGCGACCGCGATGCCGACCAGCGAACCCATGCCGCCGAGAACGACGATGGCCAGGATGATGGCCGATTCCAGGAAGACGAAGGATTCCGGGCTGACGAAGCCCTGCCGTGCGGCGAAGAACGCGCCGGCGAAGCCGCCGAACATCGCACCCGTGGCGAAGGCTGTGAGCTTCGTGGTGGTGGTGTTGATGCCGAGCGAGCGGCAGGCGATCTCGTCCTCCCGCAACGCTTCCCAGGCACGGCCGACCGGCATGCGCCGCAGCCGGATGGTGACGAAGGCTGTCAGCAGCGCCAACGCCAGGATCAGGTAATAGAGGAAGATCTTGTAGTAGGCGCTCGATGTCGCCAGATGCAGCACCTTGGCGATATAATTGGGGTCCGACACGTTGAAGGTCATCAGGCCGAAGAAGGTGACCTTCGGGATGCCGGAAATACCGGCCGAACCGTTGGTGACCTCGCGCCAGTTGATCAGCACCAGGCGGATGATCTCACCGAAAGCCAAGGTGACGATCGCCAGATAGTCGCCGCGCAGGCGCAGCACCGGGAAGCCGAGCAGCACGCCCCAGAAGGCGGCCATGGCGCCGGCGGCCGGCAAAAGGATCCAGAACGACAGGCCGTACTGCGTGCCGAGCAGCGCATAGGCATAGGCGCCGACCGCGTAGAAGGCGACATAACCGAGGTCGAGCAGGCCGGCGAGGCCGACGACGATGTTCAGGCCCCAGGCCAGCATCACATAGATCAGGATCTGGATGCCGAAATTGTCGACCCATTTCAGCGAGCCTTGCAGCCCGCCGACGAACGACCAGGACATCAGCGACAGGATCGCCACCACCAGGATCGGATAGAGGATCAGCGCGGCAATGCCGAGTTTGGTGAAGTTGGCATGGATGAAGCCCCGGAAATAATAGATCACGCAGGCCAGCACATAGATGACCGCCAAGGCGCGCAGGAATTGCAGATAGCCCGCCGGCTCCGCTCCCACCCATCCGACGAGAGAACTGTTGACCGCAAACAACACCACCGCCGCGACCAAGGCCACGATGAAGGCCGGCAATTGGAAGAAGCGTGACGCCACGCTGGCCGGCAGCAGACCGGTGGCGACGTCGGTGATCTTCTGGTTGGCCAGGAAGGGCTGGCCATAAGCGACATAGAGGAAGCGCCCGATGGCCGTGGCGATCACCACGGCGGCAAGCAGGCCCCAACGCGTCGTCAGGACCAATTCATTGGAAATGTTCTGGCCGGTCTTCAGGCCGATGAACAGCACGAACAGGCCAAACGATATGGCAGCGGCATAAAGTGACTCGCGCAACGCGCGCTGCATAGGCGTGGCGACGGTGTCGCGCTCCGGAGATACGGTGACGGCCATGGTCTCAGACCTTTTCGACTTCTGGCCGGCCCAATATGCCGGAAGGCAGGAAGATCAGCACGATGGCCAGGATCGAGAACGCCGCGACGTCCTTGTAGTCGATCGAGAAATATGCCGACCACATGCTCTCGATGAAACCGATCATCAGCCCGCCAACCACCGCGCCCGGCAGCGAACCAATGCCGCCCAGCACCGCCGCCGTGAAGGCTTTCACGCCGGGCGTAAAGCCATCAGAGAAGGCAATGACGCCGTAATACATCAGGAACAAAGTGCCGGCGACCGCGGCAAGGGCCGCACCCATGATGAAGGTGATCGAGATGGTGCGGTCGACATCGATGCCGAGCAGCGCCGCCATCTTGCGGTCCTGCTCACAGGCCCGTTGCGCTCGCCCGAGCGAGGTCTTGTTGACCAGATACCAGAACAGCGCCAGCAGCAGCGCCGTGACGACGACGATGATGATCTGCTTCAGCGACACGCTGATGCCGTTGATGTTGTAAACCTGGCTGACCATCGGCGGGATCGGCTTGTTGCGGGGACCCTGCGTCACCTGGACGAAGTTCGACACCGCGATCGACATGCCGATGGCAGTGATCAGCGGGGCCAGTCGGAACGAACCGCGCAGCGGCCGGTAGGCGACTTTTTCGATTGTCCAGTTGTAGAGGCTGGTGAGCAGCATCGCCACGATCATCATGATCAGCAGCGCCAGCACAACCGGCACGGAATAGAACAGCGCGCCAAGGGCGAGGAAGACGATCAGAGCCGTGAAGGCACCCACCATGAAGATGTCGCCATGGGCGAAATTGATCATGCCGATGATGCCGTAGACCATCGTGTAGCCGATCGCGATCAGCCCATAGATCGATCCCAGCGTCAGCCCGTTGATAAGCTGCTGGACAAAGTACTGCATGTGTACATGGCTCCCCTGGAATGTCGCCCATGCAGACGCATTCCTTTTCGTATTTCCCCTAGTCGTAAAGTTTCGAGCCCGGATTGCAACGTCATTTTTCAATCGTCATGCGTGTTTTCGAAGCACGCTGTCCGATTGCCCGTTTTCCATCATCCGGCCCCTGGACTATCGCGGACCCTACCATTGGCATAACGCAATGTCTTTGACGATTCGACCGCATCATGCGCTCCGTTTCGAAGAAATCGCCGTCAAAATTAGGTGATGAAAGGAATCGTTGCGTTTTTGGCACGATCCGTTTTTCAAGCCGTCGCTTTCCGCAAGGTCAGGATTCCCATCACTTGACAACAAATCCGTGCGCGAACGGGTCGCGGTCGTCGATGAAGATGGTGTTCAGCCCGGTCATCCGCGCCCAGCCGCCGATAGAGGGAATGATGGCCGGCTTGCCGGCGACGGTGACATCCTTTTCGACCTTGCCCTTGAACAGCGAACCGATGATCGATTCATGGACGAAGCTGTCGCCGGCCTTGAGTTTGCCCTTGGCATGAAGCTGCGCCATGCGCGCCGAGGTGCCGGTGCCGCAGGGCGAGCGGTCGATCGCCTTGTCGCCGTAGAACACGGCATTGCGGGCATCCGCGCCATCCACCGTCGGCGCACCGGTCCACAGCATGTGCGACAGCCGGTTGATGCCCGGGTTCTCGGGATGGACGAAGGAATATTTCTCGTTGAGCCGCTGGCGCACCACCGGGCTCCAGGCGATGAAGTCGCCCGCCGAATAATCGGCCATGTCGCGATAGTTCTTCTGTGGCTCGACGATGGCGTAGAAGTTGCCGCCATAGGCGACATCGACGGTGATTTCGCCGAGCCCGGGGCATTCGACCGTCAGCCCCTCGGCATGGAGGAAGGACGGCACATTGGTGATGCGCACCTCCTCGACATAGTCGCCGACCTGCTTGTATTCAGCGATGACAAGTCCGGCCGGCGTGTCGAGCCGAAGCACGCCCGGCGTCTTCGGCTTGATCAGACCGTGCTCGATCGCCATCGTCACCGTGCCGATCGTGCCATGGCCGCACATCGGCAGGCAGCCGGAGGTTTCGATGAACAGGATGGCGATGTCGCAATCCTCGCGCGTCGGCGGATAGAGGATCGAACCGGACATCACGTCGTGGCCGCGCGGCTCGAACATCAGGCCGGTGCGGATCCAGTCATACTCGGCCAGAAAATGCGCACGCCGCTCCATCATCGTCGCGCCCTGCAGCAGCGGGCCGCCCCCAGCGACCAGCCGCACCGGATTGCCGCAGGTGTGGCCGTCTATGCAGAAGAAGGATTTCTTGGCCATGACGCTCCTCGAAAATCAAAAACACGAAAAAATCAAAATCGTTGCGGACTGAAGGGGGCCAGATCGATCGGCGGAGTCTGCCCCAGGACAAGATCCCTGATCAACCGTCCGGTGGCCGCCGCCTGGGTCAGGCCGAGATGGCCATGGCCGAAGGCATAGACCACCGACCGCTTTCCCGGCGCGCCGCCGATGACGGGCACTGAATCCGGCAGCGAGGGACGGAACCCCATCCATTCGCGCCCGCCCGAGGGATCGAGCCCCGGCAGGAATTTCTGCGCCTTCTGCAGCAGCGCCTTTGACCTGGCATAATTGGGCGGCCGCTCGATGCCGCCGAGCTCGACGGCGCCGCCGACGCGCAGGCCCGTTGCGAGCGGCGTGACGACGAAGCCATGGCCGGAGAAGATCAGCATCCGCTTCACGTCGAAGGCACTCGTCGGCAACGTGGTGTTGTAGCCGCGCTCGGTCTCCAGCGGAATGCGATCGCCGAGTTGCTTCGCCAGCAGATGCGACCATGCGCCTGCTGCGACGACGAGGTGTCGCGCCTGTCTGGTCGTGCCGTCTGCCAATGTCAGCGTCGCACCATCCTGATCCGCCGCGACTTGGCCGATCCGGGCCATCTCAAAGCGGGCACCCTTGCTTTGTGCGTAGGCCCACACCGCCTTGCCCAGCAGTTTCGGGTCGGCGACCGTCTTCCATCCCGGCACGAACGTGCCTTTGATGAAGCGCGGCGACAGCCCCGGCTGCAAGGCGGCCAGCTCCTCGCCCTCGACATGGCGGAAACCGATGCCGAAACGCTCACGCGCCGCCCAGCCGGGCAGCCCGGCCTGGAACTCGGCTTCGCTTTCATAGAGCTCGAGCGAGCCATCCTCGCGCAGCATCGACCGCGTACCGGAGCGATCGAGCAAGCCCATCCACTCCGCCTCGGCGAGCTTCATCATGCCCGCCTGAGCGGCAAGGCTCGCCTCGTATTTCCCCGGCGCACCGGCGCGCCAGAAGCGGATCAGCCAGGGCAGAAGCCTCGGCAGATAGGCGGGCGGAATGCTGAGCGGGCCAAGCGGATCGGCCAGCCATTTCGGCAGCTGCCGGATCATGCCCTTGTGGGCCAGCGGCAGCACATCGGAAAAGGCAAAGGCGGCGGCGTTGCCGGAGCTCGTCTCCTCGCAAATGCCTGTGCGGTCGAAGACGGTGACCCTGCGTCCGGCCTCGGCGAGAGAAGCGGCTGCACAGATGCCGATGATGCCGCCACCGATGATGGCGATGTCCAAGCCTTCTCCCCGTTCACGGGGAGAAGGTGCCCGAAGGGCGGATGAGGGGCGGCGCACCGCTTCTGTCGACTTGGAATTTCCTGACACGTAGGCGCTGCCCCTCATCTGGCTGCCGCCATCTTCTCCCCGTGAACGGGGAGAAGAAAGCCATCAAAATGTCGGCAGCGTCGGCCGAACCGCGAGCGCATCCTTGACGGTCTTCTCGACGGCCTTGCGGCGCTCGCCCGACAGCGGCTGGCGCGGCATGCGAACGCGGTCATTTGTGTTGATCGCGAACACTTCGGCAAGCTTGATGTTTTGGACCAGATAGGTCGAGACATCGAGATCGAGCAGCGGCCGGAACCAGCGGTAGATGGCGAGCGCCTCCTCGCGGCGGCCCTGCTTCATCAGCTGGAATATGGCGACGGTCTCGCGCGGGAAGGCTGTGACCAGTCCCGCAACCCAGCCGATGGCGCCGACCGACAGCGCCTCGAAGGCCAGATTGTCGACGCCGGTGAACAGGTCGTAGCGAGTGCCCAGGCGATTGATGATCTCGGTCGAACGACGGATGTCGTCGGAGGATTCCTTGATCGCGACAAAGCGCCTGTCCGACGCCAGCTCCTCCATCTGGTCGACGCTGACGTCGACGCGGTAGGCAAGCCGGTTGGAGTAGATCATGACCGGCAGGTCGCCCGCCTCGGCGACCGCGCGCAGCGCCGCGACCGTCTCTTCCGCATTGGTGTGGTAGATCGGGCTCGGCACGACCATGAGGCCATTGGCGCCTTCTTTGGCGGCGCGTTTGGCGATGCTGGCCGCCTCGCGTGTGCCGGCCTCGTTGACGGTCAGCAGCACCGGCTTCTTGCCGGCGACCTTCTGTGCGGTCTTCAGCACCTCGATCTTCTCGTCGGGCGACAGCATCGGCCCCTCGCCGAGCGATCCGCAGACGATGATGCCGTCGCAACCGGCCTCCATCTGCAGGCTGAAGCAGCGCTCCATCTCGGCATGATCGAGACGATCATCCGCGGTGAATTTAGTCGTGACGGCGGGAAAAACTCCGGTCCACATGATCATCTCTCCATCTGATATATCAGTGGTATATCTATTAACAAACCCGCTGTCAACGCGGATTCCGTTATGATATATTCAAGATATATCAGGAGAGCGCATTTGATATCCACGGCAGCAAGCACCTCGGCAGAGCCGGCCGCGACCAGGGCCTACCATGTGCTCGAGCACATGATCGTCACGCTCGAACTGGCCCCGGCAAGCTTCGTCACCGAGGGCGCTCTGATCGACAGGCTCGGGCTTGGCAGGACACCGGTGCGCGAGGCGATCCAGCGGCTGGCATGGGAAGGGCTGCTCGACGTCAGGCCACGCGCCGGCATCGCCATCGCCCCGCTCCATCCCGGCGACTGGTTGCGCGTCCTCGATGCACGTCGCGGCGTCGAGGTGGTGCTGGCCCGCTCGGCCGCCCGCTTCGTCACCCGCGAAGCCGCCGACCTGTTTCACGAAGCAGCGCTTGCCATGCAGAAGGCGGTGATCTCGGGTAATGTGCTTGCCTTCATCCAGGCCGACAAGGCACTCGACGAAGCGCTGGCGCTGGCTGCCGACAATCTCTTCGCCGCCCGTCTGGCCGCCCCCTTGCAGACCCACAGCCGCCGCTTCTGGTTCCGCTACAAGGCCGAGACCGGTCTTGCAGAATCCGCCGAGCACCATGTCGCGCTGATCCGCTCGATCCTTGCCGGCGACGAGGAGGCCGCGGCCAAGGATGCCAAACGCCTGATGGCGCTGCTGCGCGGCCACGCCGAGACGGCCGCCACGCGCTGAACGTCCTTTTATATCCGGTGCGCTTTCGTCGCCGGCGCTTCCTCGAAGCTCGGGTCAAGTCCTTGGCAAGGCAGCCGCCGCCATCAACGAACCGTCCCAGCCTTCGCCCGCCGTGATGACGCAACTCTGACCACGCGTGTCGGTGGCAAGAATTGTCCAGGTGCCCCGGTCGGAGACGAATATCTCAAGAATCAGGCTCGGGTTGACCAGGCCGCGCGCCGCCTCGCTTTCGTGGAATTTTTCCCCGAGCGCTTTGATCATATCCGCACGGGCCGCGCATTGCTCCGCCAGCGCCGGGACGGCGGGGAACGCGGAAACCGCCGCGAAAAATAGCGTTGCCACAAGACGGGTCATCTGACACCTCCTTGCGCCAGACGATGTCCCCGAAGCTGTCGCCAGCGCCGTTGCTTGATCTGCCGTACCTCCTTGCGGCAGGACTGCAAACCAAGACGGCAGAACCTACTTGGTTCCATCACATTAGCGTTCAAGCGGATAGGGTCGCGGCCGGATTGCAAAAAAGGCCCGGGCGCGAGCGCCCGGGCCTTAATACAAATCAATTTGTTGTCCGGTCAATTCATCGTCGGGATGACGAATTAGGCACCATCCTTGATGTCCGCCCGCGCGACCGCAGCCGAAGGCGAGGACGCGCAACCAAGAAATCGTCCGGTCAGTTCATCGTCGGTATGACGAATTCGGCACCATCCTTGATGCCCGCCCGCGCGACCGCAGCCGAAGGCGAGGACGCGCAACCAAGAAATCGTCCGGTCAGTTCATCGTCGGGATGACGAATTCGGCACCATCCTTGATGCCGGACGGCCAGCGCGAGGTCACCGTCTTGGTCTTGGTGTAGAAGCGGAACGCGTCCGGGCCGTGCTGGTTGAGATCGCCGAACGAAGATGCCTTCCAGCCGCCGAACGTGTAGTAGGCGATCGGCACCGGGATCGGCACGTTGATGCCCACCATGCCGACCTGGACACGGCTTGCAAAGTCGCGCGCGGCATCGCCGTCACGGGTGAAGATGGCGACGCCATTGCCCATCTCGTGATCGTTGGCGAGCTTGATCGCGCTCTCATAGGTCGGGGCGCGCACAACAGAGAGCACCGGCCCGAAGATCTCTTCCTTGTAGATGCGCATATCGGCGGTCACGTTGTCGAACAGGCAGCCACCCATATAGTAGCCGTCTTCATAGCCCTGCATGGAGAAGCCGCGGCCGTCGACGACCAGCTTGGCGCCTTCCTTGACGCCGGTATCCACGTAGCCCTTGACGCGTTCCAATGCCTGCGCCGTCACCAGCGGGCCGAAATCGGCGGAAGAGTCCGTCGAAGGACCGACCTTCAGGCTCTCGACGCGCGGGATCAGCTTTTCCATCAGCCGGTTGGCGGTATCGTTGCCGACCGGGACGGCGACCGAGATCGCCATGCAGCGCTCGCCGGCCGAGCCGTAGCCGGCGCCGATCAGCGCATCTACGGTCTGGTCCATGTCGGCATCGGGCATGATGATCATGTGGTTCTTGGCACCGCCGAAGCACTGCACGCGTTTGCCGGCGGCTGTGCCGCGCGAATAGATGTAATGGGCGATCGGCGTCGAGCCGACAAAGCCGATGGCCTTGATGTCGGGATCGTCGAGGATGGCGTCGACGACATCCTTGTCGCCATTGACGACATTGAGGATGCCCGCCGGCAGGCCGGCCTCGAGGAACAGTTCGGCAATGCGCATCGGCACGCCCGGATCGCGTTCCGACGGTTTCAGGATGAAGGCGTTGCCGCAGGCGATGGCCGGCGCGATCTTCCACAGCGGGATCATCGCCGGGAAGTTGAACGGCGTGATGCCGGCGACCACGCCGAGCGGCTGGCGCATCGAATAGACGTCGATGCCGGGGCCGGCGCCGTCGGTGAATTCGCCCTTCATCATGTGCGGTGCGCCGATGCAGACCTCGACCACTTCGAGGCCGCGCTGGATGTCTCCCTTGGCATCGGCGATCGTCTTGCCGTGCTCGCGCGCCAGGATGTCGGCCAGTTCGTCATAGTCGCGCGCGACCAGTTCGAGAAACTTCATCAGCACGCGTACGCGGCGCTGCGGGTTGGTCGCGGCCCATTTCGGCTGCGCTGCCTTGGCATTCTCGACCGCCGCGCGCAGTTCCGCCTGCGAGGCCAACGCCACCGTGCCGCGCACCGAGCCGTCCATCGGCTGCATGACATCCTGCTTGCGGCCGCTGGTCCCGGCGACATGCTTGCCGCCAATGAAATGACCATAGTCGATCATGATTTCTCTCCCTTGTTTGTGATGCTGCATTGTCCGCCTTTGGCCGGCGGATGGCAACGCGACGGAGAACGCAACCGTTGTGCGGAGAATAGATAACGATTGACGAGCGAGCATCAATTCCCGCAAATGGTGGGATGCAATTGCTGCCGTGCGGATTGAGAGATTGAGTTCCACCACAGAACGCAGCGTCGATAATTGTCATCTGGACCCTCCCCATGAACTGGGATGACGTCCGCATCTTCCTCGCCGTGGCGCGCGCAGGCCAGATCCTTGGCGCCGCCAAACGGCTGGAGCTCAACCACGCCACCGTCTCACGCCGCATCGCCGCACTCGAGGAAGCGTTGCGGACAAAGCTGTTTCGCCGCTTGACCACCGGCAGCGAGCTGACGCCCGCCGGCGAGCGTTTTCTCGACATTGCCGAGCGCATGGAGGGCGACATGATCGCCGCGCGCTCGACCATTTCAGGTGAAGGCGACGATGTTTCCGGCACGGTGCGCATCGGCGCGCCCGACGGTTTTGGTGTCGCCTTCCTGGCCAAGCGCCTTGGCGTACTAACCGCCCTGCACCGCGAGCTGACGATCCAGCTTGTGCCGGTGCCGCGCTCCTTCTCCCTGTCGCGTCGCGAGGCCGACATCGCCATCACCGTCGAGCGGCCGACCGAAGGCCGGCTGGTGGCAGGAAAGCTGGTCGACTACTCGCTCGGCCTGTTTGCCTCGCGCGCCTATGTCGAGGCGCATGGCTTGCCCAAAACCGCCGCCGAGCTCGGCCAGCACACGCTCATCGGCTACGTACCCGACCTCATCGTCAGTCCCTCGCTCGACTATGCGGGCGAATTCAGCACCGACTGGCGCACCAGCTTCGCCATCTCCTCGGCGCTCGGCCAGGCCGAGGCGGTGCGCTCGGGCGCCGGCATCGGCATCCTGCACACCTTCGTCGCCCGCTCGATGCCGGAATTGGTATCCGTCGATGTGGTCGCGCCGATCCGCCGTGCCTACTGGCTGGTCTATCACGAATCGGTCAGGCCGCTGCGCCGCGTCCAGATCGTCGCCAGCTTCATCACCAAGGTGGTGGAGCGGGAGCGAAACCTGTTTGTCTGATGCATGTCGCCCAAAAATGATCTCGGTTTTGAGAGAACGACATGCATAAAACAAAGACGCTAAAGCGCATCGCATGAATCCGATCAAACGCGATGCGCTGTAGCCGTGCCGCCTTTTCCTTGCCACAAAACCGGCCAGTGTGGCATCAGGCGTGCGGTCGTCGGCTGTGGGCGGACGCCGCGCGCAGGGACACTTTCAGAAAGCTGGCGCGGATAGACATGCGAGCCGTTCTTGCCATCCTGCCGCTGCTTTTCGTTTCGGCTTGCGCCAATCCGTGGACGAAGGTCCCGGGAGCCGAACTGCCCAAGCCGATCCGCTACGCCATGGCGCGGCCTTCGCCTTTCGTCTTCGGCAATTATTGCGGCCCCGGCACCCGCACCGGCGACCTCTCGGCCCGGCCGGCCGACCGCCTCGATGCGGCGTGCCAGGCGCATGATGCCTGCTACATCGCCCGCCACAACCATTGCGACTGCGACGGCACCCTGGTCGCCTCGGCGAAAGCGATCCGCGACGACAAGACAGCGCCACGCAAAATGCGCGGCGAGGCCGAACTGTTGATCGCCACCTTCGCCATTCCCGTCTGCAAGGTCTTCCCGCAGGGCTTCATGCCGCCGCGCGATCCGGCGCAATTGAGCGCCCTGAAGGCCGGAGCGGCCGGGTGAAGGGTCGCGCATCCATCGCCATCGTTCTGTTCGGGCTGGCTGTCCTTGCCGGCTGTGCCGGCGCTGGCCGCAATGCCTGCGACCTGCTGCAAGGCCAGAGCGCTTGCGCGCGACCCGCGCTCTCGGCCGGGACAGCTGGGCCGCAGATCGCCGCCGCGCAGTTTTTCGGTGACGCCGGCACGAGCGACTATGAAAAACGCTTCCTGACGCTGCTCGCCCACCACCAGCTTGGCGCCATGGACCGCGCCAACGGCACCGGCCCTTTCGGCCATGACCGCCATGAAATCCGCAACAGCGATTTCCAGGCGACCTACCGGACACTGCAAAAACTGGCCGGACCGGTTGCCGAAACGCATCTGCCGCCGGCCGGCGCCAGCAGCGGCGAGGGCCATTTCGACGGACGCTGGCGGGTGTCGCGGCAGACACTCTACATCGATGCGGCTGCGCGGCCCTCGGCGCCCAGGATCTTCGATTTCTCCGGCCTGCAGGCGCGCAGCGTCGAGGTCGTGCTGCGCCAGGCCGGCAAGCAACCGGCCGACATCGAAGGCATCTGCGACGGCACGCTGGCGATCCGTGCCGGCGGCGGTTCACGCACCATCGCCATGGGCACGGCATTCCGTTTTCGCCTGTCCGGCGAGGACGACACGGTCAGCCTGTTTCCGAGTGACGGCCTGAACCGCTGCACCGCAAGGATCCGCTCCAGCCTTGCCCCGGCCGGCGCGCCGCTCACCATTCGGCGCGAAGAGGCCGCCGATCCGGCTCTCGCCGCCTTCGACAGTCGCTACGAGCGTTGCACGACGCCTAACCCCACCGGCCTCGATGCGCTCAGCCGCGCCTTCTATGCCAGCCGCTGGCTGTCGCAGACCTGCGCCTTGCCGATCGGAAAGCCGCGCCTGCTGCGCAAATCGCGCGATGGCTTCAACGCCAAGGTCGAGGCGCTGATGGGGGCGCCGCTGTCCGACAGCGCCATCGACAAGGGCGACCCGGAGCTGCCGCTCGACTTCTCCAAGGCGCCAAGGCTGAAGCTGATCTATCTGTCGTCCCTGGAGTTCAAAGCCGACTTTTCCGGCCGCATCATCGAACGGCTGATCCGTCATCATGCGGCCCTCGGCACCAAGGTGCGCATCCTGGTCACCGACGTGCTGGAGCGCGACAAGGACGACGCCATGCTGCATCGGCTGGCGGCCGAATTCCCCAATGTCGAATTGCAGGAATATCGCTGGCGGGCGGACCATGGTGCGCCGATCGACGAGCAGATTTCACAACTGCACAAGGTCCATCACGTCAAGATGCTGGCGACGCTTGCCGACGATCCACGGCGGTCGCGCGCCATCATCGGCGGCCGCAACATCCATGACGGCTTCCTGTTCCACCAGCCGATCGATCTGTCGCGCTATCCCGATCTTGAGCAATACGGCAAGACCGACGGGCTCTCGCTGAACTACTATTCGAACTGGAGCGACTTCGACATCGAGTTCGCCGATCCGGCCACGGTCGAAATGCTGGCTGCGCATCTTTCGACAGTGTGGCTGCGCGACGCCGACACCAATCTGGCGCGCCCCTTCTCCATTCCGGTCCGGTCCGACGGCGCCCGCCCGTCAGGCACGGCACGACACTTCATTTCGGTGCCCTACGAGGACGGCCATGCGCTGGAGGACTATTTCGTCGAACTGGTCGACGCTGCCCAGCACCATATCCAGATCGTCAATCCCTACCTCAACCTGACGCCCAAGCTTGCCCAGGCTGTTGACCGGGCGCTCGCCCGCGGCGTCAGGATCGACATTGTCGGCCGCATCGATCTCAAGGGCGATATCGGCGGCAAGTTTCTCACCGCGCTCAACAAGCTGTTCGTCGAGAAATATGGCGACCGCATCAACATCCGCGAATTCAAGGCGCCTGACGTGGTGCTGCATTCCAAGATCATGATGATCGACGAAAGGTTGGTCGCCATCTCGTCGGTCAATCTCAACAACCGCAGCTTCTTCCACGACAGTGAGAACGGCATGATGGTACTCGATCCGGCCTTCTACACCAGGATGAAGCCGATCTATGACGACTATGTCGCCCACTCCAATCCGGTCGCCACCAATGTAGCGATACCGTGGGCCTATCGGCTGCTGTTCGAAGAAGACTGGGTCCGGCAGGCGTTCTGACGGCGATTATTTGACCAACCCAAATTGAGACAGGGATATGGTCCTAACAGGCTGGCAACTAGCGCGTTCGACGCAGCGAGCGAATAAAGAGCATGAGGGATACGAAAGTGAACGCCGGGTTGCGATTGGAGACCCACCATCCTCCTGACCGTTCTAGGAACTCCGCCTCTAGTGGGTCTGTCGGACCAAGCGGGCCGCCTGCGATATGCTCTCCCTCAGGATGAGGCAGCCTTGCGGCCCTAAGTTCTGCAACGCGCGCACCCAGTTGGTTTAGCCGCGCTCGCAACTCTCTCTCAGTGAAGTCTGCACCCATTCGCGTATCATCGCACCACTCAGGATCGGGCGCCAGACTACTCAGCCGTAGGAGATGGCTAGAAGCGCCTCATAAGTGGAGGATAGCGCGCTCTCGCCATTCTGACCAACACATGACTTACCGAAAATAACGCTCCTGCGCGAGGTCGCGGACGTCGATGTCAGGCACCCGGCTGGAGATAATGTCGGCCAGAACCTTGCCCGAGCCGCAAGCCATGGTCCAGCCGAGCGTGCCGTGGCCGGTGTTGAGATAGAGATTGGAGAGCTCGGTGCGGCCGATCAGCGGCGGACCATCCGGCGTCATCGGCCGCAGCCCGCACCAGAACGTCGCGTCCCGCATGGCGCCGGCGCCCGGAAAGAGATCGCCGACCGAGTGTTCCAGCGTGCGCCGCCGCGATTCGTGCAGCCTGAGGTCGAAGCCGGAAATCTCGGCCGTACCACCAACCCTGATGCGGTCGCCGAGCCGGGTGATCGCCACCTTGTAGGTCTCGTCCATCACCGTCGACACCGGTGCCGCCGCGGCGTCCTTGATCGGCACGGTGATCGAATAGCCCTTGACCGGATAGACCGGGATCGGCCGCTTCACTCGGCGCATGAAACCCGCCGAATAACTGCCCAGCGCCATCACATAGGCGTCGGCGGTCTTCCAACCCTTGCTGGTGCTGAGATTGGCAATGCGGTTGCGGCTGCGGATGACGCGCCAGATCGTCACGTCGTACTCGAACTTGACGCCACGGGCCACACAGAGTTCGGCCAGCCTGTCGGTGAACATCTTGCAGTCGCCGGTCTCGTCGTGCGGCAGCCTGAGGCCGCCGACGAACTTTTCGCGCACCCCGGCAAGGCCAGGCTCAGCCGCGATGCAGCCGTCCTGGTCGAGGATCTCGTAAGGCACGCCATACTTCTTCAGCACCTCGACATCGCCTGATGTGCCGTCGAGCTGCTTTTGCGTACGGAACAATTGCAGCGTGCCCTGGGTGCGCTCGTCATAGGCGATGCCGGTCGCTTCGCGCAGCGCCTTCAGCGTGTCGCGGCTGTATTCGGCGAGCGGAACCATGCGCGCCTTGTTGATCGCATAGCGCTCGGCCGTGCAGTTGCGCAGCATCTTGATCAGCCATGTCCACATATGCGGATCGAAGGCCGGCCGCACCACCAGCGGGCCATGCTTCATCAGCAGCCATTTGATCGCCTTCAGCGGAATGCCGGGGCCGGCCCAGGGCGAGGCGTAGCCGGGTGATATCTCGCCGGCATTGGCGAAGCTGGTTTCCAGCGCCGGGCCTTTCTGGCGATCGAGAACCGTCACCTCGTGACCGGCCTCGGCAAGAAAGTACGCCGTGGTCACTCCGATGACGCCGCCGCCCAGCACCATGATCTTCATCGTTCACTCCTTGCCGCGCCGCACGCCCTTGAGGACGCCTGGACGCGGCCGTATTTCCGATTTGCGCACGATCCCCAGCGAAAATCGATGCCGACTTTCGGGATCGTGCAGTGTTGCCTGTTCACGCCGCCGTGGGACCGGGGTCGTCATCCCCTGTCTGCCGCATTCCGGCCCTTACGCCAAGGGGCCGCCAATCGGCTGCGGCGCTGTAGACGAGGGTGAGCCCATGCGGCCGTCGCGCCTCGTCTCGGGATTTCTCCCTGACGGCACGCCGCGCGGCCTCCGGCTGGTAGAGCACGGTCGCGATCAGGACCGACTCCCGCCTGCCGTCGGCCTGTTCGATCCATGCAGTCTGACCCTCGGCCATGCCGAGCATGCAAAGCCCCCGCCTTGTCATGATCGACAGGCTGGAGCCGACCGGACCGCGCACCTCATTCTGCACCAGAGTTCGGGTCTCGGCAGGGCCGGCATCGACACGAAACACCAGCCTGCTGTTCAGCGTCACGATATCGGATCCGACCGAATCGATCGCGACGACCTCGGCTTTGGAAAGCTTCTCTTCAAGCATTGGAACAATCGGATCCGCGAAAGCCCGCCAACGCTCCAGCATGATCTCGAGGACGGCGAAGTCCTTCGTCGTCAGCCGGAAATTCGCGCCTGTCATCGCCGTCTCCATGCTCAGGACCCTTCCCGCCCGCAGGCCGGCGCATCGACCGCTTCGATGGTCGCCGACAGTTCCCGGCCGCCACGGCTGCTCCAGCACACTGTCTGCCCGATCGACGCGCCGATAAGCGCCGTCCCCATCGGCGTCAGCACCGAGATCCTGTTTTCACTGATGTCTGCTTCGCCGGGATAGACCAGCGTGATGCGCTGGGTGTGGCCGCCATCGTTGCGGATTGTCACCGTCGAACCCATCCGCACCACGTTGGCCGGCATGGAAGCCGCTGCCGTCACGAAGGCACGGTCCATCTCCGAAAGCAGTTCTTCGGCCGTCTCGGGCACGCGGTCGAGCGACGCCCGCGCCAGGCCCGTCAGCCGGTGGTGGTCGGCATCGCTGACCAGAAGCCGGCTCGGTGGACGCAATCCTGTTGCATGTTGCATGGCAAACCTCATGACTTGGCGCATCCAACAGACGCGCGCCTGCCGCCGCACAAACGGTGGCTTGATGAAAGCCGGCAGCCGCGAAGCTGTCTGGCTCGGGAATGATGATGTCAGGTAGAAATGCCCCGGTTCGGACGGACGCCAAAAGGCGGCCGCGCCGGGGCTACGATCCCGCGATCGGGCAGACCCGGAACAAGGTTCTGATATAAGCGAGGTTGCTCATGCCCGGAGCCTTGCCGACAGGCGTCCGCTTGTCAAGCGCGGCCAAACCGCTCAACCGCCGACATAGCGCCGATGGAAGCGCGGGCCGAGGCTGGTCAGGATCTCGTAGCCGATGGTGCCGGCATGGCCGGCGGCGTCATCGACGCTTTGCGAGGGACCGAGCAGTTCGACGAGATCACCCTCGCGCAGCCTGCCGACCGGCAGGGCGGAAATGTCGAGAATGATCGAATCCATCGACACCCGCCCGAGGAAAGGCAGCCGCACGCCCTCGAACCAGGCGGCGGACGCGGCGCGGCGTTGCCAGCCATCCGCGTAGCCGAACGAAATCGTCGCCAGCCTGAGCGGGCCTTGCGCATGATAGGTGTGGCCATAGCCGACGCCGGCGCCTTTTTCGACGCTGCGCGTCTGTGCCACCTTTGCCTGCAGCCGCACCACCGGCAGCATCGGATTGGACTTTGCCGGCGTCGGATTGATGCCGTAGAGCGCGGCACCGGGGCGGGCGAGATCGTAGTGAAAGCGCTCCCCAAGAAAGATGCCGGAGGAATTGGTCAGCGATGCCGGCGCCTCCGGCAGCATCTTGCGCAGCCGCTCGAACGCCAGCCGCTGCTTCTCATTGGCCGGATGCTCCGGCTCGTCGGCGCAGGCCAGATGGCTCATCACGTAACGGATGTCGATGCCGTCGAAGGCCTGCGGGTCGGCGGCGATGCGATCCACATCCCGAGGCGCCATGCCGAGCCGCGACATGCCGCTGTCGACCTGGATCGCGGCCTGCAGTTTTCGGCCGGCGCGGCGAGCCGTCACACGCCAAGCCGCCAGTTGCTCGGGGCTGTTGATAACAGCGCAAAGGTTTGCTGCCACGGCGTCCGGCTCGGCACCGGGCGGAATGCCGTTCAACACGAAAATGGCAGGGCCCGGCCCAAGCGAGTGGCGCAGGGCGACGCCTTCGCCCAGAAGCGCAACGAAGAAGATATCGCAGCCGTCGCGCAGCAGCGCCGCCGCGACCTGGCCGGCGCCCACGCCGTAGCCGTCCGCCTTGAGCACCCCAGCGCAGGCAACATCGCCCAACCGCGCCTTCAGCCGCCGGTAGTTTTCACGGATTGCACCGAGATCGATGGTGAGGATGGCCCCAGCCGCCACTTCGCTTGTGGCGGTGACCTCTTCTGGGGGCGACTTTTGGGGGGCGTCGTTCATGGCGACCCTTCGCGTGGTAGTGGAGACATCAATAGGACCGCCGGGCCGGCGCGGCAACCGCGGTTGTTGTATAGCGCTATTGCACCAGATGCCGGAACGCCGCCACCACGTCCTCATAGACATGGCGCTTGAACGGCACGATCAGGTCGGGAAGGTCCCGCATAGGCCGCCATGCCCATTTGTCGAACTCGGCGGTGTGGCCGCCCGGCGGCGGGTTGATCTGGATCTCGCTGACATCGCCGTGGAAGCGAAAGGCGAACCATTTCTGCGTCTGGCCGCGATACCGGCCCTTGAAGGCGATGCCGACGAGGTGGTCCGGCAAATCATAGTTGATCCAGTCCGGTGCCTCGGCCAGCAGCGAGACGCCCCGCATGCCGGTCTCCTCATAGAGTTCACGCTCGGCCGCTTGCAACGGCTCCTCGCCGTCGTCGATGCCGCCCTGCGGCATCTGCCAGAGCTGTGTCGTGCCGGCGAATTCGCTGTCCGGTTCGGCGATGCGATGCCCGACCCAGACCAGCCCATCGGCGTTGAGGATCATCAGCCCGACGCAGGGACGATAAGGCAATTTTTCGCGGTCGATTTTTTTTGTCTTTTGCATCAGTCAGTCTTTCCAGCCGTCTTACGATGGCTAGCCTTTTTGCGGATCTATAGCCACCGCTGAAATCGGCACGATCTCTATGCCGCGCTTCTTGGCCTCGACCACCCAGGACGACACGGTATCGACCGTCAAGTCGAAGGCCGAACCGATGCCGACGGCAGTGCCTTTGGCCCGCGCGGTCGCCTCCAGGCTGTCGAGCTTCTTCAGGATTTCGCCGCGATCCTGCACGGCATCGATCGCCATGTCGCCGGCGACGAAGGGCACGCCGTCCTTCAGCGCCAGGTCCGGCGCCAGGCTGCGAGCCGACGAGCCGTCATCGATATAGGCAAGGCCGCGTTTGCCGAGTTCGGCCATGAACGGCTCCATCGCCGCCGCGTCGGCGGAAAAGCGGGCGCCCATATAGTTCATGACGCCGGTATAGTTGGTCGTCCGCGACAGCGCCCAGTGCAGGCTTTTCAGGTTCTCATCCGCGCTCGCCGCCACCGTCAGCGTGTTGCGTCCCGGATTTACCTTGGGATAGTCGAACGGTTCGAGCGGCACCTGCATGACGATCTCGTGGCCGCTCTGCCTGGCTGCCTGCATCCACCGGCCGATGCTGTTGCCTTGCGGCGCGAAAGCCAGCGTCACCTCCGCCGGCAGCTTGGCGATGGCCGCCTGGGTGCCGGTCTGCGAAACCGAAAGCCCGCCGATGACGATCGCCACCCGTGCGCCGCGCCCGCCCGACCAGGGCCGCGCATAGACGTCGAACGGCCGCCTGCCATCCGTGGCGCGCACCGGCAACGGCCCGGTCTCGCTGGTCTCGATCAGCGCCTTGTCTGGAATATGCGCGATCTTCAGGTTCTGGCCGATAGTCGACGGATCGCGAATGACGATCGCTGCCTTGGGCGGCCCATCGCCCTCCTCCGTCTGCACATGGATGATCTGCGGCCCGCCTGATTTGACCGGCGCCTCCGGCTTCGGGGTCGATGCGGGCGGCGCAGGGGCAGGCTCGGCCGCCGCGGTCACTTTCGGCGTTGAAACGGCAACCTCTTGCGGCTTTCTAAACGGCTTTTCCCTGAGCGCGATCGCGCCGGAGACGCCGGCCACCGCCAGCACGGCCACTGTCGCCATGATCGCACTGCCGCTGATCTTGCCGGCGGCGCGCGGCGACCGGACTGCCTGTCCGAGCGGGCGTTCGATGTCCTTGCCGATATCAGCCAAGCCTAATCCCCGGGCACATGGCTCCGAAGACGAAGCCGCTTCGAAAAGACATGCGCGAATTCATCAATCCCGGCGCACCCCGCGCCATGTCTCGGGAGCTTTGCCTCGCCCCCCGAATCAAACTGCCGGAACCTCTCGGTCCCGGCAGCATCGCATTGCTTCCATCTGGCTCAAACAGAAAGATGGGGCGGCGCGTGCGCCGCTCCAGATCCTTACTGGTTGAGAACCGCCTTTTGCGGATTGGGCGGGAAGGACGGATCGGTCTTCTGGCCACGCAGCAGCTGCTCGGCATAGATGAGCTGCAGATCGTCTTTCGGATCCGGCGGCACATAGGCCGCCGAGCCCGAACCCGTCGTGCTCTCGTCGGCGCCCTTGATATGGCCCTTGAGATCGGATTCGCCACGTGTCAGATCCCTGCCCTGCAGTTCCGGCGGCAGTGGCTGTTCGACCTTGATGTCCGGCGTGATGCCCTTGCCCTGGATCGACTTGCCGGACGGCGTGTAATAGAGCGCCGTCGTCAGCCGCAGCGCACCATTCTCGCCGAGCGGAATGATGGTCTGCACCGAACCCTTGCCGAAGGACTGCGTGCCGACCACCGTGACACGGCGCAGGTCCTGCAGCGCGCCGGCGACGATTTCCGACGCACTGGCCGAACCGCCATTGACCAGGACGATCATCGGCTTGCCGTTGATGTCGTCGACCTGCTTGGGCTTGGCGTCGAAGCGGGTGACGTCCTTGGGGTCGCGGCCGCGCGTCGAGACGATCTCGCCGCGGTTGAGGAAGGCATCGGACACGCTCACCGCCTGGTCGAGCAGGCCACCTGGATTGAGGCGGAGATCCAGAACGTAGCCCTTCAGCTTGTCGTCGGGAATCTGCTTCTTGATGGTGTCGATGGCGTTCTCGAGGTCGTCATAGGTCTTTTCGGTGAAGGAGGTGATCTTCATGTAGCCGATGTCGTTCTCCACCCGGAACTTGACCGCCTTGACCTTGATGATGTCGCGCACGACCGTCAGTTCGATCGGCTTGTCGGCGCCCTGGCGCAGGATGGTTAGCTTGATCGGCGTGTTGACCAGGCCGCGCATCTTGTCGACCGCATCGTTGAGGGTCAGGCCGCGAACCTCTTCGCCGTCGATCTTGGCGATGTAGTCGCCGGCCAGCACGCCTGCCTTGGCGGCCGGCGTGTCGTCGATCGGCGTGATCACCTTGACCAGATCGTTCTCCATGGTGACCTCGATGCCGAGGCCGCCGAACTCGCCCTTGGTCTGGACGCGCATATCCTGCGCCTGCTCGGCATTCATGTAGGAGGAGTGCGGGTCAAGCGAGGCCAGCATGCCGTTGATGGCATTCTCGACCAGCGACTTGTCGTCGGGCGGTGTCACATACTGTGCCCGCACCCGCTCGAAGATATCGCCGAAGATCGCCAGTTGCTTGTAGGTCTCCGACCCTGCAGCGTTCGCCGCCGAGCCGGGCGCGCCATAGACCAGGCTCATGGCGGACGCGCCCATCAGCGCACCGGCAAACAGAAGCGACAGTTTCCGCATTATTCACGTCCTTCCAGAAAAACGGTCCGCCCACCATGGGGCCGGATCGACGGGTTTTCCATCCTTGCGGAACTCGACATAGAGTTCCGGCGTGGCATTTCCATTCTTCGAAACCGAGGTGCTCGCCACCCGGGCCTCTCCCATCGCACCGATCGGCTCTCCTGCAAGCACTGATTGACCGGTCGCGACGCTGATTCTGCTCATCCCCGCCAAAACGACATGATAGCCGTCGCCTGCGTTCAGGATCAAGAGTTGACCATAAGAGCGAAACGGCCCCGCATAAAGCACATTTCCATCCGCCGGCGCGGTAACGATGGCTCCCGATTGTGTCGCAACCATGTCGCCAAGCATCACCGCGCCGTTACCGTCATCGGCGCCGAATCGCCGCTTGATACGGCCGGTCACCGGCAGCGCGATCTGTCCCTGAAGGGCCGAAAAGGGCACCGCGGCGGCAAGTTGGTTGCTTTCCGGAACGGGCAGCGACGCCAGTTCCGCCGGCGCCGATGTGTTGTCGCCGCTTGCCGTCTTCTGCTCGGCGGCCTTGGCAGCATCGGCAGCCTTGCGGCTCTTGTCGGCCTGCGCTTCGAGCGACGCGATCAACTCCTTCAGGCTGCCGGCCTTGGCCGCCAGCGCTTCGGATCGCTGCTTTTCGGCGGCCATTTGCGTCTGCGTGTCGGCTTCGAGCTTCTGCTTGGCCTCCAGCAGCATGCCGAGCCGCTTCTTTTCCGCCGTCTGGTCGCCGACCGCCGCCGTCAGCCGCGCCCGTTCGGCCTCGATCGACGCCGTGATCCTGGTCTGTTCCTTGAGATCGGCAAGCAGGCTATCGGTCTGCTGGCGCAGTTCCGGCACCACCGCGCCGAGCAGGATGGCGCTGCGCACCGACGACAGCGCGTCCTCGGGCTTGACCAGGATCGCCGGCGGCGGGTTGAGGCCCATGCGCTGCAGCGCGCCCAGCACTTCGGCCAGAACGTCGCGCCGCGCCATCAGCGAGGCGCGGATCTTCTGTTCCTGGCCCTTCAGTCCTTCCAGCCGGGCGCCGATGTCCTCGATGTCCTGGCCGAGCTTCTGCTCGGTCATCGCCGACTGGATCAATGCGGCGGTGATCGAGGCGTGATCCTTCTTGATCGTCGCGATATCGGCGGAGAGTTTGGCCAATCGTTCCGACGACAGCGTGATCTCCTTCGAGACCCGTTCATATTCGGCCCGGCTCTGATCCGGATCGGGAGCCATGTCGAGCGTGTTTTCCGCCCGCCCCGCATGCAGCGACAGCACAAGCACCGCCGCCGCGATGCCGCAGCGCGCGCGCCAGGAGCCCGTTCTTGATTTTCTGTCTTCAGACATTGAAGCCCGACTCTATGCGTGGCTTCGTTAACGAACAATCAACCATGTTCGAAACCGCCCACTCGATGCAATCTTGCCTCGGCATTGGGGCGGAAATCCGGGTGTACCGCACCAATTCACCGGTTACGAGCGATGATAAGGATGTCCCGAAAGAATGGTGGCCGCCCGATAAAGCTGCTCTCCCAGCATCACGCGCACCAGCTGATGCGGCCATGTCAACAATCCGAACGACATCACCAGTTCGGCCTGGTCGCGCAGCGACTGATCGTGACCGTCGGCGCCGCCGATGGCGATGACCAGCGCCTTGCGGCCACCGTCACGCAACAGGCCCAGGCGCCCGGCGAAATCTTCCGAGGAAAAGCTTTTGCCGCGTTCGTCCAGCAGGATCAAAGCGGTGCCGGGCTGCAACTGCGTCTGCAGTTTCTGGCCTTCCTCACGCCGGCGCTCGTTGGCGGTCTGGCTGCGCCCCTCGGCAATCTCGGCAATGCCGCCAAATTCAAGCCCCACGGCCGGGCCGCTCTTGGCGAAGCGCTCGAAATAGCGGTCGGCAAGCAGCTTTTCGGGGCCGGCTTTCATCCGGCCCACGGCATGAACTGATATCTTCATCCTCGCCTTGTAAGCCGCGCGAACGACTTAGTGGAGCGTTTCTTCCTCGAGGTCCGGCGCCTGCCACATCTTTTCGAGATTGTAGAATTCGCGGACTTCGGGGCGGAAGACATGGACGATGATGTCGCCAGAATCGATCAGGACCCAGTCGGCGCCGGACAGCCCCTCAACGCGCGCGGTGCCGAGACCGGCATCCTTGATCGCTTTGAGAAGATGATCGGCGACAGCCGCGACATGACGGTGCGATCGGCCCGAAGCGACGACCATGTAGTCGCCGAGGCTCGATTTCCCCTGGATGTCGATGGAGACAATGTTTTCGGCCTTGGAGTCTTCCAGACTGGCAAGGACTGTCTTGATGGCGCGGGACACGGCGTCGTCTACGCTGATCCTGGCCGGCGAAGGCATGATATCGGCCTTCTTCCGCAGTGCTGTTCTCAGTGTATTTCCTTTCGCAGCAAGAACAACCAAATCACCCCTTGAAGCAGGTGACACCCCTTAGATAGGCAGAGTTCCCTGACAGTTTCAAGACGGGACCCTGCCTCGCACGAACGTATTGTCGCTCTTGTGGTTCCGCTGCACGCCGGAAAAGATCGGAACCCTCACCGCCCGCATGGGTTATCGGCTCACCGACCAACCGGATTCCCCCCATGCCGATCGACCCGCAAAACGCCTTTCTCAGCGTCCAGGCTGGCCTCGCCCAACTGAGCACGCTGATTGTTTCGTACTCCTTCTCGGCCATCGGTGCCGTCATCCTCTTGATTGTCGGCTACATCGTCGCCGGTCTTGCCGAACGTTCGATCTTCGCCGGTCTCGGCCATATCCATGGTTTCGATGCGACGTTGCGGCATTTCTTCTCCAAGATCGTCCGCTACGCCATCCTGATCCTCGTCACCATCATGGTGCTCGGCCAGTTCGGCGTGCAGACGGCCTCGATCATTGCCGCGATCGGTGCCATTGGCCTCGCCATCGGCCTGGCGTTGCAAGGCACGCTGCAGAACATCGCCGCCGGCATCATGCTTCTGGCGCTGCGGCCGTTCCGCATCGGCGAATCCGTCGAGGTCGGTTCGATCGCCGGCACGATCGAGGAAATCGGTCTGTTCGCGACCAAGCTCAGGACCGCCGACGGCGTCTACATCCTGGCGCCCAACTCGACGTTGTGGAACCAGCCGGTGCGCAACTTCTCGCGCAACGGCGTGCGCCGCAGCGACATCACGCTCAGCATCGGCTCCTGGAACGACATCGACAGGGCGCAGAAAACCTTGCTTGCCATTGCCGCGGCCGAGCGGAGGATCAAGCGTGAGCCGGCACCGATCGCTTTCGTCTCGACATTGGGCGACAGCACTGTTTCGATTGCCTTGCGCTATTGGACATCGTCGGCGGACTTCTTCGCCACCCAGACCGATCTCACCAAGCGCGCCAAACAGGAATTCGATAGCAAAGGCATATCGATCCCGCTGCCGCCGCCGGAAGCGCCCCAACCCGAAGCCCGCCGGCAATAATCGGTTGGCTCAGTGCCGGCCCTCATCGTCCGGTGCGAAGGCAAGTTCGACCGGCAAAGGCGCCTGCGCCGTCATCGGTGCGAAACTGCCGGTTTCACCGACCGGGACCGCACGCGTCGTGAACACACGCAAGAGCACGAACAGGCAGAAGGCTGCGGCGATGAGAACAGCCACATAGATGAAAGCCTGCGTTCCAAAGACGGCCGAAAGCGCCGTCACTATGCCGGGCACGACGAAACCCGACAGCGACCAGGCAAACAAAAGCGAACTGGACAGCGCCACCATGTCATCCTTGCCGGCGCGGTCGGCGGCATGTGCGCTGGCCAGCGAATAGATCGATTCCGAGGCGCCGTCCCACACGATATAGATCACAACCAACGCGGCCAACGCGCCGCCATCGTACCCGAGCGCAAATACGCCGGCGACCATGGCAAGCGCGGATGCGGCGATCAGCACATAGCGGCGGTCGGTTCGGTCGGAAATCCAGCCAAGCGGGATCTGCAGGATCAGCGTGCCAAGAGGCATCGCCGAAAGCAGCAGCGCCACATCGGCCTGGCTGTAGCCCTTGGCCGTGGCGTGGATCGGCGCGAAGCCCGCAATCGACATTGACAGGCCGCCGACCGCAAGCATGCCGGCGACGCCGACCGGTGAAACCCGCCAGGCGCGGCGCAGCGCCACCGAGGCCGCCTGCGGTGCCGGCGGCTGGGCAAGTCGGGTCATCCCGACGGGAAGGATCGATAGCGCCGTGAAGGCGATGCCGATCAGCGGCGCATCCGCTGTCCTGATATCGACCAGCGCCAGCGTCGCGTAGCCGACGCCAAGCCCGGCGACATAGGCAACGTAGAAGAAAGCCATGACCCGGCCACGGATGGCGTTGGCAACGGCGTCGTTCAGCCAGCTCTGCGCGACGATGAACAGGCCGCAGATGGCAAAGCCGTAGAGCGCGCGGGCGGCTATCCACAGCAGCGGATGGACCCCGGCGCCGACGGCGGCGTTGGCGAGTGCGATCAGCGCCGACAACACCATGAAGGCACGGGCATGGCCGACCCTTCGCACCAGCGGTCCGGTCAGGATGCAGCCCGCCAGCCCACCGGCCGAAAGTCCGGTGATGATAAGTCCGGCCCAGGTCGGATCGAAACCCTCGGCGCCGAGCCGAACCGGGATATAGGCAAACATCAGCCCGTTGCCGACGGCTATCAGTGCCATCGACACGATGACGCTGGCAATCGCGATCAGCGGTGTGGGCTCGGCGCCCTGCTCGGCTTCGCTGCGGGTTTTCCTGGGAATCGACATGCCTGCTCAGGATTGCCCATGAAACGGGCAAAGGGAGCGATAAAAGCGACATGGGCGGGCGGTCGGGCTCACCCCTTCGCCAGCTTGCGGATCGCACTTGATGACAGCGACGAGCGCGGGCCGTGGATAAAGGTCCAGGCCGGTGCTTTCATGCGGGCAAGCCGCGGCGCATCGCCCTCGTCGATGCGGGCATAGTCGAAGGTCTTGGCGACGACGGAGGACAGGAACGACAGCGTCGCGCCCGGGCGGTCGATGACGGCGATCGGGAAGGTCATGACGATCTCGCGCCAGCGCTGCCAGCGGTGGAAATCGCGCAAACTATCCGCCCCCATGATCCAGACGTAGTCGACCCCGGGATTGCGCGCCTTGACCAGCGCCAGCGTGTCGGCGGTGTAGCGGACGTGATGGGCGGCTTCGAACGCGGTGACCTTGATCTTCGGGTTCTTGGCAATCTGCTCCGACAGCTGCAGCCGTTCGCCGAGCGGCGCCAGTTCCCTGGTGTTCTTCAGCGGATTGCCCGGCGTGACCATCCACCACAGCTGGTCGAGCGCCAGGCGCCTGAGCGCGATCTCGGCGACCAGCGCATGGCCGGCATGCGGCGGATTGAACGAGCCGCCGAACAGGCCGACGGCGAGGCCTTTCTCGGCATGCGGCATCTTCAGGTAACGGGAGGGTACCGCCGGTTCGCAAGATGCCAGCATTGCCTCAGGCTCTGACAACGAAAAGATTCAAGGCCTCACCTGTCCCGACCCGCGCACGCGGTATTTGAACGAGGTCAGTTGCTCGACGCCGACCGGTCCGCGCGCATGCATCTTGCCGGTGGCTATGCCGATCTCGGCGCCCATGCCGAACTCACCGCCATCGGCGAACTGCGTCGATGCGTTGTGCAGCAGGATCGCCGAATCGATCTCGTTGAAGAATCTTTCGACGGCTTGCGCGTCCTCGGCGACGATCGCCTCGGTGTGATGCGAGGAAAACGTCTCGATATGCTCGATGGCACCGGCAACGCCGTCGACCAGCTTCACCGCGATGATCGCGTCGAGATACTCGGTCACCCAGTCGGCATCGATCGCCGGCTTGGCATCGAAAAACACTTTCAGCACGTCGGCATCGGCATGGATTTCGCAACCCGCCGCGCGCAGTGCGTCGAGGATCGGCACCAGATGGGTGGAGGCGACCGCCTGGTCGACCAGCAGCGTCTCGGCGGCACCGCAGACGCCGGTGCGCCGCATCTTGGCGTTGACGGCTATCCGCACCGCCATGTCGAGATCGGCCGAGCGGTCGATGTAGAGATGGCAGATGCCTTCGAGATGCGCGAAGACCGGCACCCGCGCCTCGCTCTGCACCCGCCCAACGAGGCTTTTACCGCCGCGCGGGATGATGACGTCCAGCGTACCGCTCAAACCCTTCAGCATCTCGCCAACGGCGGCGCGATCGGTGGTCGGCACCAGTTGGATGGCGTCTTCCGGCAGGCCGGCTTCCTTCAGCCCTTCGACCAGGCAGGCATGGATGGCGGCTGATGAATTGAGCGAATCCGAGCCGCCACGCAGGATCACCGGATTGCCGGCCTTGAGGCACAGCGCACCGGCATCGGCGGTGACGTTCGGGCGGCTCTCATAGATGACGCCGACGACGCCGAGCGGCGTGCGCACGCGCTCGATATGCAGGCCGTTCGGCCGGTCCCATTGCGCCATCACATCGCCAACCGGATCCCGTAGCGCGGCGATTTCCCGGATGCCGTCGGCCATGGCGCGAACGCGCGCCGGATCGAGCTTCAGCCGGTCCATGAAGGAGGCGGAAAGCCCGGATTCCTGGCCGTTCGAGACATCGATGGCGTTGGCGTCGAGAATGTCCTGCTCCCGAGCGACGATCGCCTCTGCCATGGCGAGGAGTGCGGCGTTCTTGGCGGCGGTCGTGGCAATGGCCAGCGGTCGGGCGGCAGCGCGGGCACGACGGCCGATATCGGCCATCGTTGCTACGGTGTCATCCCCGGATTTTTCATGCAGTTTCAGCATGGCTCATCCTCCGCTTACATCGCCACCGACCGTGACTTGGTCACCGGCCCCTGTTTGGTCGCCGGCCCGTACTTGGTCACCCGAATGGCTCACCACAAGGTCGTCGCGGTGGATCATCGCCGAACGCGCCTCGTAGCCGAGCACGGTTTCGATCTCGGTCGTCTTCAGGCCCGCGATCCTTACGGCATCGGCCGCATCGTAGGCAACCAGCCCGCGCGCGATCTCGCGGCCCTCGGGCGACAGGATCGCCACCGTGTCGCCGCGCGAGAAATTGCCGCTGACCAGCTTGACGCCGGCCGGCAGCAACGACTTGCCCGACAGCAGCGCACCGATGGCGCCGGCATCGACCGTAAGCCGGCCGGCCGGTTCGAGCTGGCCGGCGATCCAGGTCTTGTAGCCCTTGACCGGGTTGCTGCTCGGCCGAAAGAAAGTAGCGCGCTCGCCGCGTTCGATCGCCATCAGCGGCGACAACCGCGTGCCCGACGTGATGATCATCGCGGTGCCGGCGGCGGTGGCGATCTTGCCGGCATCGAGCTTCGTGCGCATGCCGCCGCGCGACAGCTCGGAAGCGGCCGCACCCGCCATCGCCTCGATATCGGGCGTGATGCGGTCGACCACCGGAATGAATTTGGCCTGAGGGTCACGCGCCGGCGGCGCCGTATAGAGGCCATCGATGTCGGAGAGCAGCACCAAAAGATCAGCACCCATCATGGTGGCGACGCGGGCCGCCAGCCGGTCATTGTCGCCGTAGCGGATTTCGGATGTCGCCACCGTGTCGTTTTCGTTGATGACCGGCACCGCCTTCATCTTCAAGAGCGTCGAGATCGTCGCCCGCGCGTTGAGATAGCGGCGGCGCTCCTCGGTGTCGCCGAGCGTCAGCAGGATCTGGCCCGATTTCAGGCTGCCCTTGCCGAGCGCGTCCGACCAGGCGCCGGCCAATGCGATCTGTCCCACGGCTGCCGCCGCCTGGCTCTCCTCCAGTTTCAGGGCTCGCTTGCCGAGGCCAAGGATCGTGCGGCCAAGCGCGATGGCGCCGGACGAGACGACGAGGATCTCGGCGCCGCCCTGGGCCAGCCCGGCAATGTCGTCGGCGAGCGAGGCCAGCCAGTCGCGCTTCAGCCCCGTCGTGCGGTCGACGAGCAGCGCCGAGCCGATCTTGACGGTGATGCGCCGATATTTTCTCAGCGACTGCATCGTCCTATCTGTCCCAGCGCGTCTCGACTGGAGCCGCAGTCGCGGCGCGGGCTTCGCCCACCACCGACATCAGCGCCCGCAACACCGCCTCGACACCTTCGCCGGTGACCGCCGACAACAGCATCGGCGCGCGGCCGGCGGCACGCTTCAGCGAGGCAACCTTCTTCTTGCGCGCATCGGCGTCGAGCGTATCGACCTGGGACAGCGCCACGATCTCGACCTTGTCGGTCAGGCCGTTGCCATAGGCCTCCAGTTCGGCGCGCACGGTCTTGTAGGCTTTGCCCGGATTTTCCTCCTGTGCCGAAACCAGATGCAGCAGCACGCGCGTGCGCTCGACATGGCCAAGGAAGCGGTCGCCGATGCCGACGCCCTCATGCGCGCCTTCGATGAGGCCCGGAATATCGGCGATGACGAACTCGCGCGCGTCGATGCGGGCGACGCCGAGGCCGGGATGCAGCGTCGTGAACGGATAGTCGGCGATCTTCGGCTTGGCCGCGGTGACGGCGGCGAGGAATGTCGACTTGCCGGCATTCGGCAACCCGACCAGCCCGGCATCGGCGATCAGCTTCAGCCGCAGCCAGATGTTGAGCTCTTCGCCCGGCAGGCCCGGGTTGGCGCGGCGCGGCGCCTGGTTGGTCGAGGTCTTGAAATGCTGGTTGCCGAAACCGCCATTGCCGCCCTTGGCCAGCAGAAAGCGCTGGCCGACCACGGTCAGGTCGCAGATCAGCGTCTCGTTGTCTTCTTCGAACACCTGCGTTCCCGCCGGCACTTTCAGCGTGACGTCGGCGCCCTTGGCGCCGGTCATGTTGCGGCCCATGCCGTGGACGCCGGTCTTGGCCTTGAAATGCTGCTGATAGCGGTAGTCGATCAGCGTGTTCAGCCCGTTGACTGCCTCCAGCCAGACATCGCCGCCACGGCCGCCATCGCCGCCATCCGGTCCGCCGAACTCGATGAATTTTTCGCGCCGGAACGACACAGAACCGGCGCCACCGTCACCGGAGCGGATGTAGACCTTGGCTTGATCGAGAAATTTCATGGGATTGTACAGTTTCTACTAGTGGCCTTGCGGCATTGCTCTAAACCTTGAGCCTTGCTCTAAACCAAGGCGCGGCGAAGGGCGAGGCCGTTTTGTGACAATGGCCGCGCGGGATCGGCCGGAGAGATGCCGGAATGAAGCTTGTAACCTACAACATCCAGTACGGCATCGGCCTCGACGGGCAGTACGATGTCGGGCGCATCGCTGATGCCGTGCGCGGCGCCGACGTGATCGCTTTGCAGGAGGTGACCCGCAACAATCCCCGGAATGGCGGCCGCGACATGGTCGCCGAGATCGGCGAGGCGCTGCCCGACTACTTCGCCGTCTATGGCAGCAATTTCGAGGCCAATATCGGTTCGCACATCGACAATGGCCGCGCCGTCACGAAAACCTTCCAGCTCGGCAACATGGTGCTGTCTAAGACGCCCATTCATCTGTCGCGCAACCTGCTTTTGCCGCGCAGCCGCAGCTTCGAGATGATGAACTTCCAGCGCGGCGCGCTGGAAGCGCTGATCGAGACGCCGCTTGGTTTCATCCGCTTCTATTCCATCCATCTCGATCACCGCAGCCCCGTCGAACGCGCCAGCCAGATCCAGTTCCTGCGCCAACGCATGCTGAACTATGCGCTCGAAGGCGGCGCACTGTCCGGCGTCGCCGAGATCGGCCTGCCGGAACTGCCGCATCCCGAAGCCTTTGTCGGCATGGGCGATTTCAACATGCTGGCCGGATCGCCCGAATATGTCGAACTCGCCGGCCGGCCGGACCATGAATTCGGCATGCCGCTGACCGCCGACTTCGCCGTCGATGCCGCCTTGCGCCTGAACGCCACCGGCGACGATCTCATCAGCTGGGTCGATCCCAAGCAACCCACCGATCCCAGCCGCCACAAGCGCATCGACTACATCTTCACCAGCGCGTCTCTCGCCAGGTCCCTGCAGCGCCTGTGGGTCGACCGGAAAGCGGACGGTTCGGACCATCTGCCGGTGTGGGTCGAACTGGGCTGATCCAGGTTTGCCTCCCATTGGTTTCGCGCCGTACCCGATGTGTGTCGAGATTCAGGTCAGGCCGAGCCGAGAATAGTGGCTTCCGAGAACCGGAGCGGAGCGTACTTTTCGTACGCGAGCACCGGAAGCGCAGGAAACCGCCATTCGCAGGCCGGCCTCACCTGAATATCGGCACACATCAAAAGTGGACCCAGTTCCGCAAGCTCGTCCAGGTCTTGCGATCGAGCCGGTAGCGCTCGACGGGAACCTGGCCGGCGACAATCGAATTCAGCATGCCCTGGCCGGCATATTGGAACCCGCATTTGTGGATGACGCGGCGCGAGGCCGGATTGATGACCCGGGTCGAGGCATGCAGAACCTGGATCGACGTCCTCTGGAAGGCGAGATCGACCAGCGCATGTGCCGCCTCGGTCGCATAGCCCTTCTTCCAGTGCGGCTCGCCGATCCAGTAACCGAGCTCCAGCCCGCGATCGGTGGTGTTGAGACCGGCGCAGCCGACGAAAGTGTCGGTGCCGGCCAGCGTCAGGGCATAAGCGATACCGGCCCGGCGCGACTTGGTCATGGCCAGGAAAGAGCGCGCCTCGGGCTCGCCATAGGGGTGCGGCATGCGGGCCAGCATTTCGGCGACATGGCGGTTGTCGGCAAGTTCGACCAGTTGCGCGATATCGCCTTCGTGAGGCGCCCGCATCACCAGTCGCTCGGTGACCAGCACCGGACAATCTATCGCGTAACTTTCGTCTTCTGAGTCTTCCGCTTCGGCAACCATTTGAAAGTCCTCCAGGCACAAGAAAAAGGGGAGATGGAAACCCATCTCCCCTGATCCTTTTCCTGGCTTTGCCAGACACCGGTTCCCGAGATGGGCGCCGGTGTTCTAGTGCGGAACCGGCTACTCCGCGGCTTTGGCAATCGGATTGACCGATACGTAGGTTCGGCCGTTGGCTTTTTTGTTGAACGTCACGGCGCCGGTCTCGAGCGCAAAAAGCGTATGGTCCGTGCCCATGCCGACATTGACGCCGGGATGCCACGTGGTGCCGCGTTGACGAATGATGATGTTGCCCGGGATGACGGCTTCGCCGCCGAACTTCTTCACGCCCAGACGCTTGGAATGCGAGTCGCGACCGTTGCGCGACGAGCCGCCAGCTTTCTTGTGTGCCATCTAACTAACTCCGTTGCGCCGCAAGGCGCCTAAAAGGCCTTATGAACGCGTTCGCGTTCCGTTTCAAGTCCGATCCGGCGACCAGGTCGCCAGAAAATTACTTCGCAGCCAATTCCTTGGCCTGCTCGCGCCAGTCCTTGATCTGGTCGGCGCTGAAGGACATGTGCTCGTCGATCTTGGCGACATCTTTGTCGGTCAGCTTGGCGAGCTGCGCGAAGGTGATGATGCCCTGCTCGTTGAGATCCTTGGCTGCGACCGGGCCGATGCCCTTGATCACGGTCAGATCGTCCGGCTCACCCTTCGGCGCCTTGAACAGCGGCGCTGCCGCGGTCTCGGCTGCCTTTGTCTCGGCTGCCTTGGCCTTGGGCTCCTTCTTCGGCGCAGCTTCCGCCTGCACCTCGGTGGCGGCCTCGGCCTTCACCTTCTTCGGCGCCTTGACCGATGCCGTCTTCGTCGGCTTGGCGCCACCCAGCAGGATCTCGGAGATCCGCACGGTGGTCAAAAGCTGGCGATGGCCGATCTTGCGGCGCGAATTCTGCCGGCGGCGCTTCTTGAAGGCGATGACGGTGCGGTTCTTGCCCTGTTCGACGACTTCGGCGGTGACCACCGCGCCGTCGACGAACGGCGCGCCGAACGTGACATTCTCGCCCTCGCCATGCGCCAGCACATGGCCGATCTCGACCATATCGCCGACATTGGCTTCGACTTTTTCGATCTTCAGGAGATCGTTGGCGGCAACGCGATACTGCTTGCCACCCGTTTTAATGACTGCGAACATTTTTTGCCTTTCGCTGTTCGGTCGGCCTTGATGAACCGCATCTGGCGGTTCGGCCGTCTTTTTGTCAGTCTGCGGGTTCAAAAAACAAGCGGCGCGGAAGAACCCTCCACGCCGATTACGCGCTGTCCCTAACCGAAGGTTGGGGGCGAGTCAAGGCAAACCAGCCGCGCCGTTTCCGAGACCGTCATTGGCGGGCACGGACCGGCTGTGCCGACATGCCCACGGCGTTGCCCCCGCCTGGGCTGAGGATGGGTGACTGGTCGGCAATCTGCCTCGGGTCTCGCTGTACCCCACCAGCCCGTGAATCCGCCGCTTGCCAAGCAAGCCAAATAACTGACGGATTGGCCTTGTAACCTGCCCGTTCAGCCGTTATCTAGTGCGCCGCGCCGGCAACGGCCGACCATGACCGCGGAGAGGTGGCAGAGTGGTCGAATGCACCGCACTCGAAATGCGGCATGGGTGCAAGCCCATCGGGGGTTCGAATCCCTCCCTCTCCGCCATTCTTACGATCGCATTCTAACCTGCCGAAAGATAAGCTATTTTATCTGGCGATCTAATGGAGACGCTCCAATTTCCAGGCTAATGCGTTGTTCTTTTAACGAATAGGTGGCCAAGCTGAAGCCCGCAATGCGCTTCCGCAAGCCTATTAACTTCTAAGACTAGGGCATCAAACAGCGTAGTAAGGGCTACCTCGTCTAGATCCACATTGTCGCCGACCGCGACTAGGTTGAGCACTTCCGTTGCGCGGTCAAGCCGACCGCTTACGTGAGCAACGGCCTGGCGGTATTTATTCAGATCACCGAAGGTGGGACTTGTTATCCGATTGGTATCAATGCCTAGTTCCGCAGCCAATGCGGGCCGAGTCTCATGTTCCCAGGCGGCGTAAGCAGTTAGAATCGAAGAACGGGCCATGGCAATTTTGTTAGGGCCGTTGGCCGCATTACGAGCCAATGTTTCCCTGATTTTGATCACCCCAACGTAACGTGCGCCTACACCCGGCGGGTCCAGCCCGTACCAATTCCAACTGTCCAGCGTTGTGGCAAGTGCCGGGTTGGCGACAGCTTCCTGCAATGCCTCTGCGGTATTCTTGAAACCTCGCACCGCATCGACATAGAGCATGAAAATGGCCTCAAGGCGTACACAGTATTGCCGGAGAACCTCTAGCCCCTGTTCAGCGCTCATTTAGGTCAACACATCCACTTTGATTTCTTCTCCAGCCCCGTATCCGCACAGCGGTCGTGAGGCAACTTCCAAAAAACGCGATGCCGGCTGGGACATCAGCTTTTGCAACTACGATTCATGGGTGGCAGGCACATGTCAGCCGAAGGATCCTAGGCAGATGTAAGCCGCTTTCAAGCGCGTCGCTTTGCGCGCTCGGCTCGATGCTGACGATGTGGCCGGCGTCGAACACCGGCCACTCTGACAGCGCACGGTAAATCCGTTATTGCTCCTTCTTGAACAGATCCTGGAAGATCAGCTGGCCCCAAGTGCGGCCGCGTGCGTGCACCAGTGCGCCGCCCTCGTTGAGTTTCCCCAGCTTGACCGGTGCGAACCCGAGTTGTTTGGCCAAGGCCGCCGCGGGAGCGATCGCGTCCTCGTCGTCGCTCGACAGAAAGACGACCCGGTGGCCGCCCTCGACGATCGGATCGGCAGCCAAAGTGGCCGCAATCAGGTGATTGAAGCCTTTGACGAGCTTGGCGCCGGTGAACGCCTTCGCGACGAAGGCGGTGGACGGCAGACCGTCCAGCTCTTCGGGGACTGGAAACACGTTCGTCGCGTCGATGATCGTCTTGCCTTCCCAGCTTGACAGCGCCTTCGCGACATCTGGGTGCGATTCAAAGCGGACAGCCAAAAAGATGATGTCCGCCTTGACCGCGTCCGCCAGCGTTTTCGGGATGATCGTGGGTCCGATTGCGGCCGCGGCTGATGCAAAGCTTTCCGGGTCGCGCGTGGTTGCCACGGACACTTCGATGCCGTTGCGGGCAAACGCCTTGGCAAGAGCTTGGCCGATCTTGCCGAAGCCAATAATTGCATAGCTCATGTATATTCTCCTTCAGTTTACCAGGCCCTGCGGGCTCGGGATATCGAATGGAATGAACGGCGGGGCGTGGCGGGTCAGATTTGCGCCAAGCCCCCGTCGACGGCGACCTCGCTGGCGGTCATGAAGCTGCTGTCGGGCGACGCGAGAAACGCAGCCGCCGCCCCGATCTCCGCTGGATCGGCCATCCGCTGAAGCGGATTCATCGAGGCGAAGACCTTCAAGCCCTCCTCGCCTATCGCTGCCTTCGCGAGTTCGGTCGCCGTCGGCCCGGGCGACAGCACGTTTACCCGGATGCCGGTGCCTTTCAAGTCTTCCGCCCAAGTCCGCGCGAGGTTGCGCACGGCCGCCTTGCTCGCGCTATAGACGCTGAATGCGGGCGCGCCCGTGGTGCCGGCGCTCGATCCGGTCAGGATAATCGAACCGCCCTCGCCCATCAGCGGCAGCGCCTTCTGGACCGTGAAGATCGTACCCTTCACATTGGTGTTGAAGGTTTCGTCAATGTGCTCGGCGGTGAGCTTGCCGAGCGGAAGCAGGCTTCCCACCCCGGCGTTGGCGAAGATGATGTCGAGGGTTCCGCGCTCGGCCTTCACCGCCGCATAGAGCCGATCGAGGTCGGCCTCATCCGAGACCGAGCCCTTCACCGCGCGGGCATTGGGCCCGAGCTCGGCCACAGCGGCGTCTAGCGCTTCCTGCCGGCGGCCGAAGATGAAGACGAAGGCACCCTCCTCGATGAAGCGCTTCGCTGCGGCGCGGCCGATGCCGGTGGCGCCACCCGTAATAACCGCAACCTTACCGTCCAGTTTTCCCATGACTCAATCCTTCCAGGTTCTGTCTTTGATCGTTCGGGTACGCCCCGAGGACCTCTAGATGGGCCCGTCGGGGTCAGGTGGTGAGTGCGGAAGCGCGCACATCGGTGGTGCAAAATCGATCCGCTTTCAGGACTGACGCCAGCCGCGACGATCCGTGTCCGCCATTCGGAATTGCGCCGCCCTGTCGACATAAGCCATGATGTCCCGCCCCTACTGCTGTAGGATGTGCTAGATACGGGCTTTGGAAGGCGCACCGCGCGGTGCCGGATTGCACCATGATCGACTGGGATGACATTCGCTACTTTCTAGCCGTCGCACGCGGAGGCTCTGTGCGGGCTGCCGGCGCGCAGCTCGGGGTGAATCACTCGACCGTGCTGCGACGCATCGCACAGCTTGAGGAACGCCTCGGGGCGCAAATGTTCGAAAAGCTGCCTTCGGGCTACCGGCTGACGGCTGCGGGCGAGGAGGTCCTCGGGCTCGCGAACCAGATGGAAGCGTCGTCTCACCAATTGGAGACGCGCGTCTTCGGGCGCGATCAGAGCGTGCGCGGGCTTCTGCGGGTGACCCTGGCACCGCCCCTCGCGACACACCTGCTCATGTCGGACTTCGCCGACTTCGCGCGTCTGCATCCAGACATCGAGATGGAAATCCTGTCGTCCGGCGAGCTGGCAAATCTGACCAACCGAGAGGCCGACGTGGCGATCCGCGTCGTCTACGACCGCAAAACCCTGCCGCTCAATCTTCACGGCCTGAAGGGAGCGGAGGTGTTCGGCGGCGTCTACATGTCCCGCGATCGCCTGGCCGCGTGGCGTGCGGGCGCACCTGATCCCATCCGGTGGATCGTCATAAGCGTTCATGGAATTCCAGAGTGGGCCGGCGCGGGTGAAGTTCGCACCACAGGGGTTCCATTCAGGACCACGGACGCCGAGGCGCAGATCGTTGCCGTACGGCAAGGTCTCGGGATCACGACACTGCCGTGCTTCGTCGGAGATGCCGACCCCCTGCTGGTGAGGGTACCGGGCACCGACCTGCACATGTACGGAACGCTCTGGCTTCTCACACAGGGGGAAACACGCAAGACGAAGCGGGTGCGGCTCTTCACGGAGTTCGTATCCCGCAGGCTCGCCGCCTACGCTCCGCTTCTCACGGGACTATCCATATCGCGCGACTGACGCCCAGCGGGTCGACGCTGCGGTGAATAACCGGACAGCGGCACCTATTGCGGTTGCAGATGCTCAGCCATGAAGTCGATGAACGCCTCGGTCTAAACCTGATCTGTCGACTGGCCGGCCAGAGAACATTGAACTGATCGGTCTCGGCGGGGGCATGGGCGGCGGAGGAATGCGCGGCGGCGACGGAACAGGAGGGCTCGGAACGGATGCCTCCTCCGAAGATCCCTCCGCTTCAGGGCAGGTGACCAGTCGCTGATCTGACCTCAGGCCGAGCCACCGGATTGGTGCACCGCGATCGCGCTCAGAAACACCTGGCCGAACTCCTTCAGCTTTGCCGCCCCAACTCCATTCACTTCAGCGAAGGCGTCGAGGTCGTGCGGGCGGCGCTCGGCCATGTCGATCAGGGTGCGATCGGAAAACACCACATAGGCCGGCACCTGGCGCTCCTTGGCGAGGCGCAGTCGCAAGGTCTTCAGCGCGGCCAGCAGCCCGGTGTCCACATCCGATTGCCCGAAATCCTGCCCGGAGCGCGTCTTGCCGCGCAAGGCGCGGCTGCGCACCTCGACACGATAATGGAACGGCACCTCGCCACGGCCAAGCGCATGGCCTTTTTCGGCGATGGCGAGCCCGCCATGGCCGGCCGGATCCGGCATCAGGAACCCGCCGGCGACGAGTTGCCGGATCAGCGACAGCCAGAAATCCTTCTTGTGCGCCAGCCCGCTGCCGAAGCTGGCGAGCCTCTGGTGGTTCCTGGCCAGCACTTTTTCGGTTTCATGGCCGAGCAGGATGTCGATGACATGGCCGGCACCGAAGCGTTCGCCACTCTGCGCGATGGCTGCCAGGATGATCCGCGCCTCCGCTCCGCCATCGGCGCGCGGCGCCTGGTCGAGGCAGGTGTCGCAATTGCCGCAAGGCTGCGCTTCCTCGCCGAAATAGCCGAGCAGCACCTGGCGGCGGCACTGCGCCGTCTCGCAGTAGCCGATCAGCGTGTCGAGCCGGCCATGCGAGCGCCTCTTGTGCTCGGGCGGCGCATCCTCGTCGTCGATGAACATCCGGCGCATGCGGATATCGCCAAGGCCGAACAGCATATGTGCCTCGGCGTCCCGCCCATCGCGGCCGGCGCGGCCGATCTCCTGGTAGTAGGCCTCCAGGCTGCCCGGCATGTCGGTGTGGAAGACATAGGCGACGTCAGGCTTGTCGATGCCCATGCCGAAAGCGATGGTCGCCACTATGACGACACCGGACAAGGTCATGAAGCTGTTCTGGTTAGCGTCGCGCGCCTCCTTGCTCATGCCGGCATGATAGGCGAGCGCGGTGACGCCGTTCTTCTCGAGGAAGGCCGCCATCTCCTCCGTCTTCTTGCGCGACAGGCAGTAGACGATGCCGCTGCGGCCGGGATGGCGCTCGACGAAGCGCAGCAATTGCCGCTTGCTGTCCTGCTTGGCCTCGATGGCAAGCTTGATGTTCGGCCGGTCGAAGCCCAGCACCAGGGTCTCGACGCGCTCGGCAAACAGCCGGGATTCGATGTCGGTGCGCGTGCCTTCGTCCGCCGTTGCCGTCAGCGCGATGATCGGCGCGTTGGGAAAGATGCCGCGCAGACGCGACAGGTCCTCGTATTCGCGCCGGAACGCCGGCCCCCATTGCGAGATGCAGTGCGCCTCGTCGACGGCGATCAGGCTGACATCGAGCCTGGCCAGCGCCTCGAGCATCCGTTCGGTCATCAGCCGCTCCGGCGCGAGATAGAGCAGCCGCGTCTGGCCTGAGGCGACGCGACGCCATGCGGCGATATTGGCATCGCGGTCGATCGAGGAATTGATCGTATCGGCAGCCACGCCGGCAAGCCGCAAGGCGGCGACCTGATCCTGCATCAGCGCCACCAACGGCGAAACGACAATGGTGAGCCCGCCCAGGACAAGTGCCGGGACCTGGTAGCAGAGCGATTTGCCCGCCCCTGTCGGCATGACGGCCAGCACATGACGCCCGGCCAGCAGCGCATCCATGACATCGGCCTGGCCGGGGCGGAAATCATCGAAGCCGAACACGTCCTTCAGCACGCGCCGCTTGGGATCTCGCTCGTCTGTCGCGAGGGCCGCCGCTGCCTGCATCACCGCGCGTCCACGGTCGGCGTGCTCATTGGCATGTCATAGCCGAACTCGGCGCAGAAACGCTGGACGCGGACGAGAAATGCCGGGGGCAGGCCGCCGAGATAAGTCCTGAACTCTTCATTCCTTTCCCATTTTCTCAACGAAGCCCACCGGATCGGATTGTCCGGATCCTCGCTGAAACGAATGCGCGGTGTCAGTCCGAACGACTGCGCGATTTTGTCCTGCTGCGCATCGGGCACGCCGATCATGTCTTCGTAGCGGACAAAGAGTATCTGCCGGTGCGGTTGTGCATTCTTCAGCCGGGTCAGCGCGTCGTATTCGGCCAGCCAGCGATGCGGCGTGACGTGGAACCGACGCTCGTTGCGTGTTTGCGGATGCGAACTTGTCAGCGTGTCGAACGGATGGCGCACGCAATAGATCAAGCCGATGGAGGGAGGGAGCTTCGCCAGATGCGCAAAACCGCGCGCATCGCGCTTGACGACGAGGTTCGATTCCGGCCGGTCCAACATGTCCAGCATTGTGTATCGCGCTTCGGGCGGATGGACGAAAATGTCCTCGAAACACCTCATCAGCCGCTGTGTCAGCGTCGTGCCGCTGCGCGCGCAACCCGAAATGAAAATTCTGTTGGCGGGCGCCGCGCGTGCGTATGTGCGTTTTTGCATGCGCTGTTTCAGAGACAGCGGCACGAACCGCAGAAACTCCCGCACAACCCTTCGCGCAGCCGCTCCAAACGCAGCCTCAAGCCTGTGAGCGCCCTTCATCCGCAATTCCGCTGGGCCGCCCGGCACGAAACGCGCCGCTTGGGGTCCATGGCCAAGATACTCGTCGCCGATATCAGCATCAGGCAGACACCGGACTGGAATTTCGTGGACTGGAGAGGATGTGGAAACCGGTCAAGACGACTCTCCGTAGGGGTACTTTGGCTTAGCCCAGCGGCCATCGGATCACAACAGGGTCGCTCGTCGGCACGACACCAACAACGGTCTCAGCCTATCCGCCACCCGCCATTGACTGGAATGACCGCGCCGGTGACGAAGGAGCCTGCGTCCGAGGCGAGCCATAGCACCGCTCCCGCGATATCGGCCGGTGTTCCCGGCCGCGCCATCGGCGTCTCGGCGACGATCGCCGCGACACGATCCTGCGGCCAGGCACCGGTGAATCCCGTGTCGGCGATGAACCCCGGAGCAATGACGTTTGCCGTAATGGCGCGCGGTGCCAGTTCGCGTGCCAGCGCGTAGGTTAGGCCGTGCAGGCCGGATTTCGCGGCTGCATAAGCAAGGCTGCCTGGCCGGCTGCCGCCGGTCTGCGCGCCAATCGAACCGATGTTGATGACGCGCCCCCCAGGGCTCGCGAGCAAGGGCGCCACTGCGTGAGTCATCAGGAAGCTGCCTTTGAGGTTGGCCTCGATGAGGGCATCCCAATCGGCCTCGGCGTCCCCGATCGGAGTCGAGAGGCTGATGCTTCGGGTGAATCCGGCTGCGTTCACGAGGACGTCGACCCGGTCGAGGGGAGCCAGCGCCGCTTGAATCTCGTGACGTTTTCCCACATCCGCCCGCCGCCATGAGGCGTGCGGACCGAGCCTTTTCGCGGCCTTGCGGAGGCGATCCTCGTCACGGCCAATGAGAACGGCAGCATAACCCGCTTGCTGCATCGCTTGCGCTATGCCGAACCCGATGCCGCTGGCTCCGCCGGTTACGACTGCGACTCTTTTATCCTTCGACATCTGAAACTCCCATGCGTTGAACGATGCCCTTCAGATGGTTATGAGAACGCGATACGTCGAATACTGTTTATGTGCCCTTATGATATGATGGATATATCGCATGTTGAGCTTGCGCCAATTCCAGCAATTCCTCGCCGTTGCCGAAGCCATGAGCTTCCGGCGAGCCGCTGAGCGGCTGAACATGGCGCAGCCGCCATTGACTGCCGCAATCCGGCTGATGGAGGAAGAGCTTGGTGTAAAGCTTTTCGAGCGCACCAATCGAATCGACAGCCTGACCGTGGCCGGTGAGGTACTGCGGGAAGAAGCGCAAAGAACGATCGTCCAGGCCGAACGCGCCATGGCTCTGACGCGACGCGCGGGCGCCGGCGAGATTGGGTCGCTGCGCATCGGCTTCGTCGCCAGTGCCGTGCGGCAGCTGCTGCCGACTCTGATCGCCGCATTCCGGGAAAGTCACCCGGGAGTTGTGCTGGAGCTCGAGGAAGCTCCGACAGCCCGGCAGGTTGCTGCACTTCTCGACGACCGCATGGACATCGGGATCGCCGCTCTCCCGCTCCCGCCCAGCGCCGTGCAACGCATCACAGTGCAAACCATGGTCAGGGACCGTCTGGTCGCGGCCATTCCGGCGCGCCACAAACTGGCTCTGGCACCGGACGATCCGATCGCTTTGGCCGCACTCGCAAATGAACCCTGGATTCTCTTTCCGCCCAATGAAGGCCCCGGCCTTCATTCAACGATCCTGCAATCCTGTGCGCAAGCCGGCTTTACGCCACGGGTTGCCCAGCGCGCGGTCCAGATGGAGACCATCGTCGGTCTTGTGGCAGCGGGCCTTGGAGTTGCCTTGGTGCCGGGCCTGTTCGGCGAGGCAGGTCGCGAAGGCGTGGTGTTTCGGGATTTGGCTGGAGCCGGTTCGCCGATTCCCTACGAGGTCGCGCTGGCCTGGCGGACGGGCAACAATCGTCCCGCCTTGGAGGCCTTCATCCGGACAGGGCATCGTGCCTCTGACAAGAGGTAGAGGCTATCCTTCCCTAACGACACCTTTACCTCGCTGGATTCCTTTACCCAGCAATGTAAGCTCGGCTCCGCTAGCCAGGGAGGATGCGATGCTGCAGACCAGACAGGATGTTCTCGGCGAGCGGTTCCACCTGCAGCGCGCCGCCTTCGAGGCGCAGCCTTTCCCCAACTTTGGCATCCGCAAGGATCGCCTGAAACGCCTGCTGGCGCTGACCGAGCGGCATGAAGCCGACATCTGCACCGCCATCGACGCCGACTTTGGCGGCCGTTCGGCACACGAGACGCGCCTTGCGGAACTGTTCGTCGTGCGCGCCGGCATCCGCCACGCGCTGTCGCATGTCAGGGGCTGGATGCGCGAACGCCGCGTTGTCACCACCATGCCGTTCCTGCCCGGCCGAAATCGCCTCGTCCCGCAGCCGCTCGGCGTCGTCGGTATCGTGTCGCCCTGGAATTATCCTTTCCAACTCGCCGTCGCGCCGGTGACCGCCGCCCTTGCCGCCGGCAACCGCGTGCTCATAAAACCTTCCGAATTGACGCCGGCATTCTCAGTGCTGCTGGCCAAACTCGTTGCCGAGCATTTCGCATCCGATGAGCTCAGCGTCATCACCGGCGATGCCGAGATGGGCAAGGCCTTCGTGTCGATGCCTTTCGATCATTTGCTGTTCACCGGCTCGACCGCGGTCGGACGCCAGGTCGCGATCGCCGCGGCCGCCAACCTGACCCCGGTCACGCTCGAACTCGGCGGCAAGTCGCCGGCAATCTTCGATCCGTCCTGCGATCTTGACGCGGCGGTATCCAGCATTGCCTATGGCAAGCTCTTGAATGCCGGGCAGACCTGCATCGCGCCGGATTATCTGCTGGTGCCGAAGGGGCAGGCAGGCACGGTCGCTGTCAAGCTAGCAACGGCGATCGCGAAGCTCTACCCGACCTTGCGCGACAACCCCGATTATACCGCCATCATCAGCGACCGGCACCACCAGCGCCTGCGCGACATGATCACTGAAGCGCGTGACGCCGGCGCCGATGTCACCGAAATCAACCCGGCCGGCGAAGAGCTGGGTGCCAAAAGCCGGAAGCTGCTGCCGACCCTGGTCCGCAACGCCGGCGCAAACCTGCGGCTGATGCGCGAGGAGATTTTTGGGCCGGTGCTGCCCATCGTAGAATACACCGGGATCGACGAAGCGATCGCGCATGTGAACGGAGCGGAGCGCCCGCTGGCGCTCTACTGGTTCGGCCGCGACAGCGGCAATCGTCAACGCATCCTGCACGAGACTATTGCCGGCGGTGTCACCATCAACGACTGCATGCTGCATCTGGTACAGGAAAACCAGCCTTTCGGCGGGGTCGGCGCCAGCGGCATGGGCGCCTATCACGGCGAGTGGGGATTCCGGACGTTCAGCAAGGAGAAGCCGGTTTTCACACAGTCCCGGCTGAGCGCCGGAGCCTTGTTGCGCCCGCCCTACGGCAAGACGTTCGAGCGGCTCTTCAGCCTCCTGCGTCACATCACCTGATCGAGCGAGCGCAGCCTCCGGTTCGTCGTGCCATGCAGCGCCGGCGCATTAAGACTATCTTCACCACGGTGCGGCAGGGTCCTCATCCTGCGGTGATGTCTTGAGTACCGCGGCGCCACAAGCGCCCAGGCAACAGACCCGCGCCTCTTTCGGGGTGCGGGTCATTCCCGCTCGATCTCTTACCCTTGGCTAGCCGAGGAAATCGGCCCGGTGCGGCGTGAAGCTGTCGACCAGCCGCCCTGCTTCCAGCGCCTTGACGCCGTGCACCAGACCGGACGGCACAATGAAGCTGCCGCCGGTCTCGATGGTTTCGGTCCTACCGTCGATGGTCACCTCGAAGCGGCCTTCGGCGACATAGCTTGCCTGGACATGCGGGTGCGAATGCAGGGCGCCGACGCCACCCTTGTCGAAGCCGAATTCGACCAGCATCAACTCGTCGGTGTGCAGGAGAACGCGCCGCCTGTTGCCGTCTGGCGTCTTCGTCCAGGCGCCCTCGCCGGCTTGCGCGAAAATCTTTGCGGTCATCGTTGTCTCCTCAGAGCAATTCCAGGAAAAGTGTGAAACGGTTTTCCGTCCGGAATTGCGTTAAAACAATGAGATAGCGCGGTTCAGCGTTTCCGCTAAACGATGAACCTCGCTAGCGCGCCAGCCAGCCGCCATCCACCGGCACCACCGCTCCATGCATATAGTCCGATGCCGGCGCCAGCAGGAAGACGGCGGCGTCGCCAATGTCGCCCGCCTCGCCCCAGCGGCCGGCCGGGATACGCGCCAGGATGGCGGCGCTGCGGTCGGGATCGGCGCGCAGCGCCTGCGTGTTGTTGGTCTCGATATAGCCCGGCGCGATGGCGTTGACGTTGATGCCTTTTTGCGCCCATTCGCAGGCGAGCAGACGCGTGATGCCGAGCACACCGTGCTTCGAGGCAGTGTAGGACGCAACGCGGATGCCACCCTGGAAACTCAGCACGGAGGCAATGTTGACGATCTTGCCTTTCCGCTCAGCGGCCAAGGCACGCCTTGCAAAGCTTTGGCAGAGCAAAAAAACCGTTTTCAGATTGACGTCCATGACGTCGTCCCAATCGGCCTCGCTGAGATCGACGGCATCGGCGCGGCGGATGATGCCGGCATTGTTGACCAGCCCGTCGAGCGGACCGCTTTCGTCCCAGATCCGGTCGTGCAACGGGCCGGCGGCCGAAATGTCGGCAAGGTCGGCGCTGACCGCCTCGAATTGCCCTCCCAGCGCGGCGACCTTGTCTGCCGTATCGTCCATCGACGAGCGGCCGACGCCGACCACCGCGCCCCCGGCGCGTGCGATCGATACGGCGATGCCCTGGCCGATGCCGGTGTTGGCGCCGGTGACCAGGATACGTTTTCCGGCAAGGCTGAAGGGGTCGCTCACCGCAGATCGCTCAACGCCACCGGGTCGACATCGGTATAGTCGACGTTGTCGCCGGCCATCGCCCAGATGAAAGCATAATTGGAAGTGCCGGCGCCCGAATGGATCGACCAGCCCGGCGACAGCACCGCTTCCTCGTTGCCCATGACGATATGGCGCGTCTCGTCCGGCTCGCCCATGAAGTGGAAGACGCGTGCCGTCTCCGCCAGGTCGAAATAGAGATAGGCCTCCATGCGCCGGTCATGCACATGGCACGGCATGGTGTTCCACACCGAGCCCGGCGCCAGCTGAGTCATGCCGACCACCAGCTGGCAGGTCTTCACGCCGTCGGCATGGATGAACTGGAAGATCGAACGCTCGTTGCAGGTGTCCTTGCTGCCGAGATCGAGGCGCTTGGCGTCGCCGATGCGGATCAGCCGGCTGGGCCAGGCCTGATGCGCCGGCGCGCTGAGCAGATAGAATTTGGCCGGCGCATCTGCATCGGCCGACGCGAACGACACATCAGCGATGCCCATGCCGAGATAGAGCATGTCGCGCGCCTGCAATTCGAAGGACTGGCCGCCGGCCTTGATGACGCCTGCACCGCCGATGTTGACGGCGATCAGCTCGCGACGGTCGAGAAAGTTCTTGGTGCCGGTCGGCTTGATCGTTTCCAGTTGAAGCGCGGCGCCCGTCGGCACGGCGCCGCCGACGATCATGCGGTCGTAATGTGTGTAGGTCAGGCTGATGCGGCCGGGCTGGAATAGGCCGTCAATGTGAAAGTTGTGGCGCAGCTCATCGGTTGCCATCGCCGCGGCGGCGACCGGGTCGATGGCAAAGCGGGATGAATAGTCGGTGTGGCTCTGGTTCATTTCAATCCTGACTTGAGATGGGTCATTCGCCGGCGGCGGCCTTGACCGAACTGGCATAAAAAGCCTGACGCGCATGCAGGCGTTCGCGGTAACGCTGCTGGCTGGCGGTGAGGTGCGCGCGCATCGCCTCTCGCGCGGCCTCGGCATCGCCAGAGGTAATGGCGTTGAGGATCACCAGGTGCTCGCGCTGCAGTCCGCGCTGGTAGCTATCGGATTGCGCCAATTCGGTCGACCAGGGCGAAGTCACGTCGCACGGGATGGCGCGCCGGCCGAGCACGTCGAGCATCTCGACATAGAATGGGTTGCTGGTGGCGCTGGCGATCGCGCGATGGAAGGCGAGGTCGGCCGGACCGGTCGGCTCGCTGGCAAGCAGCAGCCGCTCGAATTCGAAGAAGGCTTCCTGGATCGCCGCCTCCTGCGCGGCATTGCGGCGGACTGCGGCGATCCCGGCCGATTCAATCTCGATCGCCAGCCGCACTTCGAGCACGTTGAGCGCGATCGAATCCTTGCTGCCCATGTCGGCGGCAAGCGCGCCGAACTTTGTCGAGATGTGCTCTGTGACGAAGACGCCGGCGCCCTGGCGCGGTTCGACCAGCCCGTCGGCGGCAAGCTTGGCCAGCGCCTCGCGGATGACGGTGCGGCTGACGCCGAAGGTTTCGGTCAGTTGGCCTTCGGTCGGCAATTTATGGCCGGGCAGGATCTCACCCGCCTGCAACTGCTTGCGGATCGTCGTGACCACTGTCTCCGACAATTTGGGTTTTCTCTCGACCCTGAGGTCGGTTGCGGTGTCCGATGCCATGTCGCCCCTATTTGAAGACGCTCGGTAGCCAGAGCGAAATGGCCGGAATGTAAGTGACGAGCCCCAGTACCACGAGCCCGGCCCCGTAGAACGGCCAGATCGAGCGCATCGCTTCCCAGACGGATATCTTGCCCACTGCGCACGCCACGAACTGCACAGCGCCCACCGGCGGCGTATTCAGCCCGATGCCGAAGTTGAGGATCATGATAACGCCAAAATGCACCGGGTCGACGCCGTAGGCTTGCGCCACGGGCAGGAAGATCGGCGTACAGATGATGATCGTCGGCCCCATGTCCATGAAGGTGCCGAGGAACAGCATCAAGACGTTGAGCAGGAGAAGCACGACCAGCGGATCGTCCGAGATCGCGTTCATGGAGGCTATGAGCGCTGCCGGCACTTTCAGGAAGGCCATCAACCACGAGAACGCCGCCGCCATGCCGATGATGAGCAGCACCATGGCCGTGGTGCGCACGGCACCATGGGTGGCATGAACGAAACCTTCCCAAGTCATCTGCCGGTAAACGAAGACAGTGACGAGCAACGCATAGATGACCGCGACACAGGAACTCTCGGTTGCCGTGAAAACGCCCGATCGTACGCCACCGAAGATGATCGCGATCAGCAGCAGGCCGGGCACCGCGACAGCGAAGAGATGCGCGACGGCGGTGAAGCCCGGAAACGGCTCGGTCGGATAGCCGCGGGAGCGCGCCACGAAATAGGCGGTGATCATCAGCGACAGGGCCAACAGCAGGCCCGGAATGATGCCGGCCGTGAACAGGTCGGCGATGGAGATCTTTCCACCTGCCGAGATCGAGTAGATGATCATGTTGTGCGACGGCGGCAGGAGCAGCGCGATCAGCGCCGCCATCGACGTGACGTTGACGGCGTAATCCGCTCCATATCCACGCGCTTTCATCTGCGGGATCATCAAGCCGCCGACCGCCGCTGCCTCGGCCACCGCGGAGCCGGAAATGCCGCCGAACAGTGTAGCGGTCGCAATGTTGACCTGCCCGAGGCCGCCGCGCAAATGGCCAACGAGCGAGCCGGCGAAGGCAACGATCTTGCTGGCGATGCCGCCGCGCACCATCAAGTCGCCGGCATAGATGAAGAACGGAATGGCCAGCAGCGAAAAGACGCTCATGCCGGAATTCAGGCGCTGGAACACGATGAGCGGCGGCAGGCCCATGTAAAGGACGGTGGCAAAGCTTGCGACGCCGAGGCAGAAAGCGATCGGCGTGCCGATAAGCATCAGAAGGGTGAAGACGCCGAAGAGGATCCAGAGTTCCATGCCGTCAGACCTTCACGTTCGCCGTGTCGAGTTCGGTTGCAACTTCCGCCGGCGGCAGTTCATCGAGCACATCGTCGATCGGCGCACCGGAGAGACGAAGCACGATGCGCTCCAGCGTGAAGAGCACGACGAGCACGCCTCCCGCGACCAGCGGGACGTAGTCCCAGCCCCCGGATATGCCGAGCGACGGCAAGGTAGCGCCCCAGGTCAATGCAACCAGTTGGCTGCCATACCAGATCATACCGATGCCGAAGGCGAGCGCGACGAGGTCCGAGATCATCCGCAGCCAACGCTTGCCGCCTTTGGGCAGCACGTAGAGCAGGACGTCGAAGCCGAGGTGATAGTTCTCGCGCACCCCGACGGCAGCGCCGAGGAAAATGAACCAGCTCATCAGCATCACCGAGCCCTGCTCGGTCCAGCTTGGCGAGCGGTTCAGGACATAACGACCGAACACCTGCCAGGCGACGAAGGCGGTCATCAGCACCAGCCCGATGCCTGCGACCCATAGCGCCGCTGTGCTGACGCGCGACATCATGCGCGCGACGCCGGACAGGGGCGGTCTGTGTTCTGGGCTGGAGGTCACCGGTTCTCTCCGCAAGAGGATGGCGGCGTGGAATGCCCGCGCCGCCGCTTGATCACTGCACGGCCTTGATGGCTTCGACCATGGCCTTCAGCTTGTCGTCCTTGACGTGCTTCTCGTAGACCGGACCCATGGCGTCGATGAAGGGCTGCTTGTCCGGCGTCGTGATCTGCGAACCGGCCGCCTCGACCTTGGCGCGCGATTCCTTGACCTTGGCGGTCCACAGCTCGCGCTGCCTGGCGACGCTCTCCTTGGCGGCCGCCTTGAAGATCGCCTGATCCTCCGGCGTCAGCTTGTCCCAGCTCAACTTCGCCATGACGAAGGCTTCCGGCACCATAGTGTGCTCGTCGAGCGAATAGAACTTGGCGACTTCCGCATGCTTGGCGGTGTCGTAGCTCGGAAAATTGTTTTCCGCGCCGTCGATGACCCCGGTCTCGATCGCCGAATACACCTCGCCATACGGCATCGGCGTCGCGTTGGCGCCGAGTGCCGCCACCATGTCGACGAAGATGTCGGACTGGATGACGCGGAACTTCATGCCGGACAGATCGGCTAATGAGTTGATCGGCTTCTTCGAATTGTAGAAGGAGCGCGCGCCACTGTCATAAAAGGCGAGCAGCACCAGCCCGACCTGTTCGAACGCCGCCGCGATCTGGTCGCCGACCGCCCCGTCCATGACCTTGTGCATATGGTCTTCCGAGCGGAAGATGTAGGGCAGCGAGGGCACCGTGGTTTCGGGAATGAGCCCGTTGAACGGCGCCATCGAGATGCGGTTGAGGTCGATCACGCCGGTGCGAACCTGCTCGATCGTGTCCTTTTCTTCGCCGAGCTGCGCGGAATGATAGAGCTCGACCGCATAGCGGCCGGCCGTACGCTCCTTTACAAGCTCGCCGAAATATTTGACTGCCTCGACCGTCGGATAGCCGTCCGGGTGGGTGTCGGACGAGCGCAGAACCGTCTGGGCGCTTGCCGTTCCGGCCATCAGTGCGGCGGCGAGTAGCGCAGCTCCCGTCAGTCTTGAAAAATGCAACATGGTTTCCTCCCTTTGCATTGCGGGCGAGTTGCCCCTTCAGAGCCGATACGCCTTTTTCGCCAGCGTATAGGTCAGTTCCCGCGCCAGCTCATACGCCTCGTCCTCGCGCAGCCGATGCTCGGCGACGAGACGCGCCAGGAACGCGCAGTCGACTCGCCGCGCCACATCGTGACGCGCCGGGATCGACGGAAAGGCACGGGTGTCGTCGTTGAAACCGACGGTGTTGTAGAAGCCGGCCGTCTCGGTGGTCATCTCGCGGAAGCGCCGCATGCCTTCCGAGCTGTCGTGGAACCACCATGCCGGCCCGAGCTTCAGCGCCGGGTAGACACCGGCCAGCGGCGCCAGCTCGCGCGCATAACTGGTCTCGTCGAGCGTGAACAGGATGACGGTGAGGTCGCGCTCCAGCCCGACGCAGTCGAGCAGCGGCTTCAGCGCCGTCACATAATCGGTCCTGGTCGGGATATCGAAACCCTTGTCGCGGCCGAATTTCTGGAAGATCGCGGGCGAATGATTGCGCCAGGAGCCGGGATGGATCTGCAGGACCAGTCCATCGTCGAGGCTCATCTTGGCCATCTCGGTCAGCATCTGGGCGCGGAACAGTTTTCGCTCGCGCTCATCGTCGGAACCACGGCGAATCCGATTGAACAGCTCTTGCGCCGCCGCATCCGAAAGATTGGCGGTCTCGGCCGTCGGATGGCCATGATCCGACGAAGTCGCGCCGAAGCTTTTGAAGAAGGCACGCCGCTGGCGATGCGCATCGAGATAGCCGGCCCAATTGCCGGTGTCGCAGCCGGTGATCTCACCGAGCCGGTCGAGATTGGTTGAAAACCCTTCGAAATCGGGATCGACGACAGCATCCGGCCGATAAGCGGTGACCACACGGCCCTGCCAGCCGCTGTCGCGGATCATCTGGTGCCATTTGAGATCGTCGAGCGCGCCTTCCGTGGTCGCGATGACCTCGATGTTGAAACGCTCGAACAGCGCGCGCGGGCGAAAATTCTCCCACTGCAGCAGCGTCGCGATGGTGTCGTAGTGGCGGTCGGCAGTCGCCGCGGTCAGCGGTTCGTCGATGCCGAACAGATCGGCGAGCACATGATCGAACCATAGCCGGGTCGGCGTGCCGCGAAACAGATGATAGTGCTCGGCAAAAAGCCGCCAGATCGCCCTGCCGTCGGTCTCGACCGGCGCGCCGTCGAGCGTCGCCACGCCGAGATCCTCAAGGCGGACGCCTTGGCTGAACATCATGCGGAAGATGTAGTGATCGGGGACGATGAGCAGTTGCGCCGGGTCCGGGAACGGCTCGTTCAGCGCATACCAGCGCGGATCGGTGTGGCCATGCGGGCTGACAAGGGGCAGGTCCTTGATCCCGGCATAGAGATCACGGGCAACCGAGCGCGAATGCGCCTCGGCGGGAAACAGCAAATCCGCATGGGTCAGTGCCACGGTCATCCTCCCAAGGCCACTATCGGTAGGGGCGGCAAGAAATAATGTCAACATACAAAAATGCGATTGTTGTATGATGACTTTTCGACCCATTGTGTGGCAGGAAATCGAATGTTACGCCGCTTTGCCGATCCCTGCCGAGGCCACTCATGTCATCCGACCAGACCAGTCGCACCACGACGACCGAACGCCTTTCCACGAAGACCGTGCGCGCACTGCCTGCCTCGATCGCGACACCTGCGTATGATCGCAGCCGCGTCGTCCCGGGCATTGTGCACCTTGGTGTCGGCGCCTTCCACCGCGCCCATCAGGCAGCCTATGTCGACGATTGCCTGGCGGCAGGCGAGGCGGATTGGGGCATAACAGGCGTTTCGCTGCGCAGCACCGACACGCGCGACGCTCTCACGCCGCAGGACGGGCTCTACACGCTGGCGATCAGAAGCAGTGGAACCGAAAAGCTTCAGGTCATCGGCTCGATCGGCGCGATGCTGGTGGCGCCCGAAGACCCCAGCGCTGTGCTGGCCACGCTGACCGATCCGCGCACCCGCATCGTCACGCTGACGATCACCGAAAAAGCCTATCTGAGGGCGGCAGGCGGCGGATTGGACGCCGCCCATCCTGATATCGTCCATGATCTGGCCAATCCCCGGATGCCGAAGACAGCGCATGGTTTCCTGACCGAGGCGCTTGCCCTGCGACGCGCCGCCGGCACGCCGCCCTTCACTGTCCTGTGTTGCGACAATTTGCCGGCCAACGGCGCCACGCTGCACCGGCTGTTGGTCGAATTCGCCCAGTTGCGAGATGCCGGGCTCGCCCAATCGAGTGATGTCGGAATTGCCGACCACATCGCACACCAGGTCGCGTTTCCCTCCAGCATGGTCGATCGCATCGTGCCTGCAACCACCGACGCCGATCGGGCGCGGATCGCTGAAGAACTCGGCGTCGAGGATGCCTGGCCCGTGATGACCGAGCCGTTTTGTCAGTGGGTGGTCGAAGATAAGTTCCCGACTGGCCGGCCCGCGTGGGAACAATTCGGCGTCACCATGGTTCGCGACGTCGGCCCGTTCGAGGACATGAAGCTCAGGCTGCTCAACGGCTCGCATTCGGCCATCGCCTATCTTGGCCTGCTCAGCGGTCATGCCACCGTCGACCGCGCCTTCGCCGACCCGGCGATCCGCCAATTCGTCGATGCCTTGTGGGCCGAAGCCATCCCGACCCTGCCCGAGGATGCCGGATTGGACACGAGCGCCTATATTGCGGAGCTCGCGGAGCGTTTTTCCAACACTGCACTTGCCCATCGCACGGCGCAGATCGCCAATGACGGCAGCCAGAAACTGCCGCAGCGCATCATCGCTTCCGCCATCGAATGCCTGGAAGCCGGTACCGAACTGGTCCATCTGACCCTGGTGGTGGCTGCCTGGATCGCCGCCTGCGCCGCGCGAGGGAAAACCTTGCCGGAGGGCCATTTCACCGATCCGCTCGACGCGGCGTTGACGGAACTTTTGAGTGAGCAACTGCCGGCCAACGAAACCGTGACCGCGGTGTTCGACCTGGCCGGCTTCGCTGGGGATCACGCCGAACGCCAGACGTTGATCGAACTTGTGGCTGTGCATCTCGTCCACCTGCGACGCGACGGTCCGACCTTGGCCTTCGCCGCGCTCGGCATAGATATGAAGTAGTCATCAACCAGACTTGGTGCGGGTCCGAACCAACTCGATTCAGGCTTATTTGCCGACCGAACCGTCCAGCGTTTGCCGGGAAGAATACTCCGTGCCTTTTGAATTCCAGAACAATCGCACGGCCTTGCCGACGAGGTTTTCGTAGGGAACGAAGCCGACCATGAATCGGCTGTCGGAGGCATTGTCGCGATTGTCGCCCAGCATGAAATAGTGGCCTTCGGGCACCTCAAATTCCCGCGTGTTGTCGCCGATGGAACTGTCCGTCAGGTCGAGAACGAAATGGGTGACACCACCCGGCAGGGTCTCCCGTTCAAGCCTGGCAGGTTGCTCGCGTTCCTCGTAGGAGAAAGTGCCTGCATCCTTGAGGCCGACGGCCACATCGTTGATGTGCAGCACGCCATTGACCATCTGGATTTTGTCCCCGGGAAGACCGACGATCCGCTGGATGTAATCCACGCTGGGGTCGGGCGGGAATTTGAACACCACCACATCCCCTCGCTTGGGCTCCGCGCCGAACATGCGGCCTTCTATCGGCAACAGATTGAACGGCACGCTGTAGCGGCTGTAGCCATATGCGAATTTGGAGACGAAGAGATAGTCGCCGCCTTGCAATGTCGGCACCATACTGCTGGATGGTATCGAAAACGGCTGGAACAGGAACGAACGGATCGCAAATGCAGCCGGATAGGTAGTCAGAAAGACAAGCACCAGCACCCAAAACCCGTGCGCATACCATCTCACCGGCTTGAACCGATGGGCGAAGGGCACAACGAGCGCTGCCCCCAGGATCATCGAACCGATACCTGAAAAATTGGCCAGCCAGGCAAGATCGGTTCCCGGCAGCACCGGAAATCCGCTGTAGGCGAGTGCGAAAACGATGGCGCTGATCACCACCAGGCTGGCAACCGCCGGCTTGCCGCTGCCGATCCACAGAAATCCGCCGAATGGACCGCCGAAGGCCGACACCAGGGCCGTCGACCACCAGGAGCGTGAGGCTGTTTCTCGTTGCGCTGTTTCTTCCGTCACCGGCCCACCCCCATCCCAAGGCAGCGCGACTGTCCAACAAACAAAAAAGCGAGGCAAGGCCCCGCTTTTTACTCTTTCATCGAAACCGAATTTCAAGCCGGCAGGATGGCGCCTTCCAGCGTGGTGAGTTGGCTAAGGAACTGCTCCGCCTTGCTGCGAGCCTCGTCGTCCTTGGCATCAGTGGCGTCTTCTTTGGCTTCCTGGATGCGGCGCGCGAGATCGGCGCGGTCGACATCCTTCACCGCGACCGCCGATTCCGCCAGCAGCGTGCAGCCGGCCGGAACGATGTCGGCGAAGCCGCCGAACACCACATAGCGTTCTTCACCGCCCGCCGGGGTCTTCACCGTGACGACACCCGGCTTGATCGTGGTCATGACCGGGGCGTGATGCGCCATGACGGTCATCTCGCCTTCGGCGCCTGGAATGACGACGGATTCGACCTGCTCAGAAACCAGCAGGCGTTCCGGCGAGACCAGTTCGAACTTGAAAGCTTCAGCCATTTTGCTTCACCTTGCCGGCGATAATTTCGTCAGTCTGCAACTCGGTCCCGCAGAATGGACAGAACATGACCGCTTGATCAAAATACCCAGGACCGTCCTCTGTTTCGACAGTCCCGACCGTCACCATCAGCACCCCATCGTCGGTCTCGAAGAACGACGGCGAGGGAAGCTCTGTCATCACCTCTTGCAAGGTCGAGCAACAGAACTTCCTTTGCATATATTACGCCGCTTCAGCCGCGAGGCGCTGTGCCTTCTCGACTGCTTCCTCGATGCCGCCGACCATGTAGAAGGCGGCTTCCGGCAGGTGATCGTAGTCGCCGTTGCAAAGGCCCTTGAAGCCCTTGATGGTGTCGGCGAGATCGACCAGCTTGCCCGGCGCGCCGGTGAACACTTCGGCGACGAAGAATGGCTGCGACAGGAAGCGCTCGATCTTGCGGGCGCGGGCCACGGTCTGCTTGTCCTCTTCCGAGAGCTCGTCCATGCCCAGGATGGCGATGATGTCCTGCAGCGACTTGTAGCGCTGGAGGATCGACTGCACCTGGCGCGCGACGCCATAGTGCTCGTCGCCGACGACCAGCGGGTCGAGCATGCGCGAGGTCGAATCCAGCGGATCGACGGCCGGATAGATGCCCTTTTCGGCGATGGCGCGGTTGAGCGTCGTCGTCGCGTCAAGGTGGGCGAACGAGGTCGCCGGCGCCGGATCGGTCAAGTCGTCGGCGGGCACGTAGATGGCCTGCACGGACGTGATCGAGCCCTTGGTGGTGGTGGTGATGCGTTCCTGCAGCGCGCCCATGTCGGTGGCGAGCGTCGGCTGATAGCCGACGGCCGACGGGATGCGGCCGAGCAGAGCCGACACTTCCGAGCCAGCCTGCGTGAAGCGGAAGATGTTGTCGACGAAGAACAGCACGTCCTGGCCCTGGTCGCGGAAATATTCCGCAACCGTCAGGCCGGTCAGGCCGACGCGGGCGCGCGCGCCCGGCGGTTCGTTCATCTGGCCATAGACGAGTGCGGCCTTGGAGCCTTCGCCGCCGCCCTTCTTGTTGACGCCGGATTCGATGAACTCGTGATACAGATCGTTGCCTTCTCGGGTGCGCTCGCCGACGCCGGCGAACACCGAATAGCCGCCATGCGCCTTGGCGATGTTGTTGATCAGTTCCTGGATCAGCACGGTCTTGCCGACGCCGGCGCCGCCGAACAGGCCGATCTTGCCGCCCTTGGCGTAGGGAGCCAAGAGGTCGAGCACCTTGATGCCGGTGATCAGGATCTGCGCTTCCGTCGACTGCTCGACATAGGTCGGAGCCGGCTGGTGGATGGAGCGCATTTCGGTCGCGTCGACCGGGCCTTCTTCGTCGACCGGCTCGCCGATGACGTTGATGATGCGGCCGAGCATGCCCGGGCCGACCGGCACGGTGATCGGCGCGCCGGTGTCACGCACTTCCTGGCCGCGAACCAGACCTTCGGTCGAGTCCATGGCGATGCAGCGCACGGTGTTTTCACCCAGATGCTGGGCAACTTCGAGCACCAGGCGGTTGCCGACATTGGTCGTCTCGAGCGCGTTCAGGATCGCCGGCAGGTGATCGCCGAACTGCACGTCGACAACGGCGCCGATGACCTGGCGAACCTTGCCGGCAACGCCGGTTGCCTTGCTGGCCACTGCCGATGTCTTGGCAGCAGCGGCCTTCACCGGTGCTGCCGCCTTGGCCGGGGCCGCCTTCGCGGCTGCTGCTGGAGCCTTTGCCGCCTTCGCGGGGGCTGCGGTCTTCGCGGCAGCGGCCTTGGGGGCTGCCGTCTTGGGGGTCGCTGCTTTCGCCATCGTCTTTACCCTTTTTCGTCCTTTGTTTCTCACGCGGTCCAGTCGCGGGTCGATGACCCGCGAACCACGCCTAGAGCGCCTCGGCGCCCGAAATGATTTCGATCAGTTCCTTGGTGATCTGCGCCTGCCGCTGGCGGTTGTAGGTGATCGACAGCTTGTTGATCATGTCGCCGGCGTTGCGCGTCGCATTGTCCATGGCGCTCATCTTGGCGCCCATTTCGCCGGCCACATTTTCGAGCAGCGCCCGGAAAACCTGCACGGAGATGTTGCGCGGAATGAGGTCGGAGAGGATTTCGCCCGGCTCCGGCTCATATTCGTAGACAGCGTTGCCGCCATCGATCGCCTCGGCCGGAGCCGAAGCAACGCCGGCCGGAATGATCTGCTGCGCGGTCGGGATCTGGCTGATCACCGACTTGAACTGCGAATAGAACAGCGTGCAGATGTCGAAGCCACCTTCGTTGAAGAGGTGGATGACCTTCTTGGCGATCGCATCGGCATTGACGAAGCCGAGTGTCTTGACCTCGCGCAGATCGACGCGGTCGATGATCATCGATGCATAGTCGCGGCGCAGGATGTCGAAACCCTTCTTGCCGACGCAGATGATCTTGACCTGCTTGCCGTCCGCCAAAAGCTTGCGAATATGGTCGCGGGCAAGGCGGGCGATCTGTGAATTGAAGCCGCCGCACAGGCCGCGCTCGGCGGTGCAGACGACGAGCAGGTGCACGTCGTCCTTGCCGGTGCCGGTCATCAGCGCCGGGGCATCGCCGCCGCCGCCGATTGCCTGGGTGATGTTGGCCAGCACGGAACCCATGCGCTCCGAATAGGGGCGCGCCGCTTCCGCGGCCTCTTGCGCACGGCGCAGCTTCGCCGCGGCGACCATCTGCATCGCCTTGGTGATCTTCTGCGTCGCCTTGACCGAGGCGATACGGTTACGAAGGTCTTTTAATGAAGGCATGCTTCAAACCTGATCCCGTCTTGTCTCATCCCGACTGGCAATTCGCTCAGGCGAAGGTCTTGGCGAAAGCGTCGATCTCGGCCTTCAGCTTGGCGCGCAGATCGTCCGACAGCGCCTTTTCCTTGCGGATGGCATCGAGGACGTCCTTGCCGGCCGAACGCATGTGGCTGAGCAGGCCATGCTCGAACTTGCCGACCTGGTTGACCGGCAGCTTGTCGAGATAGCCGTTGACGCCGGCGAAGATCACCGCGACCTGCTCTTCCGTCTTCAGCGGCGAGAACTGCGGCTGCTTCAGGAGTTCGGTGAGGCGCGATCCGCGGTTGAGCAGGCGCTGCGTGGCGGCGTCGAGATCCGAGCCGAACTGCGCGAAGGCCGCCATTTCGCGGTACTGCGCGAGCTCGCCCTTGATCGAGCCGGCAACCTGCTTCATCGCCTTGATCTGCGCGGCCGAACCGACGCGGCTGACCGACAGACCGACGTTCACCGCAGGACGAATACCCTGGAAGAACAGGTTGGTCTCGAGGAAGATCTGGCCGTCGGTGATCGAGATCACGTTGGTCGGGATATAGGCCGACACGTCGTTGGCCTGCGTCTCGATGATCGGCAGGGCGGTCAGCGACCCACCGCCCAGATCGTCGTTGAGCTTGGCAGCGCGCTCGAGCAGGCGCGAGTGCAGGTAGAAGACGTCGCCCGGATAGGCTTCGCGGCCCGGCGGGCGACGCAGCAGCAGCGACATCTGGCGGTAGGCGACGGCCTGCTTCGACAGATCGTCATAGCTGATCAGCGCGTGCATGCCATTGTCGCGGAAATATTCGCCCATGGTGGCGCCGGCGAACGGCGCCAGGAACTGCATCGGTGCTGGATCGGAAGCGGTGGCGGCGACGATGATCGAATATTCGAGCGCGCCGCGCTCTTCCAGCACCTTGACGAACTGCGCGACGGTCGAGCGCTTCTGGCCGACGGCGACGTAGACGCAGTAGAGCTTTTCCTTCTCGGGGCCGTTGTCGTGCACCGATTTCTGGTTGAGCATCGTGTCGAGGATAATGGCGGTCTTGCCGGTCTGGCGATCGCCGATGACCAGCTCGCGCTGGCCGCGGCCGACCGGGATCAGCGCATCGATGGCCTTGAGGCCGGTCGACATCGGCTCGTTCACCGACTTGCGCGGAATGATGCCGGGCGCCTTGACGTCGACGCGCTTGCGCTCGACTGCCTTGATCGGACCCTTGCCGTCGATCGGATTGCCGAGCGCATCGACGACGCGGCCGAGCAGGCCGGGGCCGACGGGGACGTCGACGATGGCGCCGGTGCGCTTGACGATGTCGCCTTCCTTGATGTCGCGGTCGGCGCCGAAGATGACGACGCCGACATTGTCGGCTTCGAGGTTGAGCGCCATGCCGCGGATGCCGCCGGGGAACTCGACCATCTCGCCGGCCTGGACATTGTCGAGGCCGTAGACACGGGCGATACCGTCACCGACGGACAGCACCTGTCCGACTTCGGAGACCTCGGCCTCCTTGCCGAAATTCTTGATCTGGTCTTTCAGAATTGCGGAAATTTCCGCGGCGCGGATGTCCATCAGCCGACCTCTTTCAGTGCAAGCTTGAGCGAATTGAGTTTGGTTTTGAGCGACGTATCGATCTGGCGCGAGCCCATCTTGACCACCAGCCCGCCGAGCAGCGACGGATCGACGGTGACGGAGATAGCCACGTCCTTGCCGGCAACGCTCTTCAGCGCCGCCTTGAGTTCGGTCTGCTGGGCAGCCGTCAGCTCGTGCGCCGACGTCACTTCAGCAGCGGTCTCGCCACGATGTTCGGCTGATATCTGGCGGAACGCCCTGATCATGCCGGGAATGGCGAACAGCCGGCGGTTGCGGGCGACGACGCGCAGGAAATTTCCGGTGAGGCCGGCGATCCCGGCCTTGTCGGCGATCGCCGCGATGGCCTTCGCCTGGTCCTCGCTGGAGAACACCGGGCTGTTGATCAGCCGGGTGAGATCAGCGCTGCCCGCGAGCATGGCTTCGAAGCTGTTGAGGTCGGCTTCGACCTTGGCCACGGAATTTGCCTGCAGGGCGAGTTCGAACAGCGAACCCGCATAGCGTTCTGCGGCACCTGAGATTGGCGATGACGATTGAGCCACGGACCGTCTTTTCTCTTGTCTGACAGGCCGTAGATTGTTGGCGCGAGCAAAAACTCTGGCTAAATCTTTGACCTTACTGCATTTTTTCGAGCACGGAGGCGCGGCTTCCGCTATCCCCGGCCGAAAGTCGATTGCCGTCTAGCACAGGCATTTTAAGACCGCAATGCGTCGTTCCGCATGGTTTTCAGGCACTATTGTCGCATCCGGCGAAAGTCGCCCGTCTTCCATCGCGGAATACCCAACGATTCAAGGCAGAAAGCCGAAGGCAAAGGCGAGCGGCAACGCCGCCAGCACCAATTCCAGCACAATGGAAACCCAATTGAAAGGCGTGTTGGCGCCATCAGACATCATCGACAGCAGCCGACCGAAGGCTGTGAACAGCCAGGAGAAGCCAAGCGCCATGTAGATCAGCGGCTGCGCCAGCAGGATACAGCACAAGCCGACACCCAGATAAAAGCCCGACATCCTGCCGCGCCCCTCGGCGATCGCAGCAACCTTCTCTGGCTTGACCTGCAGGCGCAGGGCACGGAAGGCGATACCAGGTGCCAGAAAAAACAAAAGACCGAGCAGCACGGTGAAGACGGCGCTCGACCAGGCCAGCCATTCGCCCTGGCTCGTCGGCCACGGAAGCGCAAAATCCATTTTGTCCCCTCGAAATGCCTGTTTTGAAATTCCAGGCATTCTAACGGAGGAAAACCGCCGCGCCAGATGGCTTCAGGCACTTTAGGATAGGCGCATCAACCGAGCGCGAATTCCACAGCCGCCTCGGCATGAATGCGCGTCGTGTCGAAGACCGGGATGTCGAAATCCTGCTGGCCGATGAGCATGGTGATCTCGGTGCAGCCCATGATGACGCTGTCGGCCGCCTCTTCGCGGCGCAGGCGTTCGGTCTCGGCGATATAGGCCGCCTTCGAGACCTCCGTGACGATGCCCTGGCACAGTTCCTCGTAGATGACGCGATGAACCATGTCGCGGCCGGCGGCATCGGGTACGACGGGGCTCAAGCCATATATCTCGGTGAGCCGGCCCTTGTAGAAATCCTGTTCCATCGTAAAGCGCGTCGCTAGCAGCGCCGGGCGTTGCATGCCGGCGCGCTTGACCGCCACCGCGGTGGCGTCGGCGATGTGGATCAGCGGGATCGACACCGACGCCTGCACTTGGTCGGCCAGTTTGTGCATGGTGTTGGTGCACAAAAGCAGACCTTCCGCGCCTCCGGCCTCGAGCTTGCGCGCCGCTTCTACGAGGAGCACACCGGCGCCGTCCCAGTCGCCATGATGCTGCCGCTCGGCGATTTCGGCAAAGTCGAACGACCACAGAAGCAGTTTCGCCGAATGCAAGCCGCCCAGCCGCTCGCGCACGATCTCGTTGAGCAGGCGATAGTAGATGGCGGTCGATTCCCAGCTCATGCCGCCGAGAAGGCCGAGGGTTTTCATATGAGTTTCCACATCTCGCTGGCTTGCGGGCAACCTATCGCTGAAAGCGCGACCTTACAAAAAGCTCTGCGGGTCGATGTCGACCTGCACCCTGACCGAGCCGCGCTGCTTCGGCCCGTCGGCAAGCATCGCGCGAATAAAACCTTGCATGTCGGCGCGCCGTTCGCCCTGGATCAGCAGGCGGAAGCGGTGGCGGCCGCCGAGCAGGGACAGCGGCGCCTCCGCCGGCCCCAGCACGAACAGATCGGTCGCCTCGGGCGCGGCGCGGCGCAGGCCGCGTGCATGGCCCTCGGCTTCTGCCCGTGTCACCGCGCTGACGATGACGCCGGCGAGCCGGCCGAAAGGCGGCAGGGCAGCCCGTTCGCGCTCGGCAATCTCGCGCTCGTAAAAAGCCTCGGCGTCGCCGGAGACGATTGCCCGCATCACCGGATGCTCGGGCTGAAAAGTCTGCAGCAGGCCAAGGCTCTTCTTGCCGGTGCGGCCGGCTCGCCCGGTGACCTGGCTGAGCAGCTGGAACGTGCGCTCTGCGGCGCGCGGATCGCCATTGGCAAGTCCGAGATCGGCATCGACGACGCCGACCAAAGTCATGTTGGGAAAATTGTGGCCCTTGGCGACGAGCTGCGTGCCGATGACGATGTCGGCCTGGCCATCGGCGATCGCCTCCAGCTCCAGCCGCAGCCGCCGCACGCCGCCCATCAGGTCCGACGACAAAACGATGGTGCGCGCGTCGGGAAAATGCGTAACGACCTCTTCGGCGATCCGCTCGACGCCCGGTCCGCAGGCGACCAGATGATCCAGCGTGCCGCATTCCGGGCAGGCCTCGGGGCGGCGCTCATTGTGCCCGCAATGATGGCAGACCAGTTGGCCGCGAAACCGGTGCTCGACCAGCCAGGCCGAGCAGACCGGGCAGCCGAAGCGGTGGCCACAAACCCGGCACAGCGTCAGCGGCGCATAGCCGCGCCGATTGAGGAACAGCAGCGACTGCTCCTGCCTCTCCAGCGTCTGGCGCATCTGGTCGAGCAGCACCGGCGACAGGAAACCGCCACGCGCCGGCGGCGCGCGCCGCATGTCGACCGCCTTCAGGTGCGGAAGCGCCGCCTCGGCGAAGCGAGCGGAAAGCACCGCTCTGTTATATTTACCTTGGCTGGCATTGACCCGGCTTTCGACCGACGGCGTCGCCGACGCCAGCACCACCGGAAAGCTGCCGATATGGCCGCGCACCACGGCCATATCACGCGCATTGTAGAAGACGCGGTCCTCCTGCTTGTAGGCAGGGTCGTGCTCCTCGTCGACGACGATCAGGCCGAGCTCCTTGAACGGCAGGAACAGCGCCGAGCGCGCGCCGGCGACGACCCGCACACCGCCCTCCGCCACTTGCCGCCAAACCCGCTCGCGCATCCGCGGCGGCAGGTCGGAATGCCATTCGCCCGGCTTGGCGCCGAAGCGCTGCTGGAAGCGCTCGAGAAAGGCATGCGTCAGCGCGATTTCCGGCAGCAGGATCAGCACCTGCCTGCCCTGGTCGAGCGCAGCCGCCACCGCCTCGAAATAGACCTCGGTCTTACCCGATCCGGTGACGCCGTCGAGCAGCGCGACGTTGAACACGCCGGCTGCGACATTGGCGCGCAGCATCTGCGCCGCGGCGCTCTGGTCCGGCATCAGTTCCGGAATGGCGTAGCCGGGATCGGGCGCGGCCACCACCGGGCGCGGCGGGATCATCACGGTCTCGAACACGCCTTGCGCCCTCAGGCCGTCAATCACTGTCGACGACACGCCGGCGGCGTGAGCGAGGCCGGAGCGCGTCCAGGCAAGGCCGCCTTCGGCCGTCTCCAGCACACGCTGCCTGGCCCCCGTCATCCGGTCGGGTGCGAGAAGCGTGCGCTGCAGCCCTTCGATCCACGGTTCGGGGTCGAAAGCCTCCGGCGCCCTGAGCAGCATGCGCGCCACCATGCCCGGAGGCGACAGCGTGTACTGCGCCACCCAGTCGACGAAACGGCGCATCGCTCGGTCGATCGGCGGGCAGTCGAAGACCTGTTCGATGGGGCGCAGCTTTTTCGCGTCGACCTTCTCGACCGCGCCGTCCCAGACGATGCCGGCGACCTGCCGCGGCCCGAGCGGCACGCGCACGATCGAGCCCGGCACCACGCGCATGCCGGCCGGCACGGCATAGGTGTAGGGGCGTTCGGCGGGCATCGGCACCAGCACCGGTGCGGCTGCGACAAAGGGCGAATCTTCGATCATGAGGCGTGACCTTGCCCTGACTTTGGTCTAGATCAAAGGCCGACCCCGAATGTGCATGACATGCACATGAAAATCTTCAGGAGACCCGCCATGAAATTTTTTGTCGACACAGCCGACGTCAAGGATATCCGTGAGCTGAACGATCTGGGGCTGCTCGACGGCGTCACCACCAATCCGTCGCTGATCCTCAAATCCGGCGGCAAGATCGCCGACGTCACCAAAGAGATTTGCGACATCGTCAAGGGTCCGGTCTCGGCTGAAGTCACCGCCACTGAATATTCCGAGATGATGCAGCAGGCCAAGGTTCTGGCCAAGATCGCCGACAATGTCTGCATCAAGGTGCCGCTGACGCTGGACGGTCTCAAGGCCTGCAAGACGATCCGCACCGAGATGAACCGCCTGGTCAACGTCACGCTGTGCTTTTCGGCCAACCAGGCGCTGCTGGCGGCCAAGGCCGGTGCCTCGTTCATCTCGCCCTTCGTCGGCCGCGTCGACGACATCGGCATCGACGGCATGGAGCTGATCCAGGAGATCAGGCAGATCTACGACAATTACGATTTCCAGACTGAGATCCTCGTCGCTTCGGTGCGCACCGTGAACCACGTCAAGCAGGCGGCCCTCATCGGCGCCGATGTCGTGACCGCCCCCCCGGCGACCCTGAAGGCGCTGGTCAAGCACCCGCTGACCGACAAGGGCCTGGAACAGTTCCTCGCCGACTGGGCAAAGACCGGCCAGAAGATCGGCTGAAGCCGCACCACTTTCAACTGAAAAAGGCCGGGTGACCGGCCTTTTTTAATGTGCTTCAGGCGCCAAGGGTCCGCCGCTCAGTCCGCACTGTCATCGTCAGGCGCGGTCGCCTGCTGGCGCCGTCCCATGATGATTTCGCGTTTGCCGACATGGTTGGGTGCGCCGACCAATCCTTCCTTTTCCATGCGCTCGACCAGGGATGCGGCGCGGTTGTAGCCGATGCCCAGGCGCCGCTGGATGTAGGACGTCGAACACTTCTTGTCGCGCACCACCACCTTGACCGCCTCGTCGTAGATGGCATCGCTGTCTTCGGCTGCAACGGATCCCTTGTCGAAGACCGCCTGGTCGTCTTCGATTTCTTCCTCATCCTCGTCGGCTGTCACGGTTTCCAGATATTCTGGGCGGCCCTGCGCCTTCAGATGCGCCACGACATGCTCGACCTCCGCGTCGGAAACAAAGGGCCCGTGCACGCGCGAAATGCGCCCGCCACCCATCATGTGCAGCATGTCGCCCTGGCCAAGCAGCTGTTCGGCCCCCTGTTCGCCCAGGATGGTGCGGCTGTCGATCTTGGATGTCACCTGGAAGGAAATCCGGGTCGGAAAATTGGCCTTGATCGTGCCGGTGATGACATCGACCGAGGGGCGCTGCGTCGCCATGATCAGATGAATGCCGGCCGCGCGCGCCATCTGCGCCAGACGCTGGATGGCGCCTTCGATCTCCTTGCCGGCAACCATCATCAGGTCAGCCATCTCATCGACGATGACGACGATGTAGGGCATCGGCGCAAGGTCGATTTCCTGCTGTTCGAAAAGCGGCTCGCCGGTGCCTTTTTCGAAGCCGGTCTGCACGGTCATGACAACCGTCTCGCCCTTGTCGCGGGCAGTGGCGGCGCGCTCATTGTAGCCATCGATGTTGCGCACACCGAGCCGCGCCATCTTGCGATAACGGTCCTCCATTTCGCGCACGGCCCATTTTAACGCCGTGACGGCTTTTTTGGGGTCCGTGACGACGGGCGTCAGAAGATGCGGGATGCCGTCATAGACGGAGAGTTCGAGCATCTTGGGATCGACCATGATCAGCCGGCATTCTTCCGGCTTCAGCCGGTAGAGCAGCGACAGGATCATGGTGTTGATGGCAACCGACTTGCCGGAGCCGGTGGTTCCGGCCACCAGCAGATGCGGCATTTTCGCCAGCTCGGCGATAACAGGCTCACCGCCGATCGTCTTGCCGAGACAAAGCGCCAGCTTACAGCTGGTCTTGCGGAAGCCTTCCGATTCGATCAGCTCGCGGAAATAGACGGTTTCGCGGGTCTCGTTGGGAAGCTCGATGCCGATGACGTTGCGGCCAGGCACGACGGCGACGCGCGCCGAAATCGCAGACATGGAGCGGGCGATGTCATCGGCAAGCCCGATGACACGCGAGGATTTGACGCCCGGCGCCGGCTCGAACTCATAAAGCGTGACCACCGGGCCTGGGCGAACATGAATGATTTCGCCACGCACGCCGAAGTCCTCGAGCACGCTTTCCAGCAGATCGGCGTTCTGCTCGAGCCGCTCCTGCGACATGTAGAAGCCTTGTCCCTCCGGAGGCTGCTGCAACAGCTCTTCCGAGGGAAGCTCATAGGGATCGCCCGCGGTTGACAGCACGACCTTTCCAGCCCCAGGCAAGCGCGCAGAGCGGGCGGCAACGGCCCTGGCAGGGACGTTCACAATTGGCGCGGCCGACGCGGAAACGGCGTCGCTTTTGGCGGCTGGGATTGCGACAGGCTGGACCGGCGACGGCGCATCGCTCGCCGGCACGCCGGGTTGGGCCACGGCCTGGTTCGAATTGGCCGGACAAGCATCCGGCAACGGCTTCAAGGCTTGGCCCGGAAGGCAGTCGATGACACGAAACAATGCGGTGGCATCGGTCCCTGGGCGAATATCGATCGGCGTAGTGGTGACTGGCGCCACGGCGAGCGGCGCAGGCGACGCTGGACTGGTCTGCCGGGCCGGCGACGAAACGTCGACCAGATAGGGTGCCATGGCCTCGAAGAAGGCATGATCCGAAAGATATGGCCAGCGCAACCTTTCGGAAGTGGTCGTTTTGGCGCCCGGAGCAACGGACGCGCGCGCGGATGCCCGTGCCATAGCGACCGTCCTCGGCGGCATCGGCGCAACGGCTGGCACCTTCTCCCTGGCGCGCCCCGCGGCAACAAAAGCAGCAGCCGGCGGCAGTGGCCCTTGCGTGGCGTGGCCGGCCAGCGGCTGGGAAGCAGGGCTTTTCACCGAAGCCGGCAATGCCAGGAGCGAAGGCGCGGAGGACGCCCCTTTGATCATGGATTGCGCAACGGCTTGCTCTGCTGGGCGCGTCGCGGCGTGTTCGACAACACGCTCGTGCTGCGGACGATGCTTCCTGGCCTCATAGTCCGGCGTGCGTGTAAAACGCACGTTGGGTGCAAGGAAGAAATATTCCTGCCAGGCAGGGCTCTCGATATCGCCGATTTTCGAAAGCGTGTCGTCCGAGCCACCCCGCGGCTCCATATAGGGCCGCTTGTTGCCACCGAGATCGACCACCGGCACTGAATAACCGGCCTGGCGTGTGGCGGGCTGCCGGCCGCCCGGCTCCTTGCGAGCCGGACGATCAAGGTCGCCTGCCGCAGAAGAACCTCGCTGACCACCCCTGTCGCCGATGCTCTCGGAGCGCTTCCCCTCGGGATCATCAGGCGATGCGGCCGTCGATAAATTGACCCGGGAAAAACGCTTGGCTTCCATTCTCAAGACTCACTCTGAAATGTCTGCCGAGCAATAGGGAGCGAGTGGTTAACAGTTGCTTCCCGGATGGATCGCCGACCATCCTGGGCACCAAAATCTTCGTGGTAATCTGCGAGCGACACGGCACGATCGTCGTCTCGCCGCTTCCACGCCGGTGGCGCGATCTACTCGCCGTGCCGCAGCAGCTCGATGGGTATCTTCGGACAATCCCTGTTCGGAATCTGGCTCTGTTCGAGAATCTGGTCATGATCCCGCGATCACCCCATCATGCCTGGGGCGCCGGACCGTTTCCGTGAAGCGATGAGGTGCGCTAGCCGGTCTTGCCGTGCCGGACAAGGTCCTGGGCAATGGACAGCTGCAGCGCTTCCGCCAACTCTCGCGCAGCGCGATTCTCGGCGTCGATCTGCGCCCGGTATGCGGCGAATTCCTGACGCGGCCTGTCGAAGGACGAGGTGATCGAACGCTTGCCGGATGCGATCACCACGCCGGTCTTCGCATCGGCCAGCGTATAGCTGCCGGTCAGCGTCACGGAACCGGCGGTCGGTTCGTCTTCATCCGTTCCGACCTGCACGAGTGCCGCGGACTCGACCGCTTCGGTCACGCCGAGATTGAGCGAATAGACCGGCGAGGCCGGCTCGCCGGAGCCTCGTCCAAACCCGAAAATCAGATTGTTGCGCACCTGTTGGCCGTAACGCGTATTGACCGGCTTGATGCCGATCAACGCCAGTTCCGCACTGGCACTGGCCTGCGAACCCGACAGTGGCGCGCTCGAATAGAGCGGCCGCACCGTGCAGGCCGAGACAAGCGCGAGCGAACCTATCAGGCCGGCAAGCGCAATGCGGCGCAGCAAATGGTTCAACTCTGTCTTTTCCCGATCAGGCAACGACATTGACGATCCTCTGCGGCACGATGATCACCTTGCGCGGAGCCTTACCTTCAAGTGCTTTCTGCACGAAGTCGAGAGCCAATACCGCTTTTTCGACCGCACCTTGGTCCGCGTCGCGGGCAATTGTCAAATCCCCCCGCTTCTTGCCGTTGACCTGTACCGGATAGGTGACTTCGATGTCGACGACCAGCGCCGGATCGAAGACCGGCCAGGGCCGTTCGGCAACGAGATCGGTGCCGCCAAGCGTCGCCCAGCACTCCTCGGCCAGATGCGGCATGATCGGCGCGATCAGATGCACGAGAATCTCCACCGCCTGCCGACAGGCGCCTTTCAGCGCTGCATCGGCCTTGCCTTCGGCCACCTCGTTGAGCGGCGTGGTCAGCGCGTTGGCCAGTTCGTAGATGCGGGCGATGGCGCGGTTGAAAGCGAGCTTCTCGATATCCTCTCCGACCGCCTTCAGGATCTTGTGCGCGGCCTTGGAAACCAATGCGGCCTCGCCGCTGCTGGCCGCCACGGGCTTGATGCCGGCCAGTGTTTCGGCGGCCGTCGACACCAGGCGCCAGATGCGCTGGATGAAACGATGCGCACCGGCGGCGCCATCGTCGGTCCACTCGACATCGCGCTCGGGAGGAGAATCGGACAGCATGAACCAGCGCGCCGTATCGGCGCCGTAGCCATCGGTGATGTCTTCCGGGCTAACCGTGTTCTTTTTCGATTTCGACATCTTTTCCAGCGGGCCGATGGTGACGGCCTCGCCGGTGGCGATGTCGATGGCGCTGCGCTTGCCGTCGACGTCCTCCAGCCGAACTTCGGTGGGCGCCAGCCAGCGGCCATTCGATGCCGAGCCGACGCGATAGGTTTCGTGCACCACCATGCCTTGCGTGAACAGGCCCTTGAACGGCTCGGCCAGATCGACATGGCCGGCCTCGCGCATGGCGCGGGTGAAGAAGCGCGAATAGAGCAGATGCAGGATCGCGTGCTCGATCCCGCCAATATACTGGTCGACCGGCAGCCATTCGTTGGCCGCCTTGGGATCGGTCGGTTCATGCGCCCACGGCGCGGTGAAGCGGGCAAAGTACCACGACGAATCGACGAACGTGTCCATCGTGTCGGTTTCGCGCCGCGCATCCCTGCCGCATTGCGGACATTTCACATGGCGCCATGTCGGATGCCGGTCGAGCGGATTGCCCGGGCGATCGAAATCGACATCGTCGGGCAGCTTCACCGGCAGGTCCACCTTCGGCACCGGCACCACGCCGCAAGCCTCGCAATGGATCATCGGGATCGGGCAGCCCCAGTAGCGCTGGCGCGAAATGCCCCAGTCGCGCAGGCGGAAATTCACCTTGCGCTCGGCCATCGGCCGGTTGCCGATGGTCTTCTGCTCCAGCAGTTTGGCGACTTCGTCGAAAGCCTGATCCGGCTTCATGCCGTCGAGAAAGCGCGAATTGATCATCACGCCGTTATCGACATAGGCTTCGTCGATGATCTGGAACGTCGCCGGATTCTCGCCTTCCGGCATCACCACCGGAATCACCGGCAGGCCGTATTTGTTGGCGAAGTCGAGGTCGCGCTGGTCGCCGGACGGACAGCCGAAAATGGCGCCGGTGCCGTATTCCATCAGCACGAAATTGGCGACATAGACCGGCAGCGTCCAGTTGTCGTCAAACGGATGGACGACGCGGAGGCCGGTGTCGAAACCCTTCTTCTCAGCTGTCTCCAGCGCCGCCACCGAGGTGCCCATATGGCCTATATCGTCGATGAACTTCGCCAGCGCCGGATTGTGCGCAGCGGCCTTCTTGGCCAACGGATGATCGGCGGCGACAGCCATGAAGGAAGCGCCGAAGATGGTGTCGGGCCTTGTCGTATAGACTTCCAGCTCATGCTCGCCATCAGAGGCGTCGGCCAGAGGCCAACGGATCAGCAGGCCTTCCGAGCGGCCGATCCAGTTCTGCTGCATCAGCTTCACTTTTTCCGGCCATTCGTCGAGGCCGTCGAGCGAATCCAGCAGATCCTGCGCGAAATCGGTGATCTTGAAGAACCACTGCGTCAGTTCGCGCTGTTCGACCAGCGCGCCCGAGCGCCAGCCGCGCCCGTCGATGACCTGCTCGTTGGCGAGCACCGTCATGTCCTCCGGATCCCAGTTGACCTTGGAGGATTTGCGCGTCACCAGCCCCTTCTCGACAAAATCGAGGAACAGCATCTGCTGGCGGTGGTAATAGTCGACGTCACAGGTGGCGAATTCGCGCGCCCAGTCCAGCGACAGCCCCATAACCTTGAGCTGCTCGCGCATGGTGGCGATGTTCTGGTAGGTCCATTCCTTGGGATGGACCTTGTTCTGCATCGCCGCGTTTTCGGCCGGCATGCCGAAGGCGTCCCAGCCCATCGGGTGCAGCACGTTGAAACCCTTGGCCCGCTTGTAGCGCGCCACCACGTCGCCCATCGTGTAATTGCGGGTATGACCGATATGGATGCGCCCCGACGGATAGGGGAACATCTCCAGCACGTAGTATTTCGGGCGCGGATCGTCATTGTGCGCTTCGAACAGCTTCTTGGCGTCCCAGGCCTTCTGCCATTTGGGCTCTGACGCGCGCGGATTGTATCGTTCGGTTGCCATGGGGCGTTTTTCACTTAAAAGCATGCGCGAACTGCGGGCGACGGCTCGGCAGTTCAGGGAATGTGGTCCGGGTGTTCACCATGGTTTGGCAAACCCGTCAACCATATGGGTATCGCGTCTGACAAAAACGCCGGTCAAAACAGCAGGATTTGTATATGGGCGATGCCGTTCAGCAGTTTTTCGCGGTCAAGGCGAAGATCGACGCCGCCGAGCGCGAGGCCGGCCGCGAAACCGGCGCCGTGACGCTGGTCGCAGTCTCAAAGACCTTTGACGCTGCCGACATCGGCCCGGTCATCGAGGCCGGCCAGCGCGTCTTCGGCGAAAACCGGGTGCAGGAGGCGCAAGCCAAATGGCCTGACCTGAAGGACGCATTTCCCGACATCGAACTGCATCTGATCGGCCCGCTGCAATCCAACAAGGCTAGGGAAGCGGTAGCGCTGTTCGACGTCATCGAGACGGTCGATCGCGAGAAGATCGCCGTCGAACTCGCCAAGGAGATCGCCAAACAGGGCCGTGCGCCAAAGCTCTATGTCCAGGTCAACACCGGCTCCGAGCCGCAGAAGGCAGGCATCGAGCCACGCGAGGCAGTGGCGTTCGTCACCCGCTGCCGCGAGGTGCATGGCCTCGCCATCGAGGGCCTGATGTGCATCCCGCCGGCCGACGAGAACCCCGGCCCCCACTTCGCCCTGCTGGAAAAGCTTGGGCAAGAGGCCGGCGTCGCCAGACTGTCGATGGGCATGTCCGGCGATTATGAGACCGCGATCGCCTTCGGCGCCACCAGCGTCCGCGTCGGTTCGGCGATCTTCGGCAGCCGATAGTTCCGATGCACAGCCCGGTCTCTAGTCGCTAAATTCCAACATATTCGATTGGCTGCAGGCCACCACACCTTCGTCATCCTAGGGCGGAGCGACGCGAAGCGGAGCGCAGACCCTAGGATCCATGCCGTGACGACAAGGAAAATGCAGCGGTGCAGAATTCTGTTCCGCTGCATTCTTCGGCAGATGTCGCGGCATGGATCCTCGGGTCTGCGCTGCGTCGCTGCGCTCCTTGCTCCGCCCGTGGATGACGACGAGAGAGATGTTTAGGCCAATCCCCGATGGTTTGCGATCTGCCGCCGAAAGAGGCTATAGATTCTCGCTGCCAATAGCTTCCAACCCATGTCCGGAACTGGCGAACACATCTGTTCGAGCGGAAACCCTGCCATGCTTCAACGGCATCTGGTATATGACTAGCGAAGCCATCTAGCGAGTAGTGCCCTTGAACTGGCATCTTAAGGACGCGAAGAACAATCTGTCGAAACTCGTACGGCAGGCGCGGGAACAAGGGCCACAAACCATCACGGTGCGCGGAAAGCCAACTGCTGTCGTACTCTCCCCCGAGGACTACGACCGACTGGTCGGCGCAACACCTTCGCTTGCGGAATATCTTCTCTCAGGTCCCGTGTGGGATGACGACTTCGTCGAGGAGGTCAATCGCCGCCCGAAGACGAAGATCCGAGTTATAGACTATAATCCGCATACTCATGCGAACCTCGTTCGGTGAATGCAGCGGGCGCTTTTCTGATGGCGGCATTAGATGCGGTGAGGGGTTATAGGCCAACTCGGCGGGCTCGTTGAGCCAGCAATTGGAAACGAAACGTACCGTTCCTATTTGCTTTGCGTCATCACAAACTCTCTGGAGCCGCCATCATGCGCTACAACCAGCTTGGAAATACGGGGATGTTCGTCTCCGAACTGTGCCTCGGCACCATGACCTTCGGCGCCGCCGGTCAGAATGCCCAATGGGGCCTGATCGCCAGCCTCGACCAGAAGGGGGTCAACGAGATCGTTGCCCATTCGCTCGCCGCCGGCGTCAATTTCTTCGATACGGCCGACGTCTACTCCTTTGGCGAATCCGAACGGCTGCTCGGCCAGTCGCTCAGGGATCTCGGTGTGAACAGGCAGAACGTGGTCATCGCCACCAAGGCGCATGGCGCCATGGGCGAAGGCCCCAACCAGCGCGGCTCGTCACGCGGCCACATCATGGACTCGGTCGATGCCAGCTTGGAGCGGCTGCAGCTCGACCATATCGATCTTTACCAGCTGCACGGCACCGACACCGTGACGCCGATCGACGAAACGCTGCGGGCGCTCGACGATCTCGTTGCCAGCGGCAAGGTTCGCTATGTCGGCGTCTCCAACTGGGCGGCATGGCGCATCGCCAAGGCGCTCGGTATCGCCGAGCGCAAGGGCTTTGCCCGTTTCGAGACCGTCCAGTCCTATTATTCGATCGCCGGCCGCGACCTCGAGCGCGAGATCGTGCCGCTGCTCAACGAAGAGAAGCTCGGCCTGATGGTGTGGTCGCCGATGGCCGGTGGCCTGCTCTCCGGCAAATACGGCCCCGGCGTGCCCGGCAATGGCGAAGGCCGCCGCGCGTCCTTCAACTTCCCGCCGGTCAATGAGGACCGTGCCTGGGCGGCCGTTGCCGTCATGCGCGAAATCGCCAAAAAGCATGATGTCAGCGTCGCCACGGTGGCGCTCGGCTATGTCCTGGCCAAGCCCTTCGTGATGAGCGTCATCATCGGCGCCAGCCGCATGGAGCAGCTGGAGCAGAACCTTGCCGCGACTGAAGTGAAGCTCGACAGCGACGATCTGCTTCGTCTCGACGAGGTCAGCGCCCTGCCATCCGAATATCCCGGCTGGATGCTGGAGCGCCAGGCAGCGGGCCGCCGCCCCGCGCCGTTCATGCCGAAAGCATAAATACAGCCCACGCTGACATCCCGGGAGCCGTGGCTCCCGGGATGTCAGCTCAGCCGGACGCTCTCTCCCAGAAAATCGAGAAAGGCACGCACCCGCGCCGGCAGATGCCGGCCCTGGCCGACATAGACGGCGTGGGTGGGCTCCTCGTCGCCGGGATTGAATGCCTCCAGCAGCGGCACCAGCCGGCCGGCCGCGATGTCTTCCGCCACATGCCAGCGAGCCAGCCGGGCGATGCCCGCGCCGGCCAGCGCCATCAGCCGCATCGCCTCGCCATCGCTGACCAGCGTGTTGCCGGTGATGGGAACCATGATGGCGCGGCCGTCCGCGTCGAGGAACGGCCAGCCATCGAGATGCCTGACGAACCCGAAGCCCATGCGGTTATGCCTGTCGAGATCGGCTGGCGTCAGCGGCATGCCCTGCGTCTCGAGGTAGGAAGGTGCTGCAACGACCACCACAGGGCTTTGCCCGAGCTTGCGCGCCACCAGCCGTGACTCACTCAGCGGCCCGGCACGGATAGCGACATCGGCGCGTTCCGCCATCAGGTCGATGACGCTGTCGGTCAGCACCAGATCGACTGAAATCTCGGGGTAGCGTTCGAGGAAGCGTGGCAGAAGCGGGATCAGCCGGTGTACTCCGAAGGGCACGTAGCTGTTGACGCGCAAGCGCCCGCGCGGTGAAGCACCCGCCGCTGCCTCCTGCTCGGCCGCCGCCATGTCGGCGAGGATGCGCAGGCCGCTCTCGTAGAACGCGGTACCTTCCGGCGTCAGTTGCAGCTTTCGCGTCGAGCGGCTGACCAGCCGCGCGCCAAGCCGGGCCTCCAGCCGCGCGATCAGCTTGCTCACCGCCGAAGGCGTCATGCGCAACGCGCGTGCGGCAGAGGAAAAACTGCCTTCCTCGACGACGCGCACGAACACTTCGATCTCGCCGGAGCGATTGATGTCGGGCCTGGCCATTTATGAATCTATTTCACAGAAAATGTGCCCGAGGCAAGTCTGGTTCACAATGCCGGGAAGCACGATCTCAGGGCTCGGGGCGCGGGACGGCGCTCGTCGTCATCGAAGTGGAAACCGCCATGCCTCTTGCTCTCTATGCGCTTGCCGCCGGTGCCTTCGGCATCGGCGTCACCGAATTCGTCATCATGGGTCTGCTGCTTGACGTCAGCAAGGATCTCGGCGTTTCGATCACGGCCGCCGGCCAGCTCATTTCGGGCTATGCGCTCGGCGTCGTCATCGGCGCGCCCCTGCTGACTATCGCCACCGGCAACTGGCCACGCAAGACCGTGCTTCTGGCGCTGATGGCGATCTTCACGCTCGGCAATCTCGCCTGTGCGCTGGCGCCGGACTACTGGACGCTGATGGGCGCCCGCATCATCACCGCCTTTGCCCACGGCACCTTCTTCGGCGTCGGCTCTGTCGTCGCCACCGGGCTGGTCGCACCCAACAGACAAGCCTCGGCGATCGCGCTGATGTTCACCGGCCTGACCATCGCCAACATCCTCGGCGTGCCCTTCGGCACCTGGCTCGGCCAGGCCTTCGGCTGGCGGGCGACCTTCTGGGCGGTGACAGTGGTCGGTGTGGCGGCCTTCGCCGTCATCCTGGCTCTGGTGCCACGCAGCCGGACGGCGCCCGAAAAGAGCGACCTGCGCGCCGATCTCGCCGTTTTGCGCCGCACCCCCGTCCTGCTCGGTCTCGCCACCACCGTGCTCGGCTATGCCGGTGTCTTCGCCGTCTTCACTTATATCGCTCCGTTGCTGACCGAGATCAGCGGCTTCAAGGAAGCGGCCGTATCGCCGATCCTGCTCGTCTTCGGTGGCGGCCTCATTGCCGGCAATTTGCTTGGCGGCAAGGTCGCCGACCGCTGGCTGGTGCCGGCCGTGCTGGGCAGTCTCGTGGTACTGGCCCTGGTGCTTGCCACCATGACCTTCGCCATCCACAGCCAGGTGATGGCCGTGATCTATGTCGGCCTGCTCGGTGCCGCGGCCTTTGCCACCGTGGCGCCGCTGCAGATGTGGGTGCTGGACAAGGCGCAAGGTGCCGGCCAGAGCCTCGCCTCGTCCTTCAACATCGCCGCTTTCAATCTCGGCAACGCCGCAGGCGCCTGGCTTGGTGGCGCGGTGATTGCCAATGGTCTTGGCCTGGGCTCCCTGACCTGGGTCGCCGCGCTGCTGCCGCTCACCGCGCTCGGCGTGGCGGGCCTGGCGCTGCGTCTCGATCGCACCGCCACGCTCGGCGAGCCTGCCCCCATCCGGTCATGACCGTCCTCTGCAAACCCGCTTTCGACACCCTTCATTCCACAGGAGTAAAAAGATGGACTATCGACGTCTCGGTGCATCGGGCCTGAAAGTGCCCGCACTCTCATTCGGCGCGGGAACCTTTGGCGGTTCCGGCCCGCTGTTCGGCGCCTGGGGCAACAGCGATGCCAGGGAAGCGCGGCGGCTGATCGACATTTGCCTGGAGGCCGGCGTCAATCTGTTCGATACTGCCGACGTCTATTCGAACGGCGCCTCGGAAGAGGTGCTTGGCGAAGCGATAAAAGGCCGCCGCGATGCCGTCCTGATATCGACCAAGACCGCGCTGCCTATGGGCGACGGCCCCGCTGACTATGGCTCTTCCCGGTCGCGGTTGATCAAGTCGGTGGACGCCGCGCTGAAGCGCCTCGGCACTGACTATATCGACCTGTTGCAGCTGCACGCTTTCGATGCCGGGACGCCGATCGAGGAGGTCTTGTCGACGCTGGACGAACTCGTGCGCGCCGGCAAGCTGCGCTATGTCGGCGTCTCCAATTTCTCCGGCTGGCAAGTGATGAAGTCGTTGGCGCAAGCCGACAGTCAAGGCTATCCGCGCTATGTCGCGCATCAGGTCTACTATTCGCTGGTCGGCCGCGACTATGAATGGGAGCTGATGCCGCTCGGCCTCGACCAGGGCGTTGGCGCGCTCGTGTGGAGCCCGCTTGGCTGGGGCCGCCTGACCGGCAAGATCCGCCGTGGCCAGCCCTTGCCGGAAAAGAGCCGGCTGCACGACACGGCAAGCTTCGGACCGCCGGTGGAGGACGAGCATCTCTATCGGGTGATGGATGCGCTCGATGCGGTGGCGCAGGAAACCGGCAAGACCGTGCCGCAGATCGCAATCAACTGGCTCCTGCAGCGCCCGACCGTGTCGTCGGTCATCATCGGCGCCCGCAACGAGGAGCAGTTGCGCCAGAACCTCGGCGCCGTCGGCTGGACCTTGACGCCGGAGCAGATCGGGAAACTCGACGCCGCAAGCGAAGTCACCGCGCCCTACCCGTACTTCCCGTATCGGCGGCAGGAAGGCTTTGCCCGGCTCAACCCGCCGGCTGTGTGAGCGGCTGACTTGGCGGAAACGCTTGCAGTTGGCCGCCGTCTCACAGGTTCGTCATCCTAGGGCGAAGCAGGAGCGCAGCTCCGTGGCGGAGACCCTAGGATGACGAAGCGATGGGCGTTTCCGCCAATCACTGGCTACTTGTTCTCAGTGCAGCACGAACTCACCATCCACCTTGCGCCATTCATTCGGCGCGATCAGCTTCTGGTGGGTGTAGCTGATCGAATGCAGCGGCCCGTCCAGCTTGGCCTTCCAGAATTCGATGAACTTGATCAGCACCGGAAACTTCGGCGCCAGATCGTAGTCCTGCCAGATGAAGCTCTGCAGCAGATGCGGGTGATCGGGAAAGTGATAAAGAATCTTGGCCGTGGTCAAGCCATAGCCTTTGAGCATCAGGTCCATTTCGGCATGGTCGCGCATTACGGTCCCCAGGTTGATTCGCCTGTCCTCCCACGGCTGATTGTGCGCGCCGCTGATTAATCGTCTATTGATTTTTTCTTCATCTGAACCGGCTTTAGCATGCGAAAACATGCAGTTAGCAGCGCACTTGGCCGAGTGCTGACAGCCTCGGGAAAGCCACCTGCGGCATCCCGCCGCGCGAATCCAACGTCTAATGTTGCCGTAACGGCGGAACTGGTAATAATGCCGCCGAATTCGCGGCCCTGTCGCTGCGATCCCGCCGGCATTTCAAGCCGGCGATTGGTTCGGGAGGAAAGTCAGGAATGTCCGAGGTTCATGTCCATCGCGTCCAGCCGGCGTGGACGAAAAACGCGCTGATCGACAATGACACCTACCTGAAATGGTATGCCGACAGCGTCAAGAACCCGGACAAATTCTGGGGCAAGCACGGCAAGCGCATCGACTGGTTCAAGCCCTTCAGCAAGGTCAAGAACACCTCCTTCGACGGCAAGGTCTCGATCAAATGGTTCGAGGACGGACTGACCAACGTTTCCTACAACTGCATCGACCGGCACCTGAAGAAGCGCGGCAACCAGACCGCCATCATCTGGGAAGGCGACAATCCCTACGATGACAAGAAGGTCACCTATAACGAGCTCTACGAGCATGTCTGCCGGCTCGCCAATGTGATGAAGAAACACGGCGTCAAGAAAGGCGACCGCGTCACCATCTACATGCCGATGATCCCGGAGGCCGCCTATGCGATGCTGGCCTGCACGCGTATCGGCGCCGTCCATTCGATCGTCTTCGGCGGTTTCTCGCCGGATGCGCTGGCCGGCCGCATCGACGACTGCAAGTCGACCTTCGTCATCACGGCCGATGAAGGCCTGCGCGGCGGCAAGCCGATCCCTTTGAAGGAAAACACCGACAAGGCGATCGAGATCGCCGCGAAAGCCGGGACGAAAGTCGAAAAGGTGGTGGTCGTGCGCCGCACCGGCGGCAAGACCGGCTGGGTTTCAGGCCGCGACGTCTGGTACCACGACGAGGTCGCGACGGTGAAAGCCGAATGCAAGCCCGAGAAGATGAAGGCCGAGGACCCGCTGTTCATTCTCTACACGTCGGGTTCGACCGGCAAGCCGAAGGGCGTGCTGCACACCACCGCCGGCTATCTCGTCTACGTCTCGATGACCCACCAATATGTCTTCGATTACCATGACGGCGACATCTACTGGTGCACCGCCGATGTCGGCTGGGTCACCGGCCACAGCTACATCGTCTACGGCCCGCTCGCCAACGGCGCCACCACGCTGATGTTCGAAGGCGTGCCGAATTATCCGTCGCAGTCGCGCTTCTGGGAAGTCATCGACAAGCACAAGGTCAACATCTTCTACACCGCGCCGACGGCGCTGCGCGCGCTGATGGGCGCCGGCGACGCGCATGTCGCCAAGACATCGCGCAAGTCGCTGCGCGTACTGGGTTCGGTCGGCGAACCGATCAATCCGGAAGCCTGGGAGTGGTATTTCAACATCGTCGGCAACGGCAAGGTGCCGATCGTCGACACCTGGTGGCAGACCGAGACCGGCGGCATCCTGATCACGCCGCTGCCCGGCGCCACCGACCTCAAGGCGGGATCGGCGACGCGGCCCTTCTTCGGGGTCAAGCCGCAGCTGGTCGACGGCGAGGGCAAGGTTCTGGAAGGGGCGGCCGACGGCAATCTGTGCATCACCGATTCCTGGCCGGGCCAGATGCGCACCGTCTATGGCGACCACGACCGCTTCGTGCAGACCTATTTTTCGACCTATAAGGGCAAGTATTTCACCGGTGACGGCTGCCGCCGTGACGCCGACGGCTATTACTGGATCACCGGCCGCGTCGACGACGTCATCAACGTCTCCGGCCATCGCATGGGCACGGCCGAGGTCGAATCCGCACTGGTCAGCCACGACAAGGTTTCGGAAGCCGCCGTCGTCGGCTATCCGCACGACATCAAGGGACAGGGCATCTACTGCTACGTCACGCTGATGGCCGGCGAGCAGCCGAGCGAGGAGCTGCGCAAGGAGCTGGTCGCCCATGTCCGCAAGGAGATCGGCGCCATCGCTTCGCCCGACAAGCTCCAGTTCGCGCCCGGCCTTCCGAAGACGCGTTCCGGCAAGATCATGCGCCGCATCCTGCGTAAGATTGCCGAGGACGATTTTTCAGCGCTCGGCGATACCTCGACGCTCGCCGATCCGGCCGTCGTCGATGATTTGGTCGCCAACCGGCAAAACAAGAAGAGCTGATGCAGGCAGCGCTTGGCATTGTCAGTGAGCTTTGGCGCTATCCGGCGAGTTCGCTTGCCGGCGAGCGTCGCGAAACAATCTCGGTCGATATCGAGAGCATCGAGGGCGACCGTATGTTCGGCCTTGTCGACAAGTCCGACAATGAGATCGCCCGACCGGACCGCGACCCGAAATGGCACAAGGTGCCGCGCATCCGCACCCGGCTGTCGCCTGCCCTGGAACTCGAGATTGCCGTTCCCGAGGGCAACTGGCTGGCTGCGCCAAGTATCGAGAGCGACCGCGCAGTGTCGGCCTATCTCGGCTTCGAGGCCTCAATCCGGCCGTTTCGCCGCGAGAATGCCGCGCCTGGCTATTCCGGCCCGCTGACCGCGGAGCGCTACCGCAAGGCGCCCATCCATCTGTTGACCACCGCCTCGCTGGCACGCCTGAAGGCGTTGCATCCAGAGGGCGCCACCGACCCACGCCGCTTCCGCCCCAACATCGTCGTCGACATGGCGGCCATCGAAGGCTCGTTTCCCGAAACGGAATGGATCGGCCGCAAGCTGGCGATCGGCGACTTGGAGTTGACCATCTCCGAACCCTGCCGCCGCTGCGGTTTCACCATCATCGCCCAGGATGGCTTCGACCATGATCCGGCGATCCTGCGCAACCTGGTCCGCCATAACGCCCACAATCTCGGCGTCTATTGCACGGTCGACCGGCCGGCGCGCGTCGAAACCGGCGACGCGATGCGCTTCCTGTAAGCTATCGATACAGATCCGCCCGCGTCGGCGGCAGGCCGCTTGGACCACGCGCGCGCTTGGTCACGACGGTCTGGAAAATCTGCGCCGAGGCGCGTTCGAAGGTGATCGAACAGCCCGTCAGGTAAAGCAGCCATAGCCGTGCCTTGGCTTCGCCCACCTCGGCGATTGCCTCGTCGAACCTTTCGTGCAGCCGCTCCGCCCACAGTCTGCAGGTGCGGGCATAGTGCTCGCGCAGGTTCTCGACATCGTAGACGAGAAAACCATGCGCCTCGAGATTACCTGTTGTCATGCCGATCGTGTCGAGTTCGCCGCCGGGGAAGATGTATTTGAGCAGCGCCTTGTACTCCGGCCCCTTGCGCAGCGTCTTCTTCAATTCGCCCTTGCTGCGCCGGGTGATGGCGTGGTGCAGATAGATGCCGCCCGGCTTCAGCAGGCGATGAATGGTCTTGAAATAGGTGGCGTGGTTGGCGAGCCCGAGATGTTCGAACATGCCGATCGACGAGATCTTGTCGAACGAGCCGGTGAGTTCGGCATAGGATTTGATCTCGATGGTGATGCGGTCCTCCAGCCCTTCGGCGCGGATGCGTTCGCGGGCAAGATCGGTCTGCGCCTGCGACAGCGAGACACCGTGGCCGATAACACCATAGTTCTTCGCGGCATGGATGAGCATCGCTCCCCAGCCACAGCCGATGTCGAGCAGTCGTTCGCCAGGCTTCAGCCGGAGCTTGCGACAGATATGGTCGAGCTTGTCGATCTGTGCTTGATCGATGCCATTGGCGAAATCCTTGAAGTAGCCGCAGCTGTAGACCATGCGCTCGTCGAGGAAGAGCCGGTAGAAGGCGTTCGAAATGTCGTAGTGATGCTGGATCGCCTCCTGGCTCGAACCGCTGACATAAGGATTGCGCCCCGACAGATCGGTCCGCGCCGTCATCTGCTTGCGCGCCAAAAGCACGGAAGGCAGGTCGCGCAGGATCGCCATTTTCGGCAGCGATTTGAGCTTGGTTCTGAGCTTGCCTTGCGATGGCAGGGCGTAGAAGTCGAAAATCGTCCCGTCTTCGATGTCGATCGTTTTGGAAATCCACATCTCGATCAGCGTCGACAGGGACGGTCGCTTCACGATCTGCCAGACGATGTCCTGGTCGTTGATGGTGAGCACCGGACCCGTGGCGGGGCCGATCCGCTCTCCGGTCCATAGCCTGACGGCAAATCCCGGTTTCAATGTTTCGATCACCGTTCGAACGATGCGAGCGGCCTTTTCGGCTGCCTCCATGCGATTCCTCCGAATGCCGACCCCCGGAGCGGAAGTTTGCCCGGCCTGCCTGGCAACCGCAAGCCGGCTCGCACCAGGCCCGCCCGTAGGCTAATTTCAGACCCGCACCTTGTCTTTTGCTGCAATGCACCCCATCATGAGTATGTGTTCAACAAATCGAAAGGAGGTGATCCGATGTCGAGTGATTTCGTTTTCCAGAACGTGGCCTCAGCGGATTGCACTTTCGGGAAGCAGTCTTCCCGTTAAGGCGCGAAATGCGCGGCAGGTGACCCGATAGGTCGCCGCCATGGGCCGCGCCACGGACGGAAACACGGAAGGCCGCCGGCTTCGAAAGAAGCGGCGGCCTTTTCCGTTTGCGGACTACTGGGTCAATGCGACCTTTTCGGTGTTGCGAATGATCTCCTGAAAGGCATCGTCCAATTCGGCTCCGGTGGACACGTCGAAGAAATGCCTCTTGGCGGCGGAGGTATCCTTCGACGAACAGTCCTTCAGCACCGCCTTTGCCTGGTCCCGCTCGGTTGCCGACATGTCGTTGTCGTCCAGATCGAAGCCAATGGTGAAAATCTCGATGCCATCATTTTTCATGTTTTCGCACAGCGTTTCGGCGTTGCCGCGCGCAAGGTTGCCCTGGCTGTTGTACCTGTCCCCAGCCCCGGCGAAGGCGGTATTGAACTGGCCATCGGTCATCAGGATCGCGACCTTGGCGATCTTCTTCGGATCGGCATCCGAGGCGCCTTTGCCGAGACCGGCGTTCCTGATTGCAGTGCGCCATTGCGGCGACAGCATATAATAGGTCCACTGAATGGCGATCGCGCCGGCCGTGTAGCCATCGGCCTGGAAGTCCTCGATCGATTCAAGCAATGCATCGGAGTCGGCGGTCAGCGGGATCACTTCCGCATCAGGGCACCTGTTCATATCTCCGCCGAGATGATCGTCCCGGTTGACCAGGGCATAGTATTTCTTGCCGTTCCTGTCGGTGCGAACAGTGTCTGGGCCGTCGGCGCTCATATCCGCGTTGCCGTTCTTGTCCTTGCGCTCGGTGGCGCAATTGTCCGGGCGTGGCATCGCCGCGCCGACAATGGAGATGTAGTCGCTGAAGGACGGCAGCAGATTTTTGCCCGTCTTGGCGACGAGAAGCGGACTGCCGGCGACGGGTGGCAGCTCAGAGCTGCCTTGCTTCTCGGCATAGAGGTTTTCCGCCAGCTTGCCGGCGTTGACGCCAGACGCGTAAGGCACAATCGCTACGCGGATGCGGGGGTTCTGCGGATCCTGCTTCTGCAGCATCGTCAGAACAGCATTTTTTGCAGCAGCTTTCAGATCGCCGATCTTGTCGACCTTGCCGCGCTTGGCCATCGATCCCGTTATGTCCAGCATCATTGCCACTTCGACGGTCTTGTCCGAATAGAGCGCCGTTGTGGAAGCGGTGACGCGTTTCATGTCGCCCGTGCCAAAAATCGGAAAGTACAGCGCGACATCGATATGGGCGTCGGCCTGAACCGTCTTGGCAGTCCTGTTGACGATCAGCCTGTCGAGCACGATCTGGTCGGCCTGCAGAATGCCTGCTTGGCTGTTGGCGTCGAGAAAGGCCTGCACCGAATTGTCGGCATCGGCTTCCTTGATGACGCCGGTCGTCAGGTCGCGTGCCGTCGACGTGACCGCGGCGTCGACCACGCCTTGGAGGCTCGATCTGGCATTGTAGAGCTGCGATACGTTGACCGAGAAGCCCGCTGCCAGCGCCAAGACCGAGGCGCTAAGGCCGAACAGGACCGCGAAATTTCCACCGCGATCCCTGGCGAAGCCGCCGACCGCGTGAACAAGACCCCCGTAATTCCGCATCCTACAGCCTCCACTCGCCTCGGCCTCGTCGCCGCGGAAAGGGCAATGCAGGATTCCCGCCGGATGTCGCCTTGGCCTGGCGGAGAGCTCGCCTTCCAACAGCAAGTCGTTGTTTTTGTTGAGTTTTGGAACCCGCAAAGGTGAACGGTTGGTAAACGGGAACGCGCCGTGGCGCTCGCGTTTACCGGCCGCTTACCATGATCTGGCCCAAGGCATCGCGACGCCATCGACGGCGTCCTGTTGCGGCACAAGCTCACTGTGCCGAAGCGGACCATGTGTCCCGAAAGTTGCGCCTGGAAAGAACCTCGCTGCCACCCTGTCGCATCGGTAGGCGTCGCGATTACGCCAGCATCTGTGCGCTGACGGTCCTGTCGATGCCGTGGTAGGGCGGGTTGAACAGATTGCCTTCCTGTTCATAGGTCCACACCTTGAACAGGCTGAGCCGGTGGGGGCCGAAACTGTGCAGCAGCGGCACGTCGGTGGCGTCGCGGCCGCGGGCGATGACGATACGGCCGATTCTGGGCGTGTTGTGGCGAGGATCGAACGTGTACCATTTGCCGTCGAGGAACACTTCCAGCCACGCCGAGAAGTCCATCGGCGCCGGATCGGCTGGCACGCCGATATCGCCGAGATAGCCGTTCACGTAGCGTGCCGGAATATTCATGCAGCGGCAAAGCGCGATCGCCAGATGGGCGAAGTCACGGCAGACCCCGACGCGCTCCTCATGCGCCTGCGCCGCGGTGCGGGTCGAGCGCGCATAGCCATAGCCGAACGACAGCCGGTTGTGGACATAGTCGACGATCGCCTGCACGCGCGCCCAGCCGGACGGGATGTCACCGAAGAGCTGCCAGGCCAGGCTGCTCAGATGATCCGTCTCGCAATAGCGGCTGCCCAGGAGATAACCGAGAACTTCGTCGGGCAGATCCGCCACCGGCACTTCCCTGGCCAGGGTGTTTACCTCGTCCGTCTCGCCGCTGTCCTCTACGACCGCGTCGTACAGGATGCGAAAACCACCGGCGGGCGCTGTGAAGCGCCGGCAGGCATTGCCATGCAGATCGTGGTACAGTCTTGTCGGCACCGCGGGCGAGGTCAGCACCCGCGTCTGCCGCTTGATGTCGCCCTGCCTGTCCCGATGGATCTCGAGCACTGAAATCACCGGCGTGGCGGCTACGCATTCGATGGCGATTTCGTAGCCGAGCCGGATCAGCACCGTTGGTCCCCCTTCGATCGTTGTTGTGAGAAGCAGTCCTTCCCAAACGCCCGGAGGATATCGTGGTTCCCTGGGCCGATCGAAAAGCACGCCCCCGTGTCTTCCCCTGCCGCAGTCGAGACGTTAGGTTCGGCCACCCGACCAAGCGCCTCCCCGGACTCAAGGAAAATCATGTATTCAGGCAGAAAATTCGCGGCCTTCCTCTTCGACATGGACGGCACGCTCATCAATTCCATCGCCTCGGCGGAACGGGTGTGGAGCAATTGGGCTCTCCGCCAGGGGCTCGACGTCGCCGCCTTCCTGCCGACGATCCATGGCGTGCGCGCGATCGAGACCATCACCGGCCTGGCACTGCCGGGCGTCGACCCGGCATACGAGGCTGATCTGCTGCTGAAGGCCGAGGCGGCCGATCTCGATGGCATTATCCAGATCTCAGGCGCCGTGGCATTTCTCGATTCGCTGCCGCCCGAACGCTGGGCGATCGTAACCTCCGCCCCACGTGAGCTGGCGCTGTTGCGCATGAAGGCCGCCGGCATCCCCGTCCCGGCCATCATCGTCGCGGCGGAAGATGTCTCCCGCGGCAAGCCGGCGCCCGATTGCTTCCGGCTTGGCGCGGAACGGCTCGGCTTCGACGCGCGCGATTGCCTCGTCTTCGAGGATGCTCCAGCTGGCATCGCGGCAGCCGAAGCGGCGGGCGCGGCGGTCATGGTCATCAGCGCCACGCACAAGCACCCCTTGCCAACGCAACATGCCGCGATCGCAGGCTACGACATGGTCGGCATCACCGTCGACGAGCGTGGCTGGATCGCGCTCGAGCCGCAGCGCAACGCCGCCTAGGCGGCATCTAGAAATCGCTGGTGAGGCCCTTTACCTCCCAGTCGCCGTAGCGCCCTGGCTCCTTGCCGCCGCGGCCGCCGATCTCCTTCGGCAGCGCGGCCTCCTTTTCGCGGTAGTCTTCCCGCCGCGCTGCGGCCTCGGCCAACGCACGGCGTGCGGCCGGCGTTAGCTCTCTCTGCGATGCCGCTTCGACAGAAGCGGCGCCTGTTTTACTGATTTCGTCGGTCATGCGATAATCTCGGCAGATTGAGCCCAGTCAATTGAAACAGGAACTGGCGTTTCCCATCATATAGCCATGAACGCACGACGATCGACCCCTTTTCGGTGCCATTTCGACAGGAGCAGACGATGAACACCATCCGCACCGCCATGCTTCTTGCCGCGATGACGGCGCTGTTCATGGGCGTCGGCTTTTTGATCGGCGGAACCGGCGGCATGATGATCGCCTTCCTGTTCGCGGCCGGCACCAATCTGTTCAGCTACTGGAATGCCGACAAGATGGTGCTGTCGATGAACCGTGCCGTCGAGGTCGACGAAAGGAACGCGCCCGAATATTACGCCATCGTCCAGGCAATGGCCAAACAGGCCGGCCTGCCGATGCCGAAGACCTATCTGATCGACAACCCGCAGCCGAACGCCTTTGCCACCGGCCGCAACCCGCAGAACGCGGCGGTTGCTGCCTCCACCGGCCTGTTGCAGGCGCTGACGCCCGAGGAGGTCGCAGCCGTCATAGCGCACGAGCTCGCCCATGTGCAGCACCGCGACACGCTCACCATGACGATCGTCGCCACCTTTGCCGGTGCCATCTCGATGCTCGGCAATTTCGCCTTCTTTTTCAGTGGCAATCGCGACAACAATCCGTTCGGCTTTGTCGGCGTGCTGGCGGCGATGATCGTAGCGCCCTTTGCAGCGATGGTCGTGCAGATGGCGGTCAGCCGGACCCGCGAATACGAGGCCGACCGGCGTGGCGCTGAAATCTGTGGACACCCGCTCTGGCTGGCATCGGCGCTTGACAAGATCGCCCGCGGCGCCGAACGCATCCGCAACCCCGATGCCGAGCGCAATCCCGCGACCGCGCATCTCTTCATCATCAATCCCCTTCACGGCGAGCGCATGGACAGCCTGTTCTCCACCCACCCCGCCACTGAGAACCGCATCGCAGCCTTGCAGGCGATGGCGCAGCAGATGCAAGGCGAAACCCAGGCCGCCCCGCGCCAGGCGTCGACGCCACGGCAGGCAGATCAACCGCGGCCATCCGGCCCGTGGGGCGAGGCAGCGCAGCCCGAGCAGCCGGCGGAGCCCGCCAAGCCCAAATCCAACCCATGGGGTCGCAATCCGACCGGGCCCAAGGGCCGGTGGTCGTGAGCGTGGCGGACAGAGGACCTCGACGCACGGTTTCAGGCGATCAGGAACACAGGGACGGCGGCGACTTCGTTGCCGGCCTCGCCGCACGCAAGGCGGCGGCGCGCCTGCTTGCCGCCGTCATCGACGCCAGGACCCCGCTTGATGGGCTGACCGATCACGAAAACGGCCACCCGCAATACAAGGCGCTCGATTTGCGCGATCGCGGCCTTGTCCGCGCCATCCTGGTCACCGCGCTGCGCTACCGCATGACCATATCGGGGCTGCTGGCGCGGCGCCTGGAAAAGCCGCTGCCACCCAATGCCACCGCTTTGTCGCACATATTGCATGTGGCGGCGGCACAGATCCTGTTCCTCGATATTCCCGACAGCGCCGCCGTCGACATTGCGGTGACCCATGCCAAGTCCGATCCGCGCACGGTGCGCTTCTCCGGCCTCGTCAATGGTGTGCTGCGCACACTGGCACGTGCCAAGGAAACAGAATTGCCTGCCGCCCTTGCCGCCACCGACGAAGCGCCCAAATGGTTTTCCGATCGGCTGAAGACCACCTACGGCAACGAGAAGGCCGGACAGATCCTCGAAGCGCATCGCGTTGAGGCGCCGGTCGACTTCTCGGTCAAGGCCGATCCCGGTCTCTGGGCCGAAAAACTCGGCGGCATCGTCCTGCCGACCGGCACGGTGCGGGTCGAGAATCTTGTCGGTCCTGTCACTGAATTGCCTGGCTTTGCCGAGGGCGCCTGGTGGGTCCAGGACGCCGCGGCCAGCCTGCCCGCCCGGCTGTTCGGCGATGTCACGGGATTGCGGGTTGCCGATCTCTGCGCCGCGCCCGGCGGCAAGACCGCGCAGCTGATCGTTGCCGGCGCGAAGGTCACCGCCGTCGACACCTCGAAGAACCGGCTCGTGCGGCTGACGCAGAATCTCGACCGTCTCGGCCTATCCGCCGAAATCGTTCAGGCCGACCTGCTCAAATACGAGCCGAAGGACTTGTTCGACGCCGTGCTCCTCGACGCGCCCTGCTCATCGACCGGCACGGTGCGGCGGCATCCCGACGTGCCATGGACCAAGACTTCGGCCGATGTCGAAAAACTGGCCGACCTGCAACGCAGGCTGCTCGCCCGCGCCGTCACGCTGGTGAAGCCCGGCGGCAGGATCGTCTTTTCCAACTGTTCGCTCGATCCGCTCGAAGGCGAGGATCTCTATCACGCCTTTCTGGCCGGCACGCCTGAAGTCGCCAACGATCCGCTGCGGCAAGGCGAGATCGCCGGCATCGATCCGTTCCTGACGCCGCAAGGCACGCTGCGCACCACGCCCGCCGACCTGGAGCTCGGCGCGCCGGAACGCTCGGGCCTCGACGGTTTCTTCGCCGCTCGCATGCGGCGAGCCGGCTAGCGATTGAATTGCCCGGATTTACTGACTTTTAGGGGTAGGATCGGGGGCAAAGCCAGGTGAACCGGCGTGGGGTCGTGGAATTCGCCTTCGCACGAATCGTGCAATCATGTAGACTCGGCGCCGGGGTAGAGGACGATCAGGAGGGGTTTTGGCACTTGCTGCCAGCAGCACGACGCGTCTGTGGACGCTTGTCGCGAAGGAGTTCTGGCGCAAAACGCGCCGGCGCCTGCGCGCCGGGCCTGTCTATCGCTGGCGCTATTCCGGCCGCACGCCGGAACGTGTGCTGATCGCACCGCCGGACCTGCGCCTCGCCGACCCGCAGATCGCGCTCGAGATCTATTACGGCCGCTATCCCCTGTCGGGGCATCTCGTCGAGACCGGCGGCAAGTCGCCTTTCCAGATCAGCGTGCCCAATCACGGCTGGCAGAAGACGCTGCACGGCTTTCGCTGGCTGCGCCATATGCGCGCCGCCGGCACCGAGCTTGCCGCCGCCAATGCCCGCGCCCTGGTCTCCGATTGGATCACCATGCATGGCAGCCATATTTCCGGCATCGCCTGGGAGCCCGGCACGACGGCCAAGCGCATCATCGCCTGGTTGCAGCACTCCTCGGTCGTATTGCAGGGCGCCGAGTTCCCTTTCTACCGCGCCTTCCTGAAATCGGTAGCCATCCAGATCCGCTACCTCAGGTCGATGGCGCGCGAAATGCCCGACGGCAAGGACAGGCTGCGGGCTCGCATCGCGCTCGCCTTCGCTGCCTTGTCCCTGCCGGCGCCGGCATCGGCCCTGCGTGGCGCGACCCGCAATCTTGCCGAGGAACTCGACCGCCAGATCCTCGCCGATGGCGGGCACATTTCGCGCAATCCAATGGTCGTCCTGGAAATCCTCGCCGACCTTCTGCCGCTGCGCCAGACCTATGCCAACCAGGCGGAAACGCCGCCGCAGGCGCTGATCGGCGCCATCGACCGCATGCTGCCGGCGCTGCGCTTCTTTCGCCATCAGGATGGCAGCCTCGCCCGCTTCAACGGCATGGGCGCCACCATCCACGACCGCATCGCCACCATTCTGCGCCACGACGACACCGCCGGCGCGCCGCTGCTGCATGCGCCGCATTCCGGCTATGAGCGCCTGTCGATGGGCGGCACCACAGTCATCGCCGACACCGGCCCGCCGCCGCCGGTCGATGTGTCCAACGCCGCACACGCCAGCTGCCTTGCCTTCGAACTATCGTCCGGCCGCCAGCACTACATCGTCAATGCCGGTATCGACACCTATGGCGCGGCTGAATTCCGGCCGCTGGCGCGCGCCACCGCCGCGCACTCGACCGCCACCATCAACGACACCTCGTCGGCGCGCTTCAGCCATTCGCTGCGTGTCAACGACCTGCTCGGTTCCCCGCTGATCGGCGGCCCGCAGCACGTGCAGTGCAAGCGCACCGACCAGAAGGGCATTCAGGGCTTCATCGCCCGTCATGACGGCTATGTCCCGCGCTTCGGCTTCCTGCATGAGCGCGAGCTGAAGCTGTCGTCGAACGGCAACGTGCTGGCCGGCCGCGACCGCTTCCAGCGGCCCGGCAATACCGCGATCCGCAACAATGGCCGCGACTTCGTCACCGTCCGCTTCCATGTCCACCCCGACATCAACCTTTTGCAGGACGAGCATGACCGCCTGGTGCTGGCCGCCGATCAGGCCGATACCTGGGTGTTCACAGCAGCCGAAGTGGTGCCGGAAGTCGATGAATCGATCTATTTCGCCGGTCTTGGCGGCCCGCGCCGCAGCCGCCAGATCGTGCTTGCCTTCAAAGCCTCGGAAATCGCCGAAGTCCACTGGCAGCTGACGCGCACCAGCATCGCCGGTCATCCGGAAAACAACTGATCCTCCTGGCAGGGCTTCCAACGCAGGTTAACAGAAGGCCTGAGGACAACCAGTTCGGCAGCATCGGCAGCTTTCGTCGGCAGCGATAGGAATTTTTTCTTGACTCGGTGACCTCAGCTATGGTACAAATTCGCCCATGGTGCTGATTTGCGCCAGTGACCCGCCACACAGGCGGGTTTTTCGTTTTAATACGGATTCATTGCCTTGCCCCACCTGACCGCCGGTTTGATTTCCGGACGGCATGTGCTACGGGCGCGGGCATCCATCACACCAGTCGTGAAAGGCTGCCAGCCCATGGCCGTCGCCGCCAAGAACATTCCCGCACCAGACCTTGTTCCCGTGCGTCGCGCCCTGCTCTCCGTTTTCGACAAGACCGGCCTCATCGATTTCGCCAAAGCGCTGGCAGCCGCAGGCGTAGAGCTGGTCTCGACCGGCGGCACGGCAAAGGCGATCGCTGACGCGGGCCTTCCGGTGCGCGACGTCTCCGAGCTCACCGGTTTCCCCGAGATCATGGACGGCCGCGTCAAGACCTTGCATCCTGGGGTGCATGGCGCGCTGCTTGGCGTGCGCGACGATCCGGAGCATTCCGCGGCAATGCGCAAATACGGCATCGAGCCGATCGATCTCGTCGTCTCCAATCTCTATCCGTTCGAGGAGGTCCGCCGCTCCGGCGCCGACTACGCGTCGATCGTCGAAAACATCGACATTGGCGGGCCGGCGATGATCCGCGCCTCGGCCAAGAACCACGCCTATGTCGCCATCGTCACCGACCCCGGCGATTACGCCTCGGTGCTGAATGCGCTGGAGATGAACATCGGCTCGCTTTCGCTGGATTTCCGCAAGAAGCTGGCGGCCAAGGCCTTTGCCCGCACCGCCAGCTATGACGCGGCGATCTCCGGCTGGTTCGCCGAGGCGCTCGAGATCGAACATCCGACATGGCGCGCCTTTGGCGGCAGGTTGGTCGAGGTGATGCGCTATGGCGAGAACCCGCATCAGAGCGCCGGCTTCTACGTCAACGGCGACAAGCGCCCGGGCGTCGCCACGGCGCGCCAGCTGCAGGGCAAGCAGCTATCCTACAACAACATCAACGACACCGACGCCGCCTTCGAACTGGTCGGCGAGTTCGACCCCGACCTTTCCGCCGCCGTCGCCATCATCAAGCACGCCAATCCGTGCGGCGTTGCCGAAGGCGACTCGCTGAAAGCCGCCTACGCCAAGGCGCTGGCCTGCGACCCGGTCTCGGCCTTCGGCGGCATCATCGCCGTCAACCGCACCCTCGACGCCGAGGCGGCGGAAGAGATCGTAAAAACCTTCACCGAGGTGATCATCGCGCCCGGCGCCACCGACGAGGCAGCGGCCATCGTGGCGGCGAAAAAGAATTTGCGCCTGCTGGTCACCGGTGGGCTGCCGGACCCGCGCACGCCGGGTACGACGGTCAAATCCGTCGCCGGCGGCCTGCTCATCCAGGGCCGGGACAACGCCGTCGTCGACGACCTCGAACTGAAAGTGGTGACCAAGCGGGCGCCGACGCCGGCCGAAATGGCCGACCTGAAATTCGCCTTCCGCATCGCCAAGCACGTCAAGTCCAACGCCATCGTCTATGTCAGGGACGGCGCCACCGTCGGCATCGGCGCCGGCCAGATGAGCCGGGTCGATTCCTCACGCATCGCCGCCCGCAAGGCACTCGACGCCGCCGAGGCCGCCGGCCTTGCCGAACCGCTGACCAAGGGCTCGGTCGTCGCCTCCGACGCCTTCTTCCCCTTCGCCGATGGCTTGCTGTCGGCAATCGCCGCCGGCGCCACCGCCGTCATCCAGCCGGGCGGTTCGATGAACGACAAGGACGTGATCGCCGCTGCCGACGAGCACGGCATCGCCATGGTGTTTACGGGGATCAGGCATTTCCGCCATTGACGCACTTCTTCCTTCTCCCCTTGCGGGAGAAGGTGGATCGGCGCGTAGCGCCGAGACGGTTGAGGGGTGTTCCAGCGAAGTGAGACGTTGGTGTTCCCTGGAACACCCCTCATCCGACCTCGCTTCGCGAGGCCACCTTCTCCCACAAGGGGGGAAGGAAAGAGGCGCTCCTATCCCGCCGGCCGGTCCGCCGGATAGGGCGTCTTGACCAGGATCGCCATGCCGATGCCCAGGAACAGCACGATCACCGCCATGCCGAGCCGCGCCGAGCCGCTGGCCAGGGTGACGGACGCGACCATGAACGGCGCCAGGAAACTGGTCGCCCGCCCGGCCAGTGCATAAATGCCGAAATAGCGGCCGGATTCTGCCGCCGTGACGCTGCGCGCCATGTAGGATCGCGACGACGCCTGCACCGGCCCGAAAGCCACGCCGATCAACAGGCCGAAGAAGATGTAGGCTTTTTCCGCTGCCGTGCCGAACAGGCCGCCGCTGTCCGGCCCAGGCATCATCCAGAGGCCGAACAACGTGTAGCCCGGCCCGGTCGAGACGATGCCGATCGTGGCGATGCTGAGCAGGACCAGCGAGATCATGACGATGGTTTTTGAGCCAAGCGCCGTGTCGAGACGGGCTGCAACCAGGCAGCCGAAGATGGCAACGACATTGAGAATGATGCCGAAAATACCGATTTCGGTGATCGACCAGTGGAACATCGCAGCTGCGAAAGTGCCACCCAACGCCAGCAGCGCGTTGACGCCGTCCTGATAGATCATGCGGGCGACGAGGAAGCGGAAGATGCCGCTGCGCTTGCGCACCTCGCCCAATGTCACTTTCAGCTCCGCCAACCCCTCTCGCACAGCCGGACCGATCGGCAGGCCCTTGATGGCGTCGGGGGTGAAAAAGAACATCGGCAGGATGAACAGGAAGTACCAGCCGGCTGACAAAGGGCCGGTTGCGCGCGCATCCTCGCCGAGCTTCGGGTCGAGTCCGAACAGCGGGTCGATGCCGATGATCGTCTTGCCGGTCTCAGGCGAACCGGCCAGGCAGGCGACGACGAAGACCAGCACGATCATGCCGCCGAGATAACCAAGGCCCCAGGCCATGTTGGAAACCCGGCCGATCTCGCTCTTCGGCACCAGGCGCGGCATCATCGAATCGTTGAACACGGTCGAAAACTCCGCCGCCACCGACGCCAGCGAAAAGAACAGCACGACCAGGAAAAGGTTCGAACCGGGGGCCGCGAACCAAAGCATGCAAAGGCAGGTGATCTTGACCGCGGCAAAGAATGCGATCCACGGCTTGCGCGGTCCGGTCTGGTCGGCGATCGAGCCGAGGATCGGCGACAGCACTGCAATGACAAGGCCGGCCGCGGCAATGCCGTAGCCCCAGGCCGCCTGCCCGGTTTCCGGATCGCTCGCCATCCGCGACACGAAATAAGGCCCGAAGATGAAGGTGGTGACGACGGTGAAGAACGGCTGCGCCGCCCAGTCGAACAACATCCATCCCCAGATGCCGCGCCCGGACGCACGCTGCACTGTTTCTACCGTCATGATGATCCCCCGGCACCGGTTCCGTGTCGGGCGCCATGTCTGCATGTTTCATGCGCTCATGCAATGAACGAAGCTTGGTGCCGTCCCTTGCCCCTGCCGGGCGTTCGTTGTTCGAAAACCCAGCAATTGGCTTTCCTCCGCGGCGCGGGCCAAGCCCTTATTTTTTCTCGCGAGGGAAGTCGGACCGAAGGTCCGGCACCGTCCTCCACCCCCTGCTTCGCAGCGATTGCCGCCGGCGCGAATTTCTTGATTATTAAGTTGACTCTTTTTGTCCGGTTTGACTAATTGCGCTCGCGCAGGGCCGGAAAGTCGCCGGTCGAACGGCTCGATATGGTCTGACAGGGAATAAGAGATGACGATTGGTCGACAGGCATTGTCGCGCACTCAGGCAAGGCGATTGTTTGCGAGCAGTGCCTTGATAGCGGCATCTTTTGGAGCGGTGGGGGCCGGCCGGGCCCAGGAGGTTTCGCCGGACGATGCAACTCAACTGGAAACCATCGTCGTCACCGGCAAGTCGGACCGCGTTGTCGGGCCCGATCAAACGATCGTCGCCAAGGATACGGCGACCGCCACCAAGACCGATACGCCGATCGTCGACGTTCCCGCCTCGGTTTCAGTGGTAACCCAGAAGGAACTGGAGGCGCGCCATGTCGAAAGCCTGCAGCAGGCCGTGGCCTATACATCCAGCGTCCTCACCGACGAGTTCGGCAACGATGACCGATACGACTATATTCGCATCCGCGGTTTCGACCAGACATCGCTCGGTACCTATCGCGATGGTCTCACGGCGCGCATCCCCGCCTGGTTCACGGCCAGCCGTCTCGAACCTTACGGACTTCAGCGCGTGGAGGTCCTGAAGGGATCGACATCGACGCTTTTTGGTCTCAACGGTCCTGGCGGACTGGTCAATGCCATCACCAAGCGGCCGCTGGACCAGAAGCAGGGGGAGATTTACACGTCCTATGGCGACGGTACCAAGGAGGTTGGCGTTGATTTTGGCGGCCAATCGACCCCGATGGCGTGTGGACCTATCGGCTCACAGGGCTGGCCAAGGATGGCGATCAAGGATGGGATTATTCCAACGACGATCGGCTTTACATCGCGCCCGCGTTGACCATCAAGCCCGAGGAAGGAACGTCGCTCACCATCCTGACTGACTATTACAAGCGAGATGGCACAGGCGCACGCGGCACCCCGGCTGGCGGCAATATCGACATCGGCACATTCCTGGGCGAGCCGGATTTCAACCGCTTCAACACGGAGCAGGTCGATATCGGCTACCAGTTCGAGCACGAGTTCAACGAGAACCTCACCTTGCGCTCCAATGCCCGCTACACGCATTTGAGCCTCGACTACGCCGAGGTCTACGGCGCGTCGCTTGACCCCACGGCGGACCGCACGGCATTTTCCGTCGATGGCCTGTCCAACCGCTATGCCTTCGACAATCAGTTGCAATACGATACGGGCTGGGGCGGGATCGACAGCAAGACGCTTGTCGGCGTCGACTACGCCAACGACAACACCCGTGAAAACATTCTCTTCGGCACCGCCGGTCCCATCGGCATCGACAATCCGGCCTATTGCGGTCTGTCCTGCATCAATCTCGGCCCCTACGTGAACTGGCGGGTCAAGCAACAGGCAGTCGGTGTCTATGCCCAGGAGCAATTGACGTTTGACGACCGCTGGATCGTCACCCTGGGTGGGCGCTGGGACCGCGTGCATACGACGGCGGACTATCTCGACTCGGGAACGCAGGACGACGACACGGCATCCGCCTTCACCAAGCGTGCCGGCCTGACCTACAAATTCACTCCGAACCTCGCGGTCTACGCCAACTATTCGGAAAGCTTCCAGCCGCTCGTGGCGCCAAGCGGCAACGGATATGCGGTCTCGGGTTCGCTGAAGCCTCAAGAGGGCAGGCAGTATGAGGCAGGTATCAAGTACAAGCCCGACGGCTTCGACGGCCTGTTCACGGCCGCGGTCTTCGACCTTACCCAAACCAATGTTCCGACCTATGTCACGCCTGTTGTCCAGCAGCAGATCGGCAAGGTTGGCGTCCGCGGCATCGAACTCGAGGGCAAGGCCGCCATTGCGGAAAACCTGAACCTGACACTTGCCTATTCCTACTGGGATGCCGAGATCCTGGAAGACGGTATTGGAGGAAATGCCGGCAATCGGCCGCAGCGTGTCCCTCGCCACCTGGCTTCGGCCTGGGTTGATTATACGCTACCCGAGGAGGGACGGCGTGGCGACCTGACCATCGGCGGAGGCGTGCGCTATATCGGACAAACCTACGGGGATGACGCGAACACGACTTCGATTGGCGGCTACGCACTGGTGGATGCGGCGATCAGCTACAAGATGACCAAGGACGTGACGTTGGCCCTGAACGCAACGAACCTGTTCGACCGGAAGTATTTGACAACCAGCTATTACGGAACCGAATTTTACGGCGACCGGCTGAAGATCGTCGGCACGCTCAAACATTCCTGGTGAGCTTTTTGAACGCCGGTTTCGAGGCGGATGGCATTCGAAAAGAGCCACACGCATCCGGTGATGCGTGTGGTGATCGTCGGCGGTTCACATCCCCGTCAGATCGCTCATCAGCCCCGACGCCACCGACAGCCGCGACACGGTGATGTCGCCGCCCTCGGTCAGCGCCTGCAGCCGCTCGCGGATGCGCGCCACCCGCTCGCCGCCGGCGTCCAGCCAGGCCGCCACCGGGTCCGCCGTCCCGGCGTGGCCGGTGAGTGCCGCCACCGCGATGCCGCGCCGTGCCGCGCCGATCGTGTCGGTGGCGCGCGACAGTGCCAGCTGATCATAGTAGTCCGAAGGCGTGATCGAGCGTGCGGCGTCCTCGACACGCGGGATGCGGAAGGCATCGCTGACGGCGAAGAACGCCTTGGCCGCGGCGACGATATCGGCGCCGGCGGTGCGCGCCGTCAGCGCGATGTCGGGGATAAGTTCCGCCACCTCGCTCAGCGCCAGTTGCCCGGCCAGCCCTTCCGGCGCGCCGCTCTTGAACAGCCCGTGCCGCTTCTCCTCGATGCGCTCGCGCGAGAAAGCCGGCAGCAGCGCAACGAGCTTCGGTTCCAGCGCCTTGCGTGCTTCCTGCAGCTCGGCGATGCGCTGGCCGAGGGGTGCCGTGCCGGCATCGTTCTTGAGGTACCAGCCGCTGGTCACGTAGATCAGGCGGCTGACCATCTGATAGAGATCGAGCTGCACCTGGCCGTCGATCTGGTTGTCGAGCGCGTCGATCTCGCGATAGAGCGCCGGCAAGGCAAAACCGTCGCGCACCAAGGCGAAGGTCCGCACCACGTCGGCGGCGGTGCGCCCCGTGGCTTCCTGCAGCCGGTTGACGAAGGACGGGCCGCCGCGATTGACCAGGTCGTTGGCGACGACCCGCGTGATGATCTCGCGGCGCAGCCGGTGGCCATGGATCTCAGTGGCGTATTTCTTCGCCATCCGGTCGGGAAAATAGCCCATCAGGTCGCGATCGAAATGCGCGTCATCAGGCACGTCGCTGGCGACGATGTCGGAAAACAGCACGATCTTGGCATAGGCGAGCAGCACGCCGAGTTCGGCTCTCGTCAGCGGTTCGCCACGCGCTTCGCGCTCGGCGAGCGCTGCCGGCGACGGCAGCGTCTCCACCGCGCGGTCGAGCAGGCCACGCGCTTCCAGCGCCGTCATGAAGCGGCTCTGATGCGCGATGTCGGCGAGGCCGCGCTTGCGGGCGATCGAAAGCGCCAGCGTCTGCTGGTAGTTGTTCGACAGCACCAGCGAGCCGACCTCGTCGGTCATCTCGGCGAGCAGCTTGTTGCGTGCCGGGCGCGTCAACGACCCCTTGCGCATGGCGGATGCCAGCGCGATCTTGATGTTGACCTCGACGTCGGAACAGTTGACGCCGCCCGAATTGTCGATGGCGTCGGAATTGCAGCGGCCACCATTCAGGCCGAACTCGATGCGCGCCCGCTGCGTGACGCCGAGATTGGCGCCCTCGCCGATCACTTTCGCCCGGACATCGAGCGCGGTGATGCGAATGGCATCGTTGGCGCGATCGCCGACTTCGGCGTTGGTTTCGGTCGATGCCCGCAAATAGGTGCCGATGCCGCCGAACCACAGGAGATCGACCGGGGCCTTGAGGATGGCGGTCATGATCTCGACCGGCGTGGCGGTGGTCTTGGCCAGGCCGATCGCCGCCGCCGCCGCCGCCGGCAAGGTGATCGATTTCTGGTTGCGCGAGACGATGATGCCGCCTTCCGACAGTTTCGTCTTGTCGTAGTCCTGCCAGCTCGAACGCGGCAGCGCGAACATGCGCTCGCGCTCGGCCATCGAGGCTGCCATGTCGGGATCGGGGTCGATAAAGATGTCGCGATGGTCGAAGGCGGCGATCAGCCGGGTTTTCGGCGACAAAAGCATGCCGTTGCCGAACACGTCGCCCGACATGTCGCCAACCCCGACGACGCTGAAGGACGAGGTCTGGATATCGCGGTTGATCTCGCGGAAATGCCGCTTGACCGCTTCCCAGGCGCCCTTGGCGGTGATGCCCATCTTTTTGTGGTCGTAGCCGGCCGAGCCGCCGCTGGCGAAGGCGTCGTCGAGCCAGAAGCCGTGCTTCTCCGAGATCGCGTTGGCGGTGTCGGAAAAGGTCGCCGTACCCTTGTCGGCGGCAACGACGAAATACGGATCGTCCGGGTCGCGTCTGATGACGCCGGCCGGCGGGATGACACCGTCGAGACCGATATTGTCGGTGATCGACAGCAGGCTGGAGACGAAATTCTTGTAGGCCGAGGTGCCGGCCTCGAAGATCGCGTCGCGACCGGCGCTCATCGGCAGCTTCTTCGGATAGAAGCCGCCCTTGGCGCCAACCGGCACGATGACGGCATTCTTGACCTGCTGTGCCTTGACCAGGCCGAGCACCTCGGTGCGGTAGTCCTGGGCGCGGTCGGACCAGCGCAGGCCGCCGCGCGCCACCGGACCGAAGCGCAGATGCAGGCCTTCGACCTCGGAACCGTAGACGAAGATCTCCCGCCACGGCCGCGGCGCCGGCAAGCCCTCGACCGCGTGCGAATCGAGTTTGATCGCCAGCGACTGGCCTTTCTCTTTCGTATCGGCAACGAAATGATTGGTGCGCAGCGAGGCTTCGATCAGATTGAGATAGCGCCGGATGATGGTGTCGTCATCGATGTTCGACACATCCTCCAGCGCGTCCTTGATCTTGGCCTTGAGGTGCTTTGCGGCCACCACGCCTTCGGTCTCGGCTGTCGGGCCAAGCCGGGCGATGAACAGCGCATGCAGGCCCCGCGCTATGTCGGGATAGCGATTGAGCGCGGCGGCGATGAAATCCTGGCTTTGCGGGATGCCGACCTGCTGCAGATAGCGGCCATAGGCGCGCAGGATCGTGATCTCGCCTGACCACAAGCCGGCGGTCTGGGCAAGGCCGTTATAGCCGTCATTGTCGACATCGCCTCGCCAGACAGAGAGGAAAGCGTCCTCGAACAGCGCGCCGCCATCAGTCAGGTCGATCGGCTTGCCGTAGCTGTTCTCCAACTCCATGTCATGGATGAAGACCAGGCCGGATTGTTCGTCGCCGACCTCGAAGGTGCGCTCGCTGATGACGCGGAAGCCAATGTTTTCCAGCACCGGCACCCGCCGCGACAGCGCCACCGGGCTGCCATGGTGATAGATTTTCAGCGCCGCCTGATGCGGTTTCTGCTCGGCATGACGATAATAATCGATGGCGATCGGATTGCCGGCGCTGATCTTGGCAATGCGCCTGGCATCGGCCAGCGCCACCGCCGCGCTGAACGAATCGCGGTAGCTTTCCGGCAGCCGCGCGGCAATCGCCTTCAAAGCCTGGTCGCCGCCACTGGCCTCGGCCGCATCGGAAAGGGCGTCCTCCCAGGTACGCACGATGTCGCGGATCGCCGCCTCTATCGTCGCTTGCTCGACCTTCGGCGTCTTGCCGCCGGAGCGGCCGATGATGAAGTGCACGCGCGCCAGCCCGCCCTCGGGAAAGGCCGGGTAGTAGGCCGACAGCCGGCCTTCGAATACGGTCTTCAGATACGAGCCGATCTTCTCGCGCACGACGCTGTCGTAACGGTCGCGCGGCACGAAGACGAGGATCGAGACGAACCGGTCGAACTGGTCGGCGCGCACCAGCGCCCGCACGCGTGGCCGCTCGACCAGGCCCAGAATGGCAGCGGCGTGCTTCCTCAGGATCGGCACCGGCACCTGGAACAATTCGTCGCGCGGATAGCTTTCCAGCACGTTGATCAGCGCCTTGCCGGAGTGATCGTGCCGGTCGAAGCCGGACTTGGCGATGATGGTTTCGGCCTTGGACCTGAGATACGGGATCTTCATCACCGAGCGCGTGTAGGCGGTCGAGGTGAACAGGCCGACGATGCGCAATTCGCCCGCGAGCGTGCCCTTGGCGGTGTAGGTCTTGACGCCGATATAGTCGAGATAGATGCGGCGGTGCACGGAAGACTTGGCATTGGCCTTGGTGACGATCAGCGGCTCCGGCCCGTGCAGGAAGGCGCGGATTTCCGGCGTCGTCGTTACCGCTTCGGTGCCGCGCCTGAGCACCAGCACGTCGGGGTCGGACAGGATGCCGAGGCCGGGCTTTTCAGCGCGCTCCAGCGTGCCGCTTTCCTCGCCGCCGGTGTATTTGAACTCGCGCATGCCAAGGAAGGTGAAATTGTCGTCGCGCAGCCACTCCAGGAAGGCGAGGGCCTCGGCAACGCTCTTCTTGTCGAGCGGCACGGCCGTATAGCGGAATTCCGAGATCGCCTGATCGAGGCGGGCCAGCATCGGCCTCCAATCGTGAACGGCGGCATGAACCTGGCCAAGGATCTTGCGCAGCCGCTCGCTCAATCCGCTCGCCTGCTCGGATGTCAGCCGCGGGATGTGGACATGGATGACGCTAAGCCGGTCGTGGCTGCCATCGTCCTTGGCGAAATTGCCGTCGCCGAGGATTTCTTCCACGCCGCCCTTGCCGTGGCGCACCACGATAACCGGATGGGTGACCAGGGTCGGTTCGCCCGATGTCTCGGTGATCTCGCCGAGGATGGAATCGAACAGGAACGGCATGTTGTCGTTGACGACCGTGACAACCGTCATCGGGCGGCCGTCTCGCACAACGCCCGAATCGGCAGCGACGGCGACGACGCACTCGCCTTTCCTGTGAGTGGCGACTGCCTGGCCGGCGAGATCGGCGGCCCGCTCCAGGTCGGCCACATCGTAGGGAGCAATGTCTTCAGCTGGCGCGCGGGCGAGCAGATAGTCTGCAAGCCTGGCTGGCCTTTCCTCCGCTTTAATCGCTGCCGTGGCTTTTTTCTTCGGCTTGCTCGCGGATTTCACGCTGGCCATGACGCACGTCCCTCCCGTCGAATGCTTTTACGATTATGGTAGCAGATGACCGCTGTTTGGCGACAAAGGTTTGACGGCTTGCCAAGAATTATCGGAATTTGGCGACAAGATGCCGCGCAACGAGGAGAAATGACCCATGACCGGCAAAATCAGCGCGCTTGATCTTGGCCAGGGAGAGCTGAGCGAGGCGACAAAAACCTATTTCGCCAAATGCGAGGAGAAGCTCGGCCTCGTCCCCAACGTGCTCAGGGCCTATGCCTTCGACGACAGGAAGCTGCGCGCCTTCACCGACATGTACAACGATTTGATGCTGGGTGAGTCCGGCCTGTCGAAGCTGGAACGCGAGATGATCGCGGTCGCCGTCTCGTCGATCAATCATTGCTACTATTGCCTGACCGCGCACGGCGCGGCGGTGCGCCAGCTCTCCGGCGACCCGCCGCTCGGCGAAATGATGGCGATGAATTTCCGCGCCGCCGATCTTTCGCCCAGGCAGACCGCAATGCTCGAATTCGCCGTCAAGCTGACGCAAGAGCCGGCCAAGATCGTCGAGGCAGACCGGGCCACGCTGCGTCAGGCCGGCTTCACCGACCGCGACATCTGGGACATCGCCTCGACCGCTGCCTTCTTCAACATGTCGAACCGGGTGGCCGCGGCAATCGACATGCGCCCGAACGACGAATACCACGCCATGGCACGGTGAATTTGCTTTCTTCTACCCGTTTACGGGAGAAGATGCCGGCAGGCAGATGAGGGGCGGCACCAACATCCGTGAATCGAGGCCAACTTTGCGCTGCCCCTCACCCGACCCTTCGGGCCACCTTCTCCCCGTAAACGGGGCGAGGGGAAGATCAGCGAGCAGCGATCGCCGCCGCCGCGCCGGCCATGGTCGTCGCGCTGACGCGGTTGGCGATCTTCATGGCGCGTTTGCTCTTCAAAAGCTTGCGCGCCTGTGATGCGGCGAGCACCCAGCCGAGATCGATGGCGACCAGCACCACGGCCATGGTCGCCGTCAGCTCGACCCAGCCGACGATGCTGACCGAAGCGAGGTCGATGATGGTCGGCAGCAGCGCCAAGTAGAACATCATGATCTTGGGATTGCCAAGCGTCACCGCCATGCCGGCGAAGAACAGCTTTGCCGGAGAATCCTCGCGCGGCATCTCGCCCTCTTTTGCATCGACAGGCGCGGTCCACATTTTCCAGGCGAGGTAAGCGAGATAGGCGACGCCGACCCATTTCACCACGACGAAGGCGAAATGGAAGGTCTGCGCCACGACAGCCAGGCCGAACACCGCCAGCGACAGCCAGATGCCCTCGCCGATCCACATGGCGAGCAGGAACGGAAACACGTCGCGAAACCCTTTCGAGATGACGCGCGCGACAAGCGCCGCGATCGAGGGGCCGGGCGAACCGGCGGCAACGAACAAAGCGGCGGCGAAAATCAGGAGCGAGGTGGGGTGCATAACCGGGGTCTCTGGTTGAAAACCTTCGATTTCGGATATTAGCGCAAGTGGCTCGGCTGCGGTAGCACCGACAAAAGACCCTTGTCGGTCCAGCATCTCGCGGCTAGAAAGGCCGCCGCGAAACAATTTTGAGCGTCACTTTGCCTACGTAACCGCCGGTCTCGTCAACTCCCCCGACACACTGCATGACACCGCATTCGCGGTGTCTGTTTTCATTTTCATGTGTTCTTCTGGGCGGCGGTTCGAGACCGGTTTGGCACTGCTGAACCGTTGTTGCGCGCTGCCGCCCGTGACATCCGATTTCCGATCATAGCAAGCGACCGCCACGCCGCGCCCGCATGGGCATCTCGACATCGCCGGCCTGATGAACTTCCCGACGGGAAGGGCTTATCGGCATGTCTGGACTTCAGCGTATCCATTGGACGATCGCACCCCAAACCCCACCTCGGCCGCTCATCAGCTGCAATCGTTGCGGCACTGTGAAGGCCTATTGCAGCAGCGGGAAATTCCGCGTCAACGCCAATGGCAAACGCATCGACGTGTGGCTGATCTATCGCTGCATCGACTGCGACAACTCCTGGAATTTCGGCATTTTCGAGCGCTGCAACCGCCGCGACATCGACCCGGCGCTGCTGGCGGCGCTCGAAAGCAACGATCCTGCACTCGCTCACCGTCATGCCTTCGATGTAATCGCGTTGCGCAACCGGATCGGGCGCGTCGAGGAGTTCTCCGATGTCAGCGTTCACAAGCGCAGGCTCGGCGACACCGGGGAAGCCGCGACCGTGTTGGAAATCGAGCTTGGACTGGAAATGCCGATATCGCTGCGACTCGACCGGCTGCTCGCCGGCGAACTCGGCATCTCGCGATCACGGCTTCAGGCGCTGGAGGAGACGCGGCTGCTCATCATTGACCCGGATGGCGCAAAGGCCCTGCGCAAGCCGGCCCGCGCGGGAATCGCGGTCCGCATCGATCTGGCCGGCGAGGCCGATCGGCAGGCCATCATCTCGGCTGCCGGTGGATGAACGAAAAAGGGGCGGAACACTGGTTGCTCCGCCCCTCTCGATTGTTGGGAAATAGGGAGCTTACGCCGCGCCGACCACCTTGGACGACTTCTCGAACCGCTTGCGCTCGTTCGGATCGAGATAGAGCTTGCGCAGCCGAATGGTCTTCGGCGTCACTTCGACCAGTTCATCGTCCTGAATCCAGGCCAGCGCGCGTTCCAGCGTCATGCGGATCGGCGGCGTCAGCTTGACCGCCTCGTCCTTGCCGGCGGCACGGATGTTGGTCAGCTTCTTGCCCTTGAGCACGTTCACTTCAAGATCATTGTCGCGGCTATGAATGCCGATGATCATGCCCTGATATACCTTGACGCCCGGATCGATGACCATCGGGCCGCGATCTTCCAGGTTCCACATGGCGTAGGCGACCGATTCGCCCTGTTCGTTGGAAATCAGCACGCCATTGGTGCGGCCCGGCAGCTCACCCTTGTAGGGCTCATAGGCGTGGAAGAGCCGGTTCATCACGGCGGTGCCGCGCGTGTCGGTCAAAAGCTCCGACTGGTAGCCGATCAGGCCACGGGTCGGCGCGTGGAAGACGATGCGCTGGCGATTGCCGCCGGACGGGCGCAGTTCGACCATCTCGGCCTTGCGCTCGGACATCTTCTGCACGACGACGCCGGCATGCTCCTCATCGACGTCGATGACGACTTCTTCGACCGGCTCCAGCAATTCGCCGTTCTCGCCCTTCTGCATGACGACGCGCGGACGCGACACGGCGATTTCAAAGCCTTCGCGGCGCATCGTCTCGATCAGCACGGCCAGCTGCAATTCGCCGCGGCCGGAGACGAAGAACGAATCCTTGTCGGGCGATTCCTCGATCTTCAGCGCGACATTGCCTTCGGCTTCGCGCAGCAGGCGGTCGCGGATGACGCGGCTGGTCACCTTGTCCCCTTCGGTGCCGGCCAGCGGACTGTCATTGACCAGGAACGACATCGTCACGGTCGGCGGATCGATCGGCTGCGCATGCAGCGGTTCGCTCACGCTCGGGTCGCAGAACGTGTCGGCGACGGTGCCCTTCGACAGGCCGGCAATGGCGACGATGTCGCCCGCCTGCGCTTCTTCGATCGGCTGGCGCTCAAGGCCGCGGAAGGCCAGGATCTTCGAAATACGGCCGGTTTCGATCTGGGTGCCGTCATGGTGCAGCACCTTGACCGGCTGGTTGGCCTTCAGCGTGCCGCTCTCGATACGGCCGGTGATGATGCGGCCGAGGAACGGATTGGCTTCCAGGATGGTGCCGATCATGCGGAACGGGCCGGGATGAACGGTCGGCTCCGGCACATGCTTGATGACGAGGTCGAACAGCGGCCCCAGTTGCTGGTCCTTGGGTCCTTCCGGATTTTCCGAAACCCAGCCATCGCGGCCTGAACCGTACAGAATCGGGAAGTCGAGCTGCTCGTCGGTGGCGTCGAGCGCCGCGAAAAGGTCGAACACCTCGTTGACCACCTCGACGTGACGGGCGTCCGGACGGTCGATCTTGTTGATGACGACGATCGGCTTCAGGCCGACCTTGAGCGCCTTGCCGACGACGAACTTGGTTTGCGGCATCGGCCCTTCGGCTGCGTCGACCAGCACGATGGCTGAGTCCACCATCGACAGGATGCGTTCGACCTCGCCACCGAAATCGGCGTGGCCGGGGGTGTCGACGATGTTGATGCGGGTATCCTTCCAGTCGACCGAAGTCGCCTTGGCCAGGATGGTGATGCCGCGTTCCTTTTCGAGGTCGTTGGAATCCATGGCGCGCTCGGCGACGCGCTGATTGTCTCGGAAGGAGCCGGACTGCTTCAAAAGCTGGTCGACCAGGGTGGTCTTTCCATGGTCGACGTGCGCGATGATCGCGATATTACGGATTTTCATGTTCTGGTCTCGGAAGCGTTGCAGGCAGCAGGCCAAAAGGCGCTGCCTCTTTCGGTTGCGCGGCTCATACAGGGTTTTTCGCAGTTGCGAAAGAGGAGGAGCGTCACCAAATACTCATCAAATCTTAAGCATCTGCGTGTGAGATGATTTTGTTAACCAAGGCGGGAACCCTTTGGGGCCCGGGCAGTTCAAACGTCATGACCGATAAACTCAACCGATTCTGGCCGCTCATCGCGTCTGTTGCCTTCGCCGTCCTGCTGGCGGCCAACGCCGCACAGTCAGCCGCGACGATGAAGGAATCACGGCCTGCCTTGCCGTCAGAGGCACAGTCGGCCGAGCAGATTTTCGCCGACGCACCAGACGGCGTCGACCCGATGGTGACCGGCCCGGTCAGCGCCGCCTTCAAGCAGCGCCAGGACGCCGCCAACTGCGACAGCGCCGTCTGGCCGAATATCCCCATGGTCTGCTACCCGGACTAGTCAGCGCTTCACCCCCCGCCCCGTCTCGCCAGCTTCGCTTTGCGAAGCCGCCGCCGACCTTCCCCACAAGGGGGAGGGTTGAGAAGCGCGCTTACGCCGACCGCACCGGGTCGAGCGTCACCTTGTAGAGTTCGTTGTCGTCGCGATCCATCAGCCGCACCGTCATCTGCTCGCTGGCGCCTGAAATATCGACGAGCCCGAAGAATTGCAGCCCGGCCGAGGGCGGCAGGTTCTGTCCCTGTTCGGCGGTCGGCGCCTTGATGAACTTCAGCTCCGGACCGAACGTCATGTCGAAATCGTTCGGACCGAACGTGCCGGCATGGATCGGACCCGAGACGAATTCCCAGAACGGATTGAACTCCTGGAACTGCGCCTTGTCCGGGTTGTAATAATGCGCGGCCGTGTAATGCACATCTGCGGTGAGCCAGACGGTGTTGCTGATGCCGGCATTCTTTATGAAGCGCAGCAGGTTGGCGATCTCGAGCTCGCGCCCTTTTGGCAAGCCATTGTCGCCATTGCTGACCGCTTCGGCGCCAACCTTCTTGGTGCCGTCGTCCCAGACGACGAGGCCGAGCGGCATGTCGGCGGCGATGATTTTCCAGGTCGCCTTCGAATTCGCCAGTTCGCGCTTCAGCCATTTCGTCTGCTGCTCGCCGAGCATGCGCGACTGCGGCGTCATCTCATCCTGCATGTCGGGACCATTGGGGCCGCGATAGGAGCGCATGTCGAGGAAGAACACGTCGAGCAGCGGCCCATAAGCGATCTTGCGATAGACGCGGCCGGGCTCGGAAGGTTCGTAGCGGATCGTCGTCATCTCGTGGAAAGCCCGCGCCGCGCGGGCCGCCAGCACGTGGATGGATTTTTCCGTGTAGCGGCTGTCGGCGCTGAGATCCTTGGAATCCGACCAGTTGTTCAGCACTTCATGGTCGTCCCACTGGTAGAAGGTCGGGCAGATGGCGCTCAGGCCGAGCACGCTCCTGTCCATCATGTTGTATTTCCACTGGTCCCGGTACTCGTCCAGCGTCTCGGCGACTTTGCGCTTGCCGTCGATCAGCACGACGTTCTTCCACTTGCCGCCGCCGGGCAGGTCGACATCGTCCTTCATGGCGCCGTCGGCATAAATGGTGTCGCCCGAATGCAGGAAGAAGTCAGGCGTGTGCTTGCCGATCGTGGCGTAGGTCTTCATGCCGGTCTCATCGATGCCCCAGCCCTGGCCGGCGGTGTCGCCGGACCAGGCAAAGCGGATGTCGCGCTTGGAGGCTGGCGCCGTCCTGAAACGGCCGGTGATCGGCTCCGAAACGGCGTTGATGTCGGCGAGATCGGCCGATGTCATGCGGTAGAAGATATCCTGGTCGGAAGCGAGGTCGGTGAGCAGCCGCTTGACCGTGTAATCGCTGGCCGGCGACGTGTCGAGCGGCGCCAGGCGTGTCGCATTGGCGAAATTTTCCGTCGACGACACCTCGAACATGACGCGCGACGGTCGGTCGGTGCGCGTCCACACCACGCCGCTGGTGGCGTCGACATCGCCGGACTGGACGCCATGGGTGAAGGAAGGCCGCTGATTGGCGCGCGAATAATAGGGCAGCGCCAGGCCGGAAACGCCGGCCAGGCCAACGGCGCCGGCGGAAGTGACGAAAGCGCGGCGGGTCATCGAAAGCTTGTTCACGGCTGTCTCCTGGATGGCTTGAACGGTGCCACCAAAATCCAGCGTCAATGTTTCAGGCGCATCTCGGGATGATGAAGGTTTGATAACAATGAACAGGGTAATCCCCCCTCGAGGGGGAGATGTCGCCAGAGGCGGCAGAGGGGGTCGCCGCGCGTGGAGCGCTAACCTCCTTCTATCGCAAGAGGCCGAGCCCAGTCGGACCGACCCCCTCTGGCCGCTTCGCGGCCATCTCCCCCTCGAGGGGGGAGATAGCGTCGCGCCTAAGCCGCTTGCGGCTCCGGATCGAACGCCGGCTTGCTGGTGTTGATCAGCAGCGAGATACAGGCGGCGGCGATTGCCGTCATGCCGGCGATCAGGAAGGCCAGTTCGTAATTGCCCTGCAACTCGCGCATGGTGCCGCCAAAGGCGGCGGCAGCGGCCGCACCGATCTGGTGCCCGGCGACGATCCAGCCGAACACGATCGGCCCGCTGCGATCGCCGAACGCCTCGTTGGCGAGCCGCAGCGTCGGCGGCACGGTGGCGATCCAGTCGAGGCCGTAGAGCACGGCGAAGATGATCAAGCTGGTGGCCGAGAAGCCGGAATAGGGCAGATAGATCAGCGACAGGCCACGAATGCCGTAATAGACGCCGAGCAGCTTGCGCGGATCGTAGCGGTCGGTGAGCCAGCCCGACAACGTCGTGCCGATCAGGTCGAAGATGCCCATCATCGACAGCAGGCCGGCGGCCTGCACTTCGCCGATGCCCATGTCGCCGCAGAACGCGATCAGATGCGTGCCGACCAGCCCGTTGGTGGTGAAGCCGCAGACGAAGAAGGTGGCGAACAGATACCAGAACACCCGCGTGCCGGCGGCACGGCGCAGCGTCGAGAACGTATGCGCAAGAAAATTGCCCTGTGACGCAGGCGGAGTGGGCGGCACGTCGTCAGCCTCGGCGCCGTAGCGCACCATGCCGATCGATGCCGGCCGCTCCGGCACCAGCAGCCAGACCAGCGGTATCAGGGCAGCGGTCGCGATCGCGACCGCAATGACAACCGGCTGCCAGCCGCCCGACTGCGCCAGCGCGGCGATCAGCGGCAGGAACACCAGCATGCCCGAGGCGCTGGAGGCCGACATCAATCCCATGACAAGCCCGCGATTGGTCTTGAACCAACGGTTGACGATGGTCGCGCCGAGCACGCTGGCGACAGCACCGGAACCAATGCCCGAGAACACGCCCCAGGTGATGAACAGATGCCACGGCTTGGTCATCAGCAGGCTGAGCGCGGTCGAGCCTGACATCACCACCAGCGAGGCCAGCAACGTGCGGCGCAGCCCGATGCGCTCCATCAGGGCTGCGGCAAATGGCCCCGTCAGACCGTAAAGCAGAATGCCGACACCAGCAGCCAGCGAGATGATGTCGCGGCGCCAGCCGAAACTGTTTTCCAGCGGCAGCATCATGACAGAGGGTGCGGAGCGCAGGCCAGCCGCGACCAGCAGGCTAAGGAAGATCACGCCGACCACGACGAAAGCGTAGCGCTGGCCAAAGGGGCGGGATTGAGCTATCATGTTACTGACCGGTACGTTGCAGGGTAGGAACATGTATACGTACCGATCGGTAACATTGTCAATCGAGCCACACGATGCCAACCGACAGAAATATTGATCTGACCATCAGCGAGGGTCATGCATCCGCTCCGCCGAAGGCCGCCAAGAAGATCCTCGATGTGGCCTATGACCTGTTCTACCGGCGCGGCATCAGGGCGATCGGCGTCGACGAGATCGTCAAACGTGCCGGCGTCACCAAGCCCAGTCTTTACCGCAGCTTTCCGTCCAAGGACGAGCTGGCGGCCTCCTATCTCAGGCAGTACGATCTTGAATATTGGGAGCGTTTCGACGAGGCGGTCGCCGCTCATCCCGGCGACCCGCGCGCGCAGATCAAGGCTTTCCTGACCCGCATCGGCAAGCGCACGCAAGTGGCGGACTATCGCGGCTGCGGCATGACCAATGCGGCGGTCGAATATCCCGACCACAGCCATCCGGCCCGTGTGGTCAGCGAGGCCAACAAGCAGGAACTGCGCCGCCGGCTGCGCGCCATGGCGGTTGCGATGGGCGCGCAAGACCCTGACACGCTCGGCGACGGCCTGCTGCTGCTGATCGAGGGTGCCTATATCAGCGGCCAGCTGTTCGGGCTCGGCGGCCCGGCGCAAGCGGTCGCCCGCAACGCGGACCTGCTGATTGAAGCGAGCTTGAAGAAATAACGTTTGGCGCTACGCTGCGGCAGCTTGCAACGGAGATTGACCGCCATGCGTGCCATTCTGATCCCGCTTGTTCTGGTCGGTCTGGGTCAGGCGGCGCAAGCCGACGGCATTTCCAGCGCCTACACCGATCTGGATTCGAAAAAGGATTGCGTGACCTACGCGCAGGCCGAGGAAGGCGACGGCGACTGGGCCGAACTCGCCTGTTCGGGCTATCGCGGCTATCCCGTGCTGATAGCCTATGACGATGCCCGTGAATCGCTGTTCTACGGCTTTCCCCCCGGCGGCGACATGACGACGGTCTGGGAGAGCTTTTCCGGTTTCAATTCGTCCGGAGCCAAGATCGAATGGCGCATCGAAACCACCGGCGACAAGGCTGTGCCCTATGCAGCCATCCATCGCCGCTCGATCAGCAATCCCGAGGACGAGAAAAAGCCGACCGAGGTGCTGCTCGTCGCCAAGGTCGGCCAGATGGGCGCCCGCGACGGCTGCACCGTCGGCCTCGTGCTGGCCACCGGCAATCCCACCGCCAACGATCAGGCGCGCAAGCTTGCCGACGACAAGGCACGCACCTTCGCCTGCGGCAAGGACAGGCGCACCGTCATCGGCAATGTGCCGGCTTTCGGCCGAGTGGATAACTGAGCACGGCGGAGATTGGGCATCGCACCCGTAGCTTCGTCATCCACGGGCGGAGCAAGGAGCGTAGCGACGCAGCGCAGACCCGAGGATCCATGCCGCGACATCAACACCGCCGCGGCGGTGCGGAATTCCGTTCCGCCGCACACGTCGCCTGGCGTCGCGGCATGGATACCAGGGTCTCCGCGACGCCGCTTTGCGGCTGCTCCGCCCTGGTATGACGAAGTTGGGCTACTTGCTCGCCTTGGCCCGCTCGATCGCGTCGACGATCATCTTCTTGGCATATTTGGAATCGTGCCAGCCTTCGATCTTGACCCATTTGCCGGGCTCGAGATCCTTGTAGTGCTCGAAGAAGTGCTGCACCTGCTGGCGCGTGATGTCGGGCAGCTGGGTGTATTCGGTGACGTTCTCGTAGCGAAGCGTCAGTTTCGGCGACGGCACGGCAATGATCTTCTCATCCTGGCCGGCATTGTCTTCCATGATCAGCACGCCGATCGGCCTGACGTTGATGACGCAGCCCGGCACCAGGGCGCGCGTGTTGCAGACCAGCACGTCGATCGGATCGCCGTCGCCCGACAGCGTGTGCGGCACGAAGCCGTAATTGCCGGGGTAGCGCATCGAGGTGTGCAGGAAGCGGTCGACGAACAGCGTGCCGGCTTCCTTGTCCATCTCATACTTGATCGGCTCGCCGCCGATCGGCACCTCGATGATGACGTTGACGTCCTCAGGCGGGTTCTTTCCGCTGGCTATGGCTTCAATGCGCATGGCTTAAATCCCTCTCTCGATGGGAGATCGATAGCGGGCGACGCGTCATGGTGCAATGCGGCGAATGGTGCTGGCTGAAATCGGGAGAGGCAATGGCCGAAAGGCCGGGCTGTCATTCCCAGACGAAAGCAACCTTCTTGAGCGCCTTCTGCTCGAAGATCTCGACGCCCTCGGCTACATCGCGGCCGCCGGCGCCGGCATAGAAGGCGAGTGCGTTCTGGTTGTCTTCCAGCGCCCACACGACCATGCCTTTCAGCCCGTGATCGGCCAACCGCGCCTTGGCTGCCGAAAACAGGCGGCTGCCGAGCCCGATGCCCTGATATTCCGGCCGCAGGTATAATTCGTAGATTTCGCCTTGCTGCCTGAGTTCACGGGCGCGGTTCTTGCCGATCGTCGCATAGCCGGCGATCTTTCCGCCGATCTCGACCACCAGAACAGTGGCGGCGCGGCGAATCGCATTTGCCCACCAGTCGGCACCTCGACGGTTGATCATCGATGTCAGGGTGCGGTGCGGAATGATGCCGGAATAGGCGCCGCGCCAGGCCTCCAGATGCACCTCGGCGATGGCACTGGCATCGCGCGGGTCGGCTTTCCGGATGTCGATCGTCAGCGTATTCATGATTTGTTAACCATAAACCCGCATCGCCCGATTGCAAGAGTCCCGGCGGCCCGCCGGCTGCTTTCTCACAGGCGATCATGACACTGATGACATCAGGCAAAGCCTGCTTGAAAACGCGCTCAGCCGAGGCGGATGGCGTGGGCTTTCGAGAACCGGAGCGGAGCGTAGCTTTACACGTGAACGCCGGCCGAAGCCTGCCTGCCAAGGCCGCTCATGAGTGAGTGCTTCGGCCGGCGAAGGCCGGAAGCGCAGAAAACCGCGTCAGGCGTCCGGCTGAGTAGCGTTTGGAGGCGGGCTTTCAGATTTCGACCAGATGGTCGTCAAGTTCGTTGCTGTCGCCCACTGTGACCGGGAAATGCTCGGCCAGCACCGCACCCACCTGCTCGATCGCCTTGACGAAGCCGTCGGCAAGCCGGTCGTCGCCGGCATGCGCGGTAAGATCGCGCACGACACCGTCCCAGACATGCTGGCCGACCTTGGCGTCGATGCCCGAATCGGCAACCACTTCGGCATAGCGTTCCGCGATCGAGACGAAGACCAGCACGCCGGTGCGCGCCGTGGTGCGGTGGACGTTGCGGGCAAGGAACTGCTTGATCGCGTTGGCGTGCGCCGCCTGGTAGCGCAGCCGCCTCGGCACCAGATGGATGCGCAGGCCGGGCAGCGCCCACAACAAGGCCAGCACGCAGGCAAGCGCCAGGAGCTGGGCGAGGACGAAATGCGGCAGCCGGATCGACAGCCACCAGGCCTCCAGACCGTAGCCGACCGCCAGGCTGACGATCAGCATGTACACGGTCGCCATGAAGGCGGCCGGGAAGAAATAGCCGTCGCTGGCATGCGCCACGACGCAGTAGATCTCGCCGTCGGTTTTCTCCTCGGCGGCGCGGATCGTGGTTGCGATGCGCTCATGATCCTGCGGGCTGATTGGTCGTGTTGCCATGATATGTCTCACCAGCTTCCTGAAGAACCGCCACCACCCGATGAGCCGCCGCCACCGGAAAACCCGCCACCGCCGCTTGATCCCGAAGACCAGCCACCACCGGAGCTCCCCGACGACCAGCCGCCCGAAGACGAACCCGTTGTCCAGCCACGGCTGCCCGAGTACCCGCTCGGCCCACGGCCGTAACGAAACGTCATGCCCAGCCATCTGTACACGCCCGGCGACAGCTTCGTGCCGAACATCGGCGGCAGGAACGCCATCGCCAACCCGCCGAAAAACATCGTCGCCCACAGGATCAGGAACACGGCAACGATCGGATCGATGGACGTGCCGTCATCGGCGGGATTGCGCTTGCCTCGCGCTTCCAGTTCTTCGGGATTGCCCTCCAGCACCATGACCATGTCATCGACGGCTTTGCTGATGCCGCCGGAGAAATCGCCGGCGCGGAAGGCCGGCACCATGTCGTTTTCGATGATGAGCTTGGTATGCAGGTCGGTCAACGTACCTTCCAGCCCATAACCGACCTCGATGCGCATCTTGCGGTCGTTCGGGGCAACCAGCAGGAGCACGCCATTGTTCTCGCCCGCCTGGCCAAGTTTCCAGAAGCGGAACAGGCGGTTGGCGTAGGGCTCGATCTCCTCGCCATCGAGGCTGGGGATCGTCGCGACGACGATCTGGTCGGAACCTTTTGTCTCGAAACCGGCAAGCTTCCGCGTCAGCTCCGCCTTCGTCCCGGCATCGATGATGCCGGCATTGTCGACGACACGGCCGGTCAGCGCCGGCAGGTCGGCCGCGTAGGCCATGACGCAGGAGAACAGCACGACCGCGGCAATCAGGACAGCCGAGGCGAGGCGGTCGCGTTCCGACAGGCTGATGCTGGGTATCGTCATGCCATCACCAGCTTCCCGACGAGCCGCCGCCGCCGGACGAACCGCCGCCGCCGGAAAAGCCTCCACCGCTGCTTGACCCCGAAGACCAGCCGCCGCTGGAACTTCCCGACGACCAGCCACTACGGGAGGATCGCCGGCTTGGCTCGAAGGTCATGCCGAGCCAGCGGTAACGGCCGGGACCAAGCTTCTGGCCGAAGATCGGCGGCAAGATGGAGACAGCAAGACTGCCGACCATAATGGTTATCCATATGCCGATGAACACGGTGAAGAACAGGTCGTCGGACTCGAAGGGCGCCTGCTGGTTGCGCTCGCCGCGCGCCTCCAGCTCCTCCGGATTGCCTTCCAGCACCATGACCATGTCGTCGACGGCTTTGCTAATGCCGCCGGAGAAATCGCCGGCGCGGAACGCCGGCACCATGTCGTTTTCAATGATCAGCTTGGTGTGCAGGTCGGTCAGCGTACCTTCCAGCCCATAACCGACCTCGATGCGCATCTTGCGGTCGTTCGGCGCAACCAGCAGCAGCACGCCGTTGTTTTCCTTCGCCTGCCCAAGTTTCCAGAATCGGAACAGGCGGTTGGCGTAAGGCTCGATCTCCTCGCCCTCGAGGCTCGGGATCGTCGCCACGACGATCTGGTCGGAGCCTTTTGTCTCGAAATCGGCAAGCTTCCGTGTCAGCGCCGCCTTGGTCGCGGCATCGATGATGCCGGCATTGTCGACGACACGGCCGGTGAGCGCGGGGAGATCGGCGGCGAGGGCGGTGAAGGGGAGGAAGAGGAGGCTTAGAAGAGCGAAAAGGAACCCTAGGCTTGCATTCCGGGGCGCCCCCCTCTGCCCTGCCGGGCATCTCCCCCTCAAGTGGGGAGATTGGCCGCCATCTCCGCTTTCTCCAATTTTCAACGTCGCAAGATCGGCGTCAGCGCCGAAGCTGCCAATCTCCCCCCTTGAGGGGGGTGAGGACTGATCCGCGTAGCGGACGGGAAGCCAATTGCTTGGCTTTCCGAACGACGAACGCCCGAAGCGGCAGCGAAGGGCCGGTTCCGGTAGGACAGAGGGGGGTGTTTGCACGCCAGCAGCCCGTCATTTCGCGGGATTTATTCCGATGACAGTCGACGTTCACCCGCCCTGCTTCGTGCCGAAATCGACCTTCGGCGGCTGCATCTTGTCTTCGGCGACAGTGAAATTGGCGAAGGGCTCATTGCCGCGGAACCAGAAGGTCGCCCACAGCACCGAGGGGAAGGTCCTCAGCGTCAGATTGTAGTCCCTGACCGCCTGGATGTAGTCGCGCCGCGACACCGCGATGCGGTTCTCGGTGCCTTCGAGCTGGGCTTGCAGCGCCAGGAAATTCTGATTGGCCTTGAGGTCGGGATAGGCCTCCGAGACCGCGATCAGCCGCGACAGCGCGCTGGTCAGCCCCGCCTGGGCATCCTGAAACTTCTTGAGGGCTTCGGGATCCTTCAGCGTTTCCGGTGTTACCGTGATCTGCGTTGCCTTGGCGCGTGCCTCGACCACCGCGTCGAGCGTATCCTTTTCGTGCGAGGCATAACCCTTCACCGTCTCGACCAGGTTGGGGATGAGGTCGGCGCGGCGCTGATACTGGTTCAGCACCTCGCTCCATGCCGCCCTGGCGTTTTCTTCCGCTGTGGGGATGGTGTTGTAGCCGCAGCCGGCAAGCAGCGGCAGCACGATCGCCATCATCAGGAAGGCGGGCAGCGTGCGGAAAATGGACGGCGAGGCAAGGCGCTGGGCAAACATGATGGGGTCCCTCGGTAGAAGTTGCACGCGAAGCATTACCACAATCAGCGCGCAAGAAAACCGCCCGGGCCGGCAGCCCCTCGCCTGCCATGCCCAATGCCGCTGCAAGGGTCTGTGATTGGCCGTACGAACGCGATAAGGTCCGCAAAACGGGACATCATCATGGCGGAGCGCCAGGACAGCGAGAAGGAATCGCGCCGTATCCTCGAGCGCATCGCGCACGAGACAAATCCGGCGGGCGACTCGTTTGCGGGGCGGGCCGCGAAAGGCATGCGCGATCACGTCACCGCGGCCGATGCCGATCGCGCCGATCCGATCGAAGTCTGGGGCACCCGCTTTGGCCGCACGCTGGGCCTGCTGCTGGCGCTGGGCCTGATGGTCTGGCTCGTGCTTTACGTCATCCGGGGCAGTTAGGAATCAAACGACAATGAGCGCCGAACAAACCGACGCGCCGCGTGCGGTCATCGTCATTTCCAGCCATGTCGCGCGCGGCTCGGTCGGCAACCGTGCCGCCGTGTTTGCGCTGGAGACCCTGGGGTTCCCGGTCTGGGCGGTGCCGACCGTCATCCTGCCCTGGCATCCCGGGCATGGACGGGCAACGCGGATCGTACCGCCGCTCGACCAGTTCAAGGCGCTGATGGCCGATCTCGAGCGGGCGCCATGGCTGGGTGAAGTCGGCGCCGTGTTGTCCGGCTATCTCGGCGAGGCCGGCCAGGCCGAGGCCGTCGCCTCGCTGGTCGCCGCGGTGAAGGCAAGGACACCCGGCGCCGTCTATATCTGCGATCCGGTGATGGGTGATTCGGGCGGCCTCTACGTGCCCGAGCCGACAGCCATCGCCATGCGCGACCGGCTGATGCCGATCGCCGACATAGCCACCCCCAACCGCTACGAACTGGAATGGATGGCCGGCGCCGTGTTGCCCGACCTGAAATCGGCGATCGCGGCAGCGCTCCACGCCGGACCATCGACCATGCTGGTCACCTCTGCGCCGTCGATGATGACGGGCGGCACCGGCAATCTGCTGCTCGATAGCAGCCAGGCGCTGCTCGCCGAACATCGCCTGATCGACAAGCCGCCGAATGGCCTGGGCGATCTGACGGCGGCCGTCTATCTGGCACGTATCCTGTCCGGCCAGCCGCCGGTCAAGGCGCTGCAATCGACGACGGCGGCGGTCTACGAGATCCTGGCGCGCACCGCCAAGCGCGGCGGCGACGAACTGCAGCTCGAAACCGATGCGCAGAGCCTGTCGCATCCGATGGCGATGGTCCAGCTTCGCCACCTCACGCATCCGGGGCGGGGCCGCCGGGCGTGACGTCGACTGAGACCGTGCTTGTCGGCGTCGACGGCTGCAAGGCCGGCTGGATCGCCGTCCGGCGCGCTTCTGGCATGGCACCGTCGGTCGGTGTCTTCGCAACCTTCACCGCCCTGCTCGCATCCCTTCCCGAAAACGCTGTCATCGCTGTCGACATGCCGATCGGCCTGCCCGACTTGTCGGGCAAGGGCGGGCGCGGCCCCGAAGCGCTGGTGCGGCCACTGCTCGGGGCACGCCAATCCAGCGTCTTCTCGATCCCCTCCCGCGCCGCGCTCTATGCGGAGACCAATGATTTCACCACCATCGAAGCCTGGTATGCCGCGCACATCAGGGCAAGCGAGGTGGCCCTGACCACATCCGACCCGCCGCGCGGCGTCTCGATCCAGGCCTTCGGCATTTTTGCCAAGATCCGCGAGATCGACGCCCTGCTGATCGCGCGACCCGGTCTGCGCGGCCGTGTGTTCGAATCGCATCCGGAAGTCGCTTTCTGCCGCCTGAACGGCGATCAGGCCATGCAACTGCCGAAGAAAGTCAAGGGCAGCATCAATCCGGCCGGCATGGCGGAACGCAAGGCTCTGCTTTGCCGGCATGGGTATGACACGGCCTTTCTCGACCAGCCGCCACCGCGCGGCGCCGCCGCCGACGATTTCCTCGACGCGGCCGCGATGATGCTGATCGCCGGTCGCATCGCCAGCGGTGAGGCACGGCCGCTGCCCGACCCGCCGGGCCGCGACAGCTTTGGCATTCCTGTCGCCATCTGGGCGTAACGCTGTTGGCCAAGGTTGCGCTCGATGCATGGCATTTCTAGCCAGCCCTCATAATTCTGCATTGCTCGCGACCGGCTTTTGCCGCTAGAGCCTCTCTAGACCGCAACGAGCTGCCGCATCCAACCCGGAAAGGCTCCAGACGCCGCCCATGTCCCATCTCCCTGAACATCTTCTCGCCGGCTACCGCAATTTCATGAATGGCCGCTATCTCACAGAGAGCGGGCGCTATCGCGATCTCGCTCGGGAAGGCCAGGCGCCGGAGACGATGATCGTCGCCTGCTGCGATTCGCGTTCGGCGCCCGAGGCGATCTTCGACGCCGGGCCCGGCGAACTCTTCGTGCTGCGCAATGTCGGCAATCTGGTGCCGCCCTATGCTCCCGATGGCGAGTTCCATTCGACCTCGGCGGCGCTTGAATTCGCCGTGCAGAGCCTCAAGGTCAAGAACATCGTCGTCATGGGCCATGGCCGCTGTGGCGGCATCCGTGCAGCGCTCGACACCAATTCCGCGCCGCTTTCGCCGGGCGACTTCATCGGCAAGTGGATGAGCCTGATCGCGCCGGCGGCCGAAACCGTCTCCTCCAGCACCTTCATGACCGCGTCGGAGCGCCAGACCGCGCTGGAGCGCATCTCGATCCGCTATTCCATCGCCAACCTCAGAACCTTTCCCTGCGTCTCGATTCTCGAGGGCAAGGGGCGACTGTCGCTGCATGGGGCCTGGTTCGATATCTCGACCGGCGAACTCTGGACGATGAACAAGGAAACCGGCGATTTCGAACGGCCGGAGCTGGGATGAACACAGCGGCGCGCAAGGTGGTAAACATCAGGTCGGCCGCTTTGACGGCGGCCGCGCTGCTGATAGCGATTATTGCCGCCCGCGCCGATGATCGTGCCCTCATCAGCCGCTGGTATTCGGCGCTGCTGGTCGCCGACCGCACCGAACTGTCCGACCTGCTCGCCGATGATGTCCGCATCAAGCTGGACGACCTTGGCATCGTGCAAAGCAAGCAGGAATTCATCGCCTCGATGGACGAATGGAAAGGTGCGGTTGCGGGCGCAGCGATCCGGCATCGGATCGAAAAGAGCGAAGGCGGGGTCACCACCGTGGTCGCCTGCTACGACTTTCCCAACAATGACAAGCTCATGCATGAGACTTTCGCGGTGACCGACGACCGCATCACCGCCAGTTCGCAAGCGGCAATCGCCGAGACGTGCGACGGCTTCTGACGCCATCCTGAGGGCCGAGCCGTTGCGCCTTGCGAGGCCTCGCCCTACATCGGGGACGACCAAACCTCTCCCCGTCAACGATCGAAAGACTGTCCATGCCTTCCACGAAAGCCGTCGACCTCGCCGCCCATCCGCTGACCGCGTGGCAAGGGCCGCTCGGCCTGCCCGATTTCACGCGCATTGGCGATGGCGACTTTTCCCCGGTCTTCGACGCGGCGCTGAAGGCGCACGAGGCCGAGATCGAGGCGATCGCCGGCAACAAGGATGCGCCGACCATCGAGAACACGCTTGCCGCGCTGGAACTCGGCGGCGAAGCGCTCGATCGCGTCTCGTCGATCTTCTGGTGCCGCGCCGGCGCCTACACCAACGAGACGATCCAAGCGCTGGAGCGCGACATCTCGCCGAAAATGTCCAGGCATTTCTCGGCGATTTCGATGAATGAGCGGCTGTTTGCCCGCATCGACGATCTCTACCAGCGCCGCGAGAGCCTGAAGCTCGACGCAGAGACCCTGCGGGTCCTGGAAAAGACCTGGAAGGGTTTTGTCCGCTCCGGCGCCAAACTCGATGCCGACGGCAAGAAGCGGCTGGCCAAGATCAGCGAGGAATTGTCCTCGCTCGGTACCAGCTTCGGCCAGAATGTGCTGGCCGACGAGAGCGACTGGGCACTGTTCCTCGATGAGGCCGACCTTGCCGGCCTGCCGGACTTCGTGAAAAGCTCGATGGCCGAAGCCGCCGAGATACGCGGCCAGAAGGGCCGCTACGCCGTCACCCTGTCGCGCTCGATCTACGAGCCGTTCTCGACCTTCTCCGAGCGCCGCGATCTGCGCGAGATCGCCTTCCGCGCTTTCACCATGCGCGGCCAGAATGGCGGCGCCACCGACAACACGAACGTGGTGCGCGACATGCTGCGCCTGCGCGCCGAGAAGGCAAAGCTGCTCGGCTACGCCTCCTTCGCCGCGCTGAAGCTCGATGACACCATGGCCAAGACGCCGAAGGCCGTGCACGCGCTGCTCGATCCGGTGTGGGAAAAGGCGCTGGAGAAGGCAGCAAGCGACCAGATCGAATTGCAACGGCTGGCGACGGAGGCCGGCAGCAACGAAAAATTTGCTGCCTGGGACTGGCGTTTCTACCAGGAGAAACTGCGCGCGGAAAAATTCGCCTTCGACGAGGCGGAACTGAAGCCCTATTTGCAGCTCGACCGCATCATCGACGCTTGCTTCGATGTGGCGACACGGCTGTTCGGCATCACCTTCGAGGAGAAGAAGGGCATCGCTGCCTGGCACCCCGACGCCCGCGTCTTCGTGGTGAAAAATGCCGACGGCAGCGAGCGCGGCCTGTTCCTCGCCGATTATTTCGCCCGGCCCTCGAAGCGCTCCGGCGCCTGGATGAGCGCGCTGCAGTCCGGCTACAGGCTCGGCCACGGTGCGAGCCCGGTGATCTACAACATCATGAACTTCGCCAAGCCGCCGGCCGGCGAGCCCGCGCTGCTGTCGGTCGACGAGGCGAAGACGCTGTTCCACGAGTTCGGCCACGCGCTGCACGGCATGCTGACCGACGTCACCTGGCCGTCGGTAGCCGGCACCTCGGTCAGCCGCGATTTCGTCGAATTGCCCTCGCAGCTCTACGAGCACTGGCTGACCGTGCCGGCGGTGCTGGAAAGACACGCGCTGCACGTCAAGACCGGCAAGCCGATGCCCAAGGCGCTGCTCGACAAGATGCTGGCCGCGCGGACTTTTGGCGCTGGCTTTGCAACAGTAGAGTTCACCGCATCCGCGCTGATGGACATGGCTTATCACGCACGGCCGGATGCGCCTGAAGCACCACTTCGTTTCGAAACCGAAACGCTTGCAGAGCTGCACATGCCGGACACCATAGCCATGCGCCACCGCACCCCGCATTTCGGCCATGTCTTTTCCGGCGAAGGCTATTCGGCCGGCTATTATTCCTACATGTGGTCGGAAGTGCTCGATGCCGACGCATTCGCCGCCTTCGAGGAGACCGGCGACCCCTTCAACCCGGCGCTCGCCGAACGGCTGCGCAAGAACATCTACGCCGCCGGCGGTTCGAAGGATCCGGAAGAACTCTACACCGCATTTCGCGGCAAGATGCCGTCGCCCGAAGCGATGATGGTGAAGCGGGGATTGGTGTAGCACCGGATAATCTCCCCCCCTCGAGGGGGAGATGGCCGCGAAGCGGCCAGAGGGGGTCGGTTCGACCGGGCTCGGCCTGCTGCGGCAGAAGAAGGTTGGCGCATTACGTCAGGCGACCCCCTCTGTCGGCTTCAGCGACATCTCCCCCTCAAGGGGGGAGATTGCCAGCATCCTTCCAAGGATCCGTCACCCTTGGCCACACCGGCCGCGTCAGCTTGGTATAATTCGTCACCGCCGGATTGCTGGGATACGAACTCGGCGCCGAGACATAGATGATCTCGGCGGCGATCGGCTCGAAGCCGGCGTAGAAATGGTTGGTCGACTTGATCAGCAGCATGTCCTTGGTCATCGGATCGACGCCGATGTTGGAAAAGATATCCGGCTCGAAGGTCTGTGTGCGGTTGGTGTTGAGAATGATGTCGACCTCGGTGCCTTCGAGGCGGACCAGCGCCGTCGGCCCCAGCGTCACCCGGCTTGGCCCGAAACTCTGCCAGCCCTCCGCAACCGCTTTCAGCACGCGCACGCGCGCGTCGATCGGCTCGCCGGCCTGTGGACCGGCCTTGCCGCCGAAGCGCAGATCGATGACCGCGCCTTCGCCCGCCGCCAGGCAGAAGGTGACCGCGATCGGATCCCAGATCGTCGCCACGGCGAACCTGTCCAGGCCACGCGCCAGCATCTGGCGCAGCACGAAGGTGCCGTCGCCGGGCACACCGCCGCCGGGATTGTCCCAGATATCGGCGATGACCACCGGCTTGCCCGGATTCTCGGCGCGCACGGCCAGCGCCCGGTCGATGCCGTCGGCGGCGCTCAGCATCGTCATCGCCGTCTTTTCGCGCAGCGCGTAGAGTTCCCGCCCGAGCCTTTCCGCCAGCGCGTCACCCTTGGCCTTGTCATCGTCGGTGACGACCAGGATGCGCGTGCCCATCTCGGCCACGTCGGCCGCCATGAAGCCATGGATGACCGAGACCGACAGCACACCATCCTTGCCGTGCAGCGCCTTGATGCGGTCGACGAAAGAGCGCATCGGTTCGCGGCTGGTCGGCAGCACCTGGATCATGCGGCAGTCGAAACTCGAGATGACCGGCTTGATCTCGCCCCTCGCCGCCGCAAGGCCAAGCTCGACGACGTGTTCGCCGCGCTCATAGAAATCGGTGTGCGGAAATTCGAGGAAGTAGGCGAGGATGTCGGAGGCCGCCACGCGCTTCGGTGTCAGATGGCTGTGCGGATCGAGTTCCACGGCGATCACCACCTCCGGCCCGACAATTGCGCGAACCCGTTCGAGCAGGTCGCCTTCGCAATCGTCATAGCCTTGCGCCACCATGGCGCCATGCAGGCCGAGGATGACGGCATCGACCGGCAGCGCTGCCTTGAGTTGGCCAAGGATCTCGTCGCGCAGCGCCTCATAGGTCTGCCGTTGCACCAGGCCGCCCGGCTCCGCCCAGGTGGCGGTGCCCTCGATGACATCGAGGCCTTCGGCCGCTGCCCGCCGGCGCAGCGCCACCATCGGCGAGGAGCACAGCGTCGGCGTGTCCGGATGTTTGCCGGGCCCGGCATAGAAGGCCATCTCGAACGAGGCCCTATCGGTCGGCACCGGCGAGAAGGTGTTGGTTTCCGTCGCCAGCGAGGCGGTGAAAATGCGCATGAAAGCTCCGTCCGTGAATAGGCGTTATTTGACCGCCCCGAGCGCCAGCCCGCGAACGAGGTAGCGCTGCAGCCAGATGAACAGGATGGCCACCGGCAAGGTCGCCAGCAGCGTCGCGGCCATGACGTGGTGCCATTCGATGGTGTAGCGGCCGGCGACCAGCGAAAACACCTGGATCGGCAGCGTATAGCTTTCCTGGCTGCGCAGCATGGTGAGCGCCACGACGAATTCGTTCCAGGCATTGATGAAGGTGAAGATCGCGGTCACCGCGATCGCCGGCAGGCAGAGCGGCAGGAACACCTTGCGCAAGGTCAGCCAGCGGCCGGCGCCCTCCATCCAGGCGGCTTCCTCGAGATCGCGCGGAATGGTGTCGAAATAGCTCTGCAGCATCCACACCGTGAAGGCGACGTTGAAGGCCATGTAGATGAAGCCGAGCGCCGTCGTGCTCTCGACCAGGCCCCAGGCCGCCATCAGCCGGAACAGGCCAAGCACCAGCACGATCGGCGAGATCATCTGCGAAATCAGCAGGAACTGGCGCAAGGCGCCGTAGCCGGCAAAGCGGAAGCGCGACATCGCATAGGCCGCCGGAACCGAGATCAGGATGGCGCCGACCGTGGCGATCACAGACACGTAGAGCGAATTGAGCAACGCCTGGCCGAAGCCGGTCGCCACCCACATATCGGAAAAATTCGACCAGCGGAATTCGCTCGGCCACCAGGTCGGCGACAGCACTTCCTGCCTCGGCTTGACCGCGGTCAGGAACATCACCGCGAAGGGAAAGAGCGTCACCACGATCAGCGGCGCCAGCAGCAGCCAGGCGATGATGGAGCGTTTCAGCTTGCTCGTCATGTGCGTTGCTCCCGCATCGCCAGCCGCACATAGATCATGGTGAAGACCAGCAATATGGCGAACATCACCAGCGACACCGCCGATGCTTCGCCCAGCTTGCCGACGCGGAAGGCCAGCTTGTAGAGATGGGTGACCAGGATATCGGTCGAGTTGGCCGGGCCGCCCTGCGTCATCACCCAGATGATCGGGAAGGAATTGAAGACGTAGATGGTGTTGAGCACGATGGCGATGTTGATGAACGGTTTCAGGAGCGGAAAGGTGATTTCGCGGAACTGCTGCAGCGGCGTCGCCCCTTCGAGCGCCGCCGCCTCGTAGAGATCGTCCGGAATCGACGACAGCCCGCCGAGAAAGATCGTCGTCGTGAACGGCACCGTCACCAGGATACCGATCAGCACCTGCATCGGGAAAGCGGTCTCGGCGCTCGCCAGCCATTGGATGTTGTGATCGATGAGCCCGAGGCCGATCAGCGCCGAATTGAGCATGCCGCTTTCGCCGCTCAGCGCCCAGCGCCAGACCACCGCGGTCATGGTCAGCGATACCGCCCAGGGCAGCATGATGATGACGCGGGCGATGCCGCGGCCATAGAAATCGGTGTTGAGGATCATCGCCACCGGGATCGACAAGAGAAGCGCACCGCCGACCACCATCACCGTCCATTGGCCGGTGCGCCAGAGCGCGGCCGTGAAATCGGGATCGGCAGCGAGTGCCGCGAAATTGGCGAAGTCGTTGAAGTCGCGAAGCTGGCCGAAGCGGCTGACCTCATGCGTCGAGATCTGGATCAGGTCCCAGACCGGCCAGAAGATGACCACCGCCGCCAGAAACACGCTGGGCAAGGTCAGGAGATAGGGCAAGAAACGATTTTGCATCTGCTGGCCTGCAACCTCGGCGTGCTGGATCAGAAGGTTCTGCTTATGCGAATTTCGGATCCGCCGCACCGGGCCGGGAACCTAGGTGTGGCGCGCCCCGCCTGAGTCTGGGGCGCGCCACGGGCGCAGGGAGATACGCCCTATTTCTTCAGCACGGCCTCTATTTCTTCAGCACGGTGTTGGCCTTGGCGGCCGCGTCCTTCAAGCCCGCCTCAGGGTCGCCGCCGAGATAGATCTTCTGCATGGCGTCCGACGTGATCTGGGCGACTTCTTCCCAGCCCGGGATGACCGGCGCGAAGCGGGCGTCGGGCAGCAGCGCGGTGAACGCCGCCAGATCGGCATTGTTGACGTAGTAGTCCATCTTGGCCTCTTCCTTGTTCACCGGCAGGAAGCCTTCGCCTTGCGTGAACTTGGCGCGCTGCTCCGTGGTGAACAGGAAATCGAGCAGCTTCCAGGCTTCGTCCTTGTTCTTGGAGTTCTTGAACATGATGATGGAATCGGTCACGCCATAGGTGCCGCGCGCGCCGGTCGGGCCGGCGGGGATGGCTGCCACGCCGTATTTCAGGTTCGGCGCCTCGTCCTTGATCTGGTTGGACAGGAAGGGTGCGGTGATCATCATGCCGACCTTGCCCTGCTTGAACAGGTTCTGCACGTCTTCGCGGTTGTTGGAGGTGACGCCGGGTTCGGTCAGGCCTTCGTCGATCATCGACTTGTAGAGCTTGGCGGCCTCAAGCGCACCTGGCGTGCTCAGGCCCGAAGTGCCGTCCTTGTTGAGGATCTCGGTGCCCTGCGACCACATCGCATAATAGTAATAGACGTCGGTCTCGATCTCCTTGCCCTGCAGGCCGAAGCCGAACGTGCCCGACCCCAGGGCCTTGATCTTGCGCGCATCTTCCTGCAGCTCGGTCCAGGTTGCCGGTGGCTTGGCGATGCCGGCTTTCTCGAACAGCTCCTTGTTGTAGTACATGGCGCGCGCCGAGGCCGCGATCGGCAGGCCGTAGGTCTTGCCGTCCATGATCGAGGGCGACAGGAAGGTGTCGATGAAGCGGTCCTTGAAGTCGGGCTTGATGTAGCCGTCGAGCGGCTCGGCGACATCCTGCTGGACGAAGTCGATCAGCCAGCGCGTGCCGATGATCGACAGATCGGCATTGGTGCCGGCGGTGATGTCGGTGGTCAGCTTCTGCAGCAGCACATCCCACGGCACCACTTCGAACTTGACGGTGATGCCGGGGTTCGCCGCCTCGAATTCCTTCTTGACGTCGGCGAAATAGGGAGCAGTCTTGGCGCTGTACTCGGCCACGGTGACCCGCACCTCGCCCGCATCCGCCTGCGCCGCAATTGCCAGCATGCTCATTCCGGCCATCAGGCCGACAGTCCATTTTGCAAGGCTCATTTGATCTCTCCCATTGGTGTTGCGCCTGCGCGCCTCTCCGTGCCGGAGCAGAAGATTTATGTGACTTTCCTACATTATCGATGATTTGAAGGCGTGCAAGCGGATAATTGTGTTGCTTAATTACATTTACAGGCCTAGGCCTTATGCGATTTGTCAGAACTCCCGGAGGATGACGCACGGTGGTTTCGCAATCCGAGTTCGAGGGCAGGGCCGAGTTCGAAGGCAGGGCCGAGTTCGAAAGCAGGGCCGAGTTCGAGGGCAAGACCGTCGTGGTGACGGGGGCCGGCGGCGGTCTCGGCACGGCCATCGTGGCGCTGATGGCGCAAAGAGGCGCCAGGGTCGTCGGTTGCGATCAGTCAAGCGAGGCGCTGAACAGTCCGCACCTTGCCTCCCGCCATGTCTTCGATCTTCTCGACAAGGCATCAATAGCGACGGCGATCGGCGCGATCCTCGACCGGGATGGTGTGCCCGACATTCTCATCAACAATGCCGGCTGGACGCGTGCCGAGACGATTTCGGCGCTCGATCCCGACAGAATAGAGCAGGAACTCGATCTCAACCTGACTGGCGTGATGAATTTCGCCGACCCGCTGGTCAAGGCGATGGCTGGCCGCGGCTCGGGCAGCGTCGTCTTCATCTCCTCGGTCAACGCCATCGCGCATTTCGGCAATCCGGCCTATGCCGCCGCCAAGGCCGGCATCAACGCCTATGCCAAGGCGATCGCCGTCGAGCTCGGCCGCAGCGGCCTGCGCGCCAATGTCGTCTGCCCCGGATCGATCCGCACCGCCGCCTGGGACCACCGCCTTGCCAAGGATCCCGAAATCCTCGGCAAATTGCAGCGGCTCTATCCGCTCGGCCGCATCGTCAACGCCGCGGAAGTGGCGGAAGCCGTCGCCTTCCTTGCGTCCGATCGCGCATCGGGAATAACAGGCGTGGTGATGCCCGTGGACGCGGGACTGACCGCCGGCTGCCTGCCCTTCATCGACGACATCCTGGGAGCGTGACAATGACCGATGTCGAGTTTCGCGATCTGTCGAAATCCTTCGGCCAGCACAAGATCCTCGAGAACATCAGCCTCGATATCAAGAGCGGCGAGTTCGTCGTCCTCGTCGGCCCGTCCGGCTGCGGCAAGTCGACCTTGCTGCGCATGCTGGCCGGCCTGGAGACGATCACCTCCGGCGACCTGTTGATCGGCGGCGTGCGCGCCAATGCGCTGCCGCCGCAGCAGCGCAACATCGCCATGGTGTTCCAGTCCTACGCGCTGTTTCCGCATCTGAAGGCTGCCGACAATATCGGCTTTGGCCCGAAGATCCGCGGCGAGACGCGCACGGTGATCGATGAGAAGGTCAAGAAAGCGTCCGGCGTCCTCAATCTCTTCTCCTATCTCGACCGCTATCCCCGCCAGCTGTCGGGCGGCCAGCGCCAGCGCGTCGCCATGGGCCGCGCCATCGTGCGCGAGCCGTCGGTGTTCCTGTTCGACGAGCCGCTGTCCAACCTCGACGCGCAATTGCGCGTGCAGATGCGCGTCGAGATCAAGGCGCTGCACCAGCGGCTGAAATCGACGATCGTCTACGTCACCCACGACCAGATCGAGGCCATGACGATGGCCGACCGCATCGTCGTGATGGACCGCGGCAGAATCCAGCAGGTCGGGGCGCCGCTGGAACTCTATGACAGGCCTGCCAACAAGTTCGTCGCCTCCTTCCTCGGCTCGCCGTCGATGAGCTTTGTGTCCGGTTCGCTCAAGACGACGCTTGAGAAAACCTGGTTCGAATCGGCCGGTGGCGGGCGGCTTGCGCTTGCCGGCAAACAGGTGCCGGCGGACAGCGCGGTGGAGGCTGGCATCCGGCCCGAGCATTTTATCGTCGGCGAGGCTGTCGACGCGATGGCGATCAGAGTGGATGTCGTCGAGCCCACCGGCTCCGAAACACATGTCTATGGCGCTATCGGTGCTGATACGGTACGCGCCGTGTTCCGCGACAGGGTGCCGGTCAGGCCGGGAGACCTGCTGCCGGTCTCGGTCGACCCCGGCAACATCCATCTGTTCGACAAGGCAACGGGCCTGCCTCTATGAGAATAGCAGCATGAAGACGCCGGCCGACATCATCACGCGCCTGCAGCTGATGTCGCAGGACGGGACCAAGTCGGATCGCAAGCTGGCCGGCTTCGTGCTGGCAGACCTCGATTTCGTTTCCAAAGCGGCGATTTCGGAAATTGCCTTGCGCGTCGGTGTCAGCGAGCCGACGGTGACGCGGTTCTGCCGCAACCTCGGCTGCGAGGGCCTGCGCGACTTCAAATTCTATCTGGCGCAAGCCATCGCCATCGGCGGCCAGTATCTGTCGCCGGAGCCGTTGAGCCGCGATGCCCGCGAACAGCGCATCGCTTCCGCCATCACCGAAGCGGCGATATCGGCCATCCAGCGCGCCAGCGAGAACCTCGACATGACGACGCTGGTCGCCGTCGCCGCACGCATCGCTGTTTCCGGTAATGTGCTGTGCATCGGCTCCGGTGGCATTTCGTCCATGATGGCGACCGAAATGCAGAACCGGCTGTTCAGGCTTGGCGTGTCGGTGCTGGCGCAGATCGACGGACAGTTGCAACGCATGTACGCCGCCGTTGCCACCCCCGACACCACGCTGATCGCCTTCTCCGTCTCCGGCTATGCCAGATCGGTCATCGATGCGGTGCAGGTCGCCCAGCAATATGGCGCCACCACGATCGCCATCACCCCGCCGGACTCCGCACTCGCCAAGGTCGCCGACACGGTCATCCATTTCCAGTCGCTCGAGGACGGCAATATCTATAAGCCGACATCGTCGCGCTATGCGCTGCTGTCGATCGTCGACATGATCGTCACCTCGGTCGCCGAGACGCGCGGACCGAGGGTTTTGGAGAATCTGCGCCGCATCAAGCAGAGCGTGAACACGTTGAAAGTCGACGATCCGCGTTTGCCATTGGGCGATTGAACCCCTGCGGCCAAGGACATCAGGATTGATGGCCGAGCGCCTCGATGCTTTTCGCCAATTTCGCCGGATCGCCTTCAATGCGCACGGTCTTCAGCCGCGCGGTGCCGCCGGCGACAACCGAGACAGCGGACCCGGGCACGCCCAGAGCCTTGGCCAGCAGCTTTTCGAGCGCATGATTGGCGGCGCCGTTTTCCGGCACGGCGCGGACGCGCGCTTTCAGATGGCTTCGCCCGTCCGCCGTGGCCTCGAAGCCTTCGAGCCTGTCCAGCGCAGCCTTTGGCGTCAGCCGGACAAACAGCTCGGCGCCGTTTTCGCGCAGGCGAAACGGCGTGCTCATAAGGTCATCCTGCTCACAGGATCAGAGGCGCCACCGTGGTGAGCAGAAACTGCCGCAGGAAGAACAGGATCAGAAGCAGGATGATCGGCGAGATGTCGATGCCGCCAAGGTCCGGCATGAAGCGGCGGATAGGCCGCAACGCCGGCTCGGTCAGCCGGTAGAGCATGTTGCCGATGGAACCGACGAACTGGTTCTTCGAATTGACGACGTTGAAGGCGTAGAGCCAGGAAAAGATCGCCGAGGCGATGATGATCCACCAGTAGAGGTCAAGCGCCATGACGATTGTTTGAATGAGGGCGAGCATGCCGGTCTCCAATTGTTGCCGACATGTAGCCATTGCACGCGAAACCGGCAAGGGCCGCCTTTCTGTGGGGCGCCAATACCGGCCCGGTCGGACTGTAGGGCATGTCGCCGACACCCCAACGAAGGCGCGAATACACAAAACCGGCAAGGGCCGCTTTCCGCCGGCGCCAGATCGACGCTTGACGGCACTGGATTTCGGCAAACCTCCGCCTTGACAGGAAACCGCGGCGCCCGATAAATGCGCCCATCCGCTGGACGGGGCTGTAGCTCAGCTGGGAGAGCGCGTCGTTCGCAATGACGAGGTCAGGAGTTCGATCCTCCTCAGCTCCACCAGCGGAATAATTCTCCACGCTCCGCGCCAGATGCCCATCTCCGCGCCAGATGCAGTCCGCGACGCTCGTCCCGGCTTGCCCCCGCGGTTGGCATTTGCTGTGCCGGCGCGCCTTAAAAGGCCGCGCTACATCGCCTATTTCGCAATATCCGGCAAAACTTTTGTCAATTGGACTTATGGCGGAAGAGCTCGCTGATTGTTTCCGTTTTTTTTGGAAACCACCCCACTAAATTGACGTTACCAAATCAGTTTTTTCTGTGCGTTGTGACCAGGGCGTTTCGGCGGGGGCGACCGGAGACGCTATATCGATTTCGAGTCGAAATGAAAAATCCGCCTGCGGAAGCAAAGACGTGTCAATTCGCGACAATCTCGCTGCAAACCTTAGACGGCTGTGCAAGGACCATGCCTCCGTAAGTGCGGTATGCCGTGAGCTGCGCATCAATCGCACGCAGTTCGAACGCTATCTGCAAGGGCAGACCGTTCCCAACAAAGCTACCGCCAAGCTGATATGCGATTACTTTCGGATCGACGAAGCCGAACTGTACCAGGATCCCGGCGCACCCGAGCTGGCGATGCGTGGCCTGCCGCCGGTTTCCGAGAGCCTGTTCAACCAGATGATCCGCCCTCCCAGTCCTTCGATCGCGGGCGGCACCTATTTCACCTATTTCTCGATCCCGGGCCGCCTCGACCTCCTGATACGCTCGGTGACCTTCGTGCGGCGCGAAGCCGAACTGGTCACCTTCCGAAGGGTCACCGGATGGTCGGAGCGCCGGGGATCGACCTGGGCACGAGCGCGCGGCAATCACTATGGCGTGGCGATCTCGCGGCTGAACTGGATCTATTTCAGCGGCATCAATCGCCGCCAGACCGGGGAGCCGTCGCTGATCTCCGTGCAATGGGCTCCCATCTCCGAACCGGTGCTGATGGGCAAGGCCATGCTTCTGACGGAGGCCGGCCCGGCATTCGTGTCCGTCATCATGCGGCGCGACATTGCCAACATCCACCCAAGGGATGCCATCAGCATGGCGCATGTCATCAATCTCGACGATCCGGGCGTCGATCAACTGGTTGTCAGCCTCACCCGGGACGGGTTGGGCTAACCCCTCGGATCGCCGTGTCTTACGCCAAATAAGAATAAGCGTATGCCGATTAAGCGTATGCCAACGATTGTCTACTCTGTATGTGAATAAAATCGATATTTTACACTTTAATGCCAGGAAAGATAATCCACGGGTTCGTCTTAGGCTCGTTGTTTTACTATAATTTTAACAAACCATTAACTCTTCCGACCTTACCTTTCTTCACGCGGATCCCGTTCCGGGGGTCTTTCAACGGATCCCAAATGGGGTCAGGAAAGGGATGAAAATGGCCAAGAAAGTGACCAATGCTCCGAAGCTGACGATTGCCGCCGGCACGCAGACCGTCTTCTTTTCGCAGGGCATGCACTACAACAAACGCTGAAGCCGTTCTGCGCCGACGAGCGTCTTGCTTGTCGGCGCCTCGGCTCCGCAGATGGCAACCAGCTTCATGAAAATGCGCTCTTCGAAAACGCTTGTTTTCTACCCCGGACCGAACAAGGTCACGGCATGCAACTTCCTGACCAGAAGCGTGTTTGAATGCAGCCCCGAGATGGTCGGCCTTCTCGCATCGTGGGACAAATGGGCATCGACGGCGGACATTGCCCGCGCCCATGGATGGTCGAAGTCCGAGTTGAAGGCTGTCGTTCCCCAGTTGCTCGATTTCTCCGCGCTGGTCACAGCCGGATCGCCTCTCGCCGAGCAGGAGGAACAGTTTTCAGGACAATGGAGTTGGGGGCTTCCGACGGCGCTGATGCATTTCTGCGTCCAGGACAGCGAATACATGACCATCGAGCAAGCGGAAGAGCGGCAGATAGAACGCGCCGGCCATACGCCGCAGCCGAACCTCATGCTCAAGAATTCCGCAGGCGCCATCCAGCTGCCGAATGCACTGGAAGACAATGAACTTCTCAGCTTGATGGCGCGGCGCCGCACCAACCGCACGGCGGCTCAGCCCACCATCACGGCCAAACAGCTTTCCGATTGCCTGTTCGCAGGGCTCGGCATCATCGGCGAGACCGCCAATTGCGTTGGCACCCTGCCGCTCGGCATGACCCCTTCAGGCGGCGCGCGAAATCCCTATGAGGCCTATGTGGTCGCGCTCGGCGTCGATGGCCTCGAACCCGGTGTCTATCACTATTCCGCCGCGGATCACGACCTTGGCAGGATTTCCGCAAACCATCTGCCGAAAATCTCCGAACTGGTCGGCGGACAGGAGTGGGCCGACGCCATGCCGTGCCTTGTCCTGCTTTGCGCCAAGCTCGATCGCACGATGTGGAAATATGAGGACGCCAACGCCTATCGTGTCGTGCTGATCGAGGCCGGCCATATCGGCCAGAACATCATGCTGGCAGCGACCAATCATGGCCTGTCGGCATGTCCGACAGCCGCGCTCAGCCATTCCGCCATCAAGCGGCTGCTTGGTCTCGACAGTTTCACCGACGCACCGATCTATGCCTTGACCCTCTCGACGCCGGAAAGAGATCCGTCCACGGCGGGCCAGTCCATCAATTAGTCGACCAACTATGTGCATCACAGCCAGTAACGCGTTCCCCAGGGTATAACCGGAGACAGGAGCAGCACGTGCCAAATCAATCCTTACGCCAGTCGGAAATCGATAGCCTTCAATATATTTCGTCGATGACCAATGAGCTCGTGCAGATGGCCGAAGCAAGCCGTTTTCCGATGATCTCCTATCTGCTGGGCATGGCCTATGCAGAGGCCTTCGACGTTCTTCGCGGCGCACGGCCGGCCAGGCATGCGCAGCTCAGCGGCAACCCGCTGCACCCCAAGGCGCAGGCAAAGGACACTCGGGCCGCCCAGCCACGGAGAGCGTAGCGACATGCAATCGTCAGCCGCATGCGCGGTGGCCGGCTCGACCTCCCGGCCAAACCGCTGGGAGACGCTGTGCGCGTTGCAAAGCCTGCTGCCGTTGCTGAAGAAGGCCGCGACGGACCTGCGCCGCGCCGACATGGTCTACTGGTTCGAGCAGGCCGATGCCGAGGTCGCCAACATCATCAGGGGCCACCCCTCCGATGCAACCGCAATCCCGGCCCTGATTGCATCCTGCCCGCAGGACCGGCATCCGGTCGCTCAAGCTTGATGCATGTCGCCCGCCAAAACGCGACGCGGCCGCTGAAAATGCTCTGATCACCAGTTTTTCAATTTCAGACCGGAACCTATTGCGCGTCTGGAATGCCCAGGGGACCTGCACATGAACATGATAGCCAACATCAGAAGCGTCGATGCCAGGGAAAGCGTTTTCAGCCGGCTCGACGTCTTGGTCGCCAGGCGGCCGCCATCGCCTGACGCGGCGCGGGTCGAGGCCCGCCAACTCGTCTCGACGGCGATTGCCGACAGCTGCCAGGCCGACAGTCTCTGGGGTACAGTGGACGCTTTCCACGCCCATTTCGACTTCATGATGCAGACCATCGAGATCAACGGCGCCGATGACCCGGGCCTCGGGCCCTTGCGCACGAAATGCCGTTTCTATCTCGAACAGGTCGAGGCCCTGAGTCTGTCACTGGCCTATTGACAGGCCGGCCCGAACAAATTCGGTCCTAGAGCAATTCCAGGAAAAGTGTGAAACGGTTTTCCCGGGAAAACGCAGAGCGTTTTCCCTTGGAATTGCGTCAAACCAAAGAATTAGAGCAGTTAGCCGTTTCCGTGAAACGGTGAACTGCTCTAGTTGCGCAGGCTGAACACGAACGGCGCTGTACGGCTCAGACGCGAGCCGAGTTCCGGTGGCGGTTTCGGCACCGTGGCGCCTTGCAGCACGGCGAGCGCCGCACGGTCCAGATCCGCATCCCCCGAGGAACGAGAGAGCCTGGCAGACAGGACCCGGCCGGACGAGTCGACCGTGAATGCGACATATGGCCTGCCCTCCACGCGTCGGGCCTTGGCAGAGCTGGGATAGCGTGTGTGCCGCTTGATCCAGGCGCCCAGACGGGAGTCCCATTTGCTGGAGTCGCCGGAGCGAGACGTCGATTCCGCCGCCTTCGGCGCGGCGGTCTTGGCCGCGGGCCGTGCGTCGGCGCTGGCGAAGGTTGCCGTCTTCGGCGGAGCCGCCTTCTCCTTCTTAAGCCGCGGCTTGGGCTTCTCGACAGGCTTCTTCGCCTTGGCCTCGACCGGTTTCTTGTCTTTGACAATTTCGACCGGTTTCGGCTGCGGCAAGGGAATGACGACGTCTGGCGTGACAGCCTCGACCACATCCGGGATGACCTCATCCGGCGGCGGCTGATCGACCTGTTCGGCCGTTTCGGCCTGGGTAGGTTCGGTCGGGGTGGGTTCGGCCTCGTCTGGCGCGACCGCTTCCGGCGGCTCGACAACCGGCTCCGCCTTTTCGACCGGTTCTTCAGGTGTCGGCTCGGTCGTCGGTGTCGGTTCGGTCTGATCTGGCGTCACCGCGTCCAGCGCGGCGACCTGCTCTTCCACGGCCGGCATCACCACCATCGGTGCCATCTCGATCATCTGCGCGGGGGGTGGACCGCCATCCGCTTCGGTGACCATTGTGAGGTTCTGCACTGCATAGGCGACCGCGACATGGGCTCCAAGGACCAGCGCGGCAGCACCGGCCCACAAGCCAAGGTCGCGCCAACCGAAGCGCGACAGCTGGACCGAGGGCACGGCGACCGCTTGCGTCATGGCGCCGCCGCACCAGTGGCTGCGGGCGCCGGGGCATTGGACGCGGGAGCCGTCTCCAGGCCGACCAGCGCGATCTTCAGATAGCCGGCACCGCGCAATAGATTCATCGCCTCCATCAGGTCGCCATAGGCGACCGCCTTGTCGGCGCGCAGGAAGATGCGTGTCTGCTTGTCGCCCTTGGTCTTGGCGTCCAGCGTCGTGGCGAAAGCCGGGCGCGGCACGCTGTCATTGCCGATCGCCAGCGTCAGATCGTCCTTCAGCGTCAGGAACAGCGGTGTCTCGGGCCTCGGCGCGGGCGTTGCGGTCGAACCAGGCAGGTCGACATTGACATCCACCGTGGCCAGCGGTGCCGCGACCATGAAGATGATCAACAGCACCAGGATGACATCGATGAACGGGGTGACGTTGATCTCGTGGCTTTCCTCGAGATCGTCATCAATGGTCTGTCGGATTCTGCTTCCCATGGCGCTACTCCGCCGCCAGTGGCGTTGCCGGCGCGACGGTGCGGAAGTCGAGGTCGCGGCTGACCAGCCGTTCGACCCCGGCGGCAGCATCGGCGAGGATCTGCCGATAGCCGGCTATCGAGCGGGCAAAGACGTTGTAGATGACGACGGCCGGTATGGCCGCGACCAGGCCCATCGCGGTGGCCAGCAGCGCTTCGGCGATGCCCGGCGCGACCACAGCGAGATTGGTGGTCTGCGCCTGCGAGATGCCGATGAAGGCGTTCATGATGCCCCAGACAGTGCCGAACAGGCCGACGAAGGGCGCGGTCGAGCCGATCGTCGCCAGCACGCCGGTGCCGCGCGACATGCGCCGCGCCGCCGCCGCCTCGATGCGCGACAGGCGCGACGTGACCCGTTCCTTGAGGCCGTCGCCCGAGACATGATCGAGCGCGCCGGCCGAGAGTGCGGTCTCCTCCTCGGCCGCCCGCACCAGCAGCGCGCCGGGACCGCCGCTGCGGTCAAGGGTACGGCTGGCCTGCTTCAGCGTGGCGGCCTCGCCGATCGCCCGCACGGCGCGACGAATGCGCAGCTTGCCGCCGAAAAGCTCCAGCGACTTGGCCAACCATATCGTCCAGGTGACGAGGGAGGCAAAGGCCAGCCCGATCATCACCGCCTTGACGACAATGTCGGCCGCCATGAACATGCCCCATGGCGACAGATCATGCGGCAAGGTCAACTCCATCGCCGTCGAAGGTCCGGCCTCGGACGGCGCGGCCGTGTTCGGCTGGGTGCCTGGCTGCGAAGGCGCCATCGTGGCCGGCGGAGCGCCCGCCGGTGCGGCGGGTGCGGGTGCAATCGGCGCTGGGGCCGCGGGAGCAGCCGGGGTGGGGGATTCGACCGCCGGCGCGGCACCGGCGGGTTGCTCCTGGGCCATCGCGCTGCCGGCCGACAGGATGACGGATGCGACCAACGCCGCCAACAAACCAGTTCTCGACAACAGCTTCTTCCTTGTTCTCACAGCGGCCTGCCGCCTTCTATTTCCCGCCGCCGCATCAGATATTGTCACTGCACATAGCCGACAGGCTGGCCGGTGACGGGGTGCGCGAACACGCCCATCTCCACACCGAAAATGCCTTTCAGCACATCGCTGCGCATGATTTCGCCTGGCGTGCCGCGCGTCAGCAGCTTGCCGTCCTTGAGCGCGATCAGTTCGTCGCAGTAGCGCGCCGCCATGTTGGGATCGTGCAGCACGACGACGACACATAGGTCGCGTTTGCGGCTGAGCTCCTTGACCAGCCCGAGCACCTCGACCTGATGGGCGATGTCGAGTGCCGAAATCGGCTCGTCGAGCAGCATGACGCCGGCGTTCTGCGCCACCAGCATGGCGAGCCAGGCGCGTTGGCGCTCGCCGCCCGACAATTCGTCCACCAGCCGGTCGGCAAAACCCTCCATATCGGTCAGGGCCAGCGCCTCCTCGACATGCTGCCTGTCCTCGGCGCGGAAACGGCCAAGCGCGCCATGCCAGGGATAGCGCCCGAGCGTCGCCAGTTCGCGCACGGTCAGGCCGGTCGCCGCAGGCGTCGTCTGCGGCAGATAGGCAAGCGCGCGGGCAAATTCGCGGGCGCCCCATTGCGGCAACGGACGTCTGGCGAAAGTGATGGCGCCTGAACTCGCCGGCTGCTGGCGCGCCATGAGCTTGATAAGCGTCGACTTGCCCGAACCATTGTGGCCGATCAGCCCATAGACGCGCGAGCGCTCCAATTCGAGCGAGACCGGACCGAGCAGCGTCCGCTCGCCGACGGCAAAGCGCACCGCGTCGATATGGAAGGCAGTCTGGGCATCAATTCCAGCCATGCTCATGGCTTTTCTCCAGTGCGGCCGCCCGCATTTCCAGATTCCGGCATTTCGACGGGTCGTGCCCGGTTGACTATGAAACATGACCTTACTAGTCAACATTGAAGATGACTGCAACGATCAACAAATCGGCGCGACCGGCAATATCGGCACGAAATTTGGAAACAGGGGCGCACCAGATGATTTCAGGACATGGACCGATTTGGCGGAACCGGATAGCGCGCAAGCGCCTGCTGATCGCAACGGTGTCGCTGCCGGCCCTGCTTGGCTGCGGCCATGCACTGGCCCAGGAGACGGTCACCACCACCCTAGACCCGATCAAAGTCCAGGAACGTGTCGAAAGCGCTTTCGGGCCGGTCAAGGGCTACGTTGCCACAAAGGGCTCCACCGGCACCAAGACCGACACGCCGCTGATCGAGACGCCGCAATCGATATCGGTCATCACCAGGGACCAGATGGAAGCGCAGGCCGTCGACAGCCTGAACAGCGCGTTGCGCTACACACCCGGCGCCACCGGCAATCTCTACGGCACCGACAATCGCGGCCTCGGCCTGCAGTTGCGCGGCATTTCGAACGCCAGCGGCGTCTTCTACAGGGACGGGCTGCAGCTCAAGGAGAGCAATTTCACCCTGTTCACCGCACTCGATTCCTATGGCGCGGAACGCTACGAGGTGCTGCGCGGACCGGCGTCGGTACTTTATGGCCAGGCAAGCCCCGGCGGCATCATCAACTATGTCAGCAAGCGGCCAACCGAGGAAAACCTGCGCGAGGTCGAATTCGGTGGTGGCAGCTTCAACCGGTATGAAGGCAAGTTCGATTTCAGCGGCGCGGTGAACGCCGACAAGTCGCTGCTGTTTCGTCTCACCGGTGCCGCTCACATGGGCGACACGCAGACCGATTTCGTCAAGGACGACCGCATCTTCATCGCGCCGGCGATCACCTGGCAGCCCGATGCCGACACCAGCCTGACCATCCTCGCCAACTATCAGCGCGATCGCTCGGGCTGGGCGATGCAGTATCTGCCTGCCTACGGCACGGTCATACCGGGCAAGGACGGCAAGTACCTGCCGAACAGCATGTTCGTCGGCGAACCCGGCTTCGACTCCTACAACAACGACCAGGCTTCGATCGGCTACGAATTCGACCACCGTTTCAACGAAACCTGGCAGGTTCGGCAGCATGCCCGCTACGTCCACCTCACCCACACCGAGGAGGGCGTCTTTGGTGGCGGGCTGACGGACTCGGACGGCCTGGAACCTTCAAGCGGCGACTACTACCGTTATGCAGATGCCGGCGGCACCAAACTCAGCGGCGTCACCATCGACAACCAGGCACAAGCCGATTTCGACACCGGGCCGCTCGCCCACACGCTGCTCGTCGGCCTCGACTACAAACGCTATACTTACCGCGACTATGCCTCGGAAGGGACCGTCGAGGACGGTTTCAACGTCTTCGATCCGATTTACGGGTACCCGATCACCGATCTGACGCCCTATACCGATACCGACACCACCCAGCAGCAGGTCGGTCTCTATGCGCAGGACCAGGTAAAGCTCGGCAACTGGCGGCTGACCCTTGGCGGCCGCCAGGATTGGTCGGACGCCAAGGTCTACGACAATCTGGCCGGCGGCTACATTCCCGAGCAGAAGGACAACGCCTTCACCAGCCGGGCGGGGCTCGTCTATCTCGCCGACAACGGGCTTGCGCCCTATGTCAGCTACTCCGAATCGTTCCAGCCCGTGGCCGGCGCCGACAGCGACGGCAATCTGTTCGTGCCCGAGACCGGCAGGCAGTACGAGATCGGGCTGAAATACCAGCCGACCGGCTGGAACTCCTTCATTACGGCATCGGTTTTCGACCTGACCCGGCAGAATGTCGTGCGTTCCGGTAATGAGGGCTCACCCAACGATCTGTTCCAGACCGGTGAGATCCGTTCGCGCGGCGTGGAACTGGAAGCCGTGGCGAGCCTGGATGCGGGCCTCGATCTGAGAGCGGCCTACACCTACCTCGACACCAGGATCACCAAGGCGACCGCTGTCGAAGACGTCAACGGCGTCTGGGTCAGCAACGAGGGCAACATGCCCTTCGGCGTGCCGGCCCATTCCGCATCGCTTTGGGCCAATTACACCTTCATGAGCGGCAAGCTCGAAGGTCTCGGCCTGGGTGCCGGCGTCCGCTATGTCGGCTCGACCTATGGCGACGACGCCAACAGCTTCAAGGTTCCGTCGGTCGTGCTCGCCGACGCGGCGGTGCATTACGCCTGGCAGAACGCCACGCTCAGCCTCAATGCCAGTAATCTGTTCGACAAACGCTATGTCGCCTCCTGTTTCTCCTCGGGCTTCGGCTGCTTCTACGGCGAAGGCCGCAGGATCAACGGTTCGGTGAAATACACATGGTAGAAGCAATGTGGCGGGCCGGCCCAAAATGGCGGCGCTGACACGGCGCCAGTATCTTGCCGGCCTCGCCGCGACCGGCCTCGCTTTGCCGGGCGGCATGGCACGCGCGGCACCTGCCCGCGTCGTCTGCCTGGAATGGACATCGGCCGAACTGGTGGTCTCGCTCGGCCTGTCGCCGCTCGCCGTCGGCGACACCAGGGGTTATGGCGACTGGGTGCAGGGCCCGGCGCTGCCGCAGGCCACCATCGACCTGGGATCGCGCAGCGAGCCCAATCTCGAACTGCTTCGGGAACTGCGGCCCGACCTGATCGTCGGCGCCTATGGCTATGGCTTGGACGAGAACAGCTTCACCAGATTGGCGCCGACCTTCAACGTGCCGTTCTACAGCGGCAAGGCTCCACCTTACGCGCAGGCGCAACAGGTGACGCTGCAGCTTGGCGACATGCTCGGCCGCAGGACGGAAGCAGAAAACCTTGTCGGGCGCACCGAAGCCTCGATCGCCCAAGCGCGTGCCAGGCTGGAGCGGGCGGTGCAAAAACCGGTCTGCGTCGTCAGCATGTTCGACGATCGCCATGTCCGCGTCTACGGCGCCGGCAGCCTGCTGCAGGATGTCCTCGACCGGCTCGGCCTCGTCAACGCCTGGACCGGCGCCACCAATGAATGGGGTTTTTCGACGGTCGGCATCGAGGAACTGGTCGCCGTCGGCGGGGCGCAACTGATCTCGCTCGATCCGATCCCGCCGCACGTCAGGATCAGGATTGCCCGCAGCTCGCTCTGGGCCAATCTGCCCTGCGTCCGGAACGGCCAGGTGCGGACCATTCCGCCAGTCTGGCCGTTCGGCGGTCTCACTGCTGCCGCGCGTTTCGCCGAATTCGTGGCAGCGGCATGATCGCTCAGGCAATGTCCCTGCCGCGACAGCGCGACGGCATCGGCGCGCTCATCCTGCTGGTGGCCGTGCCCGCGGGCCTGGCACTGATGCTGACCATCTTCGATCTCATCAACCTTTTCCCGACGCACCTGTGGTGGCAGGCGCTCACCGCTCCCGACACATCCGATCCAGCGCAGTTGCTGTATCGCTATGCCTTCCTCCCGCGTGTCGCCGTCAGCATGCTGGCCGGCGCGGCACTTGGTCTCGCCGGTGTCATCATGCAGCATGTGCTGCGCAACCCGCTGGCCGAGCCGACCACGATCGGCACCAATGCCGGAGCGAGCCTCGCTTTGGCGGCCGCCACCCTCTACGCACCATGGCTGCTGGAAGGCGGCCGCGAAGGCGTGGCGCTGGCTGGCGGCGCGCTCGCCACATCAGCCGTTTTCGCACTGGCGCGCGGGCGCAGCTTTTCGCCAGTGTCGATCATCATCGCCGGCCTCGTCGTCAGCCTCACTTTCGGCTCGGCCGGCGCGCTGCTGATGGCGCTCAACCGCGAATACACCGAGGAGCTGTTCATCTGGCAGAGCGGCTCGCTGGTGCAGAATGGCGACGCGGCGGTCCTTGTTCTGGCGCCATGGCTGCTGGCCGGCATCTGCGCCGCGCTCCTGCTCTGGCGACCGCTACGCCTGCTCGACCTCAGCGACGACGGCGCGGCATCGCTCGGCACCCGGCCGGCCGTCATCCGCCTTGCCGGCATGACAGTCGCCGTCCCGCTCAGCGCGCTGGTCGTCGCCGAGGTCGGCGTCATCGGTTTCGTGGCACTCGCCGCCCCGGCGCTGGCGCGGCTGGCCGGAGCGCGCACGCTTGGCCGCCGTCTGGTCTGGTCGCCGCTGGTCGGCGGTGCCCTGCTCTGGCTCACCGACCGCCTGGTGCAGCATCTGCCGTTCACCGGCGAAATCCCCGCCGGCACCGCGACCGCTTTGCTCGGCGCGCCGCTGCTGCTGTTCCTGTTGCCGCGAATGCGAACCACCCCCGAAAGGCAGGCCGACATGGTGTCGTCGATACGCCTGCCGACAAACGGCCTGCCGTTGATCGCGGGCCTGCTGGCGCTCATCCTCGCGGTTGTCCTCGCCATCGGCTTTGGCCGTGGCGCAGGCGGTTGGCACTGGATCGCATCCGCGGATTTGACCGAGCTGCTTGCCCTGCGCGCGCCTCGCGTCGTCGTCGCCCTGTCGGCGGGCGTCCTGCTCGCCGTCGCCGGCACGCTGATGCAGCGCATGACCGGCAACCCGATGGCCGCACCCGAGGTCCTGGGCATTTCCGGCGGCGCCTCTTTCGGCGTGCTGGCGCTGCTGCTGCTCAGCGACAGCTTCGACCGCTCAACAATGCTCGGCGCGGCCTTGGCGGGCGCCTTGCTGGCGCTGACGATCGTCGTGCTGGTCGGGCGACGCAATGCCCTGTCGCCGGAACGGCTGCTGCTTGCCGGCGTCGCCGTTGCGACGGTCGCGTCCGCCTTCGCCGCGCTGCTTCTGGCCAGCGGCGATCCGCGCATGGACTTCCTGCTCGCCTGGCTGTCGGGATCGACCTATCGCGCAACGCCAACGGATGCCTTCACCGCCGCAACGGTCGCGGTCACCGTCCTCGCGCTGGCGCCGCTGACCGCGCGCTGGCTCGATATACTGCCGCTCGGCGAAACCGCCGCGCGTGGCCTTGGCCTGCGACTGGGACGCGTTCGCGCCACATTGCTTGCGCTCACCGCATTGGCCACCGCAACCGCGACATTGGTCATCGGCCCGCTGAGCTTCGTCGGCCTGATGGCGCCGCACCTCGCACGCATGCTCGGCTTCCGCCGCGCCGTGCCGCAGCTTCTGGCCTCGGCCATGACAGGCGGGCTGATCCTCGTTGCCGCCGACTGGGCAGGGCGGACGCTGATCTTTCCCTGGCAAGTGCCGGCCGGCCTCATCGCCGCCTTCGTCGGCGGCCCCTATTTCATGGCGCTGATGTGGAAAGGCAGGCAATGAAGTCCGTCCTGGCATATTGCCGCCCTTGCGCTGCCGATTGTAAGCAGCGCCCACCGATGACGGCCGGCGCGCTCACCGCGCCCGTCAAGACAGCTTGCGGTTCACCTCGATGATCAGACGTTTCCTTTCCTACTACGCGCCCTGGAAGGGGCTGTTCGCGCTCGACTTCTCCTGCGCGGTGCTGGCCGGCCTGCTTGAACTCGGCTTTCCCATGGCGGTCCGCACCTTCGTCGACCAGCTGCTGCCGCAGCAGGACTGGACCTTGATCATCATCGCGTCTGCCGGGCTGCTGGTGATCTATCTGCTCAACACGGTGCTGATGGCGGTCGTCACCTATTGGGGCCACATGCTCGGCATCAACATCGAGACCGAGATGCGGCGCAAGAGCTTCGATCATCTGCAGAAACTCTCGTTCCGCTTCTACGACAACCACAAGACCGGCCATCTCGTCGGCCGTGTCACCAAGGACCTCGAGGAGATCGGCGAGATCGCCCATCACGGCCCCGAGGACCTGTTCATCGCCATCATGACCTTCGCTGGCGCCTTCGTGCTGATGTTCACGGTCAACATGCATCTGGCGCTGATCACGGCGGTGATCGTGCCTCTGATCGCCTGGGTGACGATGCGCTACGGCGACCGCATGGAGCGCAACTGGCAGGCGCTCTACCGGCGTGTTGGCGATTTCAACGTCCGCATCGAGGAGAATGTCGGCGGCATGCGCGTCGTCCAGGCCTTTGCCAATGAGGAGCATGAGCGCACGCTGTTCGCGCATGACAACCAGCGCTACCGCCAGACCAAGCTCGACGCCTACCGCATCATGTCGGCCAGCAATTCCCTGAACTATATGGGCATCAGGTTGATCCAGCTCGTGGTCATGATCGCCGGCAGCTATCTCGTCATCACGGGAGGCCTCAGCAATGGCGGCTTCGTCGGCTTCCTGCTTCTGGTCGGCGTCTTCGTACGGCCGATCGAGAAGATCAACTCGGTGATCGAGACCTATCCCAAGGGTATTGCCGGCTTCCGCCGCTACACCGAATTGCTCGACACCGAACCCGACATCGCCGACCGGCCAGGTGCCGTGACCGTAAGCGGCCTCAAGGGCGATATCGAATATCGCGGCGTGAGCTTTGGCTATGGCGACGGCAAGCCGGTGCTCAGGGGTATCGATCTCACCATCCACGCCGGCGAAACCATCGCCTTCGTCGGCCCGTCCGGCGCCGGCAAGACCACCATCTGCTCGCTGCTGCCGCGTTTCTACGAGGTCAGCGCCGGCGCGATCAGCATCGACGGCATCGATATCAGGAACATGACGCTCGCTTCGCTGCGCGGCCAGATCGGCATCGTCCAGCAGGATGTGTTCCTGTTCGGGGGCTCGATCCGCGAAAACATCGCCTATGGCCGCCTCGGCGCTTCCGACGAGGCCATCACCGACGCCGCACGGCGCGCGCAACTCGACGACATGATATCGGGCCTGCCGGCCGGCTATGACACGATCATCGGCGAGCGCGGCGTAAAATTGTCCGGCGGCCAGAAGCAGCGGCTGGCGATCGCCCGCATGTTCCTGAAGAACCCGCCGATCCTTATCCTCGACGAGGCGACGTCGGCGCTCGACACCGAGACCGAGCGCGAAATCCAGAAGTCGTTGGCCGAACTTGCCGAGGGCCGAACCACGCTGGTCATCGCACACCGGCTGGCAACGATCCGCGGCGCCGACCGCATCGTCGTCGTCTCGGAGTCGGGCGTCGTCGAACAGGGTTCGCACGGCGAACTGCTCCGCGCCGGCGGCATCTACCGGCGCCTGCATGACGCCCAGCATCTGGTGTCGTCGCGCTGATACGAAACCGCTGGAGCAATTCCAGGGAAAGTGTGAAACGGTTTTCCGTTCGGAATTGCGTCAAGCAAACAAGTGCCGATCGAAAAACGGGAGCCAAAAATGATCAAGGCGACGCCCTTCGACTTTCCCTATGACGGCAGGCTGATGGCCGAAACCACCGCGCTGATCGTCATCGACCTGCAGCAGGATTTCCTGTCGACGACGGGCTACTTCGCCAGGCAGGGATATGATCCCTCGCCGCTCAGGGTGATCCTGCCGACCGTGAGCCGGCTGATATCAGCCGCCCGCAAGGCCGGTGTCAGGGTCATCCACACCAGGCAGGGCTACCGGGCTGACATGGCCGACATGACGCCCTACGAGACATGGCGCCGCAAGCGCGCTGGGCTCGAAGGCACCGAAATCCTGCTGCGCTCTGGTCCAGGATTCCAGATCGTTCCGGAGATCGACGTCGCCCCGCAGGACATCATCGTCGACAAGACCTGCAACAGTGCTTTCACCTATACGGATTTCGAACTTGTGCTGCGCGCGCAAGGCATCACGCATCTGCTGTTTTCCGGATGCACCACGGATGTCTGCGTCCACACCACGCTGCGTGAGGCCTGCGACCGCAATTTCCAATGCCTGACGATTTCGGACGCCTGCGCCAGCGGCGACAGACAAGCGCACGAAGCAGCCCTTCACATGGTGACGGTTGAAGACGGCGTCTTCGGAGTGCTGGCGGATGCAGCCGCCGTCATTGAAGGCCTGTCGCGGCTTGGCGACAGGCCCGAGGCAACAAAAGGCTGAAGAACTTCAGCCCGTTGCCCGCGTCTCCAATCCTGCACGAGACGCATATGCCCCAGGCTGGAATGCCTCGTGTTCGCGACGCGCCAGCGAATTGCGCAGCAGAGCGATCGTTTCCCGGCCGAGCGTTGCGATCTCGCGTGGCGTGTCGACGCCGACAATCATGAATTCATCGATCCCAAGGGCTGCATACGCAAGCAGCGACAGGGCGGCCTGGGCTGGCGGCCCGGCAACATCGACCGCCTTGTGGCCGGAGGCGGAAGCACCTTGGTGAATCCCGACCGGAAGCGCGAAGCGCAGCTTGCCGGCCCGGCCATGTTCGGCGGCGGAGCGGCGCACCCGCTCCATCAATTGCCGGATCTCGTCGATCGAGCCGGGCGCCAATTCAAAGACATCGGCATGCCGGCCGGCAACTTTGAGTGCCGTTCCGGACTGCCCGCCCATGCGGATGACCAGGTCGGCGCCGTGCGGTCCCTTGCGCGGCACATAGCCGCCCTTGATGCTGTAGAACGTTCCTTCGTGGTCGAAGGGCCGGTCGTTCGACCACAGCCGCTTCAGCAGCACCAGATATTCGTCGATGCGCTGCCAGATGACGGTGTGCCCGACCGGCCGTGTTTCGGCGTCGGCGTCGCTCAGCGGCTCGCTGATCATTCTCAGCGCCAGGCGCCCGCCGCTTTTCCTGTCGATCGACGCCAGTTGGCGGGCCGCCACGGTCGGTTCGACCACGCCCGCCCAATGGGTGAGCACGACTTCCAGCGACGAGGTGCGATCGAGCACCTGGGCCGCAAGATCCATGTTGGTCAGCAGTCCGGCCGAATCGTCGATGACGATCTTGCGGAAGCCGCCATCCTCGATCAGCCCGAGCTTGGTCGCGGTCTCGGCAAAGTCGTAGAAAAAGGGAACCGCGGCATCGGCGGTCTTACCGGGAATATGCGTGAACTCGATCGGCATTGCCATGTCCTCCGTGGTGTCGGGCGCGCGAAAGCACGCCGAGGATTCGGTTCATTCAACTCCGATTGCCTGAAAGCGGTGGGCAGCTAAGCCCGGTCGATCTGACGACTCAGGGAATAAGGCCCAGTACGACTGCCCCGGTGAACACGAACGCAAGGGCAAAGACGAGATAGGCGAAAGCCCCGGCATAGGCCGGGCGAAAGGCCTGGGCGTTGGCCGACCGCTGAGCGCTGCGATCCGTCTGGGCGTTCTGGATATAGGACATATCGACCTCCGTCTCGGCGGTTAATCTATAAAACTGGTAGACTTTGTCGATTGCTATTTTTTGGCTAAAGACAGAATAATTTTCTCCTATGATGCCGGAAGTTGGTAGACACTTGCTTAGGGGGAGCGCTCGGACGGCCGATCCATATGGCGCGTCCGTTTGTGCTTCTGCGTCCGAATGGACCTATGGCCTTGCTTTCGCTGCGCTCAATTCGTGGATTGGCCGCCCGGCGCGGGCGCGGTAGCATCGCCCACCAGCAAAGCGAAATCGCCACACAGGGGGCAGAAAAATGGGCACAAGACTGGCCGGCAAGGTCGCCATCATTTCGGGGGGCGCGACGGGAATGGGTGGAGCGACTTCGGAGCTGTTCGCCGCCGAAGGCGCCAAGGTGGCGATCATCGACCGCAACGGCGAGGCGGCCGCCGCAACCGCAGCGACAATCAGGGCGCGCGGCCATCTCGCCGAGCATTTTGTCGCCGACGTCTCCGACGAGGCACAGGTCGAAGCGGCCGTGAAGGGTGCTATCGAAAAACTCGGACCGGTCACCGTGCTGTTCAACCACGCCGGCACCATCGTGATAAAGCCCTTCCTGGAGACCACGGTGCAGGAATGGGATTGGCTGCATGCCGTCAATGTGCGCTCGATGTTCCTGATGACGCGCGCCGTTTTGCCGGGCATGATTGCGGCCGGCGGCGGCTCGATCGTCTGTACTTCGTCGATCTCGGCGGTGGCGGCGACTCCCAACGAAGTGCTCTACGACACCACCAAGGGCGCCTGCCACATGTTCGCCCGCGCCATCGCCGTCGAGTTCCGCGACCGCAACATCCGCTGCAACGCCGTCTGCCCCGGCTTCATCCGTACACCGCACGGCCTGCGCGAGGTCGCCGACCTCGGCAGGCTCGGCGTCGACGTCTCCGACGCGGCACTGGCCGCGCAGCAGGGCCGCATCGGCGAGCCGGAAGAGGTGGCGAGGGCAGCGCTCTACCTGGCCAGCGACGAGTCGAGCTTCGTCAACGGCACGCATCTGTTCGTTGACAATGGTTTTACGGCGATGTGAAACGCTCAAAGGAGGCGCGAACTTGGCAGGATGCGGGTTCCCGCCCCCACGAAGGTGGGGGGAGAGGAACCCAAGCTTTGCTACCGCTCTTCCCTACGAAACGGCTTGAGCAGCGCCGACGGTGCCACCGCGTTGCGCGACATCACAGCCATGGCGACGATGGTGAAGATGAACGGCAGCATCAGGAACGCCTCGTAGGGAATGTGCCCGAGCCCGCTGGCCTGCATGCGCAGTTGCAGCGCATCGACGAAGGCGAACAGCAGCGCCGCGCCCGCCGAGCGCCACGGATCCCAGCGGCCGAATACGACCAGCGCGATCGCCACCCAGCCGCGACCCGACACCACGCCGAAGGTAAAGGCGTTGAACTGCGCCATCGACAGAAAGGCGCCGGCCAGCCCCATCAGCGCCCCGCCGAGGATGACTGCCTGGAAGCGCGTGGCGATGACACTGATCCCCGCCGAATCGGCGGCCCGCGGATTTTCGCCGACCATGCGCACCGACAGACCCCATGGCGTGCGATAGAGCACGAAGGCGGCGAGCGGAATGGCCAGGATCGCCATGTAGACCAGCGCGAACTGGTTGAACACCGCCGTCCCGAGCACCGGGATGTCCGACAGAAGCGGGATCGGCAGCGTCTGAAACCCCTTGATGTTGGGCGGCACCGACTGCTGGCCGAAGATCAGCCGGTAGAGGAAATAGGCGAGGCCCGACGAGAACAGCGTCACGCCGATGCCGCAGACATGCTGGCTGAGGCCGAGCGCCACGGTGAACAGCGCATGCAGCGCACTCATCAGCATGCCGGTCAGCACCGCAGCCAGCACGCCGAGCCACAGGCTGCCGCTGAGGCTGGCGGCGGTAAAGCCGGTCATCGCCGACAACAGCATGATGCCTTCGATGCCGAGATTGAGCACGCCAGCCCGCTCCGAGAACATTTCGCCGAGCGTCGCGAAAGCCAGCGGCGTGGCAATGCGGATGATCGCGGCCAGGAAGCCGACCTGGAATATCTGTTCGAATACCGCGCTCATCGGGCAACTCCGACGCGACGGATGCGATAGGCGGTGAACAGCAGCGCCACCAGCATGGCAAGCAATGCGGTGCCCTGGATGACGTCACTGAGGAAGGCCGGAACGCCGGTCGCCCGCGACATCGCCTCGGCGCCGGTCATCACGGCGGCAAGGAAGATCGCCGCCGGCACCACGCCGAGCGGGTTGAGCCGCGCCAGCATGGCAACGACGATGCCGGAATAGCCGTAGCCCGGCGAGATGTCGCTCATCACCTGGAAATGCACGCCGCCGACCTCGCCGACGCCAGCCAACCCGGCCAGCGCGCCGGACAGCAGCGCCGTCGAGATCAGCACCCGCTCGACATGGATGCCGCCATATCTGGCGGCTTCCGGGTTTTCGCCGGTGACCCTGATCCTGAAGCCGAGCGTCGTGCGCACGATCAGGAACCAGATCAGCGGCGCCGCGATCAGCGCCGCGACGACGCCGAGATGCAGTCTTGTGCCTTCGAGCAGCACCGGGAAATTGGCCGAATCCTCGATCGGCGGCGAGATCGGATAGCCGCTGAAGGAGTCCTTCCACGGGCCTTCGATCAGCGCCATCAGCGCATAATAGATGACCGAGTTGAGCAGCAGCGAACTGACGACATCGTCGACCTTGAATTTTACTCTGAGCGTCGCCGGCACCAGCGCGACTGCGGCTCCCGCCGCGGCACCGGCGACCGCCATCAAGACCATGGCGAGTGGTCCCGGCATTGGAATGGCACCGACGAAGCAGCCGGCCACCGCGCCGGCCAGCAATTGGCCCTCGGCGCCGATGTTCCAGAATTTGGCCCGGAAGGCGACCGCGACCGCCAGTCCGGTGAAGATCATCGGTGTTGCACGGACCATCGTTTCGGTGATCGCATAGCTGTCGCCCAGCGACGCCGTGAACATCACGCCATAAGCTTCGAGCACGCCGGCGCCGGCCAGCGCGATGAGGCCGCTGCATAGGATGAGCGTCCCGCCGATCGCCAGCAATGGCAGAGCGAGGTTGAACCAGGCAGGTGTGCTTGTGCGGGCTTCCAGGCGGAACATTAGGCGGCACCCTCTGTTCTGTCTGTCGAACAAGAATTCTGACGAAGAGGGACCCCCACCCCTAGCCCCTCCCCACAAGGGGGAGGGGAACTTTCGCAGGCGTTGACCACGACAAAACAGCAGAAGTCTGGGCTCGGAAGCTGTGTGAGCGGCGCGCGGCAGCATCCCCCTCCCCCTTGTGGGGAGGGGTTAGGGGTGGGGGTCAGCGCCGCCAGAAGGTCCATCTAGGCTCTCCCCTCCGCCCCGGTCATCATCAAGCCGAGCCGCGCTATCGTCGCATCGGCGCTGTCGAGCGTGCCGACGATGCGGCCCTCATACATCACCGCGATGCGGTCGCAGAGCACCAGCAGCTCTTCGAGATCCTCGCCGATGACGATGATGCCGCAGCCCTTGGTCCGCATATCGAGGAACTTTTCGTGGATGAAGCGCGCAGCGCCGATATCGAGCCCGCGCGTCGGCTGCGAGACAACAAGCACCTTCGGATCGAAGGCAAGCTCGCGTGCCAACAATGCCTTCTGCAGATTGCCGCCGGACAATGCGCCGGCCTGGGTCATCGGCCCAGGGCACCTGATATCATAGGCCTTGATCTGCGCCTCGGCAAAGGCGCGGATCGCATCCGGCTTGAGCAGGCCCTTGCTGCTGAACGCCGCGGTGCCGATGCGAGGCAGCACCATCGAATCGGCGAGCGGCAGATTGGTCACCAGCCCTGTGGTCATGCGGTCTTCCGGGATACGTCCGAGCCCGAGCGCCTGCACCTCGCGCGGCGAAAACCGAGTGACCTTGCTGCCGGCAATCGTCATCTGGCCGGCATCCGGCGAACGTGTCCCGGAGATCACCTCCGCCAGCGCCCGCTGGCCATTGCCCGACACCCCGGCAATGCCGAGGATTTCGCCGGCACGGACGGCAAGCGATACGTCGCGCAGCGGCGTGCCGGAATGATGCGAGGTGGAAATGCCGTCGAGTGTCAGCACATCAGCACCTGGCGTCGATGGCCCCCGCGCCGGCGGCACGATCTCATGGCCGCACATCAGTGTTGCCATCTCCGAGGATGTCGTGTTGGCCGGGTCATCGACGCGGCCGGCAACGCGGCCATGCCGCAGCACCGTGCAGCGATGCGTCAGCGCCCGCACCTCGTTGAGCTTGTGCGAGATGAAGATGATGCCGAGACCTTGCGCCGCCATAGAACGTAACGCCGAAAACAGCCCGTCGACCTCGCTTGGCGCCAGCACCGCTGTCGGCTCGTCGAGGATCAGCAGCCTGGCGCCACGAAACAGAGCCTTGACGATTTCGAGCCGCTGCTGCTCGCCGACCGACAGCGCCGAGACCGGCAGGTTCGGGTCAAGCATCAGCCCATGCTGGCGGCCGATCTCGGCCAGCCGCGCCAGCCCGCCGGCGCGGTCGATCCGTCCTGTCTTGCCGGGGATGCCGATCAAAAGATTTTCCAGCACAGTCAGCCGCGGCGCGAGGTGAAAATGCTGGTGCACCATGCCGATGCCGGCGGCCAGCGCATCGGCGGAACTGGTGATTCGCACCGGCTTGCCCTGGATGAGGATTTCCCCAGCATCGGGCGCATAGGCGCCGAACAGCACATTCATCAGCGTCGTCTTGCCGGCGCCATTCTCGCCCAGCAGCCCGAGGATCTCGCCGGGTGCCACGCTGAGATCAACGGCCTCGTTCGCCTTGACGGCGCCGAAGCTCTTGGTGATGCCGCGCATTTCGATGAGGGGGGCGGGCAAGGGTGCTCCTGCGGAGAGATGGCGCGGTTCTTTCACGCTCCCCCTTGTGGGGGTGAGAAGTGTCCGCGCAGCGGGCGAAAAGCCAATTGCTTGGCTTTTCGGACTTCGAACGCCCCGAGCCTGTGAAGGGCCGGGCTGACAACTGGCGAGCCTGCCGGGTCCCCGCTGCTTCGCAGCGTCCCAGCGTTCGCTGGCCTTTCATCGTGCCACTGGCACGATGAATTCGCCTGCGGCGAACCGGTCGCTCACCCCCACAAGGGGGAGGGTAAAGAATCAATCCGAAACCGGCGTATTCTCGTCCACATCCACCCGGAAATTGCCTTCGAGGATCTCGGCCTTCTTCTTCTCGACCAGCTCCTTGACGTCCGCCGGCAGCGTCTTGTCGAACTTGTGGTAGGGTGCCAGATGCGAGCCGCCCTTGGCCATGCGCGAGAAATCGCCATAGTCCTGCGCGGTGAAGACGCCGGCCCTGACCAGCTTGATCGCCTGCTCGACCGTCGGATACATGTCCCAGACCGGGCCCGTGATGACCGTGTCGGGGCCGAGGCTCGACTGGTCGGACATGTTGGAGATGGCAAGGATCTTCTTGTCGACCGCCGCTTCGATGACACCGAAACGCTCGGCATAGATGACGTCGACGCCGGCGTCGATCTGCGCGACGGCTGCTTCCTTGGCCTTGGGCGGATCGAAGAACGAGCCGATAAAGGCGACCTTTTTCTTGATGTTCGGGTTGACCTCCCTGGCGCCGGCGAAGAAGGCGTTGACCAGCCGGTTGACTTCCGGGATGCCCATCGCCGCGACGGCGCCGATCGTGCCCGACTTCGACATCTTGCCGGCGATCAGCCCGGAGAGATAGGCCGGCTCGTGGATCCAGTTGTCGAAGACGCCGAAATTGGGTTCCGCAGGCCCGGCACCGGAGCCGAACAGCCAGGCGGTCTTCGGAAACTGCTTGGCGGTGCGGCGCGATTCACGTTCGGCGGCGAAGGCATCGCCCAGCACCAGCTCATAGCCGCCTTGCGCATACTCGCGCATGACGCGGCTGAAATCGGCGGTCTGCACCTTCTCGGACCATTTGTATTCGATGCCGAGTTCCTTCTCGGCCCTCTGCAAGGCGACATGGATCTGGTTGTCCCACGGCTCCTCGATCGGCGTGGCGAAGATCGCCGCCACCTTCAGCTTCTTGTCCGCCGCGAAGGCTGCGCCCGGCAGCATCGCCGCAGCCAAACCAAGCGCGCCCAGCTCCAGCACATTGCGTCGCGAAAGCCCTTCGCGTTTTATCTGCGATTTATTGTTCCGGTTTTCCATTGCATTCCCCTCTGTTCGACAGCCGTGTCGAGCCGGCTGTTCCTAGAAATGTCAGACGGGGAAGTATGGAACGACGCCAGACTTTTGTCCACGTGGTCAAATTTGACCACGCACCGGATTCTTGATCTTAGCCGGTCAGGCAAGGGCCGCCGATCAAACCCGTTCCAGCGCGATCGCGATGCCCTGGCCGACGCCGATGCACATCGTGGCAAGCGCATAACGGCCGCCACGTTCGCGAAGCTCCAGCGCCGCCGTGCCGGAAATGCGGGCACCCGACATGCCCAGGGGATGGCCAAGCGCGATGGCGCCGCCATTCGGGTTGACGTGCTCCGCATCCTCGGCAATGCCGAGCTGGCGCAGCACGGCGATGCCTTGCGAGGCAAAGGCTTCGTTGAGCTCGATGACATCGAACTGTTTTGGTGTCAGCCCAAGCCGCGCGCAGAGTTTTTGCGTCGCCGGCGCCGGACCGATGCCCATGACGCGCGGCGCCACGCCGGCGGCAGCACCGCCGAGGATCCGGGCGATCGGGGTCAGCCCATACTTTTTCACCGCTGCTTCCGAGGCAACGATCAGGGCCGCCGCGCCGTCATTGACGCCGGAGGCATTGCCGGCCGTTACCGTACCGCCCTGGCGGAATGGCGTCGGCAGCTTGGCCAGCGCCTCGACCGTAGAGCCCGCGCGCGGATGCTCATCCTTCGCGACGACGATCGGATCGCCCTTGCGCTGCGGGATCGTCACCTCTGTGATCTCCTTCGCCAGCCTTCCATTGGCTTGCGCGGCGACAGCCTTGTCCTGGCTGCGCACGGCAAAGGCATCCTGGTCCGCGCGGGAGATGGCGAACTCCTCCGCTACGTTCTCGCCGGTCTCCGGCATCGAATCGACGCCATACTGCTTCTTCATCAGCGGGTTGACGAAACGCCAGCCTATGGTGGTGTCGTAGATCTCGGCATTGCGCGAGAACGCCGTGTCGGCCTTGGGCATGACGAAGGGTGCGCGGCTCATCGATTCGACGCCTCCCGCGATCATCAGCTCCGCCTCGCCGGCCTTGATGGCGCGCGCTGCAATGGTCAGCGCATCCATGCCGGAGCCGCACAGGCGATTGACCGTCGAGCCTGGCACCTCCTTCGGCAGACCTGCCAGCAGCAGCGCCATGCGCGCCACGTTGCGGTTGTCCTCGCCAGCCTGGTTGGCGCAGCCATAGACGACATCGTCGACAGCCTGCCAGTCGATGCCGGGATTGCGCTCGGCCAATGCCCTCAGCGGTATCGCGCCAAGATCGTCTGATCGTACCGAAGACAGTGAACCGCCAAAGCGGCCGATCGGTGTGCGGATGTAGTCGCAGATATAGGCCTCGGCCATGTCATGCAGCCTTTGCTTTTCCGGTTCCCTCATGCGCCGCCTTGGTGCGGGCCTGCAGGTCGCGCAATGTCTTGAGTTCGAGTTCGCTTGGCGGCGGCGTTTCGTCAAGCGCCTCGGCGAACTTAACCACCCAGCCACAGGTGTCCTGCACCTGCTGGCGCGTGACGCCGGGATGCAGCGACACGACGGTGAATTCCTTGCTCACCGGATCCGGCTTCCAGATGGCGAGGTCGGTGATCAGCAAGGTCGGGCCTGCAGTGTCGATGCCGAGACGCTTTCGATGATCGCCGCCCTCGCCATGGCCGAAGGAGGTGAAGAAGTCGATCTTCTCGACCATGCCGCGCTTGGTCTGCGCCATGGTAATGTAGATCTCCTTCGACGACGTCGCGATCTCCGGCGCGCCGCCGCCGCCCGGCAGCCTGGTCTTGGGATGGAAATAGTCGCCGATGACCGTGGTGTTGATGTTGCCGAATTTGTCGAGCTGCGCCGCGCCGAGGAAGCCGATCGAGATGCGGCCGCCCTGCAGCCAGTAGCGGAACATCTCCGGCACCGCGACGGTGGTGATAGCGGTCTCGCACAATTCACCATCGCCGATCGACAACGGCAGCACATCGGGCGAGGTGCCGATCGTGCCGCTCTCGTAGATCAGGGTGATATCAGGCGCATGCGTCAGCCGCGCCACATTGCAGGCGGCGGACGGCGCACCGATGCCGACGAAGCAGACATCGTCATTCCGCAGCGCGCGGCTGGCGGCGATGGTCATCATCTCGTTGGGGGTGAATCCCGGATTGTCGCTCATGCCGCTTTCCTCAAATGCTCGACCCGGGCCGCGAAATCGTCGGCGCTCTTCTCGATCACGTTGGCATGCATCCACGCCTGGAATTTCTCGCGGTCGGCGGCGATCTCGTCCCATTCGAGATAGGCGGCATTGTCGCGCGCATAATAGCCATGCGCGTAGGACGGATGCGATCCGCCGGGCACGACCGATATCGCCGCGATCGTCCAGCGCGGCAGCACGGTCAGATTGGGGTGCAGATCGTCAAAATAGTCGACCACTTCCTCGACGGTCACCACAGCACGTTTGGCCGCCAGCACCGCTTCCTTCTGGATGCCGATGATGCCCTCGACCAGCACATTGCCTTTCCGGTCGGCCTTCTGCGCATGGATGAAGGTGACATCAGGCCGGATCGAGGGGACGGCCGCCAGCACCTCGCCGGTGAAGGGACAGGTCACCGATTTGATGTTCGGGTTGACCGCCGCCAGCCCGGCGCCGCGATAGCCGCGAAACACCGCACAAGGCAGGCCGGCAGCACCCGCTTCATAGGCATTGGCCATGCCGGCATGGCTGTGCTCCTCGATTTCGAGTGAGCGCGGAAAGCCGTTCTCGATGGCGTCGCGGGCGCGGCGCAGCAGGCCGACGCCGGGATTGCCGACATAGGAGAAGATGATTTTCTTCGCCATGCCCATGCCGATCATCTGGTCGTAGATCAGGTCCGGCGTCATGCGGATCAGTGTCAGGTCGCGAAACCCCTGGCGGATCGCCTCATGCGCAGCCGCCGTCGGGATCAGATGGGTGAAGCCCTCGAAGGCGACTGTGTCGCCACTGTTCAGGTTCTCCGAAACAGCCTGTTTGAGCGGCAGGAACTTGACCATCGCATCGGCTCCGGATTCAGAAAGTTCGTATTGCGAACACATGTTTTGTATGCGATACTTTCTACGCTGAGCGAGGGCGTGGAGTCAATCCTGACGCCGATGCCGTCCGCGGAGTTGAGATGGACGAACAAGCCGCTTCCCGTGATCATGTCGGCTCGCTCGAGCGCGGCCTTGCCGTCATGGAAATCCTGGCCCGGCACCCCTCGGGGATGACGCTGACCGAAATGGCCGAGGAAGCGGGCCTCACCCGCGCCGGCGCCCGCCGCTTCCTGCTGACACTCACCGCCACCGGCTATGCAACACAGGCCGGCCGCGTGTTTTCGCTTTCGCCGCGCCTGCTGACGGTCGCCCGCACCTGGCTCGGCGGCGCCTCGCTATGGGCCTTCGCCGCGCCCATCATGCAGGCTGTGGCAGCACAACTGAACGAGGCCTGCTCTGCGGCCATCCTGTCGGGTGAGGATGTCGTCTATGTCGCCCGCATTCCCGGCCGCCGCATCCTCAGCGTGTCGCTCGATGTCGGCACCAGGCTGCCGGCCTATTGCACCTCGATGGGGCGCATCCTGCTGGCCGGGCTGACATCAGGGGAATTGGACGCATTCCTCGACCAGGCGACCATCGAAAGACGGACACCGAAGACGATCACCGATATCAGGCTGCTGGCCGGCGCCATCGGCAAGGCGAAAGCGGACGGCTTTGCCATCGTCGACGAGGAACTGGAGCTCGGCCTGCGCTCGATCGCGGTGCCGATCCGCGACCGCGCGGAGCGCACGGTCGCGGCCATCAACGTCTCGACTCAGTCGGCGCGTTTTTCGGTGGCGGAGATGGAGCGGGAGATACTGCCGGTGCTGGTTGAGGCCAGGCAGCGCATCGAGGATTTTTTTGTCGTCTAATCAATCGCCCGAAAACTCTTCAAACGCCAGCGCCGCCCCTCATTGCCCTGCCGGGCATTTCTCCCCGTATAGTGACGGGGAGAAAGTAGCTGGCGCAACGCCATCGCCTTTCCTGCAACATTGGCGATACCGGCGACAACAGCGTCCCTCGCCCCGTTGACGGGGAGAGGATGCCGGCAGGCAGGTGAGGGGCAGTGCTAACGTCGACAATTGCCTCTGATCAATGCTTGATACGATCCCGCATCGCGTACCACAGCATGCCCAGCACATAGAGCGGCCCACGCAACGCCGTGCCGCCGGGGAACGGCATCGGGCTCAGCGTCGAGAACAAATCCAGCCGCGAGGCATCACCCGTGATCGCTTCGGCCAGCAGCTTGCCCGACAGCGTCGACAGGATGACGCCCTTGCCGGAATAGCCATGCGCGAAATACACCTCGCCATAGTGCCCGACGTGCGGCAGCCGTGATGTCGTCACCGACACCAGCCCACCCCAGGCGTGATCGATGCGGCAGCCCTTGAGCTGCGGAAAGGTCTTTTCCATATGCGGCCGCACGAAGCCGGCGATATCGGCCGGCGGTGATGGCGTGTAGCGTTCGCCGCCACCGAACAGCAGGCGCCCATCCGCCGACATGCGGTAGTAGTTGACGACGAAGCGGGTGTCGGACACCGCGACATTGGCCGGGATGACATAGCGCTTGCCCTCCAGCGGCTCGGTGGCGACGATGTAGTTGCCGACCGGCATGATGCGGCTGTTGACGCGTGGCTCCAGCCCATTGAGCAGCGCATCCCCCGCCAGCACGACATGTCTGGCCCGAACCGATCCCTTTGCCGTCGAGACCCGGATCGAAGGCTCACGCTCCAGCTTCACCGCCACCGAATTCTCGTGGATGATGACGCCGGCCGCAACCGCTGCGCGGGCAAGGCCGAGCGTGTAATTCAGCGGATGCATGTGGCCGCCGAGCGGCTCATACATCGCGCCATGGTATGATGTGTGGACCTTGGCTCGGGCTTCAGCCGCCGACAGGATTTCGACGTCACCAAACTTCATCACGCTTTCAAGGCACTCGGCCTCTTCCTCGAGATCCCTGAGGTCGGAACCGTTGACCGCGCCCACCAGATGACCGGTCAGCCTGAGATCGCAATCGATGGCATGGCGCTCAATGATATCGAGCACCAGCCCGCGTGCCTCGAAGGCAAGATCGAACAGCACCTTTGCCCGCTCCGGCCCGTAGAGTTTGACCAGGCCCTTGGCGCCCTTGCGCAGGCCGGGGATCATCTGGCCGCCATTGCGGCCCGACGCGCCCCAGCCGATCTTGCCGCCTTCGAGCAGCACCACCTTCAACCCGCGCTCGGCGGCGTGAAGGGCGGCCGACAGGCCGGTGCAGCCGCCGCCGACGACAACCAGGTCGGTGTCGACGTCGCCGACCAGCGCCGGATGGTCCGGCGCCGGATTGGCGGTGGCGACATAATAGGATTTGGCGATATCGAGGCCCGAATTGAAGTCCGTTGAACTGGAAGCCATGTTCACACCTTCAGCAGAAGGTGGTCGCGTTCCCAGCTCGTCACCACGCCCTGGAACAGGTCGAGCTCGACGCCCTTGACGCGCAGATAGGTCTGGAAGAAATCCTCGCCGAGCAGTTCCCGCACCGGCTCACATGCCTCGAAACGATCGAGCGCCTCCTCCATCGTTTTCGGCAGCGTGCTCTTGATCTTGTAGGCATTGCCCGACGCTTCGGCCGAGCGCGCCAGTTTCTGTTCGACGCCGAGATAGCCGGCAAGCAGCGAGCCGGCGATCGCCAGGTAAGGATTGGAATCCGCACCTGGAAGCCGGTTCTCCACCCGCCGCGCCGCGCGGCCCCCGGCCGGCACGCGCAGGCCGCAGGAACGGTTGTCATGCGACCATTCGATGTTGGCCGGCGCGCTGTGGTTCGGCCTGATGCGACGGTACGAATTCACATTGGGCGCAAACAGCGGCATGATTTCCGGGACATATTTCTGCAGGCCGCCGATGAAGTGGCCGAACATTGCGGTGTCGGCATCGTCGCTGCCGGCAAACAGCGTCCTGCCAGCCTCGTCGATGACCGACATGTGCAGATGCATCGAGCTTCCCGCCTGCGCGGCGATCGGCTTGGCCATGAAGGTCGCATGCATGCCGCTCTGCTGCGCGGCCTGGCGCGTCAGCCGCTTGAACAGCAGCACCTTGTCGGCCAGCGGCAGCGCGTCGCCATGCAGGAAGTTGATTTCCAGCTGCGCCGTACCCGATTCATGGATCAGCGTGTCGAGTGGCAGTCCGGCCGCCGCGGCGTAGTCGTAGATGCGCCGGATCACCGGCTCGAACTCCTCGAGTGCGGCCATGTCATAGGGATGCTGCACGTTCTCGGCACGGCCATTGGCGCCGACCGGCGCAGTCAGCGGCTGGTCCGGATCGGGATTGGGCGCGGTCAGATAGAATTCGAGCTCCGGCGCCACCACCGCCCGCCAGCCGCGCCTGGCGCAGAGGTCGAGCACGGCGCGCAGCACATGGCGCGGCGAGGCCATCCAGGGCCGGTCGTCCATATGGAAGGCATCGGCGAAGACATAGGCCTTGCCGGGAGCGGCACCCGGCGCCAGGCACAGCGTCGAGACATCGGGCACCATGCGCATGTCGGGGTCCGAATAGGCAAAGCCCTCGTCGATCGAGCCGGAGTAGCGGCCGTCGATGCTGACCAGGAAAGCGCTGCTCGGCAGATAGAGCGCCCGATCTTCCAGCGCCTGGAGGAATTTGGCCGTCGGCAAGGCCTTGCCGCGCAGGACGCCGTTCATGTCGGGCACCAGGCACTCGACTTCGTTGATCCCATGCCGGGTCAGCCAGGCCTTGGCGTCATTGCCGCTGAAGAGCGAGATATTCGCGTTGTTGTCAGGCATTTCGTCACGTCCGTATCAGAGAGAGTATGGCTTGCGCGGCCACATCCGTTCCAGGTTTCAGCGCCATTTGGGCTGCATTGTCCTTGAGGCGGGCGCGCATGGCATCGTCGGCCAGCAGGCCGAGAATGGCTCTCTCCAACACTCCTTCGGTCCAGGCGTCGCGGCCGATATGGTCACCGACGCCGGTTTCTCCGGCGCGGCGCGCATTGTCGTGTCCGTCCCAGCAATAGGGCATGATCAGTGACGGCACGCCGAAGCGCAGCGCTTCGCAAAAGCTGTTGTTGCCGCCGTGATGGATGAACAGGTCTGACTTCGCCACCACCGAGGGCTGCGGAAACCAGGCGTCGAGATAGACATTGTCCGGCACCGCACGGTAGGCGTCGCGCAGGCCGCCGGCATTGACAATAAAGCGCGCCGACAGCCTGTCGAAGACGACCAGCATGCGCTCGATCAGGCCGACATCCATGGCGCCGAGGCTGCCGAAGCTGACATAGACCAGCGGCCCCTTGTTGCGCGGAAACACCGGCACTTCGAACGGCCCTTCCGAGCGCACGCAGCCTTCGAGATAGACGAAGCGCGTGGGATCGAGCGGCTCGGCCCGCTCACGACGCACGATCGAAGGCGTCAGCAGCAAATTGAGGTCGGGCGACGCCTCGAGGAACAGGCCCTTCGGCAGCGACGCCAGGCCGGCATCCATGCGAAAGCGATTGAAGCGGTCATGTGCGGGCGCGCAAGCCGCCAGATACCTTGCCTCGAAAGCCGCGCGTTGCGGGTCGTCGGCGCCAAGCCCCGACAGATAGGGCGGCACATTGGCATCCGGCAGCTCGGTCTCGGCGCAGGAGACGACACGCACCCAGGGACAGCCGGCGGCTGATATCGCCGGGAACATGATGACATTGTCGAGCACCACCGCGTCCGGCTTCAGCCGCGCCAGCAATTGGCGCAGCGGCGCCTCGGCGTTGACCGCAGTGTCGACGATGGCCTGCCAGGTCGGCGCGACATAGGTTTCCAGCTGGTCGATCGGGCTCAGCCGGAAATGCGGCAGGTGCCGGCGCACGAAAGCCTGCCAGTAGCTCTGGCGTTCGCTGTCGCTCAGCGGCTCGTCGGTCGGCAGCTGGTATTCCTGGAAACCATAGTCGGCAAAGACGCCGGAAAAGCCGGCATGGCAAATGAAGACGGGCCGGGCTCCCTTGGCACGCAATGCCTGCGCGATGCCGACGCAATTCAACGCCGCGCCGAAACTGGCTTCGGGAAACAGCGCGATGGTCGGGCTGGCTTTACGCGTCAATTAATCCTCGTCATTCCGGCCGGCTGATCATGCCGAACAGGGCGGGCGCCCCGCGACTGGCCGCTTGCGGTCGCTGGTTGCGGGAGAGCCGCAGGTGGATGCGAAGCAAATCGGCCGCCACCTCATACTGCAGGCTTTCAAGATGGTCGAGTATAACAAGGTGTTCGCGCAGCGATTGCCGCAAGCGGAAGACGTTGACGCCGGTATAGATGCCCGGCAGCCGGCGCAGCCTGAGGTGATCGGCCAGCGCGTCGGCGATGAAGCGGTTGGCGCAGCCCTCGGCGAGCATGCCGTGAAAATCGATGTCCAGCCGCTGGAACTCGCGTGTATCGAATGCGGCGTCCGGCAGCGCCACCAGCGCTTCCATAGCCTGGCGCAACGTCGCCGCCCGCGCGCCGTCCAGCCGGAAGCCCGGCGTCAGGATAGCCGCGGGTTCCAGCAGCAAGCGGAACTCATAGCTGTCGCCTTGCGCCTCTGGATCGTCGGGGGTGCGCCGAAACAGCCAGGACTGGCCAGGCGCTCGGTCCAACAAATTCTCTTCAGTCAGTTTGTTGAGTGCTTTTAGTACCGTCTTGCGCTCGGCACTGTAGCGCCGTATCAGCCCCGCGACGGTCACCGTCTGGTCCAGCCGACGCGCCGACCGGTCGCGCAGGATCGCCTCGGCCAACTCGTCCTCCTCGGCGGCGGGCAGTTCCGTGGCGACTGAAGCCTGCGCGGTGAGGTCGATGGCCAGGTGATAACCGGAATCTGCCTCCCAGCGCACGACACCCCGTTCAGCGAGCAGGCCGAGAGCCGCCCGCACCGGCGTGCGCGAGACATTGCACAACGAAGCGATCTGCTGCTCCGGCAAGCGTGCGCCGGGCTCAAAACCGCGCTGCCGCGCCACATCCAGGATGCGCTGCGCCAGATCGAGGTGGTTGGTGCGAGGTCGTCGGGCTGCGGCTTGCATGACTGGTCTCGTGGAAAACGACATGACCGCATTGATCTGACCGATCGCCCGCACGGACGCAATCGGCCAGATTCCACGATCGCTTAGCAAATTATGGATTGACGTACTTTTTTCTGCAATAGTACTGTCAGGGCAATCGGCGAGAAAAAGACCTAGGGAACGGGATCGAGGCAGCGGCAAGGGTCGCAAGCGTTGGTCCGGCGAATGCAATTCGACGATCAACCGAAATGGGAGTCTGTCATGACCGCTACCAGCCTGCGGCGCCGTGCGCTGAAAACATCTTCGATCGCACTTGGCCTGGCCTTGGCGCTGTCCGCGCCGGCGACGGCTGCCGACCTCGTCATTTCCAACTGGGACGGCTACATGGCGCCTGACGCCATGGCCGCCTTCAAGACCGCCACCGGCGTGTCGGGCGAAGTGGTGGTGCACGCCACCAATGAAGAGATCATGGGCAAGCTCATCGCCGCCGGCGGCAAGGGCTATGACGTGGTCTTCGTTTCTTCGCCCTTCGCCGAGGTGCTGAACAAGCTCGGCCTGACCGAGCCGATCGACCACGCCAAGATACCGAACCTCACCAATCTCTATCCCGAGGCAACCAAGCTGCCGCACGATGCCGGCAATGCATTCTCGGTGCCCTACACCTGGGGCACGACCGGCCTCTGCTACCGTTCGGACCTGATGAAGGTTGCCCCCACCAGCTGGAGCGACCTGCTCGCGCCATCCGACGAATTGAAGGGCAAGACCACCATGCTGGCGACCGACCGCTGGCTGCTGGCTGCCGGCCAGCTCGACAAGGGCTATTCGGTCAACGAAACCGACCCGGCCAAGATGGCTGAGGTCAAGGATCTGCTGATCTCGGCCAAGAAGACCCTGCTCGCCTATGACGACACCACCTTCTATTCCAAGCTGGTGTCCGGCGAGGCGCTGATGGTGCAGGCATGGGACGGCTGGTGCAATTACGGCATCGCCGAAAAGCCCGAGATCAAATACGTCATTCCCAAGGAAGGCTCCGACCTCTGGGTTGACACGATGGTGGTGATGAAGGCCTCCGCCAACAAGGATGCCGCCTTCCAGTTCATCAACTTCATGCTCGACGCCAAGAACCACGCCTGGGCGGCGCAGAACATCGACTACAAGGTGCCGAACAAGCCAGCCATGGAAAGCCTGCCGGCCGATTTCCTGGCCAAATTCCCCAACATGGCGATGCCGGTGGCCGACCTCGTCAAGTTCGAGCAGTTGCGCGACGTCGGCGACGCCCAGCGCGACTATTCGAAGATCGTCAGCGAGATCAAGGCGGCGCAGTAGGCGGCGCGCCACTTCGGTAGCTGGAATCAAGCTTGCGTTCCTTCGCGCCCCCCTCTGGCCTGCCGGCCATCTCCCCCTCAAGGGGGGAGATTGGCTGGATCGCGGCCTGTCGCCAATCTCCAGCGCAGCACCCCCTCATCCGGCCGCTTCGCGGCCACCTTCTCCCCGTGGGGGAGAAGAGGAAAGCGCCGGCGCCAGCGACCTCCTCTCCCCTCGGGGAGAGGTCGGATTGCCCCGAATTGCCCTTCGCAATTCGGATGGCAATCCGGGTGAGGGGGTCTTTGGTCGCTGAGATGCCCGGCAGGGCAGAGGGGGGTGCTTCGTGAAGCACCTCCCCTCCCGCTCCTCCCTGCTGATGGCCCCGGCACTGGCCTGGCTCGCGGCCTTGATGGTGGTGCCGTGCGCATTGGTGCTGGCGCTCGCCTTCTTCCGGCGCGGCATCTATGGCGGCATCGAATACACCTTCACGCTCGAGAATTTCGGGCTGGTCTTCGACCCGCTCTATGCCGGCATCTTCCTCAATTCGGCGCGCATCGCCGGCACCGCCACCCTGATCGCGGTGGTGATCGGCTATGCCGCCGCCTACGCCATCGCAGCCGCCCCGCGCCGGTGGCAGCCGGTATTCCTGTTCTTCGCCGTGCTGCCGTTCTGGTCCAATTACCTGATCCGCACCTATGCCTGGATCGTGCTGCTCAACCGCGAAGGCCTGATCACGCAGTTGTTGCGCTGGTTCGGCTACACTGGCGAACCGCCCTCGATGCTCTACACCGAAGGCGCGGTCATCGCCGGCCTCGTCTACAACTATTTGCCCTTCGTCATCCTCGCCTGCTACGCGCCGCTGTCGCGCCTCAACCCGGAACTCGCCGAAGCCTCGCGTGACCTCGGCGCCTCCGCCGCCACCACATTCCGCCGTGTCATCCTGCCGCTGACCGTGCCCGGCATCGCCGCTGGCGCGGTGTTCGTCTTCGTGCTGTCGATCGGCAATTTCGTCACGCCCGCGCTGCTTGGCGGCGGCCGCTTCCAGATGATCGGCAACCTCGTCTACGACCAGTTCCTGACTGCCAACGACTGGCCATTCGGCGCCGCGCTCGCGATGGCGCTGATCGCCATCATGCTTCTGGTGCTGATGGCGCAGGCGCTGGCCGCCAATCGCGCCTCGGGGCATGCCGCGCAAGCCGGCGGAGACACCGATGGCTGAGCGCTCCCCCGCCACGCGGCGCACGCTCTGGCTCGTGCTGAGCCTGGTCTTCGCCTTCCTCTACATCCCGATAGCCGTGCTGGTCGCGCTTTCCTTCAACGAAGGCGGGCTGCCGACGGCATGGTCGGGCTTTTCGCTGAAATGGTATGCCTCGCTGGCCGGCAATTCGGCGATCCTCTCCGCTGCGCTCAACACGCTGATCGTGGCGCTGGTGTCGACCGCAATCGCAACATTGCTCGGCACGCTGCTGGCGATCGGCATCGAGATGCGCCGGCAATACGGCAAGGGGCTCGAAGCGCTGATCTTCGCGCCGATGATCATTCCCGACATCGTGCTGGCGATCGCGCTGCTGTCGTTCTTCTCGATGCTCAATCTGACCATGGGCCTGCACACCATCATCCTCGCCCATGTCGTCTTCAATCTCGCCTTCGTCTGCTCGGTGGTGCGCGCAAGGCTGAAGAGCTTCGACTGGTCGATCGTCGAGGCCTCCGCCGATCTCGGCGCCTCCGCGCTCACCACGTTCAGGCGGGTGACATTGCCGGTCATCGCGCCGGCGGTGATCCCCCGCGCGCTGCTGGCCGTCACGCGCTCGGGCGCCGGACTCAGACTAGCCGTCTTCACCGCCGGCGCCCGC